>DATKCK010000099.1:0-80195 GCA_035513215.1 Gammaproteobacteria bacterium | reverse complement strand
AAGGGGTATCTAGTTAGCTCCACATCATACAAGATGTAGTGGTGCCGGACGAACCCAAGATGCCCGTTGCAGGCCGTGATTACCCACGGACCTGGGATCAGTTTCTGGATTGGTTTCCTGACGATGAGGCCTGCCGTCAGTATCTGGAGGCGGTACGCTGGCGTCACGGCTTTGTGTGTCCAAGCTGCGGGGAGTCCGGCGAAGCGTTTCATGGCAGCCGAGGTCGGTGGATCTGCAGCCTGTGCCGGCATCAGAGCACGGTGACGGCCGGTACGATCTTCGACAAGACCCGCACGCCGCTGCGGAGCTGGCTAGCGGCCGTGTGGTACATCGTCAATCAGAAGCAGGGCGTCAATGCGCTGGGTCTACAGCGTGTCCTGGGGCTGGGCAGTTACCAAACGGCCTGGGCGATGCTGCATCGGCTCCGGCGTGCCATGATCCGCCCGGGCCGGGAACGTCTGCACGGCGTGGTGGAGGTGGATGAGTCGATCGTCGGCCGCTCTGCGCCGAAGAACCTCCGGGATATAAAGAAAAAACAACGACTTGCCAAGAAGCGCAAGGCGCTGCGCTCGATTGTGATGATCGCTGTGGAGATCACGGAGCCGAAGGGCTTTGGCCGCATACGACTGCGGCGTGTCAGCGACCAGTCCGCCGAATCGGTGTTGCCGTTCGTACTGAAGTCGATCGAGCCAGGCTCGGTGGTTCGCACCGACGGCTCCGCTGCCTATGGCGAACTCGAACAACACGGCTATCAACGCGAGAAGACCGTCATGCTCGGTGCCGAGGATCCGGCGCATGTGACGATGCCGGGCGTCCATCGCGTGGCCTCCCTGCTCAAGCGCTGGCTCATGGGGACGCATCAAGGCGCCGTGCGGCCCCAACAATTCGACTACTACCTGGATGAGTTCACGTTCCGCTTCAACCGGCGAACTTCGCGCTCACGGGGCCTGCTGTTCTACCGCATGCTTGAACAGGCGCTCGTGACCGAGCCGGTCACCTATGCGCAAATCGCCCGAAAGGCAGAACACAACATGTAGGGGTTGATGGAGCTAAGTGGATACCACTTATATTCATACACTATTAAGGGAGCGAATCATGGAATCGATCGAGGCGCAGATCCTCCAACTCTGGGGCGAGATCACGGCGGCGACTCACCGGTTTCTCGAACTCATCGCCGAATTCGACGACTCGAAGCGATGGACCGGGCCCGGCATGGCGAGCTGCGCCCAGTGGCTCAATCTCCATTGCGGTATCGAGGAAGTCTCGGCCCGCGAGAGGCTTCGCGTGGCCCATGCGATCCGTGGCCTGCCGAAGATCAACGCGGCCTTTCGCGACGGGCAAGTCTCCTACTCCAAAGTCAGGGCCATGACGCGGATCGCGAAACCGGAGAACGAGGACATTCTCCTCAATATCGCGCATCACGGCACGGCGTCGCATGTCGAGCGCACGGTGCGGCTCTTTCGGCGGGTCGAGCGCATGGAAGAGGCGGCGGCCGCGGCCGAGAGTCACCGGCAGCGAAGCGTGCATTACCGGCATGACGACGACGGCTCGCTGCTGATTCAGGCGAGAGTCCCGGCCGAGGTCGGGGAGCTCGTCAAAAAGGCCATCGAACGCGCGGCCGAGCTCGCCGAAGCTCAAAGCTGCAACGAGCCCGGCGAGCGCGACTGGACCTATGATGGTTTCGGCCGGCGCCGGGCCGAAGGCTTGAGACTGATGGCCGAGCAGTTTCTGGCAACGGCAGATGCCGAGAGCTCGAGTGCCTCGGGCGACCGCTATCAGGTCGTCGTTCATATCGATCAGCGCCTGCTGAGCGATCAGCCGGTAGCAGCGATCGGGGCCGCGCTCTCCGAGGCCGAGGATGGTCCGGTGCTCGCGGTCGAAACGGCGCGCCGTCTCGCCTGCGACGGCTCGCTCGTCGGTATCGTCGAGGACGAAAACGGTCACCCGCTCAACATCGGCCGCAAGACCCGCGCGATTCCGGTCGCGATCCAGCGGGCCCTCAAGGCTCGCGACGGCGGCTGTCGGTTTCCGGGCTGCACCCATACTCGTTTCACCGAGGGCCACCACGTCGTGCACTGGGCCGAGGGTGGCGAGACGAAACTCGGGAACCTCGTCACGCTCTGTCACTTCCACCACCATCTTGTGCACGAGGGCAGCTATGGACTCGAGCGGACCGAGGCGGGCGAGTTCCGCTTCAGCCGGCCCGATGGCACGCAGCTCGACGACCACATCCTCATTGACGAATGTTTCCGCGGAAACATCCTCGGCGAGCTCAACGAGAAGAGGGGCATTCGCATCGGGCCCGACACGATCGCGAGCCGCTGGAGCGGCGAGACGATGGATTACGACATCGCGATCGGGGCGCTGCTCGCCGCACGGGACCGGGGGCGCGTCGGGACGTCACCTGAGTGATCGGGTCTTCCGCCAGCTTGATCGGTCGATCGTCACGCTCGCTGACGGAGTCGAATTGCGACAGCTCAAGGGCGGCGATCTCCGACCAGCCATTCACGGTGCTGCACGGCCGTGCTCGACACTGGCACAATACCGACCGAGCCATCCGGAGCCTTCCTTGAGCCAGACCCGCAATATCCTCGTCACGAGCGCCCTGCCGTATGCGAACAGCTCCCTGCACGTCGGCCATCTGGTCGAGTACGTGCAAACGGACGTCTGGGTTCGCTTCCAGCGGCTACGCGAACACAACTGTATCTACGTCTGCGCGAGCGACGCCCACGGCACGCCGACGATGCTGAGCGCCGAGGCCCGGGGCATCTCGCCCGAGGCCCTGATCGACGAGATCGTCGCCGAGCACCGGCGCGACTTCGAGACCTACGGCATCAGCGTCGACAATTACCTGTCGACGCACGCGCCCGAGAACGAGCGGCTGACGATCGGGATCTACCGCCGCCACGTCGAGGCCGGCCTGATCGAGCGGCGCGAGATCAGCCAGGCTTACGACGAGGTCAAGCAGATGTTCCTGCCGGACCGCTACGTTCGCGGAACCTGCCCGGTGTGCAAGTCGCCCGATCAGAACGGCGATTCCTGCGGCAAATGCAGCGCGACGTATACGCCGCTCGACATGATCGATCCGGTCTCGGTGATCTCGGGCACGAAGCCCGTCGAGCGCAAGTCCGAGCATCTGTTCTTCAAGCTCAGCGGCTTCGCAGGCGATCTGAAAGCCTGGATCGAAGGCCATGTCGACGAATCGGTACGGCGAAAGCTCAATGAATGGTTCGAGGCGGGACTCAAGGACTGGGATATCTCGCGCGATGCGCCCTACTTCGGCTTCGAGATTCCCGACGAGCCCGGCAAGTACTTCTATGTCTGGTTCGATGCGCCGATCGGCTACATGGCGAGCTTTCTGAATCTCTGCGAGAAGAAGGGGCTCGATTTTGACGCCTGGTGGGGCGAGGACAGCGATGCCGAGCTCTATCACTTCATCGGCAAGGACATCGTCTATTTCCACGCGCTGTTCTGGCCGGCCATGCTGTCAGGCGCGGGCTACAGGCGCCCGACGGGCGTCTTTCCGCACGGTTTTTTGACCATCGACGGCGAGAAGATGTCGAAGAGCCGCGGCGGCAACGTCACGATGGCGGGATTCGCGAAGTATCTCGAGCCCGATTACCTGCGTTATTACTACGCCTCGAAACTGAGCCCGGGCGTCGAAGATATCGACTTCCGCTTCGACGATTTCGTCGCCAAGGTCAATGCCGATCTCGTCGGCAAGCTCGTCAACATCGCGAGCCGCTGCGCCGGCTTCGTCCAGAGGATCAACGGCGGCGTGCTTGCGGATTCCCTGCCCGACGAGACGCTCTTCGCCGAGTTTCGCGAGGCCGCGGCCGAGATCGCCGAGGACTATGAAGCGAGACGCTATGCGCGTGCGATTCGCAGGATCATGGCGCTCGCCGATCGGGCCAATCAGATGATCGACGAGCAAAAGCCCTGGCTTGCGATCAAGGAGCCGGGAAGCGAAGCCGCCGTGCTCGCGACCTGCACGCTCGGCTTGAATCTTTTCCGGAGCCTGATAGTTTTGCTGAAGCCGGTGATTCCATCCGTTGCCGGGCGGGCCGAGGCCTTTCTCGGCGGTGGCGAGTTGACATGGAGCTCTGTCGATACGCCGTTGCTCGGCGGCCGGATCGAGAAGTTCAAGCCGCTCTTGAACCGCGTCGAGGATTCGACGGTGGCGGCGATCTTGGCGGAAGCCTCAGAGGGAGCGAAGGGCTTGGAAGAGACGCACGACGGCAAGATCGATCTCGACACCTTTCTCAAGATCGATCTGCGCGTTGCCGAGATTCTCGAGGCCTCGCTCGTCGACGGCGCCGACAAGCTGCTTAAGCTCAGGCTCGATATCGGTGACGGAGAGCGCACCGTATTCGCAGGCATCCGCAGCGCCTACGAGCCGGAGTCGTTGCAAGGGCGCAAGGTCGTCGTCGTTGCCAATCTCGAGCCGAGAAAGATGCGCTTCGGCGTCTCCGAGGGCATGATTCTCGCGGCCGGACCCGGCGGCGATGACATCTATCTGTTGAGCCCGGACTCGGGCGCAACGCCCGGCATGCAGGTGCGCTGACCGTGACCGAGCTCGCTCTGATCATCATTGCCGCGGCACTGGTGAACAACTTCGTGTTGGTCCAGTTCCTCGGGCTTTGCCCTTTCATGGGCGCGTCGCGGCGGCTCGAGGGGGCCGTCGGCATGGGGCTCGCCACCGGTCTCGTGCTGACGACGGCGTCGGCGCTCTCACATCTGGTCGAACGGTGGTTGCTGATCCCGTACGAGATCGAGTATCTGAGGTTGATCGCATTCATTCTGATCATCGGCGCGGCCGTACAGCTCACAGACCTTCTCGTCCGTCGCTTCTCGCCTCTCCTGCACCGGGTCCTGGGCCTCTACATCCCGCTGATCGCAAGCAATTGCGCCGTGCTCGGCGTCGCCCTGCTCAACTCGACGGCGAGCCGGAGCCTGCTGGCGGCGATATTCTACGGCGCGGGCGCCGCGCTCGGCTTCGGTCTCGTGCTCGCCCTGCTCGCGGGCCTGCGCGAGCGGCTCGAGCTCGCCGATGTTCCGGCGCCGTTTCGCGGCAGCGCGATCGCGCTCGTCACGGCCGGTATTCTGTCGCTCGCGTTTCTCGGCTTCACGGGCTTCGCCCGACTCTAGAACCGGCATGCTCAGCGGTATCGTCATACTGGTCGGGCTGGCAACAGGACTTTCCACGATTCTCGTCGTTTCCGCCCGCATGCTCGGCAAGGCCGACGACTCGGCCGTCGACGCGATCGAGCGCCTGCTGCCGCGGATCCAGTGCGCGCAGTGCGGCTACGCCGGGTGCAGGCCGTATGCCGAGGCGATCGCCGACGGCGCCGCCGACATCAATCGCTGCCCGCCGGGCGGCGTCGAGACGGTGCGCGCGCTGGCGGGCCTGCTCGGCCGCGACCCCGTGCCGGTCGACGAGAGCCTGGGCCGCGCCAGCATGCTAAAGCGCGCGCTGATCGACGAGTCGGTCTGCATCGGCTGCAACCGCTGTGCCGAAGCCTGTCCCGTCGACGCGATCGCGGGTCTGCCGCAGCGCATGCACACGGTCATCGCGGCCCATTGCACGGGCTGCGAGCTCTGTCTGCCGCCCTGCCCCGTCGACTGCATCTCGATGGTCGAACGCAATGCTTAAGTTCACGCCGAGGCGGCGCCTGACGGGTGGGATGCGGCTGCCAGCGAACAAGACGGAATCGACGGCGCGGCCGATCCACAAGGCCTTCATTCCACCGCGCCTGATCGTCAGCACGCGCCAGCACCGCGGGCCCGCCGCAGTGCCCGTCGTCGAGGTAGGGCAACCGGCGCTGCGCGGCGAGACGATCGCGCGCGCCAACTCGATCGACGCCGCCGACGTGCATGCGCCGACGTCGGGCACGGTCGTCGCGATCGAGGCCCGCGAAGTGCCGCTCGCGTCCGCCGTGGTCGTGGAGCAGTGCGTCGTCATCGAAACGGACGGCGCCGATCGCGCGGTGCGCGAGCCGGCCCCGGTCGAGCCCGGCGCGACACTCGAAGCCAAGCTCGAGCAGATCCGGGCGGCCGGCATCGTCGGCCTCGGCGGCGCCGTCTTTCCCGCGGCGGCCAAGCTCAGGCTCGCATCCGGCGTCGCGTGCGAGCTGTTGATCATCAACGGCGCCGAGTGCGAGCCCTACATAAGCTGCGACGACATGCTGATGCGCGAATCGGCAAAGGAGATTCTCGACGGTGCCGAGATTCTGCGACAACTCGTCGATGCGAAAGAGTGCATCGTCGCGATCGAGCGCGACAAGCCGCAAGCGATCGATGCGATCACGGCCGCCGGGGAAGCGCTCGGCATCGAGCGTCTATCCATCGCGGAGTTGCCGTCGATCTATCCGGCCGGCGGCGAGCGGCAGCTCGTCGACGTGCTCACCGAAGTCGAGGTTCCGAGCGGGCGCTTTCCCGGGGACGTCGGCTTTATCTGTCAGAACGTCGCGACGGCTTACGCCGTGCACCGTTACTTCCGCCACGGCGAACCGCTGACGCGGCGCATCGTCACCGTCACTGGAGCGGGCGTTGCCGAGCCCTGCAACATCGAGGCGATGATCGGCACGCCGATTGCGGATCTGATTGCGGCCTGCGGCGGCTATCGCGGCGAAACCGTGCGGCTCATTCAGGGCGGCAGCATGATGGGTTTTGCCATGGGGAGCGATGACCTGCCGGTCACGAAAGCGAGCAATTGCATCATCGTCGCCTCGGCGCCCGAGGTGCGGCGCGATTCGCACGAATGGCCCTGCATCCGCTGCGGCGAATGCTCTATCGTCTGCCCGGCGCGCCTGCAACCGCAGGATCTCGTGCTCGCGGCACGGGCCTCGAACGTGGCCATGCTGAACGAGCTCGACCTTTTCGATTGCATCGAGTGCGGGCTTTGCGACGTCGTCTGCCCGAGCCAGATTCTGCTGACTCAGTCGTTTCGCGACGCCAAGGAGCTTGTGCGTAGCAGCGACGCGCGGGAGGCGTTCTCGCAGCAATCCGACGAGCGGTATCGCCTGCGCGAGCAACGCCGGCACGAGGCGGCCGTGGCCGATGAGCAGCGCCGCGACGAGATCAAACGCATGCTCGGCAGCGAGGAAGATCGGGTCGAGGCAATCCGCGCGGCCGTCGCGCGCGGCCGCGAACGCAAGGGCGAGACCGATGTCGGCTGAGACGGCGCGTTTCGGGGTCAAGACGGCGCCGCACAGCCCGCCGAAACATGCCGTGCCCGTCATCATGCGCCGCGTGCTTTACGCGCTCGTTCCGGCCGCGGCCTGCTACGTCTGGTTCTTTGGCTTCGGGCTCGTGATCAATTTCCTAGTTTGCGCGGCCGCGTCGGTGCTGGCCGAGGCGGCCATGCTCCGGATCCGCGGCCGGCCGATCCAGCCGGCGCTCGGCGACGGCAGCGCCGTCGTGACGGCGGCCCTGCTCGCGTTCTCGATGCCGCCGCTCGTGCCATGGTGGGTTCCGGCGGCAGGCGGTGTCTCGGCCATCGTGCTCGCGAAGCAGCTTTACGGCGGTCTCGGCAAGAACCTGTTCAATCCGGCGATGGTCGGCTACGCGATCCTGCTGTTGTCGTTTCCCGTCGAGATGACCCGATGGGTGCCGCCGCGCATGGGCGACATCGATTACGTCCATCTCGAGCCGCTCGCGCACCTCGCCTATGCCTTCACGGGCACGCTGCCTCCCGAGCTCGGCCTCGACGCGATGACGCGGGCGACGCCGCTCGATCTCGTCAAGGAGGGGCTGCGTTCCGGTCAGACCTTCACCGAGATCCGGGCAAACTCGCTGTTCGGCGACTTCGGCGGGCGCGGCTGGGAATGGGTCGGCAATTTCCTGATTCTGGGCGGGCTGTATCTGCTGTCGGCCGGCATCATCCGCTGGCACATTCCGATCGCGATGCTCGCGGGTCTCGTGATTCCGTCGGGCCTGCTGTTCGCCTTCGACCCGGCCGGATATGCCGGGCCCGGATTTCATCTGTTCAGCGGCGCCGCGCTGCTCGGTGCGTTTTTCATCGCGACCGATCCCGTTTCGGCCGCTGCGACGATACGCGGGCGGTTGATCTACGGCTGCTCGATCGGCTTCCTGACCTTCGCGATCCGGACCTGGGGCGGATACCCGGACGGCGTCGCGTTCGCCGTCCTGATCATGAACGCCGCCGTGCCGCTGATCGATCGCTACACGCGTCCGAGGGTCTTCGGCCATGGCTGAAGGCAAGCCGCTCGCGACGGTGCTTCTGGTCGCGGCGATCGCGGCCGCCGCGGCCGTGCTCGTGACGGCGAGCTGGGAATTCAGCCATGAGCGCATTGCGGAGAATCAGCGCGCGCGCCTGCTCGCAAGCCTGTCGAGCGTGCTCGACGAACGCCTGCTCGAACGCGACCTCGACCCCGTGCTGATCACGGCCGAGGACGAAGCGCTGCTCGGCAGCGACGAGCCGATCGACGTCTTCGTGCCCGTCGACGGCACCGAGCCGCTCGCGGCAATCTTCGCGAGCATCGCCCCCGGCGGCTACAACGCGCCGATCTATCTGCTGATCGGCATCGACGTCGGCTCGGGAGAGGTTACCGGCGTCAGAGTCGTCAGCCATCGCGAGACGCCGGGACTCGGCGACCTGATCGACATCGAGAAATCCGGCTGGCTGCTGCAGTTCGACGGTGCGAGCGTCAACGATCCGGCTGCCGTCGACTGGGCGCTGACCAGGGACGACGGCGTGTTCGACTCGATCACCGGTGCGACGGTTACGCCGCGGGCCGTCGTCCAGGCCGTCCACAACACGCTGCTATACTTCGACGCGCATCGCGACGAGCTCATCGCCAGGGCGCGGCGCGAAGCCGAATCGCGCGGCAGCGCCTCACCCGAATAGAGCCGAAGATGAGCAGCAGCCCGACAGCCATCGCTCCCGTGCCCTGGACCGAAGGTCTCTGGCGCAACAATGCGGCGCTCGTCCAGCTCCTCGGGCTTTGTCCGCTCCTGGCCGTCACGACGACCTTCGTCAACGGGCTCATGCTCGGCCTCGCGACGGCCGCCGTGCTGCTGATGACGAACATCGCGATATCGTCCATGCGTGCGGCGCTCGTGCCCGTCGTGCGCATTCCGCTTTTCGTGCTGATCATCGCTTCGCTCGTGACGTCGATCGACCTGTTGACGAGCGCGCTATTCTTCGAGCTGCATCAGACGCTCGGGCTCTTCATTCCGCTGATCATCACGAACTGCGCCATTCTCGCGCAGGCCGAGACGGTCGCGAGCCGGCGGCCGGTCGCCTACTCGGCGGCGGCGGCGGTCGCGACGGGGCTCGGGTTCGCCGCCGTGCTCGTCACGCTCGGCGCGGCCCGCGAGGCTCTCGGCGCGGGGACACTGTTCTCCGGCCTCGAAATGCTGCTCGGGCCGGGCGCCGAGAGATTCGCCATCGAGCTCGGCTTCGACGGCATGCTGATCGCGATTCTGCCGCCGGGGGCGTTCTTCGGCCTCGCCGCGCTGCTTGCGATCAGGAACTGGCTGACGGCGCGGGAATCGATCTAGGTGAATCGAGCCAGGCGCGCGGCGATCTATTCGCGCCTCGCCGAAGCCAATCCGAATCCCCGGACGGAGCTCCATTACGGATCGAGCTTCGAGCTTCTGATCGCCGTCATCCTTTCCGCGCAGGCCACCGACGTCAGCGTCAACAAGGCGACGGCCAGGCTTTTCGCCGCCGCCAACACGCCGGCGGCGATGCTGAAGCTCGGCGAGAAGGGTCTGAAGCGCTACATCCGCACGATCGGCCTCTACAACAGCAAGGCCAAAAACATCATCGGGACGTGCCGGATCCTCGTCGACGAGCATGGCAGTGAGGTGCCCGAGCACCGCGAAGCGCTCGAGGCGCTGCCCGGAGTCGGCCGCAAGACCGCCAATGTCGTTCTCAACACGGCGTTCGGGCAGCCGACGATCGCCGTCGATACGCATATCTTTCGCGTCGCGAACCGCACGGGCCTCGCCCCCGGCAAGAACGTCAACGAGGTCGAGCAGCGGCTCGTCAAGTTCACGCCCGACGAGTACAAGCGCAACGCCCATCACTGGCTCATTCTTCACGGGCGCTACGTCTGCAAGGCGCAAAAGCCGCTTTGTTACGCCTGCCCCGTCGCGGATCTCTGCGAGTACCGGCCGAAGACGCCGAAACCGGGCTAGAGCGGGATCTCGATCGAATCGAGACGGACGACGGCGGCGTCGCCGCCGCAGAATCCGCGAACCTCGATGGCGAGTCCGTCCGACGTTCGGCGCAGCAGTACGTAGTTGAACGGGCGAAATACCGTCCCTCTCCTCTGCTGAAGGCAATCGGGCCCGCGGTAGCGATCGAACGGCCGCTCGTCGCTCATCGCGCCGCGCGGCCCGCCGCCGCCCGCTGTCGTCACGTAATGCACGCCGTCGCGAACGAGGTACTCGAAGCCGTGCAAATGGCCGTTGAACACGACGACCGGCAGGCCGGCGCGCTCGAGCGGCGGGACGAAGTTGTCGAGCAGGTCGGGGCTCGGATCCGAGCCCCAGTCGATCGAGTTCGTGAACGGGGGCCGGTGGAAGAAGACGAGCGCCGCGGCATAGCGGCCGCGTGCCGCGTCGAGCTCAGCGGCGAGCCACGTGCCCTGGCCTTCGAGCCCGGTCTCGCTGTCGAGAAAAAGCAGCCTCAAATCGCCGGCGTCGACGGCATAAGGCTGGCCGGGCACGAACCAGGGAAACCGCTGCAACATTCCTCTGGAAACATTTGATTTTCTGCATATTTGTATAAGGATGCACGGATAGTCGTGGTTGCCGATCGCAGGCAGCACAGGGACGGCGGCGGCAAACGGCGAAACGAGCGCATCGAAACGTTTCCAGTCGCGATCCGATCGCGCCGAATAGACGAGATCGCCGACGATGACGAGCGCGCCGAGATCGTCGATCCGGCCTTTGAGGTCGTCGATCAGCTCGAGCTGCTCGCGGCGCGTTTCCTCGCGGCGGCGCACGAAGCGGACGAAGCCGGGCGTCTGCTGAAGATCGCCGATGACCGCGATCGCGCGGGTCTCGGCATCGACGGTCTCAGGCAGCTCGGCGCGAAACGCCGGCTCATGGGCACAGCCGGCAACGAAAAGCGCGATCAGCCCGGCGGCGGTCCGACAGGTCAGCGCTCGCGATGCGATCATTTGCGCGGGATATAGAGGTCGGTGATCGTGCCCTCGGCCGCTTCGGCCGAAAATGCCAGGGTTTCGGACAGCGTCGGATGCGGGTGGATCGTCAGGCCGATATCCGCCGCATCGCAGCCGAGCTCGATCGCGAGCACGGCCTCGGAAATCAGCTCGCCGGCATTCGTGCCGACGATGCCGGCGCCGATGATCTGGCCGGTCTTCTCGTCGAACAGGAGCTTGGTCATGCCTTCCGACCGGCCGAGCGCGAGCGATCGGCCGCTCGCCGCCCAGGGGAAGCTGCCCTTCTCGTAACCGATCTTCCCGGCCTTCGCCTCTTCCTCGGTCACGCCGACCCAGGCGACCTCGGGATCCGTATAGGCCACCGACGGCACGACCCGCGCATCGAAATGCGTCTTCATGCCGGACGCCACCTCGGCCGCGACGCGGCCCTCGTGAGTCGCCTTGTGCGCCAGCATCGGCGGGCCGACGATATCCCCGATCGCGAAGATGTGCGGCACGTTCGTCCGCATCTGCGTGTCGACCTCGATGAAGCCGCGCTCGCCGACCGTGACGCCGGCGGCTTCGGCGCCGACGGCCTTTCCGTTCGGCTTGCGGCCGACCGCGACGAGCACACTGTCGTAGGTCTCGGGGCCATCGGGCGCCTGCTTGCCCTCGAAGCTGACCTTAATTCCCGACTTGCCGGCTTCGAACCCCGTGACCTTGGTGCCGAGCATGATCGCTTCGTAGCGTGAAGCGATGCGCTTTTGCAGCGGGCGAACGAGATCGCGATCGCATCCTGGCATCAGCGTCTCGGTCAGCTCGACGACCGATACGGCGACACCGAGCGCCTCGTAGACCGTCGCCATCTCGAGCCCGATGATCCCGCCGCCGACGACGAGCAGGCGTTTCGGCAACCCGCCGAGCTCCAGCGCGCCGGTCGAGTCGATGATGCGCGGATCGTCGGGCAGGTTCGGCAGCAGCGCGGGCTCCGAGCCGGCCGCGATGATGCACTGATCGAACTCGATCTCCGTCTTGCCCTTGTCGCCTTCGACGATCAGCCGGTTCGAGTCGGCGAAGCGCCCCGTGCCGTGCACGACCGTGACCTTGCGCTGTTTCGCGAGCGTATTGAGACCGCCGGTCAGCTTGCCGACGATGCCGTTCTTCCAGCCCCGAAGCTTGTCGAGATCGATTCCCGGCTTGCCGAAATCGATGCCGAGCTCGGCCGCTTCCTTCGCCTCTTCGAGCACGCGCGCGGCATGCAGCAGGGCTTTCGACGGGATGCAGCCGACGTTGAGACAGACTCCGCCGAGCGTGGGCCAGCGTTCGACGAGCGTCACGTCCATGCCGAGATCGGCGGCCCGAAAGGCCGCGGTGTAGCCCCCCGGCCCCGCGCCGAGCACGACGAGATCGGCTTTTCGCGACTCGCTCATGGAATCGCCGCCGTGAGTCGATCGATCTCGCCGAGTGTCTTGCCGAGCTCGGTGATGAATCTCGCCGCCTGGGCACCGTCGATGACGCGGTGATCGTATGACAGCGACAGCGGCAGCATCAGCCGCGGCTTGAATTCCTTGCCGTCGTAGACGGGCTTTAGGTTGCTGCGCGAGACGCCGAGGATCGCGACCTCCGGCGCATTGATGATCGGCGTGAAGAAGCTGCCGCCGATGCCGCCGAGGCTCGAAACGGTGAACACGCCGCCCTGAAGATCGTCGGCGCCGAGCTTGCCGTCGCGCGCGCGCGCGCTGAGCTCGCCGAGCGCACCCGCGAGCTCGAAGATGTCCTTGCGGTCGGCGTCGCGAATGACTGGCACGACGAGACCCTTCGGCGTATCGGCCGCGAAGCCGAGATGGTAGTAGCCCTTGACGATCAGATTCTCGCCGTCCGGCGCGAGCGAGGATCGAAACTGCGGAAAATCGGCCAGCGTCAGCACGACGGCGCGTATGATGAAGGCCAGCGGCGTCAGCTTCAGGTTGCGCTCGGCGGCGTCTTCCTTGAGCGCCTGCCGCTTCTCCTCGAGCTCGGTGATATCGGCTTCGTCGTGCTGGGTGACGTGCGGCAGATTGACCCAGCTCGCCACGAGCCTCGGCCCCGAGATCTTCTGAATGCGGCTCAACCGGACCTGCTCGACGGGACCGAACTTTGCGAAGTCGACCTCAGGCGTACGGGGCCATCCGCGCCCCGGCCCGCCTTCCGTCAGAATTCGCTTGACGAAAGCCTTGACGTCGTCGGCCGTCACCCGCCCCTTGCGGCCGCTGCCCCTGACCCGCCCGAGATCGACACCAAGCTCGCGCGCGAGCTTGCGCACGGACGGACTCGCGTGCGCGCGCGAGAAGCCGGCTTCGTCGATGCCGACGGCCGGCAGCGCGGTCGTCGTCTGCTCGAAACGATCCGCCGTGATCGCCGCTGCACCGGACGGTTCCGCCTCGGCGCCGGATTCAGCTGCGGCGCCCGAAGCATCGTTGTCGACCTCTTCGCTCTTGCCGGACGCAGGCTTTCGGGCTGCCGCCTTTGCCGGCGCGCTCGGCTCGATGAGCGCCACGGCATCGCCGGCGTTGACGGTACCGCCCGCCTCGACCCTGAGCTCGAGCACACGGCCCGCCACGGGTGACGGCACGTCCATCGTCGCCTTGTCGGTCTCGAGCGTGATCAGTCCCTGCTCGGCCTCGACCTCGTCGCCGACCGCAACGAGAACCTCGATGACATCGACGTCGCTGAAGTCGCCGAGTTCGGGCACGGCGACGAGCTCGGGTTCGGCTTTCGCGGCTTCGTCGGACCCCGATTCCGCGGCCTCGCCGGCATCGGTCGCCGCGGCGCCGGCGGATTCGCCGTCGTCCGGCGCCGCCGCGGCCGACCCGCCTGGGCCGCCGGGCTCATCGGCCGTGTCTGTCGAGGCGGCCGCTTCGGCGGAGCCGTTCGCATCGTCGGCTTCGAGCACGACGATCAGATCGCCGGTCGAGACCGTGCTGCCGGGACCGACCTTGACCTCGCTGACCTTGCCGGCCGCCGGCGACGGCACGTCCATCGTCGCCTTCTCGGTCTCGAGCGTGATCAGCGAATCGTCGACGCCGACGACGTCGCCGGGCTTGACGAGAATCTCGATGACCTCGACATCCGAGAAGTCTCCGAGATCGGGTACGGTAACGTTCACGGCGTCGTGGCCCCCGGGCTCCTCAGAGGGAGACCGGATCCGGCTTGTCGGGATCGATGCGGTATCTCGCCATCGCCTTCGCGACGGTATCGGTATCGAGCGCTTTCTGGTCGGCCAGCGCTTTCAGGGCCGAGACGACGATCGATCGCCGGTCGACCTCGAAGAAGTCGCGCAGCGCGGCCCTGCCGTCGCTGCGTCCGAAGCCGTCGGTGCCGAGCACGCGGTAGATGCCGGGCACCCATTGCCGGATCTGATCCGCGACGGTCTTGATGTAATCGGTGGCCGCGACACAGGGGCCGGCCACATCGGCCAGGCACTCCTCGAGATAGCTCGTTCTCGGCTCGGCCTCGGGATGCCGCTCGTTCCAGCGGTCGACCGCGAGCGCCTCGCGCCTGAGCTCCGAGAAGCTCGTCACGCTCCAGATGTCGGCCGGCACCTTCCACTCCTTCTCGAGCATCTCGCCCGCCGCGACGACCTCGCGCAGGATCGTGCCGGAGCCGAGCAGCTGAACGCGAATCTTGCCGCGTCCGCCCGCGCGAAGACGATACATGCCCTTGACGATGCCCTCCGCGGCGCCTTCGGGCATCGCCGGCTGGACGTAGTTTTCGTTCATGCAGGCGATGTAATAGAAGATGCTCTCCTGCTCCTCGCACATGCGCCGCATGCCGTCCTGGATGATGACGGCGAGCTCGTAGCCATAGCAGGGATCGTAGGCACGGCAATTGGGGATCGTCGTCGCAACGAGCATGCTGTGACCGTCCTGGTGCTGAAGCCCTTCGCCTGCCAGCGTCGTTCTGCCGGCCGTGCCGCCGATCAAAAACCCGCGCGCCCGCATGTCGCCGCCGGCCCAGGCGAAATCCCCGACGCGCTGGAAGCCGAACATCGAGTAAAAGATGTAAAACGGCATCATCTGCACGTCGTGATTGGCGTAGGCCGTCGCGGCCGCGAGCCAGGAGCAGAACGAGCCGGCCTCGTTGATGCCTTCCTCGAGTATCTGCCCCTTGATGTCCTCCTTATACCAGGAGAGCTGATCCGCATCCTGCGGCGTGTAGAGCTGGCCGACCGAGGAATAGATCCCGATCTGCCGGAACATGCCTTCCATGCCGAAAGTGCGCGCTTCGTCCGGCACGATCGGCACGATGCGCGGACCGATCTCCTTGTCCCTGACGAGAGCGCTCAGGATCCGCACGAATACCATCGTCGTCGAGACCTCGCGCTCGCCGCTGCCTTCGAGCTGACTGCGGAAGAACTCGAGGTCCGGCACCCTGGGCCACCCCTGCGTCGCCTTCGTGCGCCTCGCCGGCAACGGGCCGCCGAGCCGCTCGCGCGACGACATCAGATACTGCTGCTCCTCGCTGTCCTCGTCGGGCTTGAAGTACGGCAGCTCGTCGAGCTCGTCGTCGGGAACCGGAATGTGAAAGCGATCCCGGAATGCTCGCACGTCGTCGAGATCGAGCTTTTTCTTCTGATGCGTGATGTTCTGGCCTTCGCCGGCCGTGCCCATGCCGTAGCCCTTGATCGTCTTGACGAGTATGACGGTCGGCCGGCCCTTGTGGCTCACGGCAGCATGGTAAGCGGCGTAGACCTTATCGGAATCGTGCCCGCCGCGGTTCAGGCGCCAGATCTCGTCATCGGACATGTCCGCGACCATCGCCTTGAGCTCGGGGTCGTGACCGAAGAAATGCTCGCGCGTATAGGCGCCGCCCTTGGCCTTGAAGCTTTGATACTCGCCGTCGACGCACTCTTCCATGCGTCGGCGCAGGGCGCCCGAATGATCGCGCGCGAGCAGCTTGTCCCAGCGCGAGCCCCAGATGACCTTGATCACGTTCCAGCCCGCGCCCTGAAATGCAGCCTCGAGCTCCTGGATGATCTTGCCGTTGCCGCGAACGGGGCCGTCGAGCCGTTGCAGGTTGCAGTTGATGACAAAGATCAGGTTATCGAGCTTCTCGCGTACCGGCATCGTGATCGCGCCCATCGATTCCGGCTCGTCCGTCTCGCCGTCGCCGAGGAAACACCAGACCTTGCGGTCGCCCTGCTCGGCGATCCCGCGATGCTCGAGATAGCGCATGAACCGCGCCTGATAGATCGCCATCATCGGCCCGAGACCCATCGACACCGTCGGGAACTGCCAGAACTCGGGCATCAGCCACGGATGCGGATAGGACGAAAGACCGGGGCCCGTCACTTCCTGCCGAAAGTGCTCGAGATTCTCCTCGGTCAGCCGGCCTTCGAGAAAAGCGCGGGCGTAAATGCCGGGCGAGGAATGCCCCTGAAAGTAAACCAGATCGCCGCCGTGATCGGCCGTCGGCGCGCGCCAGAAATGATTGAATCCGACCTCGTAGAGCGTCGCCGCCGAGGCATAGCTTGCGATGTGTCCGCCGTACTCGGAACTTTTGCGATTGGCGTGCACGACCATCGCCATGGCGTTCCAGCGGATATTGGCCTCGATGCGGCGCTCGAGCGCGCGATCGCCGGGGTACTCCGGCTGCTGGCCGACCGGAATCGTATTGAGATAGGCCGTATTCGGGCTGTAGGGCAGATAGGCGCCCGACCGGCGGGCATGATCGATCATGCATTCCAGGAGATAATGCGCCCGCTCCGCGCCATGGACCCTGAGGACCGAGTCGATCGACTCGAGCCACTCCTTGGTCTCTTCCGCGTCGGGGTCGTTTGGAGAAATACCGAATAAGGGCAATGGTCGTGCGCTTGCCATAGCAGCGTTATGATCGGGGTTCCCCCAATGCTGGTCAAGGCAACGCGATGATTGACTTACCCGATTTTTGTCCGCTCAAGATCACGCAAACGACGGAGAAGGCGGGATCGAAAGCGATCGACGGATTGGACCATCTGATCGTCGTCGTGCCGAAGAACGCCGGCCGCTCGGTGCTTCGCTCGTTGCCGAAATCGACTCATCTGGAGCGGCTTTTGAGAAAGGCGATCAAGGCAAGTGACCCTTTCGTTACGACTCGCGTCGATAACAGGCGCGCGACGGCGATCACGGTCACGCCCTTCGACGCTGGCGCCGGGTTCGAGGCGTTGACCTGGGCCAGAAAGCTTTTCGCCGAAAGCGGGCGGCTCAAGGCTTCCAGAATCGGCGTCACCGTTGCCGGCATCGAAGGCGAGGCGCGCGACGCCGTGCTCGAGCCTCTGATCAGGGCCGCGGATGCGGCAGCCTTCGAAATGCCGAGCTTCAAGAGCAAGCCGTCGAACGCAACGGCGCGCCCGCGCAGCCTAAAGCTGCTCGCGATGACTCCGAGAGTCTCGATCGAGTCGCTCAGACGCGGCGGCCTCGGCAACAACATCGCGCGCTGGCTGACGGCGCTGCCGCCGAACAAGCTGACGACGGCAAGCTACCGCGCCACGGCGCAGTCGCTCGCAAAGCGCCACTCCATGAAGTACGAATTCATCGATACCGCGGGGCTCAGGCGCCTCGGCGCCGGCGCCTTTCTCGCCGTCGCGCAGGGTAACGCAGCCGACGATGCGGGCATCATTCATTTGAGCTATCGGCCGACGCGCTCAGCAAGGCCTGTGCTCGCGCTCGTCGGCAAAGGCATCCTGTTCGACACGGGCGGCACGAACCTGAAGCCTTTCAAGGGCATGCTCGACATGCACATGGACATGCAGGGCAGCGCCGTCGCCCTTGGGACGGCCGTCGAGCTCGCGGCCCGGTCCGTTCCGTTCGGCTTCGATGTCTGGCTCGCTGTCACGGAAAACCGGATATCCGCAACCGCCTACAAGAGCCAGGACGTCGTCGTCGCTATGAACGGCGTGAGCATTCAGGTCATCCACACCGACGCCGAAGGCAGAATGGTCCTGGCCGATACGCTGTCACTCGCGGCCGAGGCAAAACCCGACCTCATTATCGACTATGCGACGCTGACCGGCGCCTGCGTCGGCGCCCTGACGACACGGTATTCGGGGGTGTTCAGCAATCGCGCAGGATCGGCCCGAAGCCTGCTCGGTGCCGGCATGAGCTCCGGAGAAAGGGTCTGGCCCTTTCCGCTCGACGACGATTTCGACGATGCCCTGAAAAGCGACGTTGCCGATATCAAGCAGTGCGCGGTCGAAGGCAGCGGCGATCATATCTACGCCGCGCGCTTTCTGAAACGCTTCGTTCCCGACGATATCGCCTGGGTCCATCTGGATTTGAGCGCGGGTCAGCACAAGGGCGGGCTCGGAGCCATTCCTTCCGAGTTCACGGGATTCGGCGTTGCGTTCACGCTCGAGCTACTGGCCGACAACGATCCGTCCGCGCTCGCAGCCGGCTGGTCATAGAGGATTCAGCGTGACGCAGATCTCAACGCGGTTCCGCGGCTTCCTGCCTGTCGTGATCGACGTCGAAACCGGCGGCTTCAATCCGGCCACCGACGCATTGCTCGAGGTCGCGGCCGTGTTCCTCAGACTCAGCGATGCGGGCGTGCTCGAGGCCGGCGAGAGGCATCGCCTCTTGATCAAGCCCTTCGAAGGCGCCAATCTCGAGGCGGCATCGCTGCTGGTGACGGGAATCGACCCGTTCAATCCCTTGCGGCCGGCGATCGAGGAAGACGCGGCCTTGAAGCGGCTTTTCACCGAGATCCGCCGCGAAGTGAAGGCGCAGGAATGTAAGCGCGCCGTCCTCGTCGGGCACAACGCGTTCTTCGATCTTCAGTTCATCAACGCCGCGGTCGCGCGCTGCGGCATCAAGCGCAATCCGTTTCATCCCTTCTCGAGCTTCGACACGGCGACGCTCGCGGGCGTGGCATTCGGCCAGACCGTGCTGAGCCGGGCCGTCGAGGCGGCGGGATCCACCTGGGAGGAGGAGCGCGCCCATTCCGCGCTCTACGACGCGGAGCAAACGGCGTTCGTCTTCTGCGAGATCGTGAACCGCTTTCGCGGAATCTATCAGGAGGCGCTGGCTTCCTCGGAGGCGCCTTGAGCGGTCGAGTCGAGCACCTCGGAGAGCTCGCCCGACTCGTACAACTCGACGACGATGTCGCAGCCGCCGATCAGCTCGCCGTTGACGTAGAGCTGGGGAAACGTCGGCCAGTTCGAATAGACCTTGAGCCCCTCGCGAATCTCCGGATCCTCGAAAATATTGACGAAGGCGAACTTGGCCTCGAGCGCCCTGAGCGCGGCCACCACGCGCGCCGAAAATCCGCATTGCGGGAAATCCGGAGTGCCTTTCATATAGAGCAGCACGGGATAGGCCTTGAGCTGCTGCTCGATGCGTTTGTTTACGTCCACTGCTTCCTCTCCCTGGTCCCGCGCATTGGCCGTGGATTGAACTCCATCTGGCTCTCACCTATTCTTCTGGTTTCGCCGGGCGCCCGCAAGCCCGGGCCACAATAAACCAGAATAAGCATAGAACAATAGTGCTCTAGGGCAACGGGAGGTCAAATGAACCCACTCAATTCCGTCCGCGGAGTCATAATCGGTGGCATCGTCCTGGCAGTCGTCATCGCGCTGGTAAACGGCATCCAGTGGAATCAGCCGAGCTTCATCGTCTGGATTCACGTCATGGCCGGCATCACCTGGATCGGCCTGCTCTACTATTTCAACTTCGTCCAGGTTCCGGCCCTGGCCGAGGCGGCGTCCGACGAGGGCGGACCCGGCGGCGCCGGCATCACGAAGTATGTGGCTCCGCGCGCGCTCTGGTGGTTCCGCTGGGGCTCGGTGGTGACCTGGCTTTCGGGCGCGGGCTACCTGCTCGAGCTCGGCCGCCTGCACCACGCGTTCACCTTGGGCCTGCTTCAGGGAGGCGGCCCGGCCGATGCATTCATCGGCGTCGGCGCCTGGCTCGGCACGATCATGCTGCTCAACGTCTGGGCGCTGATCTGGCCGAATCAAAAGAAAATCCTCGGCATCGTCGAGGCCAGCGCCGACGAGATCGCTAGAGCCCGCAAGGTTGCCTTCATCGCCTCGCGCACCAACACGCTGCTGTCGATACCGATGCTGATGAGCATGGTCGGCTACGGCCACGGCGGTTTCTTCATCTGAATAGCGACGAGATTTCCGAAACGGTCCGGCTCGCCCTCGCGGAAGACGTCGGCGAGGGCGATATCACGGCCGACCTGACGCCGGCCGTGGCGCGCGCCACGGCCGAGGTTACGCTGAAGCAGAATGCGCTGATCTGCGGCATCGCGTGGTTCGAGGAGACGTTCCGTCAGCTCGACGACGGCGTCGCGTTCGAATGGTCGTGCCGCGACGGCGATCGGCTTGCCCGCGGCGCTCTCGTCTGCCGGATTCGCGGCCCGGCGCGGGCGCTCCTGACCGGCGAGCGCACGGCGCTGAACTTTCTCCAGACCCTGTCCGCGACGGCCACGGCGGCCCGGGCTTACGTCGATGCGGTCGCGGGCACGAATGCCACGATTCTCGATACGCGCAAGACGATTCCGGGGTTAAGGAGCGCGCAGAAATACGCCGTTCGCTGCGCCGGCGCGAGCAACCATCGCATTGGCCTCTTCGACGCAATCCTGATCAAGGAGAATCACATTGCCGCCGTCGGCTCGATCGACGCCGCCATCGAGAAGGCGCACGTTACGGAAGGTTCCGTGCTGATCGAGGTCGAGGTCGAAACGATGGAACAGGTCGAGCGGGCGCTCGCGAGCCGCGCTCATCGCCTGCTGCTCGACGACTTCTCGCTTGACATGATGCGCGAAGCCGTCCGCCTGCGCGATTCGATCGCGCGCGACAAGGGCGCCTCGCCGAAGCGGCTCGAGGCATCGGGTGGCGTCACGCTCGACAACGTGCGCGCAATCGCCGAGACCGGCGTCGACTACATCTCGGTAGGCGCGATGACGAAATCCATCGCCGCCGTCGATCTATCGCTTCGCATCGTCACGGGCGTCTGACAGCCCATCACGCAGCTGCTTCGGCTTGTCGACGCCGTAGCCCTGCGCATAGTCGATGCCCATGCCCCGGAGCATCGTGATAATCTCGGCATTCTCCGCGAACTCGGCGATCGTCTGCTTACCCGTCAGATGTCCGATCTCGTTGATCGAACGAACCATCTCGCGATCGATCGGGTCGTGCAGAATCTCCTTGACGAAGCTGCCGTCGATCTTCAGAAAGTCGACCGGGAAGTGCTTGAGGTAGCCGAACGAAGACAGCCCGGTGCCGAAATCGTCGAGCGCGAAGCGGCAGCCGATCTCCTTCAGCGCGTGGATGAAGCGGTTGGCCTGCGAGTAGCTGGCGATCGCCGCCGTTTCCGTGATCTCGAAGCAGATCAGTCGGCCGTCTATCCCCGAGTGCTGGAACTGCTCGATCACGAAAGGCAGGAACTTCTCGTCGGTCAGGCTCTGGCCCGACAGGTTGATCGAGCACAGCGCCAGCCGCGCCCGCTCGTCGGCCTCCGACACGAGCCATCGCAGCGCGTGGGCGATGACCCAGCGGTCGATGCTCGGCGTGAGCCCGTAGCGCTCCGCCGCGACGATGAAGAGATCGGGCGCGACGAGCGCCCCGTTCTCGTCGCGCATCCTGAGCAAGAGCTCATAATGCGCGCCGATGTCGAGTCCTGGCTGCAGCGGCTTGATCGTCTGGCGAAAGAGCTCGAAGCGGTTCTCCTCGAGCGCATTGCTGATGCGCGCCGCCCATTGCATCTCCTTGCGGCGCTTCATCAGGTCGATGTCGTTTTCCTGATAGCTATAAACGCGGTTTCTTCCGGCGTCCTTCGCGGCGGCGCAGGCACTGTCGGCGGCCGTCAGCAACGCCGCGACGTCGTCCGTCGCCGGCGTAATCGGCACGACGCCGACGCTCGCGCCGAGCCGGAACGTGCGGTCCTCCCAGGTAAACCGGAATTCGTTGATGACCTCGCGCAGCGACTCTGCCGTGCGCACGGCCTCCTCCATCGTGCAGCTTTCGAGCAGCACGCCGAACTCGTCGCCGCCGAGCCGGGCGAGCGTGTCGCGCCAGCGGATTTTGGACTTGAGCAGCGCGCCCACCTGCTTCAGCAACTGATCCCCGGCGCTGTGACCGCAGGCGTCGTTGACGATCTTGAACTGATCGAGATCGAGATAGAGCACGGCGTAGGAGGTTTCCATCGCCTTCGCGCTCTTCAGCGAGCGCGCGAGCCTGTTCTCGAACTCGGTGCGGTTGACGAGCTCGGTCAAGACGTCGTGGCTGGCCGCATAGCTTAAGCGTCGGTTCAGCTCACGCGACTCCGTGACGTCGTGAAAGACGAGCGCGCCTCCGGTCACGCCGCCGGTCGGATCGCGTATCGGCGCGGCCGTGCTTTCGATGTATAGCTCGTTGCCGTCCCGGCGTATCAGCAGCGTGGGGCGCACGGACTTGATCGAGCGGTTGCGCCGCATCGCGACCAGAACCGGATTCTCGACCGGCTCGCAGGTCTCCTCGTGAAAGCCCCGAAAGATCTCGTCGATCGAGTGTCCGACGGCGTGATCGAGCTTCCAGCCCGTGAGGCCTTCTGCGACCGGATTCAGATATTGCACATTGCCGTCGGCATCCGTCGTTGCGACTCCGTCGCCGATCGACTGAAGCGTAATCTGGGCGCTCTCCTTCTCGCGAAACAGCGCCTCCTCGTAAAGCTTGCGCTCAGTGATGTCCGTCTCGACGCCGACGAGCCGGCGGACCCGCATTTCCTCTCCGATGCGCGCCTTGATCCGGCTCTGGATCCAGCGCCAGTCGCCATCGGAATGATGCATCCTGTGCACGCTCTCGAAGAGCTCGGTCTTGCCCTCGAGATGGTCGCGCAACTGCGCCTGCACGCGCGCAAGATCGTCCGGGTGCACGAGCTTCTGCCAGTTCGGCACGTCCTCGTCGGCGTCGTAGCCGAGCATCGCCCGCCACCGCGGCGAGAAAAACGTCTTGTTGGCGCGGTAGTCGTAATCCCAGAGCCCGTCGTTGGCAGTACTCGTGACGAGCTCGTCGCGCTCGCGAACGATAAACAGATCCTCGCGCAGGCGGATGCGTTGGAGCCCGCTGGCGCAACTGACGCCGAGCAGCTTGAGCGCGAGCCGCAGGTCCGCTTCCCATTCGGGATCGGCAACGGCGCTCATCACGCCGAGGATTCCTCCGATGTGCTCGTCGATATCGAAGCCGATCAGGACGACCGCGGCAACCTTGCGCTCGGCGAAAAACGCCGCGTCTTCCGTCTGGTTCGGGCCCGGCCTCGAGGTGTCCCGGATCTCGAGCAGCCGCAAATGCTTGAGCCTGGCCACCAACCACGGCAGCGAGGAAATATCCTGCCCGAGCAGGACGTCGGGATTACAGGCCGAGAACGACGACCGGCCCGAGTAGACGGTCTCGATGCGCTTCGTCTCGGGATCGAACAGCGCAAGAAAAGCGGCGTCGGCACCGCTCGCATCGGTCAGATCCTTCAAGCCCGCCGTCAGGCGCTCGCCGGCCGAAGCCTCGTCGATGCATTGAAAGTCGACGGCGATCTTGGTGCAGACCAGATCGAGGCCCGGCTCGCCGGATTGCTTCGAAGCCCGGCGGATCAGCGTCTGGATCGTCGATTCCCCGGTGCGCCCGACGTCGCGGTTTTCCCCCATTCCGGAATTGTGACACCGTTGAGAGTTGTCGCACAAGTTATTGAACGGGCGACCATAATGCGATCGTCAAATCCCGGGACTCGGCGCCACGGGTCAACCTGTCCGGGAGGCTTGCGTTGTTTGAAGCCGACGCTTCGATCCAACAGGGAGAATTCCGATGCAAGTCATGGACGAACTGAGGCGCCTTCCCCTCTGGCTCACGGTCGGCGGCGCCGTCACGCTCGCAGCCTGCTCCGGCGGCAGCGCGCCGGAACCGGGCCTGGCACAGAACGACGCGGGTACGGTGATTGTCGCCCTGACCGATGTCGAAGGCGACTTCGCGAGCTATACCGTCGACGTGCTGTCGATATCGCTCGAGCGAGCGGACGGCGAGCGCGTCGAGATGCTGCCGCAATCGACACGCGTGGACTTCGCCCAGCTGACGACGCTCTCCGAGCTGATCGGCGCCGCGACGCTCGAAGCCGGCGATATCGTCGGTGGGCAGGTTCGTCTCGACTACAGCGAAGCCGAGGTCTATGTCGAAGCCGGCGGCGACATCGTGGCAGCCGACGTCTACGACGGCGACGGCACGCTGCTGACGAGCGCGACGCCGGACAGTATCGTCGACGTCGAGATCCGGCTGCCCGATACCGAGCGTCTCAGCGTAAGGCCGGGGATGACGTCGCTCGTGAGCATCGACTTCGATCTCGCGGCCTCGCACCTCGTCGACACGACGACGTTTCCAGTGACGGCCGTCGCGCGGCCCTACCTCGCGGCCGAGGTGCGGCCCGTCGACGAGAAGGAAGTCCGCGTCCGTGGCGCGCTCGTTGATGTCGACGTCGACGCCGGCACCTACGACATCCGGCTTCGTCCCTGGCTGCATCGATCCGGCAATTTCGGGCCCTTCACCGTCAACACTGACGACGAGACCGAGTTCGAGGTCGACGCGGTGAGCTACGTCGGCTCCGCGGGGCTCGAGGCGCTTGCCGAAAAGCCGGCCGGGACGCTGACCCTCGCCTTCGGCACGCTCGATCTCGAAAGCCACCGCTTCACCGCCGACATCGTGCATGCCGGCGACAGCGTCCCCGGCGGCCGTTTCGCGGCCGTGATGGGCAATATCGTCGCGCGCAACGGCGACGAGCTCGTCATGAAGGGCGCCGTTGCGATCCGGCGCGACCGGCGCGCGCATTTCCATCGAACCGTCATCGTCGAGGTCGGCCCGGGCACGAGCGTGACGAGGATTGGCGACCCCGACGGAGTCTACGACAAGGACGACCTGTCGGTCGGCCAGCGGGCGATGATTCTCGGCGAGTTCGCCAATCCGTCCGTCGACAACTCGGATCGCTTCGGACCCGACATCGCACTCGTGCTCGATGCCACGGAAGGCCGTGCCCGGATGCTCGTGACGCGCCTGATCGGCACCGTCAACGAGATCATGCCCGGTCAGATCGACATCGACCTGCGCGCGATCGACCGCCTGAGCGTCGGCCTGTTCGACTTCTCTGGCACCGGCATCTCCGAGATGCACGATGCGGACCCGACCGACTATGAAGTCACAACGTCGACGCTGAACGCCGATGCATTCGCGGCGCTTGCTACGCTAGAGCCGGCAAGGCCGGTCGCCGTGCTCGGCTTCGTGACGCGCTATGGAGTGGCGCCGCCCGATTTCACGGGGCGTGCGCTGATCGGGCCTCGCGACCTGCCGGTCGTGCTCGGCGTCGGCTGGGGCGTGGACGGGACGGCGGCGCCGTTCTCCGTCATGGGCGCGACGAGCCTCGTGATCGACCTCGACAACCCCGATATCGGTGTCAGGCACCACTTGCTGATCGGCGACCGGCTGATCGATCTGTTCGACCTGCCCGCCTCACCCGGCATCGTCGCAAGCGGACTGCCGCGCATCTACGGAATCTGGGAGCCCGGCCACATCGAGC
Source organism: Gammaproteobacteria bacterium (assembly GCA_035513215.1). Taxonomy (GTDB): domain Bacteria; phylum Pseudomonadota; class Gammaproteobacteria; order Steroidobacterales; family Rariloculaceae; genus DATCZB01. The sequence goes on along the minus strand of DATKCK010000099.1, from coordinate 54,514 downwards.
TCTTCAAGGACTTCGCCGACTTCGTCGACGAGCTCGCGCTGCGCTTGAGCGATACCGATCGCGCGCGGAGCCTGTCGGCCTACGGCCGCTACAGCGAAGGCGACAACAGCCTGACTGCCAACAAAGTCGTGGTCCACATGCTGCCGGCCGACTCCCCCTAGCGCCGGCGCAACCCCGGCCCGCTGCACCGTATGCAGCGGGCCTTTCTTTTTCGGGCTCGGGATCTAAGTCAGGCCAGCAAGCTCGCGGCTGCGCCTTGCCGCCTCGCGCACGGCGCCGCGAACGAGCTTGCCGAGCGCGTCGCCCTCCATCAGCACGGCGAGCGCGGCTTCGGTCGTGCCGTTCGGGCTCGTGACCTGGCGCCTCAGCGTCGCGGCATCGAGACCGGAAGCGGTCGCATAGGCGCCGGCGCCGCGGACCGTCGCGGTTGCGAGCCGCTCGGCGAGCGCGGGCTCGAGCCCGGCGTCGACCGCGGCCGCCGTCAGACACTCGATCAGGAGGAACACGTAGGCGGGCCCCGAGCCCGAGACGGCCGTCAGCGCGTCCATGTCGGCCTCGTCGTCGAGCCACTCGACGCTACCGACCGCCGACATGAGCCGGGAAGCGACCTTCCGGTCCGCGGCGCCGGCCGTCGCGTTGGCGCAAAGACCCGTGACGCCGAGGCCGACTGCGGCCGGTGTGTTCGGCATCGCCCTGACGATCGCCGCCTTCTCGCCGACGATGCGCGCGATGTCGGCGATCTTGCGCCCCGCCGCAATCGAGAGATAAAGCGAGGCTCGGGGCAGATCGCCAAGCACGGCCTCGATTGCCGCGGGCTTGACGGCGAGCACGGCGACGTCGATGGGACCCGCGAGCCCGGCCGCGGAATCGGTCGATTCCAAACCGAGCTCACTCGCGCGGCTGCGGGCTGCGGCCTCGGGATCGAGCACCGTGATCCGGCCGTCGACTGCGCCGGCTTCGAGCCAGCCCTTTGCCAGCGCCTGTCCCATGTTGCCGAAGCCTGCGAGAACGATATGCATCGACGAAGACACGAAAATGGTGTGGACAGGCACGCTAGCTGTTTCGGGACGCGCACGCAACCGAACAGCCGGGACAACCCGGGCCACTGATTTCGGCTATCATGCGCGACCGACAGTTCCCAAGCTTCCCCCGTATATAGTGAGAGACGTATACATCGTTGGTGTCGGGCAAACGCCCGTGACGCGAAACGGAGCGGCGCCTGGCCGGGAGATGGCTGCCGCCGCGATCGGAGATGCGCTCAGCGCAGCCGGTATCGCACACGAGGCCGTCGACGCGCTCTACGTCGGCAACATGACGAGCGCCGTCCTCGACCAGCAGCTGCAAATGGGCGGCCTGATCGCCGACTATGCGGGTCTGAGCGGGATAGAAGCCGTCAACGTCGAAGCTGCCTGTGCCTCGGGGGCCGCCGCGGCACGCATGGCCTACCAGCTCATTGCCGGCGGCGTGCACGAGGTTGTCGTCGTTTGCGGTATCGAACGCATGACGCATCGGGACCGGGAAACAGTGACCGAGGCGCTCGCGATGGCGGCCGACCGGGAGCTCGAAAGCAGCCGCGGCGAGTCGTTCCTGTCGCTCAACGCGAAGCTCATGCAGCTGTACGTCGAGTCATACTCGAAATCCGCCGAGGATTTCGCGCCGTTTGCGATCACGGCTCATGCAAACGCGGTCCACAATCCGAATGCGGTATTCCACAAGGAAATCGGTATCGGCGATTATCTCGATTCGAGAACGATCATCGATCCGGTGCGTCTGTACGACGTTTCGCCGACCTGCAACGGCGCCGCCGCGATCGTTGTTGCTTCCGCCGCCTTCGTCAAGACCCTCGGGCAGGATCAGCCGCGAATTCGCATCGCCGCTTCCTCGGCCGCGACGGCCCCGGTTGCGCTGCAGCGCCGCGAGGACAAGCTAGGTCTCGAGGCCGTGCGAAAGTCGACGCACTCGGCGCTCAAGCAGGCCGGCGTCGCGCACGCCGACATCGATCTGTTCGAGATGCACGATGCCTACACGATCATGAGCGTGCTGTGCCTCGAGTCGGCCGGTTTCACGCCGCCGGGCACGGCGACGGACTTCGCGCGCGAGGGGCGGATCGGCCGGTCTGGCGATCTGCCAATCTCGACGATGGGCGGTCTCAAGGCACGCGGCCATCCGGTCGGGGCGACCGGCGTCTACCAGCTCGTCGAAGGGTATCTCCAGCTCGCGGGCCTGGCCGGCGCCAATCAGATTCCGAACGCCGAGACGGCCCTGCTGCAGAACATCGGCGGCACCGGCTCGACCGTCATCAACCACATCCTCCGGCGCGACGCCTGAGGTGAAATGGGGTCAGACCCCGTTACCCACAAACTCATCGCGAGACGTGGGCCCGGCGGCGGCGAAAACGGTAGAAGCGCTCGATGAACCCGCCGAAGACGGCGCGGCCGAGCCCTGCGGCGCGCGGGAGATACCGGTCGCTGTTCGCCATCGTCTTGCGCTGGTCGAGCATGATGCCGGGCTCGGCGAGCGTTCCTTTCTGCCGCGCCGCGTCGATCCAGCGCCGGATCAGATCCCGATCGGCCTCGAGATGAAACTGAAACCCGTAGACGTGATCGTTGAGGCGAAACGCCTGCAACTCGCAGCCATCCGATTCGGCGAGGTGCACGGCCGCGCGTGGCAGAGTGAACGTGTCCGAATGCCATTGGTAGACGGGCTCGGCATCGCCGAAGTGTCCGATCAGACGATCGTCCCGACCTTCGCGCGTCGGTCTGACCTCGACCCATCCGAACTCCGGCGCGGCGCGGCGCAGCGTCTTGCCGCCGAACGCCGCCGCGATCAGTTGCGCTCCGAGGCAGATTCCGAGCACCGGCAGTCCGAGATCAACGGCCCGCCGAATCACATCCTGCTCATAGGCGAGATACGGATGACGGTCGGTCTGGTCGGCCGCCATCGGTCCGCCGAGCACGACGAGACCGTGATATCGGGCCGGATCGATGCGCGCGTCGGGCATCCGATCGAAATTGACGTAACGAATCCGAAACCCGGCGTCCTTGAATTGCCCGTTGAGCGTGCCGAGCGGTTCCAGGCGCACGTGCTGGAACACGAGAAGCTTGCGCATCGAAAACCCGGATCAGCTCAGAAAGGGCTTTACGCGAGCCCGCGCGCCGCCGGATCGCCGGCAAGAATGAACACCTCCGGACGCATTGGCCGATTCCTCGCTTGCACTCAATAAATGATAGCCTATCGAACCCATAACGATAGCTCGGCAATCTTAAGGACCGTTGACAATGGCAGACGCTTCCGACGCGAATATTCAGATGGACGGCACGGGCCTCTACCTCGAAGAGAGCTTCACCGACCGGCGTGTGGGGAGCGTGCAGCGTCTCTCGCCGGTCACGAGCGACGGCGAGTCCGACAACTCGAGGCCCGTGATTTATATTGGACAGACCCAGGTGCTGACGCCGGGCGGCGCCCTGCCGCTCAGCTTCGAGATCGATGCGAGCTCGCTCGAGGACGCTGTCGCGAGATTCGGCGATCACGCCCAGCAAGCGCTGGAGAACACGATGCAGCGTCTCGAGGAGATGCGCCGCGACCAGGCCTCGTCGCTGATCGTACCCGGAAGCGGAGGAATGCCCGGCGGCATGCCGGGCGGCGGCCGGGCCGGCGGCGGAATCCAGGTGCCCTAGCGGCTAGTCGAGCTCGACGACGATCTCGTCGACGGCTCGCCTTTTCTGCTCGCCGACGAGCCGGGCGCGCCCATACCAGAAATAGCCGACGATGCGCTCGGCCTGCTCGTCGATGCCGAGCACGTCATGGAAACGCGACTCGTGCGTGATCGCGCCCGTCGTCCACTTGACGCCGACGCCGCGCTGCCAGAGATAGAGCATGAGATTCTGGACGGCGCAGCAGCATGCCGCGTAATTCTCGCGGTCGACGAACTCGTCCTCGTGGCGCGCACTGGTCACGACGAAGTGTCCGGGGATCGCGGCAAGGCGCTTGCGTCTTGCTTCTCCCGCGGCCTCGCCCTTGATCTCGGCCTCGTATCCCGCCCAGCATTCCGTGACCGCGTCGAGCGTCTCGGGCCCGATCAGGTAGAACCGCCAGGGTTCCGTCAGACGATGATTCGGCGCCCAGCGCGCGAGCTCGATCGCGTCGACGAGCGCGCGGCGGTCGACGGGCTCGGGCTCGAACAGATTGACGGTACGCCGGCCGCGAATCAGCTCGGCAACGGCCCGGACCCGGTCGTCGTCCGCGGAAAGCATTGGATCGGACATCGAAACTCCAGCGGCAGGAACGGACGGCCCGAATTCTATGCCCTCGCCTTCGCAAGTACACCTTGACTCGGATCGTGGCAGTCTGAAGACTCACGCCTCGGCGAACCGACAGGGAAAGTAATGAGCGAGCAGGTCGATTGTGTCGTCATCGGCGCGGGTGTCGTCGGCCTTGCCGTCGGCCGCGCGCTCGCCGAGTCCGGCCGCGAGGTCGTCGTGCTCGATCGTAATGCCGGCATCGGCGAGGAGACGTCCTCGCGCAACTCCGAGGTCATTCACGCCGGCCTCTACTATCCGACGGGCAGCCTCAAGGCGCGGCTCTGCGTCAGGGGCAAACTCATGCTTTACGACTACTGCGAAGCCAGGCAGGTGCCGTATCGCCGCTGCGGCAAGCTGATCGTCGCGACCGATGCGTCCCAGTCGGGCCGGCTCGAAGCGCTGGCCGCGCAGGCAGCTACCAGCGGCGTCGACGACATCGAGCGCATCGGCGCCGGGGAATTGCGCCGCCGGGAGCCTGCGGTCGAGGGCGTCGCGGCGCTCGTCTCGCCGTCCACCGGCATCATCGACGGTCACGCACTGATGCTGGCCCTTCAGGGCGACATCGAAGCCGCCGACGGAATCGTCGCGACGCAAACCGCGGTTCGCGCGATTCATGTCACGGACGATGCCGTCGATCTCGCGATCGAATCGGACGGCGAGGAAAGCCGGCTTGAAGCACGAACGGTCGTCAACTCGGCGGGACTGGGCGCGCTCGATCTCGCCGCGCGATGCACGGGGCCCGACTTCAGTGAGGTGCCGAAGGGATTTCTCGCGAAGGGCAACTACTTCATTTACGCCGGCGCGGCACCGTTTCGCACGCTCGTCTATCCACTGCCCGTGGACGGCGGGCTCGGCATTCACGCGACGCTCGATCTCGCCGGCAAGCTCAGATTCGGCCCGGATGTCGAATGGATCGACACGATCGACTACTCGGTCGATGCGAAGCGCGGCGCCGCCTTCGCCGAATCGATACGAACCTACTGGCCGCCGATTCGTGCCGAGGATCTCGTCCCGGGCTATGCCGGCGTCAGGCCCAAGCTCTCGGGCCCCGGCGAGCCGCCGGCCGATTTCCGAATCGACGTCGCAGCTTCCGGCTCATCGCGCCAGCTCGTCCATCTCTTCGGCATCGAATCGCCGGGGCTGACGGCGGCGCTGGCGATCGCCGAGGAGATCGAGCGGAGAATCCGCGCAGCCTGAGGATTACAAGCTGCCGCTGACCAAAATGAGCCACTGCATCGCGAACAGGATCGAGCCCGTGATGCAGACAGCGAGGCTCGAAGACAAGCCCCAGCGCACGACGAACGCCGGATGCGAGGTACAATAGACGAACGGCGCGGCCGGCAGCGCGAGATACCAGGCCAGTGAATCCACGCATCGCGCCGATTGCGGCCAACGGTGCCGCCAGTCGAGCAGCTGTGGATGCGAGGCCACGGCCTGGACGATCGCAGCGGACGAGCCGAGGTCTTCGCGCGCCTGCCGCCGCGCTTGGTCCGGGCTCAGGCCGCGCTCGAGCGCGGCCAGCTCGGCATCGGCGCAGTGATCCTTTAGTTCCTGAGTGATTCGCGCAATGACCGACGGCGCGGCTCCCACCGCTTCGAGCTCTCGTGCAAGCTTCTCGAAGCTAAGCGTTTGCATGCTCCCGGTCACCCAAGGCGGAATGGATGCCGCCGCTGATGCGATCCCATTCGTTCGTCAAGCGGTCGAAACGCAACCGTCCTTTCGTCGTCAGGCTGTAGTAAACGCGCGTTCTGCCGTTGACAGCCTTGCGCTTGGCCCTGACCGCCCCGCTCCTCTCGAGCCCGTGCAGTACGGGGTAGATGACCCCTTCGCCGAGGGTGATCGCCTCGCCGGTAACGAGCCTGACGGCGCGCACGATCTCGTAACCGTACATCTCCTGCCGTGCCAGCAGGCGGAGCACCAGAAGCTCCGGCACGCCGCTCATGAAAGGTGGATTGGTTTGCGCCATCGTCGACTGCTATCCCTCCAACGCCGCTCAGCGTACTTTGTGGTTCGAGGCATGTCAATCAACCGGTCCACGCCGCGTAAAGCAGCCGCGCGCCCACGACGGCGAGCATGAGCCGGATGCCGAGATCGAATGCGCGGGGGCTGATCAGGCGCCTTGCCCTGACGCCGACCGGAATGAATATGATGGCAGGCACGATAGCCGCGAGCCCCTGAAGAACCATGTCGCGGGTCAAAAGGCCGGCCACTGTCACGACGCAGAGGTGGGCGGCGGCAAAGGTGCCGAAGCAGATGCAGACGGCGTAGACGTAGGCTTCGGGTCTGAGCTTCAGCGCGTTGACGTAAGGCGCGATGATCGGCGCAGAGATACCCGTAGACGCCTGGAGCGCGCCCGCAACGGCCCCGACAGCGGGCGAGTAGCGCCGGCGAAACCGATCGGTCAGCCCGAAATTCGGCCGTGCCAGCCTGATCGCGAGATAGGCGAAGATCCAGACGGCGAGGCTCGTCTCGAGAAAGCGCGGACTTGCGAGCGCGAGCACGGCGGCACCGACCAGCGCGCCGGGCAACGCGCCGATCAGGAGCCGTGTCAGCTCCGGCACTTCGCCTGAGCCTGCGCGGTGCGTGTAGGCGGGATAGAAGTTCAGCACGACCGACGGGATAATCATGGTCAGCACGGCCTGCTCGACGCCGATGAAGCTCGCGAGCACCGGAATGCTGACGAGCGGCAGTCCCATGCCCATCAGACCCTTGGTCAGCCCGCCCAGGCTGAGCGCCAGGGCAACGATGGCGAGCTGCTCGACCGTCAGAGCTAAAGATCCAGCGCGGCCAGCCGCACGGTGAGGTCGTTGGCGACGCCGTCGCCGTTGTCGTCGAACGTGGTCCAGGCGGCGAGATAGCCGTCGCGCGACCTGATCAGTTGCGGGACGTCGACCGGCTGCCCAACCGGCTCGTGCCCGATCGCGAGCTCTGCTCGCGCGGCGCCGTCCCGGTCGTAGGCACGGACCATCAGATCGATGCCGTTTTCCGCGCCTCGTCGCCACCAGCTCAGCACTGCGCGGCCATCGTTGTCGAGGACGACGTCGGGCTGCCCGTAGGCGCCATCGGCATCGACGTCGATCGGAGCCGAGAACGTCGCGCCGGCGTCGCGCGAGCGTGCGAACCGCACACGGCCGCGGCCGTCGGCCGCCGTGAACCAGACCACGACGACCTCGTCGCCCTGCGCCGCGATCGCCGGACCGTTGACGGGGCAGCCTTCGATGAACCAGCCCTCGTTGCCGACACCGACCGTCTCCGACCAGCGGCCATCCTCGAAGCGGCGCACGACGATGTCCCGAATCTCGCTCTCGGTGCGATCGCGGTAGGCAACGACCGGCCCGGCCGTGGTGAACGCAACGTCGGGAGCGCAGCAGTCGCAGACCATGTCGTCGACGATTTCCCGCGCTGCGGCGACACCCGTCGCGTCGTATCGCGCGAGCCTGAGACTCGTCCCGAGCAACGCGTCGGGGTCGTCGAAGGACCAGTTCGCGAACTCGCGGCCGTCGAGCCAAAACGCGGCGACGTTGCCGCCCCATGGGAAGACCTCGACGAAGCCATGCTCGGCTTCGGCCTCGTCCTCGTTCATCTGCTCGGCGTCCGACCAGCTCATGCCGCCGTCGGTCGAAATCCGCGTCGCGACATCGTAGGCGCCGCTGTCGGGCCGCCGGCGCAGCCAGTGGGCGAACCAGAGGGCATCGGTAATCGGCGTGACGGATGGAAAGTCGGCCCAGTTCACGAACATGCGCTCGCTGCGGACGACCTCGCGCGATGCCGCGACACCGCCCGCATCGACGCGCGCAAACTTGAGCACGCGCTGATTGCCCTCGGGCTCGAGCCAGCTAAGCAAGACCGAGCCGTCGAGATCGCTCGCAAGGCGCGGTTGTGCGCTGCCCGGCGCGCCCGGAAACGCGATCAGCGAGCTCTCGGGCTCGCTGGAGCAGCCGCCGACGCAGGCGGCAAGAACGACGGCTGTCGCGAGCACGACGAAGCTTTGCGGATGCCGCCCGGTCATCGCGACGACGCCTCGGCTCGCGAGATCCGATAGACGAAAGCCGGCGGCACGTTGAGCGCGATGAACCCGATACAGCGGGCCTCGAGACCGAGCCGCTCGAGATGACGCCGGTCGAGCGGACAACGTCCGCCGTAGGTGAACTGGAAGAACGCGCCCCCTGCCTTGAGCAGGCGAAACGCCTCCCGCAGCAGCCGGTACTTCTGGTCGCGGGAAAAAAGCACGAGCGGCAGGCCGCTTACGATGAAGTCGATCGTGCCGTGGTGCGGCACGAGTCCGTCCTGCCTGACCGTCGCGTCACCGCAAAGGACGGTAGCGCCGGGAAACTTGCGCTCGAGCAGTTCGGCGAAGCCGGGGCAGCGCTCGAGCAGGAACAGTTCCTGGCAGGCGACGCCTCGGGCCAGAATCGCCTGCGTCAGCGTGCCGGTTCCGGGGCCAAGCTCGAGGACGCGATCGCCGGGTCCCAGCTCCTGCGTCATCATTCGGGCCAGCGGGCGGCCGCTCGGCGCGACGGCCCCGACGCCGAAGGGATTGTCCAGCCAGCTCAGCAGGAACCGCCGGTAGGAGCCGCGAACGACGTGTGGCGAGTCCGGCATGGTCTAAAGCGGGCGAACCCTGACGTTACGAAACCTCACGTCGCCCGACCCGTACTGCAAGGCGATCGGGCCGCTCGCAAACTGCGAGTCCTCGACGTCGACGAGGTCCCGGCCATTCAGCGTGACCTGCAGGCGATTGCCGCTCGCCGTGATCTCGTAGCGATTCCACTGGCCGCCCGTGTACACGAACTCGTCCGGCTCGACGAGATTGACAATACCGCCCGTGCGATAGGTCTGATCGGCCCGGGTGTCGAAGATGTTGACTTCGTAGCACGAGGTGTCGCTGATCGCCTCGCGATCCTGACAGCGCAGGAACACGCCGCTGTTGGCCTCGGTGTTGACCCAGAACTCGAGCTCGAGCTCGAAGTCGTCGTAGTCCTGATTCGTCACGAGCCAGCTCGGCGTAGTGCTCTCGTCGGCCACGGCGGCCGACTCCTCGATGCGCCAGTTCGCGTCCCCGAGCACGGTGAAGTGGTCGAGCGAGCTGCCGTCGAACAGCAACTGCTGGCCATCGCCGGAAACGGGCGGAGACGGGTCGCCGCCGCAGGCGGTGAGCACGACGAGAGCAACGCTGACTATGGCGAAGCCGGATTTCTTGCGCATCGGAATCCCCCTGACTGCTATCGGGTCAGTATAACCAGCCGGCCGCGCGTCGGAACAGCCGCGCCGGCGTGCCATCCGGTGCTCGGGCCGCTCGATACGCGCCGCGCGGCGGCAGTTTCCGATCGACGGCGCTTGATCTAAGCTGGACCCGATCGAGGTCGGAATCGCCGATCGGCAAGATGGGAACAAACAAAATGAAATCAAGTATCTGTAGCGTATTAGTGTCAGGGATTCTAGCCATCGGGCTCAGCTCGCCGGTTGCGGCAGACGATGCGACGGCGCTGAGGGAAGCGCAGGACCGGGCCGAGATCGAGGCGCTGATGTGGCGTTATGTTCGCGCTCTCGACTCGCTCGACGCCGAAACCTACGCCACCGTGTTCACGGAGGACGGACAGTTCGGGGCGGGCGCCAACGCGACGCGCGGCCGGGAAGGGCTGAAGGCCATGGTCTCGGGGCTCGCGGAAGCGCGCACGGCCGAAAGCCCGGCCATGTATCACGTAATCGCGAACCATTCGATCGAGTTCATCGATGCCGATCACGCCCGTTACCACTCGTACTGGATGACGGTGTTCGGCGCCGCCGCAGGCGGGCAGCCGCGCGTTGCCGCCGCCGGCCGCGGCGTCGACGAGCTCGTGCGAACCGACGAAGGCTGGCTGATTCGCTCGCGTAACGTGCAGCCCGAGGACTAATCCTCCGGCGAAAGGACGCTCTCGCCCGGCGCGCGCGAGAACTGTCGCGCCGAGGCGACGTTGCAGTTGTAGTCGGACCACGGCGCGTCGTCGGCGACGCGCCTCAGGGTGACGTGCGCCTCGTGCTCGCCGCTCATGTATGCCGGATCGAAAAGAACGTAGTCGTAGTGGAGCTCGAGACCGTACTCGCTGGTCGAGAAGCGCTCGATCAGCGTCTTGCGCTCGCTCGACGGCACATCCGCCCCGCCGCCGTTGATCTGCGTCGCGGCGCCGAGGCCCCACCGCGAGGGCGGATAGTCCCTGCTCTCGACCACGAGGTGGTCGCCATCGATGCGACCGCGCACGTTGCCCCATTGGCCCTCGGGATCGGCCGGCGCGTAGGTATCCCCGAGCGGCACGGTGCGCTCGATGTCGTAGGCCTCGTTGCGTATGACGGCCTGCCCCTCGCCGAAACGGATGTCGACGAAGTAGCTCGGCGCGTTCATGACGACTGGGAAACTCATCGGCTCACACGTGTTTGCCGGGGAGTCGTTCTGAACGTAGTTGCTCCACGCCTCGAGGCCGGCTTCGTTCAGCGGCAGCGCCGACCTGTCCCCTGCCGGCTGAAACGGCGGCGTCCAGCGGCCTTCGACGCGGCGCGCGCCCTCGGCGTCGGGCACGACAACCGGACCACCGCGTGAGGCTGTCCTGAGATCCAGCGAGCTGCCGTCGGCCTCGAGAAAGTCGCTCGAGTTCATGCGATTGAGACCGCGGCGATGCGGCGATCCGCGCACGATGATCTCGTCGCCCGGCTGAAAGGTATCGGCCATGATGCCGCGTCCCGCGAGCCCCTTGACCGCGCTCGACTCGATCTCCCAGCGCTGCACGGTGTTGGAGAGCGCTTCGCCGTTCTCGTAAGCGATGCCGTCGATGACCATCGAGGCATGCGGGCTCACGTAGTTGAAATCGACGACCCGGCCACGGATCTCGACCGCGCGGCTCTGGTCGAAATTGGCCGTGATCGAGTGATGAGCCCTGGAAGGCCCGGATACCATCAGCATGCCGATGATAGAGATTGCGGCAATTGGCAGCCGTTTCATACGAGTCACCCCCCTGTTCGATGCGATTATGGTAATCGAAAAACCGAATCGCAGGCCCTGCCAATACCGGTCGCCTGCCATCGCGATGACGTGACGACTCACCCTGTGACATAAGCTCGATTGATATCACGCACTTTAGATTGACAGGGCCGCGAGTCAGCACGATCCTTCTCGCTTCGAAATGCAAAGGCACACCCTTCGAAAGAAGGGGTCGCAAAGCCACCGGTCTAAGGGGAAACCTACGACAGCGGGGTTGCCGGCACGCAGCAGCGCTGTCGAAAGCCCCACCTCCTTCGACCCATGGCGAAACGATGCCGTAGCGAGACAACGGGAGGTATCGCTATGTCTTGGGGAGACTTGCTCGGGATCACGCCCGTGCCGTTCATTTCCTTGCTGCTTTGGCTGGTCGTGGCCGTGGCCGTGCTCTATCTCGCGCGCGCCTCGGCGCACAAGGTGATCGGCACGCTTTGCGACGCGCTGCATGATGCCTTCAGCCTCGCGGCCCAGGCGGCGGCCAGCGCCGAGCAGAAGCTCGGCCAGCGCAATCGCGAGGTGCTGCTCGCGGCCGGGCAGGAAGCCAAGGAGCGGATCATCGAGCGAGAGTTCGACCGCGTCGGCGACAGCGTGCATCGCGATCTCGCGGGCTACCCGGCCCTGCAGCGCTCCCTGAGCGATGCGATCTCGCGGATCGAGGAGGATCATCAACGCGCCGTCGACGTGCCGCCCGATCCGCCCGGCTGGGTCAAGGCCGTCGATGCCGTCGCCAAGATACCGGGCGGCAAGGACGCGATGGTCGGCGACATCCTCGCCGACATTCACAAGTCGCTGGTCAAGGCGCATGAGGGCGCGATGAAGGAATACCGCGACTTGAGCCGCGAGCGGCACGAGCTGCTGCGCCGAATGATGCCGCACTGGCGCCGGATCCAGCAGACGCTCGGCAGCGTCAACAAGAGAATCGAGAGCCTGCTGCACCGCTCGCGGTCGATCGACCGGCACATGACCGAGTACGAGGAAATCTCGCGCGGCACGGACCGAGCCGTATCCGTGCTGTCCTCGTCCTCGGTGGTCCAGTTCTTCATCTCGGGGCTGGTGCTGGCGATCGCCGTCGGCGGCGCGGCGATCAACTTCTCGCTGATTGCCCGGCCGATGGCCGAGATGGTCGGCGGCACGAACTTCATCGGCGGCTTTCGCACGGCCGACATCGCCGCGCTCGTCATCATCATGGTCGAGATCTCGATGGGCCTGTTCCTGATGGAGTCGCTCAGGATCACGCGGCTCTTTCCCGTCATCGGCGCCCTGCCCGACAAGATGCGCGTGCGCATGATCTGGACGACGCTCACGATCCTGTTCCTGCTCGCCTCGGTCGAGGCCGGGCTCGCCTACATGCGCGAGATCCTGATGCAGGACGAGCTCGCGACGACGGCGATCCTGCGCGGCGGCGAGGCCGTGATCACGAGCGACTACGCGTGGATAACGACGGCGGCGCAGATGGGCATGGGCTTCACGCTGCCGTTCGCGCTCGTCTTCGTCGCGCTGCCGCTCGAGGCTTTCGTGCATTCGTCGCGAACCGTGCTCGGCATGCTCGGCATCGGCACGCTCAAGCTGTTGCAGCTCGTGCTGCGCCTCGTCGCCGGACTCTTCACGAAGGCCGGCGACGTGCTCTCGCGTATCTATGACATTCCGATCTTCATGCCGCTGTGGATCGAGCAGATGTGGCTGAAGCCGCGTCGCGACAACGAGCGCCGTCTCGGGGCATCGTCATGAGCGCGCACAGCACGGGGCTCATCGCGCTGACGCTGCTCATGCTTGCCGGCTGCGATGCGTCGGGGCCGCGCAATACGGGTGTCTACATGCTAGTCGACACGTCGGGCACCTACCGGCAAGAGCTCGACAGGGCCGAGCAGATCATCAACTACACGCTGTCTCGCCTCGACGCGCACGACTCATTCGCGATCGCGCGCATCGACACCGGCAGCTTCAGCGAGAAGGATATCGTCGCGACCGTCACCTTCGATGACCGCCCGAGCGCGGCCAATCAGCAAAAACGCGAGTTCTCGCAGACGGCGCACGAGTTCCTGACCGGCGTCGGCGCATCGCCCTATACCGACATCACGGGCGGACTCCTGCAGGCTGTGGAGTTCCTGAACGAGAAAGGACCGCAGCAGAAACGGGTCTTCATCTTCTCCGACCTCAAGGAGGATCTCGAGGCCGGTTACATTCGCGACATTCCGGTTCCGCTCCAGGACGTCGAGGTCTTCGCCTTGAACGTCACGAAGCTGCGCAGCGACAACATCGACCCGCGCGAATACCTCGACCGGCTCGAGGCCTGGCGGGCCCGCGTCGAGAGCGAGGGCGGCACCTGGCGCGTGATCAACGATCTCGACAATCTGGAGCAGCTTCTCGACAACTGACGCAGCGCCTCTTACGGCGCCGATGGTCATGAGCGCCATTGGCCTGATATCTTCGCTTCATCAGGACCAGGCCATGAGGAGCGCATACATGGAACCGACGGATGAGCAAATAGAGGAGCTCCGGGAGAGCTTCGAGTACAACGATCTGAATGGGGACGGCAAGATCGAACTCGACGAGTTCCTGGACATGCTGGAGGCACTCGATACGGGAGTCAATCGCGACGAGGCGAAGATCGGATTCCAGGAGATCGACACCGACCACGACGGCGTCATCTCGTTTCACGAGTTCATGGACTGGTGGGGCGAGCGGTAGCCGGTTCAGTCTTGCGGCACCCACGGATCGACCAGCTTGAGGCCGAGACCCTCAAAGTCCTTCACGTCTCGCGTCGCAAGCGGCGCAAATTGGGGACAATAACGGGTACAATTCCGCACCGCTCTGGCGATGCGCTAGCAAGCGCATGATCGGAAAGGGGCAATCTACGAAGCCGGTGTAGCTCAGCTGGTAGACCAACGCATTCGTAAAACTCTGGAAACTCTTCCAACTAACTGAAACTTAAAGAAAGTCCGGATCACGCCCACAGCCTAAGTAGTGGCCGGCACACGACGAGGATCAGCCCGATCAACAATGCGAGCAGCAGCCACATGAGGATAGATGTCGGGCGATGCCAAGGTGCCGGCGAGCGATGGACTGCGGGACTAGACTTACGACCACGCGCGAACTTCGATTCGACCGTTGCCGCGTCAGACACGTCGGCATCCGCGTTTTGCAGGTAGACCTGCGCGACGGGAATCGGGCTTCGACCGGCAGTCAATATCTTCGTCAGCACGGCCGAGCCCTTCGCGCCCTGATCGATCAGCGGTGCGAGTTCGACGGCATCCTGCTCGGGCACGAATCCGATCTGCTCGCCGTTCTTTAGGTGCGCATTGATCGCGTTGGGTGCGGCGGCAGTTCGTCGGTAGCCATTGTTGTGATTCTCTCGCTGGCCTCCCCGCAAGTGTACCGCGGAGACGTGACGCACCGTCCCACCATGGCAGTGCCGGTATTCCGCTGCTTCGGATGTATCGTGGTTCGTGATATCGCGAAAATGCGGTCATTGACTGTCTTGAATGGGCGCGAAATCCGACGGTCATTCGGTATACTCTCCGGAGAAAGCGGGGGACCCTGATCGACCCAAAAGCGACAGTCGAACTGGCTTTGGGATCGCCGTTTTCGGGCGCTGCGAGTACGAGGCCACAGCGACTCTAGGCGAATCTGCGCGGAACAGCCTGCCTTTCTCTCTCTTTTCGCTCACTTTCCACGATCACATGTAAGGATTGACGCTTTAACACGTCCCGTTGTGTGAAAACTCAGAACGGAACCTTTCATGCCAACTCAGACCGGAGCCACGCGCATCTTCAGCAGATTCAAAATTGCTGGAAGGCGAGTTGACGACCGAGCGGAATTCGTCCAAGCGCTTGATGCGCACGCCGGTTTGATCATAGCTTCCGCGGCGCGGGTATTGGGCAATCTGGCTGACGCGGAGGATATCGCACAGGACATTGCCGAGAAGTTACTGAAATCGCCCCCGACTCAGGTTCGAAGTTGGCCAGCGTATCTAAAAACCATGGCCGTGAACGGAGCTTTGGATCGTTTGCGGCGCCGAAAGGATTGGACTGATTTGGATCCACCACAAACGACCAGCGATCCAGAAACAGCTCTATATGACGAGCAGCGTGCGGACATCTTGCGGGGCGCTATTGGCAGGTTACCGGAACGCGATGGGCAACTATTCGCGCTCTACTACTTCGGCGACTTAACTCATGCCGATATCGCCGCACGAATGAATATGACCGCAAACGCCGTCGGCGTATCCCTGCACAGGTTGCGCATGCGATTGACCTCAGATGTGCGAGCCGTGCTTGATTCAACAGAAGGAGGCATTGAGAAATGAGTTCAACTGATAGCCATCGCTTGGCCACTGAGGATTTTCTTGATCCCTATGTTGAAGCCGCCCGGCGACAATTTGACGCTGCTGAAATCGAGCATGCCGCACAAAGATTGCGCGAGAGGCTGCCGCGAGCGCGATTCGGCCGGCCCGCGTCGCTTGGCTGGCTGTCTCTTGCGGGCGCAGCTTCGATCCTGTTTGCAGCGATAGCGGTAGTGTCGTTCTTCCTGCCAGGAGACAACGGCAGTGCCTTCGCTCAGGCCCAACAATGGTTTGCGTCTTTTCGCACACTTCAAGTGGAGATGACGGTTGAGACGGGGCAGGACGCAGTTGCAAGGACGAACATCTGGCTCGATGACTCTGGTGATATGCGCATAGAGTCCGCCGGCGCAACTTGGATTGTCAAACCGGAAGCGGGCATGATGTACGTGCTACTACCAGACGGCGAAACCATCGCGCAGAGCATTCCGCCTGTTAGCGTTGCCGAGAATTCGACTGGCTGGATCGACGGCATACGGGATTTTCAGGGGGAAGCCGAGCTGGTTGCGGAGTCTCGGTTTATAGAGGGAATTTCCGCAACTGGGTACAGCCTAACAATGGGCGCATCGACCTTCGTACTCTGGGTTGATCCCTTTGATAACAAACCGTTGTTGATGGAGTCGGAGATGCCCGGTGGTGTAACGATGCGCAATGCCTTGAGTTTCGACACACCTCTACCCGCGGATGTGTTCGATGTCCCGGAGGGCATCCAGCCCCTTGAGTTGCACGAATAGTCTTCCGCTGCCCTTTTGGCCGTCCATCCGGGCGGCCAAAGGCTTTTCCTGTTCTCCTTGCTAGTAACGTGCTCCTAACATAGGGAATCTGGATGGTGTGCTCCCGACTACTAGAAGTGGGCGTTCACGAAATTAGATCGAACGACGACAGTTGGCCGAAGACGTGAATTCACGTCCGGGGCGTTACAGTAGGAATGGGCGTCAAATCAGCCCTCGAAACGAGTCGCTAACAGGAGGCGCGATCCGAGCGGCGGTCTTCGTCGCCGAGGCGGTCGGACCGATGTTATAGTTTCTCCGGGAATCAGTCGGCCCGGGTCGACCCAAGGACGACGTTCGCTGCCCGTTATTGTATTTTGGAGTCGGTTCCCATGCTCGTTAGATGGCGAATGTCGGACACGCGCGGTTCATGTAGGGCCGGAACGACGGTCACGAGAACATAGAGCAACAACGCGCGCTCCTCGACGGCGACGGCCGGCGACGCGCCGTGACAGGCCACCTGCGCCGAGCACGTCACGGATGTATCACCGCCGTTTCTGCTAGCATCCAAGCGCTGCGCCAGGGGAGGACGGTATGAGGCAGGCGGCGTCAAAAGTGATCGCACTCGCATCCGCGCTGGGCGCAGCGGCGCTCGCTTCCGCGGCGCTCGCCCAGGCCCGTGGCGGGCCCACCGTTCCGCGGCTCGGCGGCGCCGCAGACAACGGAGTGACGCTCGTCCCAACGCCGGGCTGGGTGGTCGAGAACGAGATCCCCGATCCATCGAGCTACCAGTTCGAGCCCGTGCAGGGCGTGCGCTACTTGCTGTTCGACCTCCAGCACGACGCGACGCTCGAGGCGCCAGCCTTATACAGCCGCACCGTCTCACAGGCGACAACAGTGGTCGGTGTGTCTCAGGTGTCGCAGTTCACGGCCCCTTTCGACCCAGCCTACCAGACGCTCGACTTTCACCATGTTCGCGTGATCCGCGACGGCGTCGTCGAGGATCGTCACGAGTCAGCAAGCTACGACGTACTCCGGCGCGAACAGCTGCTCGAACTGCAGATGGTCACCGGGGTCATGACGGCGAGCTTGCGTCTGAGCGACGTTCGTGTAGGGGATATAGTCGACATCGCCTTCTCCGCGAGCGGCGTTCCGAGCGCTTTCGACGGCCGAGACGCGCGGATCTTCCCGCTCGCTCTGGGCGCGGATGTCGAGCGCCTCGCGCTCAGAAGCCGGTGGCCGCAAGGCTCGACCGTCTTTTTGCGCGGCGAGGCTGTCGATCTCGACGAGGAGCGGGGCAGCGGCGGTTCTGTCCTCTACGCATTGCCGGCCCGGGCGTCGCCGGCGGCGAAACCCGAAAGCTACGCCCCGCCGTGGGAGCCGGTCGTGCCGTTCTTGACTGCTTCGAGCCACGGCGACTGGGCGGCGGTCGCCGCGTGGGGCCAACCGGCCTACGAACCCGAGCCGGAAGCGCAGATCGTCGATCTCGCGGAGCAGATCCGCGCCGCGAATCCTGAGGTGAAAGACCGGATCGTCGCCGCGCTGCGGTTCGTCCAGGAGGAGATCCGCTACTTCGCCTTGACACTGGGCGAGGGGGGCTACGTCCCGGCGGCCACGGCGGAGACGCTCCGGACACGGACGGGGGACTGCAAGGCCAAGACGCTGCTGCTGCTGTCGTTGCTCGAAGCGCTGGGCGTTGAAGCACACGCGGCCTTAGTCAACACCACCTTGGACCGCGGCCTGCCGCTGTATGCGCCGAGCCCGTCTGCCTTCAACCACGTGATCGTCCGCGTGCGCCATGAGGGAAGGGATTATTGGCTCGATCCCACGGCCCTGTTCCAGGGCGGCGACCTCGACGCGCTAGCGCAGCCGGAGCTGGGATACGTTTTGCTGCTCGATGGGCGGGCGCAGGGGCTCGTGGAGATGCCGCGGCGCGAGCGCACCAAGCCCGAGGTGCTGGTGCGCGACGCTTACGATGTCTCTGGCGGGCTTGCGACGCAGGGCCGCCTGCGGCGTGAGATGATCTACATTGGGCGGATGGCTGACGGCTTCAGGGCCGTCATTGCCACCACGTCGCCCGCCGATCTCGACGAGGCGTACACAGAGACGATTGCCGCGCGCTACAGTGGCGTCGAGCTCGTTGCCCCCAGCCGAGTGATCGACGACATCGAGGCGAACTCCCTGACTGTGGTGGTCGAGTTCCTGATCGACGAGCCGTTCGAGTTCGACGACCAGAATCCCAGCCGCCGCACGTTCACCTACCGGGCCGATCTCATCTTCTCGCCGGTCCCTGATCCCGGCAACAAACCCGAGTCACGCCGATGGCCGGTCATCGTGTTCGCCGACGGAATCTATCGGCATGAAATCGTCATCAACCTGCCGGACACCGGGTCAAATTGGTCGCTCGAAGAGGGCGAGGAGACGATCGAGAATACGGCGTTCCGCTTCAGCCGCACCTTGGCGTTGGATGGCCGAACATACACCTTTGCTGCGGAGCTGGACCCGCTCGCTGAGACCGTCGCTCCCAGCGAGATCACCGCGGTGCTCGAGGATCAGGAGCGCATGTTAGCCCTCACCCAGCGCCAGATCTGGGTCAATCCCAATGCTCGGCCGTTTCTTCCCGATCTCGATCTGCCGAAGATCGAGTTCGACGAGGTGTTGGAGAACCTTTGACGCAGCGGGGGCCCGCTTCGCTTCAGTCGATCGACGCTTCCGAGCAACGCTCGGCGTCCATGACGGCCTCCAGAATATCAGCGTCCTCATCGCGTCCGAGGGCAACATAGCGCTCCTGCGCGCGCGCGTCGAACCAACATCCGGCTGCGGCGTGTTCAAGGCCGCGCGCCCGCACGCCGTCTTGCTCGAGTTGGAGCGCAAGACGCCGGCGCTCGTCTTCGCTTTGCGCCATCGCGTCCAGCCGCGCGATTATCGAGAGCGCGTCGTCTACACGGCCGGCAAGACGGAGCGCCAGGACGTACGAATGGAGCATCCGCTGCGCTTCGGGATCCTCGCTCGTGTCCGTGACGGCGAGCCATTGCTCGTAGGCTTCGACTGCCGCGGGCCAGTCCTTGAGCCGAAGCGACGCCTCGCCGAGCCCAGCGAGCGCGCCAGCCCTTAGTGCGCCATCCTCGTCGCCCAGCAGCCCCAGGAGTCGCTCGAAGGCGACGCGACCGTCCTCGGCGCGGCCCGCGACGATGGCTGCGCGGCCAATCGCGCCGAGCACGGAGAGTAGAAGCGACCGTTCGCCCGATAGCTCGGCATGCTCGACTGCGATCACATGCTGCCCAAGCGCGCCCTCGAGATCGCGCCTGGTCGTGGCGAGGTGGTTTCCAAACTCGTAGTGAGCCCTCGCTAGACCGGTGGCGTTGCCCTCCGCAGCGAAGCCTTTGATGGCCGCGTCGTAGTAGGTCTCAGCCTCCTCCGACCGACCGAACTGCGATGCCTGGTCGGCGGCCTGCAGCAGCGCCTGTGGTGACGAGGGAGTCCCGGCGGGCGCTGCGCGCTCGGCGAGGCGGGCCAGCGCCGCCTCGAGGGCTAGCTGCTGGGCTTCGGGCAGCCCGCCGATGGCGAGCGCCTGCCTCCAGGCCGACACGGCCCGACCGACCTGCCCCTGCTCGTACGACACTTGACCGCTCAGATAGAGGATGAGACTCGCCTCCTGCTGCGACACGGAACCCAGCGTCGAGATGCTCGCGAGCGTGGCGCGGGCGCCTTCGAAGTCCCCCGCCGCAACCTGCTCCTGCGCGGCCGCCAGCAACTGTCTCACCTCTCGGCCGGCCGGAGAAACGTCGTCGCCTTGCGCCAAAACCGGAGCGGCTGTGCCAAGCGCAAAGACGAGTACAGCCAGAACGCAAGCTCGCCGTCGCATCTCGCAACCCTTTTCGAAGTCTCGTTCACATCTTGCACTAGCGTCAGGTTATCCGCCAGCACGATGACCTGCTACAGGAGCGTATTGCGGCAGTGTTGCGACGAGACGCGAATACCACCGTCTTCTTTAACGTGGGACATACAAGCCAGCTTATGGGCGATTCGTTCGAGGGCAATCATTGGCGCGTCAAGCCGGAGCTCAATCTATGATTCAGCTTGTAGACCTGCCTGAAGTTTCGACCGAGTGAATTCACCTGCGGGTGTCGGAATCTGGCCGGTAGCTTCTCTTTACTTCGCAAAGTTGAGCGGCCGGGGTAGACTTGAAGGCGGTCGTAGCGGCAGGGTGTCACATTTCTTCGAGAATCTTCAGCGCCACCTCAACCTGGTCCTCTGGCACCAATAGCTGAACGCCCTCCATACCGCCTTCCATGCCGACTCCGATACCCACAATAACCGACGGCACGTCGGCTGCGTCCAGCGCGATTCTCGCAAGGTCCGCTTCGATTCGCGAAGGATACCTTTTGATAGTCTTCATTCGGTGTTCCAGAGAGTTTCGACGCAGACGCTCGAAAAGAATGCCTAGTACATGCGCGTCAGGTTGCCCGTGACGCACCAAATTCGCAACTCAAATGCCAGAACATCGGGCTCCGCGTAGTCGCCCGAGAGTTCGGAGCCATGCTTTTGTGACCGGAGTTGGCCGTACTAAGCCATGCGATTCAGGGGCGTTCGGCCGCAAGCGACCGCGCGAGGATTGCTCCGAACGTGACTTTCGATCCTGACGAGTCCATGGACTCCGGGCTACCCGAGGAACGTCCCGGATCGAGCGGCAATTTAGTCGCCCGAGCCTGAAACAAGCGTACAAGTGGCAAGCTTGGTGCGCAACGCACGCTTGAGGTCATGCGTGCTAGATCACTCTTCGGGCGGGGATGCTTACGCCAGGATGCGCGACTCAGAACCGATATCCAGAGCGGTAACCAATGCAAGAGTGGTTGCGTGCCCCCGCTACCAAAATCAATAAGTTGCGCGTTGTTTTCCGTTGTTTTCCCGACACTGTAAAGGCCGCAAGGAAGCCTTCAGCGATGGATGCTGGCCATCATCATCACGATCATGGTGCTGGAACTGCCCGTGCCGCACGAACCCGATCCGGCGGCCCTGTTACAGGTCGTGCCAACGTTCATGAGTTATGCGCTGAGCTTCGTCTTCCTCGGCATCTACTGGAGCAATCATCATCATTTGCTGCAAGCCGTCAAACACGTGGAGGGGCGCGTCCTGTGGGCGAACCTGCATCTGCTGTTCTGGCTGTCGCTGATCCCCTGTCCTGAAGCGCTACCTGAGGACCGAAATCGGCCTCGCTACTGACTGTCGAACAACAGATCGATCTGATCGTCGAACGACACGCCGTTGACGACCCAGGTGTCGTTCGCGCTGTAAAACGTGAAAATCCAACGGATGGCGTGATTCTGGAACTTGTGCAGATAGGTGTAGCGAACGAACGAATTGCCGGCGCTCGCTTCGCTCACGAACTCCGTGCTGACCGCCGTGCCGAACCGCTGCTGCACGATCGGCCATTGACCGAGTGTCTGCCCGACCAAGTCATTGATCTCGGCGGGCTCGAGGGGCCAATACGGCGTCAAGAGGCCGTACCCTTCGGCGAACTTCTCGTCCTTGAAGAGCGCAACGGCGTTGTCCGCGAGCATGCGGGCTTCAGCCAGGCTCGCAAGCTCCTCCGCCGAAGCGAGACGCGGAAGCACCAGCATGACGAGAAGCGGGACGACACGAGTGATGGACATTGGACCTCCTCGGCGCTTCACGCCGTTACTCGCTCGACGAAGCAGAGGCGTAGCGCATCTTCCAGAAATTGCACGTGAACTGACGCGCGCGCCCGACGCTTTGGGCGCTTCCCGCGCAAGGAATCCCCGTCGCGCAAAGGAAAGGATATCGTTTGGCCGGCTGCAAAAAATCACCCATTTGAGTGATACTATAGAATGGTTGATCATAGACGGGAAAAGCTAGAAGAACCAACGCCAGGCCCAGCATGGCAAGAGAAGCCGAACTGCTCGATATGGCCGCCGTTTTCTACGAAGCGGCGCTCGAGCCGGAGGCATGGGCCGACGCGCTATCGCGCGTCAGCGGACTCATGGGCGCAGACTGGTCGCTGCTTGGGGTGTATCGCCGCGATGGATGCCCCGAGTTCCTCGTGCAAGACGCAGCGGGCGATACCGAGCATTTCTCGCTCTTCAACGACCACTACGCTCAGCCCGAGACGAATCCGTCGATCCCGTTGCTGCTTGCGGCGGATGTAGGCGCGATCGTCGTTCGCGAGCAAGTGCATACCGACACGGCGTGGCAGCGCACGCCGCTTTATCGCGATATCTACCGTCCGAGGGATCTTTACCACGGCCTGGGAGCCGTCGCGCTCGACAGCGCGGCGCACGTTGCTTTCGTGGGTGTCAACCGCGTCAAGCGCTCGAGCCCCTACTCGGCCTCGGATCTCGACCTGCTGCACGCGGCGCTGCCCCACGTGCGTCGCGCGCTGGAGGTATTCTTGCGGCTCACGGCCGGCAACGCGCAACGGCACGCGCACGAGCAAGCCTGGGATATGCTCGCCTGCGGCGTGATCCTGCTGGATGCAGCCGGTAAGGTTGTATGGATGAACCGCTCGGCAGCCGCACTGCTCGCTCGCGCAGACGGGCTCGCGACGCGCCAGGGTGCCTTGACTGCATCGAATGCCAGGGAGAACGCCGCCCTCCAATTGCTCGTGCGCGAGACGATCGCGACGCAACAGGGGCAGTGCTTGCGGCCGGGAGGCTCCCTGCGTGTGTCGCGTCCTTCGCGGCACCGGGCGTTGGCGCTCTCGTTGAGCCCGATTCATGTCGAGCAGGGCTTCGCGCCCCGGCCGGCTGCCATCGCATTCGTCACCGATCCGGACCGAGAACCGGAACTTGTGCCGGATAAGCTGAGACGCCTCTACGGCCTCACCGCGCGCGAGGCCGCCGTCGTCGCGGAGCTCGTGCGCGGGCGCGATCTCCACGAGGCCGCGGAGCGGCTCGACATGAGCGTGCACACGGCGCGCACGCTGTTGCGCTTCGTGTTTCGCAAGACCGACACGCACCGCCAAAGCGAGCTCGTCGGCTTGGTGCTGCGCGGCCCCGAAGGTCTGCGTTGACACACGCTCACGGCCTTCGGTCGCCGTTCCTAGCGCGTCATGCTCGGGAGCCGGCGGCGGTTACTCGACGGTCCGAGAGCTGCACAAGGTCGCCGGCCGGTATCTGTTAGTGATCATGCGCTGACCTTGAGCCACCGACGACTGCAACATGGAGCATTTGCCGACCCCCAACGGCTGGCCGCTGGTCACGCTGTCGAAGAGCCCCGCATCGCGGCGGCGTCGTGGCTCAGCAGCCTTCGAGCCGGTTCTCGCTGACCGCGATGTTGAGCGCCATCTCCTTGAAGCTGATCCTTCGTTCGACGCTGCGTCGCCTCGCGAGCGGCGAGCGACACGAATTCCTCACTGATCTGCTTCAGCCGATCCAACGCGCGTTGGCGCTCGGCTTGCGCGTGGGAGAGCAGCGCCCGCGGAGCCGCGCAAGGATCCCTCGTCGGCAGCGGGCTGTCGTCCGCCAGAGCCTCGGGAGGCGGCGCATCCACGCGCGCGATACAACCGCGCGGGTTGGCCGGAGCGTAGAGCTGATCATGCTCTGCCTATCCAAACGCTGTGCTGCGGCCGCTTCGGATCGAAGCGTACGCGGCCCGCGTCGCCTTCGTTCCAGGCCGAGCCTTCGCGCGGCGAGACCACGTGCGATGCGGCTTCGTGGACGCGGCCGAGACCGTCGCGGTAGCGATAGTGGATCTGCCATTGAGGCACGCGGTTGATCCGGACGTTGGTCGGCGCGGCGCGGAGCACGGTGCCGTCGGTATCCGTGCCGATCCTTAAGACGCGAATCATGCGCGCCACCGATCGTCCGCTCATGAACGCGACGGTGCCGCCGATCAGCGCGAATGCCGCGCCGATCGACACGAATACGATCGGCAAAACCGCATCGCCATCGTCCTGCGGGCGGCTCGTGTCGATCTGCCCGGGCAGGTAGACGATCGGCAACGCCGCTCCGGGCTCCAGGCGCTCCCACTCCTCGACCGAGACGTCGGCGGTGCCGTCGCGCGGCTCGCCTTCGGCAGTCGTATAGCGGTAGCTCAGCACGTAGCGCGTCGTATTCTGCTCGCCGCGTTCGGCGCGCACGATCGACTTGTCGACCACGCGCGCATCCGCCGTCAGACCCTGGTCGCGATACGCTTGCTCGCGCAGCCCTTCGCGCACGCCGATGCCCCCGAACACCAGGCCGAACACGAGCAAGGCGCCGCCGACCCAGAGCGGGAACGCCCGCCCGAGGAGCTTCGACACCGAGGGACCTCGCGGTCGCGCAGCGCTCATGGCCTGCCGAGCCATACGTGGTCGCTCGGGCGGCGGGGATCGTAGCGCACGCGCGCGGCGTCCCCTGTGTTCCACTCGGCGGCCGCCTCCGGCGTGAGCGTCTCGCTGCCGAAATGCTCACTTCCGCGCTGGTCACGGTATCGATAACGTACGACCGTCTGCCGGACGCCGTTGATCGCAAGCCGCGATGGCGCGACGCCGGTGACGGTCGCGTCGGCCGTCAGCCCCGCGCGCTGTAAACGCTCGATTATGCGGCGGCGCGAGAGCACCCGGAGCACGATGAACGCGCCGACCCCCCCGAACAGGCCGCCGAGGCCGGTGAAGATCACGGGCAAGACCCAACCCGCCGTTTGCCCCTCGACGCGGTGGCGCTCGGGATCGTCCGGCAGGTACGTCACGGCGATCGGCTCGCGCTCGATCAGCCGCTCCCACGCGTCGGCCGAGACGTCGGCGCTGCTCGTGATGGGGCCCTCTGAGGTCGGAAACCGAAACGTCACTTCGTAGCTCCTGGACGTGCGGCGCCCGGAGCCTGTGGACGACGATGACGACGTCCGCGTACGGATCGCCTTCGAAAGCACCATGCCCTCGACCATGCGGCCCTCGGTCGCAAGGCGCTGCTCGGTCGTCACGTATTGCACGCCGAGGTAGAGTCCGATCACGAAGAACAGCAAGCCGACCACGAGCCACAGGCCGCCGAAAAATGCCCAGAAGTTCTTCGGCGTCAGCATCTCCCGCGATCCGTCACTTGCCCGCCTCGAAGACGACAGTTCATGGCCTCTCTCCCCGAGATCAAAAGTCGACGACCTGCCCCTCCGTGATCGTGACCGGCTCCGTTTGGCCGGCGGTTTGCACGCCGACCTCAGTCCAGAGCGCGTTCGACGTCGCGTTCGCTCGTTGCGGCGTCAATCAGCTCCAAGTACTCGTGCGGCACCGGATCGTCGACTCCGTCGCCGGCGGCCTTCTCGAACATCGCTCGAGCGGATTCGAGGCGACTGTTCTCGTAGTCGTATTTGCCCATCGCGACCACGACGTCGTGCGTGACCTGCCGAAACTCTTCGGTGTTCACAGTCAAGCTGCTCGACTCGAATCGCTCGCTGTTCGCTTCGACCCATGCGTCCGCGCGCGCCATGCGCTCCTCGTTTCGCGGATGGCTCGAGTAGAAGAACGCTTCCATCTTCGACGCGTCGCCGTACTCCTTGAGGAGCTGCTCGAACGTGCCGCTCGCTTCGCGCGGGTCGTAACCGGCCTTGACCATGTACTCGAGGCCGAGCTCGTCCGATTCCGACTCCTGCCGGCGGCCGTGACCGTTGATCGTGGCGCTCATGCTGTACTCGTAAGTCTTCTGGAGCACCTCGGGGTCGATTCGGCCGGAAGATGCCGCGGCCTGTCCGGCGAGCTGTCCGAGGAGATTGATTCCTGCGTCGGCCTTCATTCCTTCGGTGACGTGGGATTCGGCCGCGTGCGCGATCTCGTGCCCGAGCACCATGGCGACTTGCGCTTCGTTCTCCATGCGCGCGAGCAAGCCGGCGTTCATATAGAGATATCCTCCGCCGAAGGTGAAGGCGTTGATGTTCGGGTCACTGACCACTTTCAGGCGGTACTCGAACGGCCTCGGCTCCGCGTGCGCGGCAAGGCGTTGCACTATTCCATTCAGATAGGCGTCGAGCCGAGGGTCGTCCACGAAGTCGGCTTGAGCTTCGAACTGGCCGGAGTTTTCCTTCGCGATTTCGATTTCCTCCTGGTCCGTGAACCCTTCGAACGCCGCGCGATTCTCGATGGCGGTTTCGACGACGCCCGAAGCCGGGCCGAGACGGTCCTTGAGGCGGTTCAGCAGACCTTGCGAATGGACCGGTCCCGCGATCAGGACGGCCACAAGCACGCTCTCGATCAGCCATCGAGACGGCCGCAAGAAGCGAGACGTGGGTTTTGGTGCGAGTTTCATCGTGGTTCTCCCGTCTAGTCGTTGGTCGCGTTGCGGCGGGCTCCCTGGGCGCGAAGCTCGTTTCGAAAGTATGGCTATTATCCTTTGTGCGCAGTCGGCACGTTTATTGCCGTGCCGGCCGGAGCGCGAAGCGTACAGCCGTCGCCGCCCAAAAGAATCACTCATTTGGGTGAGTCATCGAGCCGAATCTCCATGCGGCAATTCGCCGGTCTTGAGCCAAAGCGCACAATCGCGCGAATGGCAAGATATGGCCGGCTGAGGCCTGACGACCCGCGGGCGGTCGCGGGTCGCCGAACGCCACGAGATCACGCGAAGAGGGTCGTTCGCGCGACCCGCAATCTCAGCGGGCATCCTTCGCCTCCAATCAGGTCGGCCATTCGCTATACTCGTGCGGAATCCGCGGCCTATACCTGTACACTTGTCAGCGCTAAGCGCGCCCCTCTTTCGCCCTGCTGAGATGTAATCTGGATTCTTGACTCCACGCTCGATGTCTAACGAACCCGTCTACTACGAGCCTCCAGCGGCGCACGACAACCATCTGCGCAAACTCGCGATATTTCTCACGTCGTTCTTCGGGCTGCTGTTCCTAGCTTGCATCGCCGTCTTCGTTACGGCCGATCGAATCGTCACCCATCTACCATTTTCGTTCGAACAGCGCTTTGTCCGCCCCTACGAGGTTTTCGCGGGATATCTCGTCGACGAGGAGCCGAGTGAGGCGCACGAAGCGTTGCGCACATATCTCGGAAAGCTCGCACAAGATCTCGCGAGACGGATCGACGTGCCAACAGACTTCGAGCTGACGGTCCATTACGTGGACGACATCGACACGGTAAACGCGTTCGCAACTCTCGGTGGCCACATTTTCGTGTTTTCGGGCCTCCTCAAGGCTTTGCCCGACGAGAACAGTCTGGCCATGGTGCTGGCCCACGAGATCGCACACATCAAGAATCGCGATCCGATCGCCGGCCTGGGCCGCGTCGTCGCACTGCAGATGCTTTATGCTTTCGTCGCGGGATCCTACGCTGACTACGGTGGCGAGCTCGGTTTGCTGTTCTACAGCCGCGAAAAGGAGACGGCTGCCGATGTGCTTGGAATCACGGCGATTCAGGGCCGGTACGGCCACGTCGGTGGCGCAGAAACTTTACTTCGACTTCTGATGGACGCTCACGATAGCGCGTCCTCACAAACTCCGACCTGGACGGTCAGCCACCCCGATCTCGAAGACCGTATCGCGCACGTCAACGCCTACGCAGCCGAACAGGGCTGGATGATAGGCACTTCGACTGCCATGCCTAAGGAGATTCAGAGAATCATCGCAGGTTTAATTTCGGACTGAGCGCGATACCTGGCATCGAAGCCTATGCCGGCTTTATCGGCAACCCGTTACGGTCCTTGAAATTGCCGCAGACGATGATGACGAAGTCGACAAGCGTCCAGATCCCGAGTCCCCCGAACGTTAAGAGCATGAGGATCCCCGTCCAGATTTTCCCGGCATAGAAGCGGTGAACTCCAAGTACACCCAGAAAGAAGCATAGCAGAACGGTTGGCACGAAACCCTTTGGACTCGTTTCGATACTGGTCGACATGATGTATTCCTCAAGTAAGGCGTTGACCTGGATAACAAATGACTTTGCCCTTACCATCCTTGAAAGAGCCCGTCAGTAACATGATCGTAATGACGAACGTGTGCAAGGCGTCGACCACGCCGAACAGGATAGCCCACCCGATTTGCCCTGTAACAAAAAAATAGATCGTTGCGACGAGGAGGCTGAAGTCGATCGTTCCCTCGATGTACCGACCAAGGTAGAAGTGGTGTACACCGGCCACGCCGAAAACTCCGGACAATGCTACAGCTACGGCGTAGCTCTTGTTA
The DNA here is from genome assembly GCA_035513215.1 of Gammaproteobacteria bacterium. Classification (GTDB taxonomy): domain Bacteria; phylum Pseudomonadota; class Gammaproteobacteria; order Steroidobacterales; family Rariloculaceae; genus DATCZB01. Next base: position 26,050 of record DATKCK010000099.1, on the reverse strand, counting down.
GAAGGCTCTACAAGGGGCACGTGAATATCGTCTGTCGCTGTTTTTCGTCCAGTATACGCTGGATTCGTATGAGATCCAGCGACTCACTGCCCGAAGCCGAGAGGTTGTCCTAGCCGGACGCTCATCATTCGGGATCGAACGACAAGAGATGGCCGAACCAGGCCAACCAAGCGCGGGCGGTCGAGGATGATTGAGGGCCTAAGGTAGGACGTGCGACCGGAACTGACGGAGAGCCGGCAGCACGCGGCGCGCCGTCGCGATGTCGCGGTGCGGGCGGCGGGCACACTTGCTCGAGTGCGCCGACCGGGTTTGCGACCAGAAGCGAGGCACCGTGCTCCGCGTGTGGCTGCAAAATGGTGGCAAAAACGGTGGTAAAATGCGCTGCTCTCCTGCCACCGCTACAAGTAGTTGATTATGCAGGGGGATTTCACCAAGCCGGTGTAGCTCAGCTGGTAGAGCAACGCATTCGTAATGCGTGGGTCGGGAGTTCGAATCTCTTCACCGGCACCAATACTTTCAACAGCAAGGTCACGCCTGATTCTATTGCAGGTTTTCGGGACCCACAGGAGTTATTCCTGGCATGGGAGTGACGAACTGTTTGGGGCATGGATGTAATCATCTTTTCGCGGACACTTTTTCGTGGAGAGCCTTCCGTGACAGCCGATCCAAGTCGGCGTCGGTGACCATGGAAAGAAAGCGCTTTCGATAGAGTTCATCGTGCAGGATGATCACGATGGCCACCAGCGGGGCCGCTACCAAGACTCCCAGCACCCCGAACGCAGCCACGCAAAGGAGCATGGAAAAGATCACCGCCAACGGATGTAGTTTCATCCCGCGGGCCATGACAAACGGGAGAATCACATTGTTCTCCAGGGCCTGGATTCCCAGGTAGGCGAGCACCACCCACAGCGGAGTCATGCCGCCTTCCCCAAAAGCGAGCAACAGGGCCGGCACGGCGCTGAGCAGCGGGCCCACAAAGGGAACTGCCTCTAAGATTCCCGCGATCAGCCCCAGCACCAGCGCATCCATGAAACCGAACAACGGCCACATGAGCAAAAACACCAGGAAGCCAATTATCACCATCCCCAGGAGCGTCGCACCAGCCCAGCGGGGAACGAATTCCCCTATGCGTTGCATAATGGTCAGGGCCTGATCGTGGTGACGATCGGGTACGAGGGAAAACATAGCCCCAAAGATCGGGCGGGGATTCATCAGCGTATAGAACACGCCGAAGAAGACAGTCACCAACACGATCAGAATCTGGGCGCCGTTGAACGCCACGGCTGCGAAGCTCCCAATCACCCCCTCGAGCATCTGGCCCAAACTGGAGCGAACCGATCCCAATTCCGATTCCGGTTCCAGTTCCGGTTCGGGCGGGGCTGCTTCGACGGCGGCCGGCTCGGCTTCGAACACGCCCGCTGCCGCCCTTTCCAGCGCGATGTCCGTGGTCACTTCCGCCTGCAGTTTTTGCTCCGAACTCACGGCTTGTTGTTCCAGTTTAATCAGCGGCCTTTGGAGCCGTTCCCAGTACTCGGGCAGTTGTTCCGCGAATTCGGCGACGGAATCCTTCATCGGTACGGAGAAAGCCCAGCCCGTCAGGCCCATGACCCCGACCATGGCCAGCGCGAGCAGTCCCGCCGCGCCCTTTCTGCCTCCCGTCCATGCCCGCATCCGGGCGATGACCGGATTGAGCGCGAGGGAGATCAGCAGAATGAGCAGCAGCGACAGCAGAATGGGCGACAGCAGCGCGAATGTCTGGATGAAAATCAAGAGGGCCGCGGCCAGCAGTACATAGAACAGCGCCGAACGGCGTTCCGCTCCGGGTTTGGCTTGCTTGGGCAGGGCTGGTTCCGCGGTTGTCATGGAAGCCTTTGAGGCCTGGACTCCTTTTTTGTGGTCACGCCGAAGGCGTTGGCCGAACGGATTGGATTGAGTTCAAGAAGTGTTTGTTCAATTACGCGCCGGGCTAACGGCGGATCAGCATGCTCAGCAGAACTCCAGCCCCGAATGCGATCCCGGCGGCCATAAGCGGGTTCCTATCGATGTATGCTTGCGCTTTGTGCAGGCCATCCTTGGCCGTGTCCAGCGCTTGCTCCTCCAGATGCTTGACGCCCTCGGCGGTTCTCGCCACCGTATCGCGCACTTCGGTTTCGGCGCGATTCGCTTTCGGCGTTACGCGGTCGATTGACTCGTGCGCCATGGAAGCGAGGCGGTCGGTTGTAGAGCCGTTGCCGGGTGCAGTGGGAGTGGATATCTGGGACATAAGTGCTCCTTAACGTGCTGCGCGCACGAGTAACTGGTTGCGTACCGACTTGACGTCACCGCGCCTTCGCATTGGTTTCCTTCAGTCAGGGTGAGAATGCGCTAGCGGATCATTCGTGTCTGTACGCTGACACACCCTCGGCGCAATGATCAGCGCGCGGGCGCCAATCTCGCTAGTAAGTGAAGCGTAAGTGCATTTGGGCGGCTCTGGCGCAGTCATGATCCGAATCGCAGCCGTCGAACCGCGCTGATCAACGCCTCGGCGAAACGCGATGCCCAGCGCCGCGCGGCGGCGGTATCCGCGATTTCGTCCTGACGGAATTCCACTTGCAAGTGCGGCAGACCGCGGCGTATCGCGTGGAACGGAATGCTGAAGTCGATAGCCGGCTCGATGCAATACGGCTCATTGTCGCCTACAACCAGATCGCCCGGGGCCCGCAGTGCGGTGAGCAGCGGGTCGCTGAGCCTGCGGTCTTCATGACTCGAAACTGCAATTTGCCATGGTCTCTTTCGGCCGTCGAGGGCTGGCGCCATCGAGTGAATCGCAATGACGATCGATTCCACTCCGCTCGCGATCCGCTCAAGCAGCACGGCTTCTATCGCGTCATGATAAGGCTGAAACCAGCGTTCGATCCGCAACCTTCTCGACGCGTCGCTGAGCCCGGCGTTGCCGGGCACGGGCGTTCCGTCGCTGACGATCGGAATGAGTGCCGGATTATCGAGTTGCCGGTTGCAGTCGATCACAAGGCGTGAGGTGCCGCAGAGGATCGCCGGCGCGTCCAGCCGTTCCGATAAAGCCTCGGTGACGCCGGCGGCACCAATGTCCCACGCGATGTGGCGGATGAGCTCCGATTCGGGCAGGCCAAGATTGCCGAGCTCGGCCGGAATATGGTTGCTGGCATGGTCGCACAACAAAACGAATCGGCTCCGGCCCTGCGGGCGAAGGATGCGCGCAGGCGTCACGCGTCCAGCGGTCCCGACACCTCGGTCACGCGTACCGCGACGTCCATCGCAATGAAGCTGTCGGGCGAGCCGGAATAGGTGCCCCACAACGGCAGGACGTGCTCCGGAGACCACGCGACCGCGACGCGAATGAGGTTGCGGTTGCCGATGATGCGATTGGTGGGGTCAAAGTCGATCCAGCCGGCACCCGGCAGATAGGCCTGCATCCATGCGTGCATCGAGCCGCCGTCGGCCAATCCGGCGGCGTCCGGCGTGAAGATATAGCCGCTGACGAAACGCGCGGCGATACCGAGGGAGCGGGCCCCTTCCATCATCAGAACCGCGAAATCCCGGCAGCTGCCCCGGAGTAGATGCAGGGTTTCCGCCGGGCTTTGCACCCCCCTCTCCAGTCGACGAGTGTAATTGAGTTCTTCCCGAATTCCCCGTGTCATGGCTGTGAGAATGCTCATTGTCCCGGTCGTGTCCGCGGGAGCGAGAAAGCGCAGCGCCCATTCCGATACGCGCGCGGTGTCGTAGCATGAGGTCAGAGCGCGCGCGAGATTCGGAAAGTCCTCGTCGGAATACCGAAACGGATACGTTCGTGCGTAATCTTCGAGCGGATAGTCCGGCCGCGTGCTGTCGAAGTGTTCGAGCGTCACCGTGCTTTCGAAGCTGAGCTCGATTGTGGCACCCTCGAAGCTAGCGATTGCAACCGAGTTATCGAACGGGTCGTGCAACCACCGCAGCCGTGCCGGCTGCGGTAGAATGACGAGCTTGCTGCGAATCAGCCGCAGGTCGTGGCTTTCGCGTGGTCGAAACATCATGCGGTGCTCGCCCAGGACGACGGGTTCTCGATAGCGATAGATCGTACGGTGACTCACCGTCAGCAAGGACATCAGTGGGGCGCCTCGCGAATCTCGTCGGCCCAGACACGGAAGCTCTGCAGAGTGTTCGGGCCGAAAGTCGTCGCGATCGCGACATCGGATGCATCGCGGCCGCGCGCCATCAACACCCGTCCGATACGCGGCACGTTATTGCGCGGATCGAACAGGTACCAGCGGCCGCCGATCCACGCCTCGAACCATGCAGCGAAGTCGCCCGGCGGATATGGTAGCGGCGTTCCGATATCGCTGAGATATCCGGTGCAGTACCGAGCCGGAATGTTCATGCAGCGGCAGAACGCGATCGCGAGGTGCGCATAGTCGCGACAGACGCCGACGCGCTCGTGGAAGGCTTCGTTGGCGCTGCGCGTCGCGCGCGCTCTCTGATAGTCGAAGCTGATGTGCCGATGCACGAAATCGCAGATCGCCTGCACGCGCGAATGACCGGGCGCCATGCCGCTGAAGAGTTGCCAGGCCGTTTCCGACAGCAGGTCCGTTTCGCAGTAGCGGCTGCCCAGCAGAAATAGCAGCTTGTCTTCTGGCAGATCCTGCACTGTGGCCTGACCCGCGGCCCAACCGACTTCATCCGGGCGGCCGCTGTCGCTGATCACGGCATCGGCCGCCAACCGCAGCCGCCCAGCGGGAGCCACGATACGGTGGCAGTGATTACCGAAAGAGTCGTGATAATCGGAAATCGGCGTATGAGGCTCGGCTACCAGCTCGTCGCGCACGATGAGGTCGGTTGCGCGCGAGCTGTGCACGTTCACGATGAGAATAGCTGGCGTGGGTTGCGGAAAGTCGTAGATCAGCTCGTAGCCGATTCGTAGCTTCATGAGGATTCCTGGCGCACTAGCGGCGGCCGCCAAGCGGCGAGGACTATCGAATTTGAACTCAGAATCGACGCCGGAAACCGATGTGAATGTCATCGTCGATCTTGCGCTTTGCGTCCAGAAGATCGAATTCGAAGGATCGATAACCAAGGAAGATCCGCGTCGCCGGCGTCAGCTGTGTCTCGAATCGGACGCTGACATCGACGACATTGTCGGCGTTGCCGAAGGTGATGATGTCCGGCGCATAGAAGGCGCTCACGGACATCGTCGTCGCTCCATTCTGACGAAACAGATAGCTCAGTCGGCCGCCGACCGCAATCGCGAATATGTCCTGGTTCTCGACATTCAGCAGCGCGCCGTAGACGCGCGGACCAACGTCGAGCATCCAGCGTGGGCGTTCCGGCCGCTGACCGACATCGACCAGCATGTCGCCAGCCAAAATGAAGTCGCGAGCTTCACTGAACAGGAAACCGGCACGGATTTCGTTCATGCCAAGCTCGCCGACATCGAGCTCTGTTGTGTACATGGCCTGCAACGCATTTTCGGCGAGATAGACTTCGATTTCGTGACCCTGGGGCGTTGATACCGGATCGTCCGGCTGAGCGAAAGCCGGCAAGCTCAAGGTGCCGATGAGCGTGGCGGATACGATCAGGCGCATAGGATATCCCCTCTGAGTCGTGCGATATGGCGCACGGCGTGCTTCACTGACAGTCACGCCTTTACGCTTGCTCACATTCTTGTTCCGAATCCAAATTCAGAATTGACGATAGCCTAACGGTTGCGGGCGATCTGTACGCTGCCGCACATTCTGCGCACTGGTATCGACGCGAAGCCGACAATCCGCAGGCGTACATTGGAAAGCGAGCGAGTAAAGCTGCCTTTCCGGCAGCGTGCCTATGCCTGGGCGCTGGCGAGGACTCGAAATGGATCGCCGCCCGGAATATCTATCAGCAGTCGATCGAATTCTCTCTTCACGACCTCGTAGCACTCGCAGGCAGATTGCTCCAGCCGCGGCCTGTCGATGACCGTGATGTGCCCACGCTTGTATTGAATGATGCCGGCAGCCTGCAACTTGCCGGCGGCCTCCGTGACCCCTTCGCGGCGCACGCCGAGCATGTTCGCGATGAGTTCCTGCGTCATGGTCAACTGATTCGTGGGCAAGCGGTCGAGACTCAGCAACAGCCAGCGGGCTAGCTGCTGATCCACGGAATGGTGCCGGTTGCATACGGCCGTCTGCGCCATCTGCGTGATCAATGCCTGCGTGTATCTGAGCAGCAGGCGCATGAAGGGCCCGGCAAGATTGAACTCGTCCTTCACGAACTGTGCTTTTAGTCGAAAACCATACCCGGCGCTCTGCACGATGGCACGACTCGGCGTCGTTTCTCCGCCCATGAACAAGGCGATTCCCAGTAATCCTTCGTTGCCGACCACGGCGATCTCGGCCGATGCGCCGTTTTCCATTACGTAGAGCAGCGAGACGATCGCAGTCGTCGGAAAGTAAACGTGTTTCAGCTGGCCGCCTGACTCATACAGAACGTCGCCGAGCGGCATCTGCACGACCTCCAGATTACGTGCCAGCCGCTCGTAGTCCGGCGCCGGCAAAGCAGCCAGGAGGTCATTTTGTTTCGGGGAGCGTGGTCCTTCCATCAGACGCGTAGAACTCAAAGTGAAGCTGACTGGGGCCATGGTAGCATGTATTTGGCGATGCAAGTAGCCCCTCCACGCCGCGTCGAGCATCAGGCGCGAAGCTGCGCGGACAAACGACAGAATCAACGTGCGCTCGCAGAGCCGACGACCCGCAAGCCGGCCATGCGCTGGGCTGCGCTTACTGATTATCCGCTTATTCTTCTTCCTCGTCTTCTCGCTCCGAGACCTCGTGTTGTATCGCTGCGCCGGCCACGCCAGCGGCCACGTATCCGCAGCTCGATTGCAGCGCCGACGCACTCAGCATCAGCGTCAGCAATAGCCATCTGGTGTTGTCTTTCATCGTGCGATCCTCGTGTTCTTCCAAGCAGATTCCGTAAGCAATCACGAATTCCGTCTGCGCGATCGCGAGCGCCCAACAAGCGTGAGGCGCTCGCGTGAATCAGCGCAGGCCCAGGAACCCCAGGATCAACAGGACGATGACGACTACACCCACGATCCAGATTATTCGGTTCACGGTTCACTTCCTTTACCTACTGCGTACATTCCTTTGTACCACTGCACGGACTCCGCTTCAGTGCGTTAGCGAACACTCGCCCGACATCCCTCGGGCCCGATTGAGTCGATCAGAAGGTCATCGCTTGACGTCGGTCAGTGCGACTGCGGTCGAAATACATCACTCGTGAAATTCCGCGGCCACGAGGGCAGCGTCGCGAGTGGAGATTGCGGCCAACTCGCTGGCAGCGAACGTCGCATCAGCCGTGCTGATGCAAGCGTCTTTAACGACACCCGTGAGCGCATCACACTTTTCCTTCTCGACGTCATAGTCTCCAACGGCCGTTGTCCTGGCGACGTCAAAGTTGGCGTTCGCAGTCTCGATCATGGCTTCGGATTCGGCTCTGGTCAGTGCGTTTGACGCCACTGCGTCGGTCCTCGCGTAGGCTCGCTCAGCGTCGGCGACGCGCTCATCGGCACCGGCGATTTCCGCGGCCGCGTCGACGCGGGCTTCTCTGGTGTTCTCGGCTGCGTCTTCCTGAGCTTGCGCTACAGCTGATTCGGTCGAGGTCCCCTGGCAACCAGCCAGCAGGGCGGCGCAGATACTGATCGTTATCACTTGAGATTTCATGGTACGAACTCCTGGTCGGAAATAGGAAATGCCACCCATACTGGATCTCGCCGAGCACGAAGTCGGTGCGCCAGCGAACGCACCGCGCCCGTCTGCGCCCGGACGTGGCTGCGGCAAAGAACTCACTGCGAAGAGCTTATTGCCCATCCCAGGAATCCGACGAGTTTCGGCACCCATGACTTCGGGCCCGAGTCCGTGCCGCCGGTCGCTAGCTCACGGAAGTGAATTTCGGACGAGCGCCGACTCCAACTTTTTGGTAGCGGTGATGTCGACCAGAGTAATCACGACGCCGTCGATCATATTATCGAGCCTACGGTAAGGCATGATGCGCACCTCGAACCACCGGCCATCGGTGGTAACGACCTGCTTCTCGGAAAACGCCAGGGTCCGCAAAGTCTCGAGCGCATCGTCGTGCAGCTCCGGATATTGCAGGCTGGTGCTGAGATCGCTGAGGGGCCGGCCGATGTCGATTTCCCGAACGTTCACGATCTTCGATACACGATCAGTGAAACGTCTGACGTTCAGGCCCTGGTCCAGGAACAAGATGGCTATCTCGGTGCTATTGAGCAGGTTGTCCATGTCGCTCTGGGCGAGCGCGAGGTCATCGAGCTTGGTCTGAAGCTCATTGTTGATCGTTTGCAGCTCCTCGTTCATCGATTGCATTTCTTCCTTGGAAGTTGTCAGTTCCTCGTTAGTCGACTGCAGCTCTTCGTTGGTGGACTGCAACTCCTCGTTGGCCGCCTGCAATTCTTCCTTGGCCGCACGCGAATCCTCGCGCGCGGCATGGATTTCCTCTTGCAGTCTTTGCAGCTCCGCTTCGTGAGACGCTTCCAGCACCGCCGGTGCCTTGCGCCGGCTGCTGCCGACCGAAGCAGGCGCCACATCCCGGAACACGACGAGCGTCATGCCCTGCAGCGCGGCAGGTTCGTGGAGCGCCTGCACCGTGACATCGACGATCTGCACGCCGCCAGGCAGCCGCGCTTGGAGGCCGCGCAACTGCAGAGGCTCGGACCGCGAGCCGACCTGTTTCAGCGCGGCGCCGAGAGACGCGCGCAGACCCTCACGCGCCATGGCGTGGAAGTTCAAGTTGGCCTTGCCGACGGCCGGCTCGAGGTACTTCCCGGTATGCCCACTGATGTAGACGATGTCACCGTCGCTGTTGACGACTACGGCCGCGGGCGAATAGAGCTGGAGCAATACCGAATCGACCGCGGTCTGCAGGTTGTCGGCAGCTTGGGTGCGAGTGCTGGGAGGCGACACATGAGGCTCCTTGGTTTCCACGGGCGGCCGAGGGCGCGACTTCGCCGGAAATTCCGGTCCGTGATTGGCGCTATCCAACCGTCGATGCAGCCGCAGCTTCGACTCGATGGGGGCAAACAGATGATTGAACCTCCCTACGGTCTCCGAGCTCCCGAGCAAGAGCACGCCGTCGGGACGCAGGCAATAGTGGAATAGAGGTATCAGCCTACGTTGCAGTGCCGCGTCGAAATAGATCAGCAGATTGCGGCAGGTGATCAGGTCGAGCCGGGTGAAGGGCGGATCCAGCGTCACGTCGTGCTGCGCAAACAGCACCATGTCGCGAATGGACGTGTTGATCTGGTAGTGAGTTTCATGGGCGCTGAAGAACCGTTCGAGCCTGCCCGTCGAAACGTCGGAGGTGATCGAGGCAGGGTACTCGCCGCGGCGCGCGGTGGCGATGGCGTGGGAGCTCAGATCCGAGGCGAAAATCTGCAGCTCGAAGTCATGCGCTTGTGCCAGCCGTTGCGCGGCTTCCGTGAGAACGATGCCCAGGGAATAGGCTTCCTCGCCTGTCGAGCAGCCGATTACCCAAGCGCGAAGCTTCCGTTCCGCGGTCCGCTGCGCCAGCAGTTCCGGCAGCGCTACTTGCGCGAGGTGTTCCCAGACGTCTGCGTCGCGAAAGAAGCTGGTCACCCCGATCAGCAACTCGTTGAAAAGCAGGTCGATCTCCTGCGGGTTTTGCCGCAGGAAGTCCGTGTAACGCGCCAATGTGGCGATGGCGTGGATCGACATGCGTCGCGCGATCCGGCGGTGCAGCGTACTGTGTTTGTACTGCGAGAGATCGTGCCCGGTGCGCTGCTGCAATAGCTTAAAGATGGCGTGCAGGGGTTCTGCCGCTGCGGATTCGTCATCTTCTTCGACAGTCGAGCCGGAGTCCGGGACCTGAGAGATGTAGGAAAAGATACAGCTCGGCAGCTCGGCAGCCGGCGCGACCATGTCCGCACAACCCGCGGCGATCGCACTTTTCGGCATCGAGTCGAACTTCGCAGTGTCGGGCTGTTGCACGACCGTCAGTCCGCCTACCGCCTTGATGGCCTGCAACCCTAGCGTGCCGTCCGATCCCATGCCCGAAAGAACCACCCCGATAGCGCGTTCGCTCTGGGCGCTGGCGAGGGACGAGAACAGAACGTCGATCGGCAGCCGCATACCACGCGGCTCCGCAGGACGCTCCAGATTCAGCACACCGTTGACTACGCGCAGTTCCTTGTCTGGCGGGATCACGTAGACGCGGTTGGGCTCGACGCGCATGTCCGCTTTGGCCTCATGCACGAGCATGCCGGTTTCACGCTGTAGCAATTCCGCCAACATCGCCTTTTTCGTGGGATCGAGATGCTGCACCACGATGTAGGCCAGGCCGTTCTTGGATGGGACCTGCCGAAAAAACTGCTCCAGTGCTTCCAGGCCTCCCGCGGACGCGCCGATGCCCACGATGCGCGTCGCAAGCACCGGGGCGAGTGGAGGCTTAGGGGCAGTCGAAGAGACCATGCGACAGCATGCCCTCAACCGGGGTCTATATGCACGCCTCGCGGCCGGTTCTCGGCGGCCTGGGTCGCAGAATTCCGGCGCAGGTCACGCCGCCTGCGATGGGCCGAGATCTATGATGACGATCAGCCAAGACCCGGCCCCGGGGCCGGGGCCGATACCGGCCACCACCCGCCACTGGCGAGAGCCAGCTGCCTCGCCGCCGGACGTCACCTCACAAGCGGCCCTCGAACCGTTTTCACGCACCTGCTGCAGCAAGGCCAGCAGTACGGGCCGGCTGCCAGGCGCGAGGATACTGTCGATACGGCGACCGACCAGTTCGCCTTGCCTCACTCCGAACAGGTCGGCACCGGCAAGATTTCCTTCGAGGATGTCGCCGTCACTGCCGACGTTGAAGTATCCCGTCGGCGCGAATTGGTAGAGCCCCCGGTAACGAGCCAAGTCTTCGGCAAGCTCGCGCCGAGTGGTGTCGAGCTGCTCATTCTGCAAATCCAGCTCCACCTGGTGGACCTGTAACTCATGCAGTAACTTGAGCGCGTCGTCGGCGCTCGCAGGCGTGCTGGCCAGCTTATGGAGCAGGCTCAGAGCGCCCGCGTTGGTTGGCACGCCGCTGCTCGGCGGAGCGCGACCTTCTCTGAGCTGGGTCTCAGCATCGACGCGTAAGTTCAAGCTTCTGTTGGATTCGACGGTGGGTTTGAACATTCAGCCTCCAGTCACCTTCTCTAACGCCTCTGACACTGCCGTAGCTTGGCGCCTTACGGCCTATCGCGCCGAGGTTCCCGACCAAACGCGCGTATTCCCGGCTGACCACGGCGTAGCACTCGCACGCCCGCCGTTCCAGCAGCAGCCGGTCTGGCACGTGGATGTGGCCGCGCCGATATACAATCCGACCTGAGCTTCGCAAGTGTGCTGCTGCCTGGCTGATGCTCTCGCGGCGTACGCCCAGCAGCTCCGAGAGACTGCTCTGCGTCATGTATATCTCGTCGTCAGGTGAGCGGTCAAGGGCGTGTAGCAACCAGGTGCACAGCCGCTCCGACAGCATGTGGCGCTTGCTGCACGCTGCATTCTGCGCGATCTGCGTGATCAGCGCCTGGGCAACACGCAACAGCAAGTGCCGCAACTCGCCGTCGCGCTCAAATTCCTTCAGCACGCAATCTGACCGCGCCCGGTAGGCATAACCGGCGCACTGCACGACCGTTCGGTGGAGCGGTTCTCTGGCGCTCAGTCCCTGGAGAATCACGGGCGTTCCGATCACACCCTCGTTGCCGATGAGCGCAATGCCCGTCGAGGTACCGCTCTCCAGTGGGGTCAGCAGGGAAACGATGCCCGAGGTTGGGAAAAATACATGAGTGACGGCGTCGCCGGGTTCAGAAAGGACTCGACCGGACGGCAGCGGAACGAATTCCAGCTGCGGTCGCAGCCGTCGATAGGCCGCCTCGGGCAGTGCTGCAAGCACAAGATTCGCTGCCGGCGAGGACCTTGCTGTTAGTTCAAGCGTCGTATTCACGGTTCAACCCCGAATCGGACCGGGCGTGGGCACGTTATCGATCTCTTTTGTTCCTGAGCTACGCGTACCCGGCTCGTACCGCGGCCACCGGGACGCCGCAAGTACGCAGGAAGTCGACGAGCTCCGCACTCCCGAAAATATCGGGATCGTAGTCGACGAACAGTCGGCGCGTTTTATCCCACTTCACATCCGCGACGCCGTTCTGGGCGTGCAGACAACTGGTCAGCCAGTCGCATTCGAGCGCCGACAGCTGCTGCCGCAACTCTACCTCCGAGGTCCTCAGATTCGCGACGTTCTCGAGCATGGTTCCTCTCCCGGTGTGGAGCTCACCGGCAGATTCCCATGCGGCTGGCCGATCGTCTGTGCGGCAACGCACCAACACCCCAGTTATCGTCACCTATGACTCGCACGCGCGCGAGGAGACGGCCGGCTAGCCCGCGTCATCAGGCGGGCGCCCAAGGATTTTTCGGCCCGTAAACATCGCCGAAATGACCGTGCGCATTACCGGTCGAACGGCGCATCGAGATGGATCTCGATCACCACCCCCTTAGGAATCGTGACCTCTTCGCCCCGATTTCGGGCCGCGATACCCGTGCCGATTGCACCGCCAATCAGCGCACCGAGCACCGTGCTCTCGGAATCGTCACCGAGCACCTTGCCGAGGACTGCGCCTCCGGCAGCGGCACCACCGATGAGGACGGCGTCCCTTGTCGATTGAGCCTCACCCTCGCCGTGGAAAGAGGCCGAGATCGGCCTCTCGACACCCGACCCGACCCGAAGGCTCGTGAATTCGAGGTTCAACTGCGCGAGATCGCCGAATCTCCCGGCGCGCTCTACGCTCACGACCCGACCGGAAATCATCGATGCGGTTGCAATCGCTTCTCGCCCGTTCACGCTCACCGGCTCGACGACACGCGCGCTGAAGCGGTCGCCCGCCTGGCTGCTCGCACTCGACAGGGCTTGCTCGAACGTGACCATGAGCACAGTACCGGCGGGCACGGTGAGCCAGCTGCTGCCGGACGGCGAGCTTCGGCCGGGCAGTTCGGCGCGGGAGTCGTGTATCGACTCGTTGCTCACGCGCAGACTTGAGATCATGCGATTGAAGGTTTCGTTCAGTTGGCGATAGTCCTGTTCCGGCGCAATGAAAAGCGCGTAAATGACGTGGTCGTCCGGAATCTCGCGACTGAATACCGTCACACGCTCTTCTTGCCGCGTCACCGGCGAACGGCCGGAAAGCACGACGGAAATCGAGTCTGCCCCGTCGATTCTGCTTCGTCGTTCCGAATCCCGGACCAGATCCAGGTTGGGGTTGACCCCCAGAATATGGGCCACGAGATCGTTGGTCGCATGCACGAGACTCGTATCGCCATCGATGTACGCGCGGCCGTCGCGGACGTCGTCTGCGAGCGGAGCGTAATGGTTGACGATGACGCCAGACACGATGTCCATTTCCACGCTGCCCGCGTCTACCAGCCCGCCTTCCGGTGCAATGGTGACACCGTAACCTTGAGCTGGCTCGTATACATTCCAGTTGCTCGGGTACCCGATCTCAAAGAGCTCGTCGCGCTGCACGTAGGTCTCGAATTCATCGGACGGGCCCTCGACGCGGATCTCGGGCACCGATCGATCGGAGCGCGCCGGTCGCGACTCACGGGACGGAGCGCTCTGCCCATCGGCAATCTGTTGCATCGATGGCGCGGGCCGCATGCCCGACAGCTCGGACTGGACCTCGGCGAATCCGCCGACGGGCCGAGTCTCATTCACGCGCAACAGCGCTATCTCTTCATTGATGCGGGCGGAACGATTCGAGGGTGCGGGATGGCTGCTGAAGAACTGCGCCACCTTGCCCGGCTCGCGATCCTGCGTCTGTGCGAGGATGACGAAGAAGTCCGCCATGTCTGCCGGGTCGTAGCCGGCTGCGGCCATCATCTGCACGCCCGTGACGTCGGCCTGCTCCTCAGCCGCTCGGCTGAATTTCAGGAACAGCGTATTGAGTCCGAAACCGCCGATCGCGGCGATCTGCTGATCCGTGGAATGGTCTTCCTCGCGGAGGAGCCCTGCCAGAAGGCTCAGACCGCCCTGTGCCATATACGCCTTCGATGCCTGATTGGTCCCATGCCGTAATGCGACATGCGCCATCTCATGCGCCATGACGCCGGCGAGTTGGCCCTCGCTCTGGGCAGCCTCGATGAGGCCGCGGTTCAGATACAGATAGCCGCCGGGCAGCGCAAACGCGTTGATGTCAGAGGCATTGACGATCTTGAACTGGTAAGGGAAATTCGCGCCGGGGGCGACGGCCGCAAGGCGCTCACCGATCTCATTGATGTAGTCTTCGATCGAACGATTATCGAGGATTGGAAGCTGGCGTTCCGCCTCGATAGAGGATTGCCGCCCGATCTCGAGATCCTGCTCGACGGAAAAGAGGTTGAATCCCTGCTTGAACTGGGTTTGCGCCAGGACAGTCCCCGTCGACACCGCCATCAGTGTCGCGAGCCAAATCCTGATGACCCACTGGTGAGCTTTGTTGACAATCATGCGATTCTCCCGTTTGGATAGACGGGATCATCGCTGATCGAGGCACCACCAATCTGTACGCCATCGCACTGAACTGCCGACTGCGGACTCAACGCCGTCAGTTTTTATGCACGGACCGGCGATTGTCCCGAAACACGGCACTGTATCCAGTCCCGGCCAGTGCGATAGTCCTGAACAGGGTCGTAACGTGCCGGAGCCAGCCCGCGCCTCGCTGCGCCGCGCCCGGCTCGCGGTGCGGCGGCGTGCGGGGCACAACCATCATGCCGGCAACGAAGCAGCCCGTGAGCGCGAGAGGCGCGCCGATCTGCTTGTGGACTGCCGCTACCAGCCGGGCGCGCGCAGCTGCGAGTGCCCGTAGATCGAGCTCGCTGCGTCGCGCAATACGACTCACAACGAGCCGCTGACGGTCAAGATCCGCCGGCAACCAGCGCGACATTTTCATGAGTCTCCGTTTTCTGCGGTTCGATTTTCTGCGGTTCGATGCGGCCGCGCAGCGAGGTTCGCAACTCGGGCAAGGTCAGATTGCGGCTCAGCCGCACGGCGTATTGCCAGAGGAAATACGCGAGCGCTACATGGCCAAGCGCGACAATGAATGCCGGAATCGGCCAGCCGAGAGGCGTGCGTGAGAAAACAAACAAGACGCAAGCCACAAGGAGCCCCCAGGCAACTACAAGCGCGACCGCGGCAATCATTATGGAGAAAATCATCGTGAGTCCGCTGAGCGCGGCCAAACGGGTCTCTGCCTCGGCAAGCTCGACGAGATCCTGCACGCGCTGCGAGACAGCGCGAAAGAATTCCTCAACGGAGTGCATCGCTGCCCAATGCCATCGCTAACGTCGGAGCAGCATGCTCAGCAGGGCTCCAGCCCCCAATGCGATCCCGGCGGCCATGAGCGGGTTCTCCTGGATGTATGCTTGCGCTTTGTGCAGGCCATCCTTGGCCGTGTCCATCGCGTGCTCCTCCAGATTCTTGACGCCCTCGGCGGTTCTCGCCGCCGTATCGCGCATTTCGGTTTCGGCGCGATTCGCTTTCGGCGTTACGCGGTCGATCGTCTCGTGCGCCATCGTCGCGAGACGGTCGGTCGTGGAATCGCCGCGTTCAGTCGTACCGCTAAGCTGGGACATATCCGCTCCTTCGCTTGATCATTGGTTTCGTTCAGTCAAGTGAGAATGCGCGAGCGGGTCATTTGTGTCTGTACGCTGACGCACCCACGGCACAATGATCAGACCGTCGCATCTGCCATCTCCAGAGCAAGTCATTGGCCGCGCATCGCTCAACGGCTCGAGTGCCGCATACGGCAATCGCGGCAGCTGATGCCTCATTGATTCGATGACAGTGCGGCGCGAGGCGAGTCAGCGCGTGACGCGCCGCCCGCTGGGTCTCGTGACAGAACTTTTCGTGTGGCATCGCCGGCTGGCCGCCTGTGCAACGCTCTCATGTTCACGCTTGAAGATCGGCAACTTCCGGCGCCATCGGCCTTCGCCCGATACATCGCCGTATCGGCCTCCCGTAGCATGGCGTCCACGCTGTCACCGTCCTGCGGAAAGAGGCTAATACCGATGCTAACGGTAACGCGAAATTCACGACCGTCGACGAGCAATGGTATATCGAAGGCGGCGCGCACCTTCTTGGCGACATCATTGGCATCCGCGGAGCGTTTGAGCGCGCTCAGCAATATCACGAACTCGTCGCCGCCTTCGCGGCATACCGTATCCGTAGCGCGTACGGATGCGAGCAGACGATTCGCCACAGCCCGCAGCAATTGGTCGCCCTTCTCGTGGCCCAGCGAGTCGTTGACTTGCTTGAAGTTGTCGAGATCCAGGTACAAGATGCCGACGGCTCTGCCATGCCGCCGGGCGAGGCCGATCGCTTGGGTCAGCCGCTCCCGGAGCAGCACGCGATTGGGCAGGCCGGTGAGAAAATCGTGCTGGGCCAGGTACGCCATCCGCTCGGTTATCGTGCGCGACTGGCTCGCCTCACGAAAGACGATAACCGCGCCGGAGACTCTTCCTTGGCGGTCGTGGATCGGCGCTGCGGAATCCTCGATCTTGAGCTCAGTGCTGTCTGGCCGGAGCAGCACGCAGCCGATGGCCAGTCCCACGGTCTTGTCCTCGGCGATAGCGCGCTGCGCGGGATTTGCCGCCTGTCGTCGTGTTTCGCCGTCGACGATGTTAAAGACTTCCGCAATGGGTCGTCCCAAGGCGCTGTCATGCGACCAGCCGGTCAAGGTCTCCGCGACGTGATTCAGATACGTGACGTTGCCGAGGCGATCGGTCGTGAGCACTGCGTCACCGATGGAATCGAGCGTGACCTGGGCGCGCTCGTTCTGCTCGAGCAAGGCCTCTTCCGCCGCCCGCAACGCATCCTCTGCTTCCGTTCTCGCTGTGATATCCTCGACCGTGTGTACATAGCGCACGTTCGTGAGGCCGCCTTCACGCAGTGCTGCGATATGCAGACGCACGTGGCGCACGCCTCCATCCGGCCGCAGTAATCGAATCTCGTGCCATAGCGGCGCCCGATCTGAAGGCGCATCTCGCCAGGCGGAAAGCGCCAGCTGGCGGTCCCCGGGGTGAATCGCGGCGATCCAGTGGTCTCCGAAAGACTCCTCGGCCGTCAGGCCGGAAATGGTCTGATACGCCATGTTGCTATACACACAGCGACAGTCCGAATCCGAGATGAGAATGCCGAGCGGGGAACCTTCGAGCACTGCATCCAAGCAGGCGTCTCTAAATGGCGGATCTGCGCTAGCCGCAGCAGTCCTGTCGAAAGACATGGCAATAACTCAGAATGTGTGGGTATTCAAAGAATAGCGGCTGTGTCAAGCCCTGTATGTGCGTCACCGAACGCAGCAGCGCGAGTTCAATCACGCCCCCGGCCCACTGAGGGAATTGCGTTATGTTAAGCACAAGCGTTGATTTCGCGAATGGCGCAGACCGCCGTCTGCAACCGCCGGCCGGCGCTGGAGCGGCGTGTGTGAGTGCTACGGGGTCGTCAAGAAGGAGGTCGCGCGACCTGCCAGACGGCCCGGCGCTGAATTACGATAGCCGATCTCATCGACGAGCGGCTAAGCCCGGCGCCGGAAAACGAGCAGGCCGATACCGGCCGCGGCTGCGGCAACGCCGAACACGAAGTACCACGTAGTCGAGTCCGTGAATCGACCCGTAAACGTCTCGCGCAGCTGTTCGCCGACGCTCTGCGACGCCTCGTAACCGAA
The DNA here is from genome assembly GCA_035513215.1 of Gammaproteobacteria bacterium. GTDB lineage: Bacteria > Pseudomonadota > Gammaproteobacteria > Steroidobacterales > Rariloculaceae > DATCZB01. The sequence continues at coordinate 8,328 of DATKCK010000099.1, read as the reverse complement.
GTACAGCAGGACGGCGCCGGCCAACAACAGCACGATGCCGCCGATCTGGTTTGTGGACATGGTTTCCTGGCTCCCGCGTAGTTCGAATCTCATGACCAATATACCCGAACGAACGCAAGAAGCTACGCGGACACAGCGCATCGGGGGGAGTCGGCTGGCCGTGGGCTGGGAGCAATTTAAGTGGCTGTGTGCGTTACCGAACTGAAGGGAGCGACATATCCTCATACGCTATGAACGGTTTGCGGTCGCAAGCGCGTTCCGGAACCTTGCCGGCGTAACCCCAGCCGCGTCCCGGACAGCAGTTGTGCCTTAGCCCGTTCGTGAGCTCCCCCTCACGGGCGGGTACTTTTCGGCTTTAGCTCTAGTGCCCAGGGTCTTCCCGCTCGAGGATGTCCAGTGCCCGGGACACATGACGGAGTTGCTCGGCCAGTTGGCCCTCATCCTGCGTTCCGCCCATGTTCTCGTCCGTGGCTGTCATCCGTCCCGTCAGATCGAGCTGCCAGTCCTTGAGCAGGGTGACCTTGTCCTCGAAAGTGAGATCCTCGCGGGCCACTACCTTCGACGGATCGGTGGGGCGGTCGGGAGTCGGTTCGCTGACTCGGTTTCGGTTCATGGATTCCTGCTCCGTCCATACGACGTGATATCCGTTCTCGGAAGCGAGCGACAGGAGCTCGAGCAGGGGAAAGGCATGGACAGTCAGACTGACGTCCAGGGGCTGCTTCGAGCAGACGACTCCCCGGCGGTTTTCCTATAGCAATCTTACGCACGGCGCACGAGCTTCAGCAGGCCAATCAGAACGATGGCACCGGCCAGCGACACGATTACGCTCGTCACGCTGAAGTTGCCCTGGTTGATGGTCGATGTTCCGAAGAAACCGCTCAGCAACCAGCCGCCCAGGAATGCACCGACAATTCCGACGACGACATTGAGGACAAGACCTTGCCGGCTGTCCGTCCCCATCAGAACGCTTGCGGCCCACCCGATCAGTCCGCCTACGATGAGCCAAATGATGATGTTCATATCGTTACTTCCGTATAGCTCGTTTTTCAATCGGCTTCACTCTAGGATCGGCGCGTCGACGGGTCTGTACGCTGACGCACCTATGCGAGCGACCAGCCGGTCCGGCGACTCTGCCCGATCATCGGCCGCGGGAGCGAATCGCCAGATTGAGAGTGCATCATGCCGACCATCCTGCTGAGCCTGCTCGTCGGTCTTGCGTTGCTGACGGCCGGCGGGGATCTGCTCGTTCGCGGCGCGGTTGCGCTGGCGCTGCGCCTCGGCCTTACGCCGCTCATCGTCGGCCTGACCGTCGTCGCTTTCGGCACGTCGAGCCCCGAGCTCGCGGTCAGCCTCGACGCGGCCGTCGCCGGGGTCGGCGACATCGCTATAGGCAACGTTATCGCCGTGAACCTGGGCCGGACGATCGGCGTTAGCGACGCCGTCATCGCCCTGACCATCGTCGCCGTGGGCACTAGCCTGCCGGAGCTCGCAACGTCGCTGGTCGGCGCAGTGCGCGGCCAAGGCGACATCGCCATCGGCAACATCGTCGGCTCCAACATCTTCAACCTTCTCGGCATCCTGGGGCTGGCCGCGGTCGCGACGCCGCTCGAGACCGTCGATATCGGCTGGATCGATTTCGGCGCGATGGTCGCCGTAGCTGTGCTCCTGCTGTCCATGGTGCGCAGCGGTCATGCGCTCAGCCGCCTCGAAGGCGCCTTCCTGCTCGCGGTCTACATCGCCTACACGGCCTCCTGTTAGTCGCGGCCTTATGAGACGGGGGCAGGCGGGCTCACGAGAGATGTCAATCGCTGGTAGCTCAGGACTGTTGAACTGGATTGATCGCACTCGAGAAGGCGACGGCGACGAACGAGCGCGATCCGCCTCCAGATTAGTGGGGATTGACATGATTTACACTTCCATTATATTGGAAATATGAAGAAATTGACCGTCATCGACTCGCTCTCGGCGCTCGCGCAGGAAACGCGGCTCGATATCTTCCGGCTGCTGGTCCAGGCGGGGAGCGACGGCGTCCCGGCGGGCCGGATCGCGACGCGGCTCGGTCTGCCCTCCGCCACGTTGTCATTCCACCTCAACCAGCTCCGGCATGCCGGTCTCATCCGGTACCGACGCGAGGGCCGGTCGCTGATCTATGCGGCCGAATACGGGGCCATGAACGACCTCGTCGCCTACCTGACCGAAAACTGCTGCCAGGGCAACGCCGATTGCGGCATCGAGCCTTGCGGGACCTCGGGCATCTCCAACGAAGAAGGAGCATCACGACATGAAACGCCTGCACGTGCACGTCGCCGTTGACTGCGGCCCATCCGGCGCCCATCCATGACGGCGCAGCGCTTCAACGTGCTGTTTCTCTGCACGGGCAACTCGGCGCGCAGCATCATGGCCGAGAGCATTCTGCGCAAGGAGGGTCGAGGAAGGTTCGAGGCCTTCTCCGCCGGCAGCGAGCCGAAGCCCGGCGTGAACCCGCTTGCCGTCGAGGCGCTCGAGTATCTGGGCTACCCCACCGAGGGGCTCCGATCGAAGGGCTGGGACGAATTCGCACTGCCTTATGCGCCGAGCATGGATTTCGTCATCACCGTCTGTGACAACGCCGCCGGCGAGGCTTGCCCTGCCTGGCCCGGCCAGCCGATGACGGCACACTGGGGCATCGAGGACCCTGCCGCCGCCGAGGGCACGGAGCTCGAGAAGCGCGCGGCGTTCAATCAGGCACTACGGTTTCTGAAGACGCGCATCTCTCTCTTTCTCGCCCTGCCGATCGCGAGCCTCGACAAGATGGCGCTCAAGTCGCAGCTCGTTGCGATCGGCCGCGAATCCGGTGCCAGCGAGAAGGCTCGGGACCAAAGCTGAGCCCATGTCGATATTCGAGCGGTATCTGACCCTCTGGGTCGCGCTTTGCATCGTCGCGGGAGTTGCGCTCGGCCATTTCTTGCCTGATCTCTTTCGGGCGTTCGGCGCGATCGAAATCGCCCGCGTCAACCTGCCGGTGGCCGCGCTGATCTGGCTGATGATCATCCCGATGCTCGTCAGGATCGATTTCGGCGCACTTGGCGGTGTCAGGCGTCACTAGCGCGGCGTCGGCGTGACTCTGTTCGTCAATTGGGCCGTCAAGCCGTTCTCGATGGCCGCGCTCGCGTGGCTCTTCATTGTTACTGGTTCCGCCCCTGGCTGCCCACCGATCAGATCGATAGCTACATCGCGGGATTGATTCTGCTGGCCGCCGCTCCCTGCACCGCCATGGTGTTCGTCTGGAGCAACCTGTCGAACGGCGAGCCGCACTTCACGCTGAGCCAGGTGGCGCTGAACGACGTGATCATGGTGTTCGCGTTTGCGCCGATCGTGGGCCTCTTGCTCGGACTCTCGGCGATCACCGTACCCTGGGACAAGCTACTTCTGTCGGTGGGGCTTTACATCGTTGTGCCGGTTATCCTCGCTCAGGCCTTGCGCCGCCACGTGCTGTCACGCCACGGGAACGCGGGCATCGACGCGTTGTCGCGAAGGCTCCAGCCGTTCTCACTCGGCGCGCTGCTGCTGACCCTGGTCTTGCTCTTCGGCTTTCAAGGCGATCAGATCATCGCGCAGCCGATCGTCATCGCAATACTCGCGATACCCATCCTGATTCAGGTCTATCTCAACTCGGGGCTCGCCTACCTGCTGAACAGGCGACTCGGCGACGCGCACTGCGTGGCCGGGCCATCGGCACTGATCGGCGTGAGCAACTTCTTCGAGCTCGCGGTCGCCGCGGCGATCAGCCTGTTCGGTTTCGAGTCCGGGGCGGCGCTTGCAACGGTCGTTGGCGTCCTGATCGAGGTTCCGGTCATGTTGTCGGTCGTCAGCATCGTCGGCAGAACAAAGCCCTGGTACGAGCGCGGTCTGGCCCCGGCGCGAGCGACGCCGCCGGGGCCAGAGTAGGCAGTCGGCGTCAGACGCCGAGCTAGGCGGCGGTCAGCGGGCCGGCGCCATGAACCAGCGGCACCACACTGCCGTCATCGTTGAACTTCGCGACGTGGAGCGTACCGTGCCCACTTGAGCGTGATGTGCCGACAAGGTAGCTTTGCTACCGGCCCGCCCGCGCGGGCGCGATAACGCACAAGAACGAAGGGGATTTGCATGTCCGCAGCCGAACACAACGAAGCACTGGTGCGCAACTTCTTCGCCGTGCTGAGCACCGGCCATCTCGAGAACATTCGCAAGACCCTGCATCCCGAGGCGAGCTGGACGCCTATGGTCAAGGACGTGCCGGGGGCGGGCGTCCACCAGCCGCGCGACGTCATCGTCGACGAGTTCCTGGCGCCCGTACGCGGCCTCTTCGAGGACGGCGACCCGAAGGTGACGGTCAACAATATCTTCTGCAAGGGCAACACCGTCTGTGCCGAGACGCGCGCCGTCGGCAAGATGAAGAACGGCAATACCTACGACAACCTCTATTGCTGGGTCATCGAGGTCAGGGACGATCTGATCTACGCGCTTCGCGAGTACATGGACAGCGCCTACATTCAGTCGATCGTCTGAGGTGGCCCGATGAAGCACGACTTCGGCGGCTGCCATTTCCTGATCACCGGCGCGGGCCGCGGTCTCGGCAAACATCTGGCGGCGCACCTCGCCGGTTTCGGGGCAAGCGTGGGCCTGGCCGACATCGACGGCAACAGTTGCCGCGAGGCTGCGAAGGAGATCGAGCAGTCCGGCGGCAAGGCTTTTGCGTATCCCGGTGACGTCTCGGACCGCGGCACATTCCTCGCGATGACGGCCGACTTCGCCGGGCACGGCGGGCGGATCGACGCGATCGTCAACAACGCCATGATGCTCAAGTACTGCCCCGTCGAGGAGGTCGAGCCGGAGCAGCTCTCGGCGATGCTCGATGTCGGCATCAAGGCGCTGTTCTGGTCGGCTCAGGCCCTGCTCGAGCATTACGACCCGCAACGCGGCGCGAGCCTGATCAACATGGCCTCACCCGTTGCCGCCCGCGGCTTCCCGAACACGTCCGTCTACAGCACGGTCAAAGGCGCCGTCGTGTCCTTCACGCGCGTCCTGGCCGCAGAGCTCGGACCGAAAAGAATCCGCGTCAATGCCGTGTCGCCGGCGTCGGTGCCTACACCGGGCGCGATGGGGCTCAACACCAAAGAGGAGTACGAGCGGCGCGCGGCCCACATACCGCTCAGGCGAAACGGCACGGAGCTCGACAACTCGAGCGCGATCGCGTTTCTCCTCAGCGAAGACGCCGCCTTCGTCAACGGCGAGATCTTCAACGTCGACGGCGGCGTCGCAGCCTGCGCCTGAACCGGCTCAAAGCTTCGAGCGGTAGAACGCGTCGATCAGACGCGCGGCGCGCGGCCCGTTGGTGCCGACGGCGTGCATCTTGTTGCAGCAATAGGAGAAGCCCACGCCGGCGTCGGGATCGCAGAAGCCGATCGACCCGCCGATACCGTGATGGCCGAAGCTGCGCGGGTTCGGCCCCATGTATACGGCTTCGGGCGTATTCAACAACACACCGAGCGCCTGATGGTAGGGGCGGTCCTGCAGCGCCTCGGTCTGGTTGTGCTGCTCGGTGATCATCGCTTCGATCTGGTCGCGGCTCATGATGTGGACGCCGTCGAGATCGCCGCCCGCGCCGAGCGCACCATAGATTCGCGCGACGCCTCTGGCATTGCCGTGACCGCTGCCGCTCGCGACCTCGACGGTCCGCCATTCGGGCCTGTTCATCGTCACGGCCCAGGGCTCGTCGGGATTCTGCCTGAAGGCGAGCGCCTTGAGCGAGGATTGATCGGCAGAGTCCTTGGCGGCGAATAGCGCCGCATTCATGTTCGGCATGACCTCGGCGACGAAGGATTGCTCCTCGTCGGTCATGCCGCCAATGTAGTACTCGGCGTGCAGGGGCCCCGCAAGCTCGTCGCGCAGAAAGGGGCCCACGGTCCTGCCCGTGACGCGGCGCATGATCTCGCCGAGCAAGAACCCCTGATGGTGCACGTGATAGGCCGCCTTGGTGCCGATCTCCCAGAGCGGCTCCTGCACCTCGAGCGCCCGGACGATCGCTTCCCGGTCGAACATCGCGCCGGGCCACAGCGGTTCGGTCGTCAGGACGGGCACGGCCGCCGTATGGTCGAGGAAATGACGCACGCGCGTCTTCTCCTTGCCGTTTTGCCCGTACTCGGGCCAGTACGCGATGACGTAGGCGTCGGGATCGACGAAACCGCGGTCGATCAGCATGTTGAAGCAGATCGCCGTGATGCCCTTGGCGACCGACATCATGCAGACCATGGTCGGCGCGTCCCAGACCGTCGTCATCGCCCCGTCGCGCCAGCCGCCGTGGAGGTCGACGACCGTGCGGCCCTCGAGCATGATCGAGCAGGCGGCGCCGATCTCGTCCTCGACCTCGAAGTTCTCGACGAAGGCGTCGACCACGCGACGGAACTCAGGCGCGTAAGTGCCTGCCAGTGGATAGGTCGCGCCGCGCGCCGTGATCTCGGTTTCGAATTCCAACGGATTCCGGTTGGTTATACTGTCGTTGTCGGCGGCGAAAAATAGCAGCTAACGGCGCGGCGAAACAACGCTCATTCGATACAAGAACGAAGATCCCGCAGGCCCCGCTCTTGAATATCGCAGATTCCAAGCTCGATCGGGAGTTCGACTACATCGTGGTCGGCGCAGGCACGGCAGGCTGCGTGCTCGCGGCGCGATTGTCGGAAGATCGGGCGTTTCGCGTCTGCCTGATCGAGGCCGGCGGCTCGGAGAAGCACCCCTACATCGGCATTCCGGCCGCCGTGGGGGCCGCCATCATCAGTACGAGATTCGGCTGGGGGCTTTTCACCGAGCCGCAGGCGGCTCTCGGCGGCCGCAAGGTGCCGTTGCCGCGCGGCAAGGTCATCGGCGGCTCGGGCTCGATCAACGGGATGGCTTACTACCGCGGCCCCGCGAAGGACTACGACGACTGGGCCGAGCGCGGCAATCCCGGCTGGTCGTATGCGGAGCTTTTGCCCTACTTCCTTCGCTCCGAGCACAATCCCGAGCACGAGGGCTCGCCCTGGCATGCGACGGGCGGACCGATGGGCGTCAGCTTTCCGAAGAGCCGAAATCGTCTTTGCGATACGTTCAACGCCAGCATGGCATCGCTGGGGTTCAGGGAGCTCGACGACTTCAATGTGCCAGAGCCCAACGGCTACGGCTATCGACAGGCGACGATCTGGAACGGCCGGCGCGTTTCGACGGCGAGCGGCTATTTGAGGCCCGCCATGGGTAGGCCGAATCTGTCCGTCATGCCGCTGACGCTGACGCGGCGCGTTCTCTTCGACGGCAAGCGCGCCGTCGGCGTCGAGATCGAGCGCGATGGCGGGATTTCGACGCTTCGCGCGCGTCGGGAGATCGTCGTCTGCAACGGCACGTATCACTCGCCGCATCTGCTGCTCAACTCCGGCATCGGCGACGATACCGAGCTCAAGGCAGCCGGCATCACGCCCGTGCACCACCTGCCCGCCGTCGGGCGCCACCTCAAGGACCACCCGTCGGCGCCGATCGCGATGGACATGACGGACTCGACGTCGTACGGCCTCTCGTGGAAGGCCCTGCCACGCGACATCGTGCAGTTCTTTCAGTACTGCATCGCCCGGTCGGGGCCGCTGGCGAGCAACCTGTTCGAGACCAATGCCTACATCAAGACGTCGCCGGACAGGGACCGGCCCGACCTGCAGGTCGTCTTCCAGCCGGCGCGGCGGAACCTGAAGCCCTTCCCGATTCCACTCGGTCATGGCTTCGGCATCGTCGTGGTTTGTCTATATCCGGAAAGCGAAGGGACCGTGCGTCTGGCCGCTCCCGATCCCAAAGCGGCGCCGCTGATCGATCCGGGGCTCGGCGGCGACGAACGCGATCTCGTGTTCCTCGTCGAAGGGCTCAAGCTCGCGCGCCGGATCTTCGCGCATCCGTGCTTCGCGAGCTATCAGGCTCGCGAGCGAGAACCCGGCGCCGATATCGTCAACGACGCCGCGCTGCGCGAGTACGTGAAGAAATCGCTCGTCACGGTGCACCACCCGGGCTCGACCTGCCGCATGGGACCTGCCGGCGACAACGTCGTCGATCACGAGCTGCGCGTGCACGGGCTCGAAGCGCTGCGCGTCGCCGACGCGTCCATCTTCCCGCACGTCGTCGGCGCCAACACCAACGCGGCCGTCGTCGCGATCGCCGAGAAGGCATCGGACCTGATCCTCGGCAAGCCAGTGCCGCCGCCGATCGACTGGCGGGCGGAGTTGGGGCGTATTTAGGGTCAGACCCCTTCAGGTTCGCAAGCGAACCTTAAGGGGTCTGACCCTAAGCCGACGCTAAGCC
>DATKCK010000098.1:0-19833 GCA_035513215.1 Gammaproteobacteria bacterium | reverse complement strand
AGCAATGACGTCCAAATCTTCCTCATCTTCGCTTGCTTGCTGAGCCGATGCGGGAGACGCGAGGAGCATTACCAGCAAGACTGAAGAGAGACGCATACAGTCCATTTAGACACTCCCAATTTATCGACTCACTTGGGTCGATGCCGGTCCCCCAAGTCTCCCAGCGAGTATACCGGACGACCGGCCGTCGTCGCACTCATCCAGGCCGTTCAACGGCCGTCTTTTTCGAGCTTCTTGCGGCGGCGAAATCTTGAAACGTGTGGACGGGAGCAATCTCTCACATGCGCGCCTCATCCGGATACGGTCTCGGCGAAATTCCTCGACATCACGCGAGAGGCGTCGCCTCGAAATACGCAGCGTTCTTCATATTCGCAAGTAACCGCGACGGCCATCTCTTCACGGGCCTGCGGTCCGAATATGCTAGCCTATGATCGCTCCTGACGAGGGCTGTTCTCGTCAATGTCGAGCAGCGATCATCGTTTCGAGATCGAGGTATCCAAAATGAGGGGAACTGAACAGAATTCGGGTCCCGCCGATGTGCGTAGATTTGTGTATAGCTCTCGCACGGAGCTAACGGAGATCCAAGCGATGGCGCGGCCTGTAGCGTGAAGTTCGGAGGCGGTCCTATCATTATCGGTTAGGACGCCGCGGCGCTGCGTTCAGGTCACGCCGTACCACCGACGCTTACTACGAAGGTGCGACTGCCAGCTCACGTGAATAGCGGCGGCTAAATGGCGTGAGCGTCAAGCCTCTCCCTCAGTTTTTCCAAGTAGTCCGCCCATCTCTGCATCATCTTGCGGCGATCTGCCAGACGATGCGAGCGATTGTAGATTCCACCGACGCCCGGCCGCGCATGCGCGAGCTGACATTCAATCACGTCGCTGTCCAACCCCATCTCGTGCAGCAGCGTGCTTGCACTCGACCGGAAGCCGTGGGCAACGTGCGTGTTTCCATCGTAGCCGAGGCCCTTGAGCGCCGTTCCGAGTGTGTTTTCCGACAGGGGCCGACGGGGACGTAGGGAGGGAAAAACCAAACTCTCCGCACCCTTGTAAGTGAGCTCACGGAGGTCAGTCAGAATCGAGACTGATTGAGAGGCGAGGGGAACAATGTGTTCCCGGCGCATCTTCGTACGCTCGGCAGGCACAACCCACTGTGCGCCTTCGAGGTCAAACTCTTGCCAGAGCGCCTGCCGGAGTTCGCCGGGCCTCGTGAACAGAAGCGCAATTAATTGTAATGCCGCCCGCGTGACCGGTTGCCCTTGGTAGTTATCGATGTCGCGCAAGAGTTGCCCGAACTTCGCCGCGTTGGTAATCGCGGCATGACTCTTAGTACTCGCCGCTGCAAGCTTCCCTCTCAGGTCGGCGGCTGGGTTGGTCTTGGCCTTGTGCGGAATCGCGTATAGGAACACCGCACTTGCGAGGTTCTGAGCCCTGTGGGCGGTCTCGGCCCCACGCTTCTCTATTGCCCTGAGAGCCTCGAGCATCTTGGCCGTGTCTATCGTGCCTATGGGCGCGGCCCCGATTTCCTTATATAGGTAGCCAAGAATCCGGTCATCGCGGACACGTGTCGATTCCGCTTTTTGCTGTTGGGCCGACCACTCCTCGGCGATTGCCTTGAACGTGTCGTTCTGTGCCGCCTTCTCGGCTTTGCGAACGGCGGATGGGTCGTCGCCGGCCGCAAGGTGCCGCCTAGCTTTTTCCCGCTTGTCTCTCGCGAGCGCCAGTGACGTGTCGGGGTAGGTCCCAAGCGACAGCAATTTTTCCCGACCCGCAAACAAGTACTTGAAGCGCCACCACTTGGCGCCCGTCGGCTGAACGTGTAAGAACAAGCCTCGTTCGTCGCTCAGTTTGTACGGTTTCGCCTTCGCCTTCGCATTCTTAACTTTCGTATTGGAAAGCATCCCTCAGTTACCCCGACGGGCGTCGTGCCTACCCCAGAATCCTACCCCAGAGATACCCCGGATGTACAGGGACAAGGGTGGACGGTGGCGGACGCAAAGAGTTAGGAATGGCGCGGCTTGTATGGCGTTCAGGTGGGGTAAGTGGACTGTGTCGGACGACGGCGGAAGTAGAGTTGGCTCCCCGGGCCGGACTCGAACCAGCGACCAATTGATTAACAGTCAATCGCTCTACCAACTGAGCTACCGGGGAACCGATTTTGGAAGGCTTGCGATTCTGCGAAAACGTATCCTTTAAGTCAAGCAGAAACGTAACTAAATACTATTATAAATCAAAGTATTATCAAATAATTTGAATAAGTCACTTTAATCAGTGACGAATCCCTCGATCCGCGTGATCGCCTCGCGCATCGTCCCGAGCGACGCCGCAAACGATATTCTGACATAGCCGGGCGCACCGAATGCGCTTCCGGGCACGAGCGCGACGCCCGTCTCCTCGAGCAGCGCTTCGCAAAACGCAATATCGTCGTTGAACCCCATTCGCTTCAGCGCCTCGCGCACATCGGGCAACAGATAGAAAGCGCCGTCGCCCGGCGGGCAGTGAATGCCGTCGATCGCATCGATCAGCGGCTGCACGACGTCGTGCCGGGCCTTGAACTCGGCGCACATCTCGCGCACCGAGCTCTGGTCGCCGTCGAGCGCCGCCGCGGCCGCGGCTTGGGAGATCGAGCAGGCGTTCGTCGTGCTCTGGCTTTGCAGCGCCGCGAGCGCCCGAATGAGCTCCCTGGGGCCAGCGGCATAGCCGAGCCGCCAGCCCGTCATCGCATAGGCCTTCGAGACGCCGTTGATCGTCACGGTCCGGTCGTAGAGCTTCGGGCAGACCTCGGCGAAGCTCGGGTACGGGTCGACGGCCCACTGGATGTGCTCGTAAATCTCATCGCTCATGACGACGACCTTCGGGTGCTCCGCGAGCACCTCCCCGACTGCCTCGAGCGCCCCGCGCGGGTAGACGGCGCCGGTCGGGTTGCTCGGGCTGCAGAGGATCAGGAGTCGTGTCGCGGGCGTGATCGCGGCTTCGAGCTCTTCCGGGCGCATCAGAAAGCCGTTCTCGGCGGTCGTATGAACAAAGACCGGCTCGGCGTCGGCCATGCGGACCATCTCCGGATACGAGACCCAGTAGGGCGCGGGAATGATCGCCTCGTCGCCGTCATCGAGCACGGCCAGGCAGAGATTGAAGCAGGACTGCTTGGCGCCGCTCGAGGCCAGGATCTGGTCGAGTCCGTACTTCAGGCCGTTCTCGCGCTCGAATTTCCGCTGAATCGCTGATTTAAGCGCCCGCGTGCCGTCGAGCGCCGTGTACTTCGTCATGCCGGCCTCGATCGCCGCGATCGCGGCCTGCTTGATGTGGTCCGGCGTGTCGAAATCGGGCTCGCCGACGCTGAGCCTGATGATATCGCGGCCTTCGGCCTCGAGCGCCATGGCACGGGTCGTTACGCTGACCGTGGCGGACGGGCGCAGGCGATCGACACGGGCGGCGCGCTGGATGGTCAACGGACGGCTCTTGGTTAGGCGAAACGGGGTCTCTATATTAAGGGGACAGACCCGTCACCGAAAGCGCACCGATGCAAACCCGACCCTTCGAGCTCGTCGCTGGCTTCACGCCGAGCGGCGACCAGCCGGCCGCGATCGCCGGTCTCGTCGATGGCATCGAGAGCGGTTTGGCGCGGCAGACGCTGCTTGGGGTGACGGGAAGTGGAAAGACCTTCGTCGCCGGCGCGGTGATCGAGCGCCTCCAGCGCCCGACCCTCGTCCTTGCCCACAACAAAACGCTGGCCGCCCAGCTCTACGGCGAGTTCCGCGAGTTCTTTCCGCAAAACGCCGTCGAGTACTTTGTCTCCTATTACGACTACTACCAGCCCGAGGCCTACCTGCCGTCGACCGACACCTATATAGAGAAAGACGCCTCGATCAACGAGCACATCGAGCAGATGCGGCTCTCGGCCACCAAGGCGCTGCTCGAGCGCCGCGACGCGATCATCGTCGCGACGGTCTCGGCCATCTACGGTCTCGGCGACCCCGAGGCCTATCACGGGATGGTCCTGCACATCGTCCGCGGCGAGCCGATCGACCAACGCTCGCTTTTGAGGCGCCTGGCCGAGCTCCAGTACACCCGAAACCCGGTCGATCTCGCGCGCGGCACGTTCCGCGTCCGCGGCGACGTCATCGACATCTTCCCTGCCGACTCCGAGCGGGAGGCGATCCGGGTCTCGCTGTTCGACGACGAGGTCGAATCGATCAGTTTTTTCGATCCGCTGACGGGCGAGGTCGCGGCGCAGGTGCCCCGCGTCACGATCTACCCGAAAACGCACTACGTAACGCCGCGCGAGACGCTGATGGCGGCCGTCGATCAGATCCGCGTCGAGCTCGGCGACAGGCTGCGTGTCCTGCGCGAAGCCAACAAGCTGGTGGAGGCGCAGCGGCTCGAGCAGCGCACACGCTTCGATCTCGAGATGATCCTCGAGGTCGGTTACTGCACAGGGATAGAGAACTACTCGCGCTATCTGTCCGGGCGCCAGCCGGGCGAGCCGCCGCCGTGTCTGTTCGACTATCTGCCCCACAATGCGCTCCTTTTCATCGACGAGAGCCACGCGACGATCCCGCAATTGGGCGGCATGTATCGCGGCGACCGCTCGCGCAAGGAGACGCTCGTCGAGTACGGCTTCCGCCTGCCGTCGGCGCTCGACAACCGGCCGCTGCGCTTCGACGAATTCGAGCGGATCGCGCCGCAGACGATCTTCGTCTCGGCGACGCCCGGCCGCTACGAGGCCGACCATGCCGATGCCGTCGTCGAGCTCGTCGTCCGGCCCACGGGCCTCGTCGATCCGGTCGTCGAGGTCCGCCCGGCCGGGTCCCAGGTCGACGACGTGCTCTCGGAGATCAATGCCAGAGCCGAAATCGGCGAGCGCGTGCTGATCACGACGCTGACCAAGCGGATGGCCGAGGACCTGACCGACTACCTCGAGGAGCACGGCGTCCGCGTCAGGTATCTGCACTCGGACATCGAGACCGTCGAGCGCACCGAGATCATTCGCGATCTCAGGCTCGGCGAGTTCGACGTGCTCGTCGGCATCAATCTGCTGCGCGAGGGCCTCGACATGCCCGAGGTCTCGCTGGTCGCGATCTTCGATGCCGACAAGGAGGGTTTCCTGCGCTCGGAAGGCTCGCTGATCCAGACGATCGGCCGCGCGGCGCGCAACCTCAACGGCCGCGCGATCCTCTATGCCGATAGGATCACGGGCTCGATGGAGCGCGCAATCGGCGAGACGGAGCGGCGCCGCCAGCGCCAGCTCGAGTTCAACGAGGCCCACGGCATTACGCCCAGGACCATCGTCAAGGGCATCCTGGACATCATGGAAGGCGCGCGGGCGACGGGGCGCGGCGCCGCGCGATCGCGCAAGGGCAGGCGGCGCGCCGAGCGCCGCGTTCCGCCGGATCAGATGGCCGCCGAGATTGCCCGGCTCGAGAAGGCAATGTATCAGCACGCGCGGGATCTCGAGTTCGAAGAGGCGGCGCGGCTGCGCGACGAGATCGAGGCGCTCCGGCAGGATCTGCTCGACCTGCCGGCGGCCTCAGCCGGTTGACGCCGGGCGACGCGCCTGAACGTGGGTATTGAGTCGGATCGGGCACCTTCGGTATCGTTGCCGTTTCCAGGCGCGTAGCTCAGTGGTAGAGCACCACGTTGACATCGTGGGGGTCGTTGGTTCAATCCCAATCGCGCCTACCAGACTCCGATCAAAGCGCTCAGTTTTCAGTGACTTAAGCGGCGCTGGGAGCTTGTAAGGGCCGTGCGCGGCCCGTACAATGCAACGTTTTTTGAAGATAGAGGGACTTCGGCTCGAAGGAGCCGCCGACTGAGGGGTGTGTAATCGCACAAGCTAAACGCGCACGGCGCAACGACGAAATATCGTCGAATCGAGTCCGAGTCATTGGAGCCGAAGGCGAACAGATCGGCATCCTGCCGATCACAGAAGCGTTGCAACGCGCGTCTGAACTGGGATTGGATCTCGTCGAGGTTGCGCCGAATTCCGATCCGCCGGTCTGCCGGATCATGGACTACGGGAAGTTCGTATTCGAGCAGAGCAAGAAGGCGCAATCGGCAAAGCGAAAACAAAAGCAGATCCACGTCAAGGAAATCAAGTTTCGCCCGGGCACGGAAGAGGGTGACTACAAGGTCAAGCTCAGAAAGCTGACCGAGTTTCTGACGGAAGGAGACAAGACCAAGGTCACCTTGCGCTTTCGCGGCCGGGAAATGGCGCACAAGGAATTGGGCCTGGAGCTGCTTCAGCGCGTTCAGTCGGATCTCGCGGAATACGGAACAGTCGAGCAGCAGCCGCAGCTCGAGGGGCGACAGATGGTCATGGTCATCGCCCCGCGCAAGCGGTAGCTGATCGTTCAGGAGACATCGATGCCGAAACTGAAGACCAACCGGGGCGCTGCCAAGCGCTTCCGCCCGAAGGCCAATGGCGGTTTCAAGCGCCGCCAATCTCATTTGCGGCACATACTGACGAAGAAGAGCGCGAAACGTAAGCGGCAGCTCGGCAGGACGCTGCAAGTGGCGGACGCCGACGTCAAAGCCGTTCGCAAGATGCTTCCGAACAGTTGAGGAGAGACTGATGGCACGAGTCAAGCGGGGCGTAATTGCCAGGGCGAAGCACCGGAAGGTGCTGAAGAAGGCCAAGGGCTATTACGGAGCGCGCCGGAAAGTCTTTCGAGTTGCCAAGCAGGCCGTCATCAAGGCCGGCCAGTATGCATATCGCGACCGGCGCCAGCGCAAGCGCCAGTTCCGCGCGCTCTGGATCGCGCGCATCAACGCAGCGGCCCGGGAGCACGAGCTTTCCTATAGTCGCCTGATTCGCGGGTTGCAGCTAGCCGAGATCGAAGTCGACCGCAAGGTGCTGGCAGACATCGCGGTCCATGATCCCGAAGCCTTTGGGGCGATAGCCGCAGCAGCGAAAGCCGCGCTACCCGCAAGCTGAGCACGAGGCTCGGCGAGCACGATGCGGTGAGCACACTGGCTCAACTGCGGGACGAGGCCGTTGAAGCCGCCCAGGTCGCCCCCGACCTCGCGGCTCTCGATGCCGTCCGCGTCAAGTATCTCGGCAAGAAGGGGCTTTTGACGCTGAAGCTCCGCGAGCTTGGCCGCCTGCCGCCCGAGGAGCGCCCGCAGGCCGGCCAGGCGATCAACCTCGCCAAGGAAGCGCTGACCGATCTGATCGACGAGCGCAAACACGCGCTCGAGGGCGCGCGGCTCGATGCCGCGATCGCCGCCGACGCGATCGACGTGACGCTGCCCGGTCGCGGCGAGCGCCGCGGCGGCCTGCACCCGGTTACGAAGACGTTACGGCGCATGACGCGGATCTTCGAGCAGGCCGGCTTCGCCGTGCATACCGGTCCCGAGGTCGAGGACGACTTCCACAACTTCACGGCCCTCAATATCCCTGAGGATCATCCGGCGCGCGACCTGCACGACACGTTCTATCTCGACTCCGGGCGCGTGCTGCGCACGCACACCTCGCCCGTGCAGATTCGTGCGATGCAGGCGCACGGCGCGCCGATCCGGCTCGTCGCGCCGGGGCGCGTCTATCGTTGCGATTCGGATCTGACGCACACGCCGATGTTCACGCAGCTCGAGGGGCTCGCCGTCGATCGCGGCGTCTCGTTCGCGAACCTGAAGGCCGTGCTGTTCGAGTTCGTCGGCAGCTTCTTCGAGCGCGAGACGGAGCTTCGCTTCCGGCCGTCGTATTTCCCGTTCACCGAGCCATCGGCCGAGGTCGACATCCGCACGGAATCGGGCCGCTGGCTCGAAATTCTCGGCTGCGGGATGGTGCATCCGAACGTACTTCGCAACGTCGGCATCGATCCGGCCGAGTTCTCGGGCTACGCCTTCGGCATGGGAGTCGAGCGCCTCGCGATGCTGCGCTACGGCGTCAATGATCTGCGCTCGTTCTTCGAGAACGATCTGCGCTTTCTCGAGCAGTTCGCTTGAGCGTGCCATGAAGACGAGCATCGAATGGCTCAGGGAATTCGTTCCCGTCGACATGTCGGCCGAGGCGCTCGCCGAGGACCTGACGATGGCCGGGCTCGAGGTCGACGGCGTCGAGCCCGTGGCCGCCGGGCTCGAAGGCGTCGTCGTGGCCGAGATTCTCGAGCGGCGCCCGCATCCGAACGCCGACCGGCTTTCGATTTGCCGCGTCAGCGACGGCCGGGCCGAGCACGAGATCGTCTGCGGTGCGTCGAACGCGGCGGCGGGGCTCAAGGTGCCGCTCGCGCCGGTCGGCACCGTGCTGCCCGGTGGCCTTACGGTCGAGGCGGCAGAGATACGTGGCGTCGAGTCGCGCGGCATGCTCTGCTCGGCGAAGGAGCTCGGTTTGAGCGAGGAAGCGGCGGGCCTGCTCGTGCTCGACGCCGGGGTACCGGCCGGACGCGACCTGCGCGAGCACCTGAAGCTCGACGACAGCGTGCTCGACATCGATCTGACGCCAAACCGCGGCGACTGCTTCAGCGTGCTCGGCATCGCGCGCGAGATAGCGGCGCGCCACGGCGAGGCGCCGCTCGACGAGTCGCTCGACTGTGTCGAGCCTGCGACGGACGAGACTTTCGACGTCGAGCTCGTCGACACCGAAGCCTGCCCGCGGTTCGCCGGACGCGTCGTCTCGGGGCTCGACCCCGCCGCGAGGTCGCCCGACTGGCTGCGGGAGCGACTGCGGCGCGCGGGATTGAGGCCGATCCATCCGGTCGTCGACGTCACGAATTACGTCATGCTCGAGCTCGGCCAGCCGCTGCATGCCTATCGCCTCGACGGGCTCGACGGCGCTATCCGCGTGCGCCTGGCCAGCGCCGGCGAGGCGCTGACGCTGCTCGACGGGACGGCGCTTGCGCTTGACGACGACATGCTCGTCATCGCGGATGACTCCGGCGCCATCGGTCTCGCCGGCATCATGGGCGGCGCTTCGACGGCCGTCGATGCGACGACGGATGCCGTCTTTCTCGAGTCGGCCTTCTTCGCGCCGAAGGCGATCCACGGGCGCGCGCGGCGCGTCGGCCTGCACACGGATGCTTCCGTGCGCTTCGAGCGCGGCATCGACCCTTCGGGACAGGAGCGCGCCGTCGAGCGCGCGACGGCCCTGCTGGTCGAGATCGCGGGCGGCAAGGCCGGGCCGATCGTCGTCGCCGAGGACGAGGCCGCGCTGCCCGCGCTTGTGCCCGTTTCCTTGCGTGCGTCGCGAATTGCGGCGTTGCTCGGCATCGAGGTCGACGCGGCCGAGGTCGAAACGCTGCTCGGCCGCCTCGGCATGCAGGTCGCGGCAACGGACGGCGGCTGGGACGTCACGCCTCCGAGCTATCGGTTCGATATCGCGATCGAGGAAGACCTGATCGAGGAGCTCGGCCGCATGATCGGCTACGATCGGATTCCCGTGACGCCCGAGCGGCCCGTCGTGCATCTCGGCCGCGCGGCCGAGGGCGTCGTCGGCATCGATACGCTGACCGACCTGCTGGTCGCCCGGGGCTACACCGAGACGGTGAGCTACGGATTCACCGAATCCGGGGGGCAGGCCAGGATCACGGGCTCCGGGGCCGCGGTCCGCCTCGCCAATCCGATCTCGCAGGACCTCGACGTCATGCGGTCGACGCTCTGGCCGGGGCTCCTGCGCTCGGCGCGGCTCAACGCGAGCCGCCAGCAGACGCGCTGCCGGCTCTTCGAGGCCGGCACGGCCTTCGAGACTGGCGGGGACGGCGTGCGCGAGAGCGCCCGCATCGCGGGACTCGTCACGGGCCCGAGGCGTCCCGCTCACTGGGAAGGCGCCGCGCCCGATGCCGACTTCTTCGATGCGAAGAGCGATGTAGAAGCGTTGCTGTCGCACTGGCGCGGCGGCGACTCGTTCGACTTTCGCATCGAGTCGCACGCGGCATTGAACCCGTCGCGATCGGCGGCGATCTATCGCGGCGCTCGAAGAGTCGGATGGATCGGCGAACTGCATCCGGCCTTGCAGGTCGAGCACGATTTCAAGCAGCCCGTCGTGCTGTTCGAAATCGAGTTGAGTGAGCTCGGTGCGTCGTCGCTGCCGAAGTTCGAGACTCATTCCAGATACCCGTCGTCGCGGCGCGATCTTGCCGTCGTCGTCGACGAGTCCGTCCGGGTTTCGGACTTAACTAAACACGTTACCGAAACGCTCGGGGACGCCCTCCAGCGCTATGAGATTTTCGACGTATACCGAGGTAAAGGGGTAGATAAAGGCAGAAAAAGCGTGGGTATAGGCTTGATTTTGCACAACGCATACCGCACCCTTACCGACACAGAAACCGACGACATGATCCGACAGGTCGTGCGTCGCCTGGAGCATGAGCTCGGGGCCACAATAAGAAACTAACAACAAGACACCGATTCATGGCACTGACGAAGGCGGACATGGCAGAGTCGTTGTTCAACGAACTGGGCCTTAATAAGCGCGAAGCGCGCGAGCTCGTCGATTCCTTCTACGAGGAACTGCGCTTGTCGCTCGCGTCCGGGGAACAGGTCAAGCTTTCCGGTTTCGGAAACTTCGAACTTCGCGACAAGAACCAGCGGCCGGGAAGAAACCCGAAGACGGGCGAAGAGATTCCCATCACGGCGCGCAGGGTGGTCACGTTCAGGCCGGGTCAGAAACTGAAGGCGCGAGTGGAGGCCTATGCTGGAACCCGGAAATAACGACTTGCTGCCGCCGATTCCCGGCAAGCGCTACTTCACGATCGGCGAGGTCAGCGAGCTTTGCGCTGTCAAGCCCCACGTGCTGCGCTACTGGGAGCAGGAATTTCCCCAGTTGAAGCCGGTGAAGCGGCGCGGCAATCGGCGCTACTACCAGCGCCAGGACGTTCTGATCATTCGGCAGATCAGAAGCCTGCTCTACGAGGAAGGATTTACGATCGGCGGCGCCCGGCAAAAGCTGACCGGCGATGAGGCAAGGACGGACGTGAGCCAGAGCCAGCAGATCATCCGCCAGGTCCGCCAGGAGCTCGAGGACCTGCTCAAAGTTCTGCGGCGATAGCCAAGGCAAGCGAAGCGCCGCCGGCGCTGAAGCGAGACGGCTCGGCACCGATTCGCTACACTGCGATATCGGTCGGGGCGTGGCGCAGCCTGGTAGCGCACTTGCATGGGGCGCAAGAGGTCGCTGGTTCGAATCCAGTCGCCCCGACCAGTCCGATTAATGTTTCGATCGTGAGTGCGAACAGGGCCTTGTATCTCGAACCGTACAGACTGGAAGAGAACCCGTTTGCGGCGGATCGCGTTCGTCCGGTCTACCGGTCGCTGTCGTACGAATACGCCGCGCGCAAGATCGCCCGGCTGCTCGGAGGCAAGCTCGACTACCTCTTCATCAGCGGGCCGGCCGGCGTCGGCAAGACGCTTTTGATCGACCAGGAGCTGAGGTCGGTCGAGGGCATCGACATCTGCCGGCTCAAGCCCCGTCAGGACGACGTCGAGAGCGTGCTGCATCAGCTCTTGGCCGGTATCGGGCCCGGTAACGTTGCGGGGTCCGCGGTCGAGCTCAGAAACATCCTGCACGTCTTCCTGCGCCATCAGGCCGCCCGGGGCCGACGCTGTCTGGTCGTCGCCGATGCCGTCGATCGCGACTCGATGGCCGTGGTCAAGGAGATCGAGGCACTTGCACAGCTCAGGCTGCGCGGCATCCCGGCCGTGAACCTGCTGCTGACGACTCGCAACGAGGAGCTCGTCGCCCAGTTCCGCGCCCGCAACGACTCTGGTCCGCGGCAGCACTCGCACCATCAGCGGCATACGGGCTTCACGCTCGACGAGACCGATTCCTACCTGCGCTCGACGCTACAGGGCGCCGGCTGCGAGTGGTTCGATGAGCTCGTTCCCGACGAGCTCATTTTCGAGATTCAGGCGTTCACTCAGGGCCTCGTCGGCGACATCGACGCGCTGATGCGCGAGTCGCTCGATCAGCTGGCGAGCGTGAGCTCGGGCTCGATACGCCAGCAGGGCCTCGACGTCGGGATCTTGAAGGAGGCCGCGAAGAGGCTGAGGCTGCGTTACGATGCGGCCGCCTGGAAGGTCCAGCATGAGGAAGTGCTGCTGCCGTCCGCGGTCAGACAGTCACGGCGCGATTCGCTGCGCATCGAGGCGGCCAGGCTCGCGGTCACGAGCGGCGGCCGGATGATCGCCGAGGTCCAGCTCAATCGTCCGCGCATGGTTCTCGGGCGCGACGCGAGCTGCGACATCAGTCTCGACTCGAGCTACGTCAGCCGCTACCAGAACCTGTTCATGGCCACGTCCGAAGGCTGGATGCTGATCGATCTCAACAGCACCAACGGCTGCTTCGTCAACGGCCGGCGCGTCTCGGAGCACAAGCTGCGCGACGGCGATCTGATCACGCTCGGGCAGCATCACATCCGTTTCTCGGGCCAGCCGGCCGATTACCCGAGCCAGGACAGCGCGGCGACGCTGACGCGGCCCACGCGGGCCGTCAACTAGCCCGATCCCGCCCGGGACCCGGCTCAATTCCCGCGCTCAGACCGGATCGGGCTGAATCGCGCGCAGCACGTGATCGCTGCGCTCCCGGCGGCGGCGCTCCGGCGCGAGATCGCGATCCTGGATTCCGAGCAGAATCGGGTCGGAGTTGCTTCGATAGATATTCGCCTTGGAGTTGAAGACCGATCGCGTCCTGCCGTGCTTGTCGTTGATCTGGATGCGCCGGACCGTGAACTCGCCGCTCTCTAGCCTCGCGCCCGTCAGATAGCACCGGATCTGGTCGATACGCTCACCCGCGAGAACGAGCCCGCGGAGCTGCTCGACGTGGCGCGTGGCGCGGGCGACGAAATCGATCGCATCGAGCGTTACCCAGCCGGCCGAGTCGCCGTCGAGAAAACGCATCTGGGCCTCGAAATCGCCGATCAGGATCTGATCGGGCTCGGCCTGCTCGATCATGCGCGCGAGATCGACGGTGACGTCGCCGACGATGTAGTGATAGAGCGTGGGGTTCAAGCCCTCGGCCTGGTGGAACTCGTAGCTGCCGCCGACATGGAAGCCGGCACGCAGCCGCGGCACGACGTTCTGATCGGCCTTGGCGCGGGCGATCGCGTTGTCCGCCAGCACCAGGTGCATGAAGTGGTAGAGATTCATGTTCGCGTCGAGCGACAGATCCGTGTTCCACACGTAGAAGCCGTCGCCCGTCGTCGATCGCGCGAAGTCGATGCCGATGCGCTTGCGGCTCAGCTTGCTCTGGGCGGAATTCAGCGAATACGAGAGGCTGTTGAGCTGGGTCATTTGCGCGAACGGGCTCAAGAGCCCGAATTCGACGATGTCGAACAGCACGACGGCCCGGCAGGGCACATAGGTGATGCTGTAGCGCTTGATCATGCGCTCGATGACGCGGTGCTGCGAGTCGTTGTCGGTCAGCGGATGTTGCAGGGCGAGGTGCGTCACGTCGATGTTCAGCAGCCTCGCCACCTTGAGCAGTCGGTCGGGCTCGAGCTGGCGGCGTCCCGACAGGAGCGAACGCAGGAAGGACTCGGGTGTCGGGTCGCGGCCCTCGAGCTCGCTCGAGGAGTAGCGCGCAATCGCGTAGTGCGGCACGAGGAGCAGATCGATGCCCCGCTCCCTCGGGCTCCAGTTCAGCACGACGTTCTCGCCGAGCCCCCAGAGGGCATGCAGGCAGCGATCGAGATGAATCAGGTTGCTGCGATCGCGCAGACTCATCTCATGGGTGATCGACGACAAGGCGTCGAGATAGCTGCCAACGCTGGCTAGCCGAAATACTCCGGAATCGGAAGAGTCCATCCCCAGACCTAGGACTGCGCGGTGGTCATCATACTATGTTGCGAGTCCTCGACGGCAACGGGATAATCGCGGGCCCGCGATTCAAGAGCGCTTTATGTCCAAGTCCAACGACCGCGCCGTCGACCCGCGAGAGTACTCGAGGGTCGTGGTCGACGGTGCCGCCAACGCGCCGGGCCGGGCCATGCTCAGGGCCGTCGGCTTCAGCGACGAGGATTTCGCCAAGCCCCAGGTCGGCATCGCCTCGACCTGGAGCATGGTCACGCCCTGCAACATGCACATCGACGGGCTCGCCAGGGAAGCGGCGGGCGGCGTCGATGCCATGGGCGGCAAGAGCGTGCTGTTCAACACGATCACAGTGTCGGACGGCATCTCCCAGGGCAAGCCCGGGATGCGCTATTCGCTGATCTCGCGCGAGATCATCGCCGATTCGATCGAGACGGTCGTGGCCGGCGAGGGCTTCGACGGATTCGTCGCGATCGGCGGCTGCGACAAGAACATGCCGGGCTGCCTGATGGCGCTCGCGAGGCTCAACCGTCCCGGCATCTTCGTCTACGGCGGAACGATCAAGCCCGGCCGGAATCACCGCGACATCGTCTCGGTGTTCGAGGCCGTCGGCGGACACGCGGCGGGCAAGGTCTCCGATGCCGAGCTCAAGGAGATCGAGGAGACGGCCATCCCCGGGCCCGGCTCCTGCGCCGGCATGTACACGGCCAATACGATGGCATCGGCGATCGAGGCGCTCGGCATGAGCCTCGCCAACAGCTCCGCCCAGGAGGCCGTCTCCGACGCCAAGCGCAACGATTGCCGCCGGGCGGGCGAGGCCGTCGTCGAGCTGCTCAAGGCCGGCATCAGGCCGCGCGACATCATGACGCCCGAAGCCTTCGAGAATGCGATCACGGTCGTGATCGCGCTCGGCGGCTCGACGAATGCCGTCCTGCATCTGCTCGCGATCGCGCACGATGCTGAGGTCGCGCTCTGCCTCGACGATTTCACGCGCATCGGCGCCCGCGTGCCTGTGCTCGCGGATCTCAGGCCAAGCGGCCGCTACATGATGTCTGAGCTGATCAGGATCGGCGGCATCCAGCCGCTGATGAAAACGCTGCTCGATGCGGGGCTCCTGCACGGCGACTGCCTGACCGTCACGGGCAAGACGCTGGCCGAGAATCTCGAAGGCGTCGCGCCATATCCCGAAGGTCAGGACGTCGTCTATCCGCTGGACCGGCCGATCAAGCCCGAGAGTCATCTGACGGTGCTCTATGGCAACCTCGCGCCCGAGGGCGCCGTCGCGAAGATCACGGGCAAGGAAGGCACGCACTTCGAAGGGCACGCGCGCTGCTTCGCGTCCGAGGAGGAGGCCTTGCGGGCAATACTCGACGGAGTCGTTGCGCCCGGCGACGTCGTCGTGATCCGCTACGAGGGCCCGAAGGGCGGGCCCGGCATGCGCGAGATGTTGAGCCCGACGGGCGCGATCATCGGCCGCGGTCTCGGCGACACGGTCGCGCTGATCACCGACGGGCGGTTCTCGGGTGGCAGCCACGGCTTCGTTGTCGGCCACGTGACGCCGGAAGCCGCCGTCGGCGGGCCGATCGCGCTGATCGAGGACGGTGATGCGATCACGATCGACGCCGTCGAGCGCCGGATCGACCTCGGCGTCGACGAGGCCGAGCTCGAGAGGCGGCGCCGTGCATGGACGCCGCCGACACCGGTTGCGACGCGCGGGCTGCTCGCGAAGTACGCCCGCCTCGTCGGGTCGGCATCGTACGGCGCCGTGACCGACAGCTGACCTTGCGTCGGGAATTCCGATGAGCCTGATGATCCATGCCGCACTCGAGCCCGAGCGCGAGATCGAGACGCCGTTTCCGGACTCGCCCTGGGTGGTGCTCAAGTTCGGTGGGCGGAGCGTCGCGACGGCCGAGAACTGGGGGCATATCGCGACGATTCTGAGAGCGCGCGTCGAGGAGGGCGTGACGCCGGTCGTCTGCCACTCGGCGCTCGCCGGCGTGTCGAATGCCCTGATCGCGTTGATCGAGGTGGCTGAGCGCCGCGGTGACACGAAGTCGGCGCTCGCGGCCATCGTCAGGCAGCACGACGAGCTCGCGGCCGCGCTCGGCGTCGATCCGAAGGTGACGGCCGAGAGCTTCGCCGACTGCGAGCAGCTGATCTCGAGCGTGCGGCTCGTCGGCGAGGCGAGCCCGAGGATCCATGCGCGCGTGCTCGCGACGGGCGAGCTCGCGGCGACCCGGCTCGGCGCCGCCTATCTCGAGCGCATCGGCTTCGACGTCGAATGGCTCGACGCGCGCGAGCTGCTGCGCAGCACCTCGGGCGCCGATGTCAGCGAGCGTGCGGCGTTCATGTCGGCGCGCTGTGAGTTCGACGCGGACCGCGCCTTGCAGGCGCGTTTGAAGGACAGCCGCGGCGTCATCGTCACCCAGGGCTTCATTGCGAGGAATAGCCGGGGCGACACGGTGCTGCTCGGCCGCGGTGGCTCGGACACGTCGGGCTCTTACCTCGCGAGCAAGCTCGAAGCGCGCAGGCTCGAGATCTGGACCGACGTGCCGGGATTCTTCAGCGCCGATCCGAAGGCCGTGCCCTCGGCAAGACTGATCCGCTCGCTGCATTATCAGGAGGCGCAGGAGATCGCGTCGGCCGGCGGCGGCATTCTGCATCCGCGCAGCATCTCGCCGGTCAGAAGCACAGGGATACCCCTCTTTCTGCGCTCGACGCTGCAGCCGGATCTGCGCGGCACCATTATCTCCGACGCCATCGCCGCCGATGCGCCGCAGCTCAAGGCGATCTCGTCGCGGTCGGGTATCACGCTGATCTCGATGGACTCGCTCGAGATGTGGCACCAGGTCGGCTTCCTCGCCGATGTGTTCGGCTGCTTCCGGCGCCGCGGGATCTCGGTAGACCTGATCTCGACGTCGGAAAGCAACGTGACCGTCTCGATCGATCGGATACAGAACGTCGTCGATGCCGATGTCATCACCGCGCTCGTCAATGACCTCGGCAAGTACTGTCGCGTCGGCGTTATCGAGGATTGTGCTGCGATCACGCTGATCGGACGGCGCATCCGCGCGATTCTGCATGAGCTCGGCTCCGTCTTCGAGACATTCGAGGAGCAGAAGATTCATCTGCTGACGCAGGCTGCGACCGATCTGAATCTCACCTTCGTCGTTAACGCCGAGCATGCCCACAAGCTCGTCCAGCGCCTGCACGGCCTGCTCGTGCACCGCTTTCGCGGCGGCGTGTTCGGGCAGACCTTCGAGCAGATATCGGGCGCAGAGCCGCAGCCGCCAGCGGCGCGCCCGGCGACGACCTGGTGGATGGACAAAGCGGACGAGCTGATCGCGCTCGGCGAGGAGCACGGCGCGGCCTATGTCTACGATCGCGCGACGATCGAATCGGCGCTCGACTCGCTATCTGCCTTGAGATCGATCGACACCGTCTTCTATTCGATGAAGGCGAACAACTTCCCGGAGATACTGAGGATCGTCGAAGCGCGCGGCGCCGGTTTCGAGTGCGTCTCGCCGGGAGAGATTCGCCGCCTGCTCCAGCTCTTTCCCAACATTGAACGTAATCGCATCCTGTTCACGCCGAACTTCGCGGGCCGCGAGGAGTACGAATGGGGTCTCGAGCAGGACGTCTGGCTGACGCTCGACAATCTCTACATTCTTCGCGAATGGGGTGACAGCTTCCGCGGCCGCGACGTTTTCCTTCGGATTGACACGGGCCAGGGGCGCGGCCATCACGAGCACGTGCGCACGGCCGGCGTGCATTCGAAGTTCGGCATCCCGCTGTTCGAGCTCGATGAGGTTGCCGACCTCGTGCGCCGCCACGACGGGCGAGTCGTCGGCCTGCACGCGCACACGGGCAGCGGCGTGTTGGATCCCGCGACCTGGCGGCCGACAGCCGAATGCCTGCTCGATCTGACGGACCGTTTTCCCGACGTGCGCTACATCGACATCGGCGGAGGGCTCGGCGTGCCCGAGAAGCCAGGCCAGGTGCCGCTAGATCTCTCAGCGCTTGACGCCGGCCTCGCCGAGCTCAGGGCCGAGGTCGGCGACCGCGAGCTCTGGCTCGAGCCCGGACGATTCATCGTCGCCCAGGCCGGTGTGCTGCTGGCACAGGTGACGCAGACGAAGGGCAAGGGTGACGTTCAGTATCTCGGCGTCAGGACCGGCATGAACTCGCTGATCCGCCCGGCGCTCTACGGCGCCTATCACGATATCGTCAATCTATCGCGTCTGGACCAGGCGGCGACGGAGATCATGACGGTCGTCGGCCCGATCTGCGAAACGGGCGACAGGCTCGGATCCGACCGGCTGCTGCCCGAAGCAGAGGAGGGCGACGTGATCCTCATCGCCAATGCCGGCGCTTACGGCCAGGTCATGAGCTCGGAGTACAATCTGCGCGAGCGAATCCCCGAGCTCGTCATTTAGCGTCGGGGCCACGAACTGAAAGGAAGCCTGTGTCACAGGAAAGAACAGACTTAGCTGGAATCAGAGAGGAGCTCACGACGATCCGCATTGCGTTGTCCCTAATCGCAATCAATCAGGTTGACGCTGCGAATTCTGATGAGAGGAAAAGGCACGAAGAGGCCAGCGTAAAGGCGCTCGATTTGCTACTGACTCGCATCGAGGGGCGCTGACTGGCTCAGCCGTCGGAACGGCAGCTTCTGGCCGTTCTGAGATCTTTTCAGCGCAAAGCCCAAAACGGAATAAGCTCTCCCATGCTTCAGTTCCGAGCCTTTCTCACCAAACTCGCGTTCTTGCCGGCACTTGCGGCTCTGCTCTTTGCCGATGCGCCGGCACAGGAATCATCCCCCGACGCCGGAGTGAGCCCTGAGTCCGCAACCGGCACGCGGCAGGTCATGGAAGAGGTGATTGTGCGCGGGCGTCGGCTGAGCGAGATCGAATTCGACCTTCGCATCTACGTCAGGGACTTCCTCGAGGAGGTCGCAGCGCCGGCGCGCGGGCGAGGCTACGCCCGGTGGCGGCGCGGGGTCTGCATCGGCGTCCATAATCTGGAATCCGCGCCGGCCCAGTACATCGTCGATCGGATATCGAGTCTGGCGCTCGAGGTGGGACTCGAACCAGGGGAGCCCGCGTGCCGCCCTCAGGTCAACATCGCCTTCGCGGCGAATGCGCGGGAGATGGCTTCTCTGATGGTCGAGCGCGCGCCGCGCGTTTTCCGCCCGATCGGAGGC
Source organism: Gammaproteobacteria bacterium (assembly GCA_035513215.1). Taxonomy (GTDB): domain Bacteria; phylum Pseudomonadota; class Gammaproteobacteria; order Steroidobacterales; family Rariloculaceae; genus DATCZB01. Next base: position 897 of record DATKCK010000098.1, on the reverse strand, counting down.
AACGCCGGCATGGATCTCGGCCTCGAGGCGCTCGAGGAATTCGTCGAATCCGATAAGCCTGTGCGGTGGTGGCACGTAAGCCTGCCGGTTGACTCACGCACCGGAGTGCCGGCTATCCGGATACCGGGGCAGGGAATTCCGTGGATTTCCGTGGCGGGACCATCCCGCCTCCATAGCGGCGTTCGCGATGACCTGCGGTATGTCATCATCGTTGTGGACTCGACGAAGCTGACGGGCACGACGTGGCAGCAGCTTGCCGACTATCTTGCCATCGTGTCGCTTGCGCAGATCGACCCCTGGACGGATCCGGCAGCCTTCGACAGCATCCTGAATCTTTTTGGTAATCCCGCCGCCTATTCCGGCCTCACCGATTGGGACCGCTCCTACATTCAGGCACTCTATGCGTTCAATCAGGAGCGTAACGCGCGTCTCCAGGGGAACGAAATCGTCAGCCGTATCGCCCGGCGGGAGCTGGAAGCCATCGAGTAAGGAACCGATCACTCGTCGCGCGTGAACGGCACGAAACGCACGGGCAGCACGTCGGTCGAGCTGAGCCCGCCCGCGTCATCTTTCTCGATCACACGCAGCGACTGTGCGGCGCCCTCGGGACCAACCGGTACGACGAGCTTGCCGCCGGGCTTGAGTTGCCCGATCAATGGCGCAGGTACCTGCTCAGGTGCCGCCGTGACGATGATGGCATCGAAGGGGGCATATTCCGGCCAGCCCTGGTAGCCGTCACCGATCCGGACGCTGACATTGGTGTAGCCGAGACGTTCGAGCGTATCGGCCGCGCGCTCACCGAGGGATGCGACGATCTCGATCGAATAGACGTGCCGCGCAATCTCCGCGAGCACTGCCGCCTGATAGCCCGAGCCCGTGCCGATCTCGAGCACGACC
>DATKCK010000097.1:0-19870 GCA_035513215.1 Gammaproteobacteria bacterium | reverse complement strand
CCGTCCGGCATCGGCGGCGACGGCGTCGACCCATCCCGCGATCCGATCCAGATGTCTCAGATCGTGTTCCGGGAGGCCGATTCCGTGCACTGTGCAACCGTGCTCCGCGAGCAGGTCGTGTACGGCGCGGCCTATGCCCTGCGTGTGGCCGGTGACGATCGCGGTTTTGCCATCGAGCCCGGGTATAGGCAAGCTCATGAGCAGGCTTATATCACGGAAGGGAACACGGCCGTGCGCAGCTCACCGGGCGCGATCACCGGTCCAGCTCACCGGTCCCGCTCGCCGCCCACCGCGTGCCGCTCAAAGCTTCGTTGCTCGTAGTCTGAGCGCATTGAGGATGACCGACACCGACGAAAGGCTCATCGCCACGCTCGCGATCAAGGACCTTTCCCGCCTCGTCGTCCGCAGTGAGGGCGAGCGCGTCGATCGACTGAAGCTCCAGCCCAGGATCGAGGTGGAATGGCACGGTCAGGACGATCCGTTGCGCCGGATCGGCTCCGGCCTGTCAACGATCGAGGTCGGTTTGAGGCTTCGCTTCGAGATACGCAGGGAGATCGCGCCCTATATCGGTATTGCCTGGCAGAGAAAGTATGGCCGCACGGCCGATCTCGCGCGTGCGGGTGGCGAAGACGGTGAAGACACGAGCCTCGTCGCGGGAATTCGTCTGTGGTTCTGATCGAATTTGGTCCCCGTCCCGCAGGTGAGACATGTTGTGCGGATCTGGGACACGCCTAGAGCTGCATACCTCGCGCACCGTCGGAGTATCTGAGCCAAATCAACAGATTAGGTTCGCGCGGATCTTTGGCACGCTTCTAGCAACGTTAGGCTGGTTTCTCTGTGACGTGGCCAGTCGTATGAACATCAGCAGCGTCGTTGATTCCCTCAGTCGTGATCTGAGGTACGCTCTGCGCGGCCTGCCACGTCGGCCTGGGTTCACGTTGGCCGCGGTTCTCACGCTCGCGCTCGGTATCGGCGCGACCACGGCGATTTTCAGCGTGGTCTACTCCGTTCTGATCAAGCCGCTGCCGTATACAAACGCGGAGGAGCTCGTGAGGATCCGTCACAGCGCCCCCGGCATCAATGTCGACGATCTCGCTGCCGGTTCGACGATGTACCTCACGTACCGCGACGAGAACAATACGTTGGCCGATATCGGACTCTGGCAGGAGGACTCCGCGACGCTGATCGATCGCGGCGAATCCGAGCGGGTGCGCGCGCTTCGCGTCACGGGCGGGACACTGCGGTCACTCGGCGTGCAGCCGATGCAGGGCCGTTCGTTCACCGAGCAGGAGTACGGACCCACGGCTGAGGGGCCAGCGCCCGTCATTCTCTCGCATGCCTTCTGGGAAAGGCGGTTTGCCGGCAACGAAGGGGCGGTCGGACGCGAATTATCGATCGATTCGGGGCCGGCCCAAGTCGTCGGCATCATGCCGCGTGATTTCAGATTCCTCGACATGACGCCGCAGCCCGACGTCATCCTCTCCGTGCCTCTAATTCCTGCCGAGCAGGCAATCGGTAACTTCGGTTTTCAAATGCTTGCGCGGCTCAGACCGGGTGTCACGCCGGCCGAGGCGCGCGTCGACCTCGAGCGCATGTTGCCGATCTGGCTCGACGCCTGGCCCATCATCTCGGGTGTCGCGGCCACTAGCGAAGCCTTCGCGGCAATGCGAATAACACCCCTCGTGCGCCCTTTGCAGGACGACTTGGTCGGCGGTATCGCAAGCACGTTATGGGTGCTGATGGGTGCGATAGGTGCCGTCCTTCTGGTCGCATGCGCCAATATCGCGAATCTCATGTTGGTTAGAGCGGACGCCCGGCGTCAGGAGATCGCCGTGCGCGCCGCGCTCGGCGCCGCCCCGGCACGAATCGCGAGAGAGTTGCTCGTAGAGAGCCTCGTGATAGGCGTGGCGGGCAGCTTGCTTGGCCTGGTAATCGCCTATGGTGGACTGAAGCTTCTGGTTGCCATCGGTCCGGCTAACCTGCCACGCCTACACGAGATCTCCCTTTCCGCGCCCGTGCTTGCGTTCACCGTCGTCGTCTCACTTGGCGCGGCGCTCGCGTTTGGCTCCGTCACGGCACTGAAGCTCGCAATGAGCATCGATGCGCCCAAGACGAGTGCTGCGCGCGGGTCGAGCGCGAGCCGCGAGCGAAGCGCGACGCGCAATACTTTGGTGGTCGTGCAAGTAGCGCTCGCCCTCATGTTAGTCGTGAGCGCGGGACTGATGATTCGCTCGTTTCAGGCGCTACGCGATGTCGATCCCGGTTTTGCGGACCCTGCGACCATTCAAACGGCGAAATTTTGGATGCCGACCTCGTTGTTCCCCGATCCTGACGAATACACCCGCATGGAGCGGGAGATTCTCAACAGGATCGCGGCGCTTCCGGGCGTTAGTTCCGCCGGCTTCGCGAGCATACTTCCGATGGAGGGACCGCTGGCTAACGGTCCTCCTGTCGGCGTCGAAGGCCAGCAGCTCCCGCCAGGAGCCTCGCCGGTCACACGCAAACCCATGCGAATCTCGCCCGGCTATCTCGGAGCCATGGGCACGAGAATCATTGCAGGCCGCGACATGACTTGGGGGGATATCGAGGCAGGCGGTCTGGTGGCTCTGATCTCCGAAGATTTTGCTCGCGAGCTCGCGCCAGAGCCCGAGGGCGCGCTCGGTAGACGCATCCGGCTCCCGTTTGGTGAGGACGCATGGCGCGAGGTAATCGGTGTCGTGCAGAGCGTCCACCAGGACGGTTTGTACGCGGAGCCACCCAGTCTTGTGTATTGGCCCGTGCGCATGGAGCGTTTTGGCAACGTCCCCGTTGTCGGAACGTCCGCCGTCACGTTCGCCGTCCGCAGCGAGCGCGCGGGCACGGCCAGCCTCATGAACGAGATCCGGCAGGCGGTCAACGCGGTGAGTGGGAGTATCCCGATTGCTCTCGAAGGTACGATGCAGGACCTTTACGCCGGCTCGCTTGCGCGGACGTCGTTTACGCTCGTGATGCTCGCGATCGCCGGTGGAATGGCTTTGTCGCTCGGGATCATCGGGATTTACGGCGTCATCGCCTACGTCGTCTCGCAGAGGGCTCGCGAGATAGGCATCCGATCGGCGCTGGGCGCGCCACCGTGGCATCTCAAGAGGATGTTCCTGCTGCACGGGCTCGGGCTTAGCGGCGTGGGCGCCGTGGTGGGCCTCATCGCTGCCGTCGTATTGGGCCGGTTAATGTCATCACTATTGTTCGGGATCAGTCCGGAGGATCCAGTAGTCTATGTTGCCGCACTCGGCGTCATCCTCGCGGCCGCGGCACTCGCCAGTTACTTGCCAGCGCGGCGCGCCGCGAGGATCGATCCGACGGAAACTCTCAGGGCAGAGTAGCCAACGTGCCCACGGCCGTCCGCCGGGCCAGCGACTCGCGCATCCGTAAGGCTCTCAGTCGCTCACCGTCAATTCGACCGGCAGGCCGATGCCGAAAGCCGTGTCGGCGACTTGGCCGCCCGTCACGAGCTCGATGCGCTCCACCGCGACGCCGCGCTGGGTCAGCGCATCGACGACCGACAGCGCGCGAAACCGGCCGAGCCGATTCAGCGCGGTTGACGTGATTTCCTCGTTAACGACCAGCGCATCGAAAATCGCTTCGTAATACGCGCGCTCGCACACCGAAGCCAGCTCGCCCTCGCATGTGTAACGGCTCCGCAGCGCAGCAAGGCGCTCGGGCCGCAGGCGCTCGCCCGCGAACTCGTCGAGAACGTCGCGGACACGTAACGAACCGACGTCGATCGCTGCCGGTTGCCTGCCTCCCGGGCCCGCCGTCGCGAGCTCCACGTGCAGCTCGATCTGCTGTCTGGCGAGCGCGTCGCGATCGACGCGCGGCTCGTAGCCGGCATGCACCCGCATGCCGAGTCTCGGACGGGCATTGAGCGCCGCGGCGAGCTGCCCGATCGTGGCAAGCGCCCGGTCGGTCAGCGCGGCATCTCCGGGCAGAAACGGCACCGCGTTGACGGCTTCGTCGCCGATGACGGGAACGAGTGCGTCGAAGGGTGTTTCCGTTACCGCCGCGATCCGCGCTTCGAGCGCCGCAGCGGCGGCGTCGCGAGGACTCCCCGTGTTGCCCGCGAACGGCAGATCGATCTCGATGACGCCGTCGGTGTTCTCGAGCAGCGCCGCCGCGAGCTCGACCGATGTGCCGCCGTCGGCCGGCCCCCGAGCCTCGCTGCGCTCGGAGAATGCGAGCTCGCGCGTCACGATCCGAAGCGAGCCGTCGACGCGGTTGCCTCTCAGCGAGTACTCGAGCCTGAGATCGGCCTGACCGTCCGTCAATCCGCGCCCCAGCGTGTCGATGGCATAGGGAGAGAGCGCCGTCGCCGGCAGGCGCGCAGCGTCAATCGAAACGCGGGACCCGCCGGCCGCTTCGGGCAGTGCGCGAATCGTCACCGTCGCTTCGCCGGCGTCGCTGAGACTGCCGCCGAGATTCAGCGTCAGCTCGTCGCTGTCGGCATCGATCGTCGCGAGGATGGCCGCCTGATCGAACGTGAACGATTGCGCCGGAACCACGCGCGCGTCGGTGACGGCGAGCCGGATGCGCTCGACCTCCAGACGACCGCTGAGATCGATGCCGTCGTCACGCGGCACGAGCGTGAAGCGGCCAGTTGCGTCGGCCGTGTCCGCGGTCACGGTCAAGCCGTCGACAGGCGTCAACGAAAGCTGCGACCCCGCGAGGCGCGCATCGGTCAGCTCGAGTCGAGGCTCCCCTGGCAGAGACGTGGCGCTGAAATTCGCCGTCAGGTCGATGCGGCCGCGCGGCTCGGCGGCGTCGATCGTGCCGCCGAGCCGGTCCGCGGCCGTCGCGAGCTCGAGTGCTTCGACGCGCAACTGCCCATCCGCCCGCTCGAGGTTCGCGGCAAGAGTTCCGTTGCCGGCGATGCCGGCGCCGGCAGCCGTCGTCGCATCGAGGCTGAAGCGGGCGTCGGCATCGGACTCCCGGTCGAATTCCGTCAGCGACAGGTCGAGGCGTGTGAACACGAGCGGACGGTCCGTACCGGAGCCGGCGGCGACGGTGCCGCCTGTCAGCTCGAACCGGTCGATGCGTGCGTACCCGAACCCCGTGGCTAGCGCGCGCCGGCCGAGCGCCGGCAGTCGATCGATCGATTCGAGCTCGATCCGGGGCCCTTCGATGACGAGCGAGCTGACGACGGGCCTAAGCCCGGCCAGGCTCGCGGCCGCGAAGTCGACGACGATCCTGTCGGCGGCGAGAGCGGCGCCCGCTTCGCCATTGCGCGCCTCGATGGTCACGATCTCGGCAACGAGCGTGAAAGGGTTGAAGCGCAGGCCCTGAAGCGAGATCTCGCGGCCCGTTTCCGCTGCCCGATACTGCGCAAGCCAGCGATCGACGAGCCAGGGCGCGCCGTAAAACCCGGCCAGCGCATACAGGCCGACGGCGAGCGCCACGGCACCGAGGCCGAAAAGGAGCCCCCGCCGAAGCTTGCTGTGCTGCGGAAACGCGCGATCCTGCGGCGGATCGAGCCCTGCTGTCGACTTCATGGCATCCGCTTCATCTGTGCGGCACATATTACTACCGCGGCTTGGCAGCGCCCGCGGCCGGCCCCTTTGCAGAGGCGCCGGGAAATGTTTATCGTGATCGTTACGCCCGATTCGGCGGAATCGCGAATGTTCGGCGGAAGGCCCAGGGAGACACATCAGGGGGCGTAAATGAATCAACGAACGCTGACACTCGGCGCCGCGCTGCTGGCCATCGTCATAGTCGCTTTCGGTGCCACCGTCTATTTCATTCGGGACGCGACGGATGAGGCCTCGGCGCCGATCACGGGGCCCGGCCGCGCGGCCGAGGCGCGCGGCATCATCGCCGAGATCGAGGCCGGGCGCACGGCTGGAGAGGCCGGCGAGCCGGCCGGACAGCCGGCGCCTGTCGCCCGGCCCGCGCCGGCCGCAGCCGATGCGCCTGAAGCGGCCGCTGGCGAGCCAGCGGACGGCGGCGCCATCGCCGCCGTGCCGGAGCCGGCCGCCGATGCGCCCACGGGCAGCGCCGATCCCGAGCTCGACGCCGCGTTCGAGCGGGCCCGCGAGCTACAGTCGGCCGGGCAGCTCGACGATGCCCAGGTGCTCTTTTTCTTCGGCGCGCGCCGGGGGCATGCCCGTTCCGCTTTTGTCTACGCCGAAATGAACGACCCGAACCATCACTCGGCCGAGACGAGCCTGCTTGCCGAGCCCGATGCGTTCCAGGCGTTTCGCTGGTATTCGGCGGCGCTCGAGGGTGGCATCGACACGGCGGCCGACCGGCTCGACACCCTGCGAGAGTGGGCCGAGACGGCAGCGGCGGCCGGCGACGCCGAGGCCGAGAGGCTCTTGCTTCAGTGGGAGCAATGACGATGCGAACAACACCGGCACCGACGATCTTGGGTCGCGCGGCGCTCGCGGCGGTCCTGGCTGTCGCTGCCCTCGGCAGCGTCACGGCGCAGGTCGAAAGACCCCTGACGCTCGAGGACAAGCGCGCCCTGTATCAGCGCGTCATCGCCGTGCCGGGCGCGCGTGTCGTTGCGAGCGCGGGTGCGCCGGTGCGCCAGGCGCAGCCTGTCGCGCCGTTCACGGTCTTCTACGTGTACGAGCGAACGAGCATCGAGGGCCGCGAGTGGCTTCGGGTCGGACTCGATAGCGTCGGCGACGTTCGCGGCTGGATGCCGGCCGAGCAGGGCGTCGAATGGCGTCAGACGCTGACCGTCGGTTTCAAGGATCCGGCCAACCAGCCGCGCGTGCCGCTGTTTGCCGATCGCGACCAGCTCAAGACGCTCGCCGAGAGCAACGATATCGCCGCTTACGACGCGCTTCGGCAGCTGGCGATCGAGGGCGACGTCGGCGATTCCGGCGTCGTCGCGGTTCAGCCCGACGGTTTCGTCGATATTCGCCGCAACTTCTATCTCGTCCCGATCTTGAGTCACGAGGACGTGCTCGTTGGCGACTACCAGGCGCGACTGCTCGAGGTCGCGAGCGTGCCGCTCGACTACCCGGATCCGTATCGTGCCGGGATCGTTTTCGTCATCGACACGACAGTCTCGATGCAGCCTTATATCGAGCAGACGCGCGAAATCATGCGCGACGTCTACGATCAGATCGAGGCGGCCGGCCTTTCGGACCGCGTGGCATACGGTCTCGTCGGCTTTCGGGACAACACGTCGGCGGCGCCGGGGCTCGACTACGTCTCGAGAGTGTTCGCCGATCTGACGGGCAGCGGCGAGGAATTTCTGCGCCAGGTCGAATCGGTCAGCGCGGCAACCACGTCGAGCCAGGGTTTCAACGAGGATCCGTATTCGGGCATCCGGACGGCGCTCGACGAGATCGACTGGGGTGATCGTTTCGCACGCTACGTCGTTCTAATCACCGATGCCGGGCCGAGGCTCGGCGACGATCCGCTGTCGGGGACCGGACTCGATACCGCGGAGCTCAGGAGCAGGCTCGAGGATCTCGGCGTTTCCGCGTGGGCGATTCATCTTAAGACGCCGACGGGCCAGCGCGAGAACGATCACGCCCCGGCCGAGCGCGAGTACCGTGCGCTATCGCGGGTCGAGGGCATCGGTGAGTTCTACTATCCGGTCGCGACCGGCGACGTCGCCGATTTCGGCAGCGCGCTCGAGACGCTGATGAGCCAGCTGACGGACCAGGTCCGTATCGCGGCGACCGGGTTTCATCCGCTTGGCGGAGCCGGCTCGCCGCCGGGCGGCGCCGGGGACGAGCTTGCCGCCTTCCAGGAAAGGGTCGAGCGGCTCGGCTATGCCTTGCGTCTCGATTACCACCAGCGCCAGGTCGGCGGCGACGCGGTGCCGGCACTGTTCAACGCCTACATGCTCGACCGCGATCCCGCCGCGCCGGGCGAGCAGGCCGTCGACGTGCGCGTGCTGCTGGCCCGGGATCAGCTCAGCGACCTGCACGACGTGCTGGCACAGATACTCGTGCGCGCCGAGGAGGGCGCGCTCGCGCCGCAGGACTTCCTCGATGAGCTGCGCAGCCTCGCCGCGATCGTCAGCCGCGACCCGGAAGCCGTCGAGACGGCGGCCGCGGCGGCGGAGGCCATGAGCCTGGCCGATCTCGGCTACATGCGCGAGTACATCGAAGGCCTGCCGTATCAAAGCGAGGTCATGAATCTCGATCTCGGCAACTGGCAGACCTGGACGGCCGTGCAGCAATTCGAGTTCATCAACTCGCTCGACAGCAAGGTCGCGTACTACCGCGCGCTGCACGACAACCTCGACCTCTGGGTCTCGCTCGACGGCGGGCCCGTCGATGGCGATTCGGTCTATCCGCTGCTGCTGGAGGCTTTGCCCTGAGTCCCGATCTGGTCTACTCGCTGCGCGATGTCGAGAAGACCTACGATGCCGGTGGAACGCGATTCGAGCTCAAGGTTCCGCGCCTCGACGTGCCGCGAGGGGCGAAGCTCGCGCTGATCGGCGAGAGCGGCTCGGGCAAGAGCACGTTGCTTGAGCTCTTGGCCATGATTCTGATGCCGACGCGCGCTCGCGAGTTCAGCTTCTCGCCGGGCGCCGGCGCGCCGGTCAGCGATCTCGATGGCGTCTGGTCCCGGCGCGCTTCGGACGCGCTGAGCGAGCTGCGCAGCCGCCATATCGGCTACGTCCTCCAGCACGGCGGGCTGCTGCCGTATCTGACCGTGCGCCGCAACATCGAGCTGCCGCGTCTTTTGCTCGGTCTTCCCGTCGGCTCGGTGGCCGAAGACCTCGCCGGCAAGCTCGGCATCGCGCAGCAGCTCGACAAGCTGCCGTCGGCCTTGTCGGTCGGGCAGCGTCAGCGCGTTGCGATCGGGCGCGCGCTCGCGCACGAGCCGCCGATTGTCATCGCCGACGAGCCGACGGCCGCGATCGATCCGCTGAATGCGCGGCGCATCATGGCTTTGCTGATCGACCTGGTCGAGGCATACGGCCTGACCCTGATCCTCGCAACCCATGCGCACGAGCTCGTGCGCGAAGTTGGATTCACGCTGCTGCCGCACGAGATCGAGGCAAGCGACGCGCAATCTATGACGGTCACGGTGCAGCATGGCTGACGACGCCGCGCGCGACGGGGGATTCAGGCGCCGGTTCGATCTCTGCGCGCGTCTCGCGTTCGACGATTATCGCCACGAGTGGGTCGTTTCGGGCTGCGCCGTGCTCGCGCTTGCCGCGGTGCTGATTCCGTTGCTGGTGCTGTTCGGGCTCAAGTACGGCATCATCACGAACCTGCTCGATCCGCTGATCGAGAATCCACGCTATCGCGAGGTCGCCCCGATCGGCAGCGGCAACTACGAGTCGGGTTGGTTCGAGGAGATGCGCGACCGCAACGACGTCGCGTTCGTCGTGCCGCGAACGCGTTCGCTGGCCGCGAGCATTCGGCTGCGATCGCCAGACAGCGACATCGGCCGCATCATCGATATCGAGCTGATCCCTTCCGCCGAGGGCGACCCGGTTCTCGATGCGTCGACCGGCGTTCCGAGCGGGTTCACCGACGTCGTGCTCGCGACGACGGCGGCCGAGAAGCTTGCCGTCGCGGCCGGCGACCGCCTCGAAGGCATCGTGACCCGGACGCGAAACGGCCGTCAGGAATCAGAGCGCTTGCCGATGACCGTTACCGGTATTGCGCCGATCACGGCCTTCGCGCGCGACGGCCTTTTCGTCTCGACCGGGCTCATTGCCGCCGTCGAGGACTTTCTCGACGGCCGTGCCGTGCCTGCTCTCGATTGGGCAGGCGCGGAACCGAGGCCGGCCGACCGCGCGTTCGCCGGCTTTCGTCTTTACGCGCGCGCGATCGATGATGTCGGCGCGCTGCGCCGGGATTTCATCGAGCAGGGCATCGCGGTCAGGACCAGCGTCGCCGACATCGAGCTCGTCGAAAGGCTCGATCGAAACCTGGGCGTCGTCTACTGGATCATCGCGCTGATTGCGATCTCCGGTTACTGTGTCTCGTTTGCGACGAGCGTCTGGGCCAATGTCGACCGTAAGCGGCGCGAATTCAGCGTGCTGAGGCTGATCGGGTTTCGGACGCGCGAGATCGTCTGGTTCCCGCTGCTCCAGGCCGCGTTCACGGCCGCTTTCGGCTGGGTGCTGGCGGTGGCGGCCTTCCTGGCCGTGCAGGGCACGCTCAATGCGCTGTTTGCCGAGACGATCGGCGGCGGGCAGCCCGTCTGCCGGCTCGAGCTCTGGCATCTGCTGGTCGCGCTGGCGTTGACGCTCGTCGCAGCCATCTGCGCCGCGATCGCGGGCGGCAGGCGCATCGCGCACCTCGAGCCCTCGATCGGGCTGCGCGACTGAGTCTGGCCCCAGCGCCCCTGGCCTCGGCACGGTCTGCGATCCGGCTCGGCGATCTTCGGGCTCACGGATCCTCGAACGGTGGCGCGCCAAAGCGCGATCGCAGCCAGTTTAGCGCGGGCAATACGCGCGGACGCCGGACGAGCCAGCGCTCGATCACGAACTTGCCCGGATAGTTCATGATGGTGAGCCCGATGATCACCGTCAGCAAGCCCTGGCCCGGGAGAAACAGCAACAGAATGCCCGCGACGACGAGCGCGAGACCGAGCGAGTTCTTGAGCGCCGTCAGCAGCAGGTGCACGATCCAATAGCGCGAAAGCGGACGCGGCCGATTGTCTTCGGCGAAATACGTTGCCGGCAACCGAACGATAGCGAACGGAAAGGCGACAAGAGTCGCGACGAGCATCGCGAGCGAGACGCCGAGCAGCAATGCCGCGCGATCCTCGGCATATGCGAACGCGTTGCTGATGAGCTCGATCACATGCCTGCCTGCTCGATCGATCCGTTCGCGTCCGCCTAGGCGCTGATCGTCTGAATCAGAAGGTAGGTGTTATAGCCCAGGTAGGCCAGGAGCAGAAGACCGCCTTCGAATCGGTTGATCCTGCCCTGACGGCGGAAGCCGTACGCGAACAGGAACAGCAAGACCGTCATCGCCATCATGATCGGCCAATCGCGGATCAGGATATCCCCCGGGATGGACTGCACAGGCTCGATCACGCTGGCAATCCCGACCACGGCCAGCAGGTTGAACATGTTCGAGCCGACGATGTTGCCGGTGGCGATATCGTGCTCGCCCTTGCGAGCGGCGATCAGCGACGTCGCGAGCTCCGGCAGAGACGTGCCGAGTGCAACGATCGTCAGGCCGATGATCAGATCGCTGACGCCGAGCGATTCGGCGAGCGTAACCGCGCCCCAGACCAGGATGCGCGAGCTGACGACCAGCAGGACGAGGCCGACTGCGAGCCAGATCACGGCTCTTCGCAAAGGCATCGCGTGCGCGATCAGTTCCTGCTCCACCTCCTTCTCGAGCATGTCGGCGCGGCCATGCACGGCCGCCGCTACGGACCACGCGACGAGACCCAGGAATGCCGCGAGCAGAATCAGCGCGTCCAGGCGCGGCAGGGCACCGTCCAACAGCAATACGCCCGACAGTCCGCTGATCACGAGAAGCACCGGTAGCTCCCTGCGTATGATCGACGAATGCACGAGGAGCGGCGCGACGATCGCGGCGGACCCGAGTACCAGCCCGATGTTCGCTATGTTCGATCCATACGCGTTGCCGAGAGCGAGATCCGGGTTGCCGTCGATCGCCGCCATCGCGGAGACGACCATCTCCGGCGTCGATGTGCCGAAGCCGACGACGAGGATGCCGATCAGCAGCGGCTGTGCTCCAAGATGCCGCGCGGCCGACGCGGTGCCTTCGATGAAGCGGTCGGCGCTCCAAAGGAGCAGAACGAAACCGACGGCAATGGCGAGTAGTGAAAGCATGCGTTCTTTGGCGAATTCGTGCCGACAGGCCTGCAAAGCGGCCTAAGGTAACTCATATCGTCGAGCTTCGGCGCCTTCCGTCGACGTCCTGGCCCGGCGTCCCTGGCGATTGACGCGTGTATCGGTACACGCTACAAGGGCGATCGATCCAGACAGTCCGGAGCAAGCGAGCAGCGTGAAGAATCTCGAAGAGGCCATCCAGCATGCCGGCAGCCCAGTCAGGCTGCTGTGGGAATCGAAGACGCCGCCGGCCGTCGTGCCGCGCGTGGTGCCGGAATTCACGAACTGGCGCACCGAGCAGCTGGCCTGGCGCCGCACGGCGGTGCTGTTCGACCAGTCGCATCATATGGCCGATTTGAATATTAAGGGACCCGATGCGTTAAGACTCATCGGCGATCTCGCCGTCAACAGCGTCGCGAAGTTCCCCGTCGACATGGCCAAGCAGTTCGTTGCGGTCAATCACGACGGTTACGTCATCGGCGACAATATTCTGTTTCACCTCGACGACGATGAATATCAGGCCGTCGGCATCCCGCCTTCGATCAACTGGATGCACTATCACGCCGCGACCGGCGGCTACGACGTCGCGATCTGGCGCGACGACAACTCGTTCTATCGAAAGGGCGATCCGGCTCTGTATCGCTACCAGGTCCAGGGCCCGGGCGCGATGAACGTCATCCGTGAGGCGACGGGCCAGGAGCCGCCGAAGCTGCGCTTCTTTCACATGGCGCGCCTGAGGATCGGGGGCCGCGAGGTTCGCGCATTGCGTCATGGCATGGTCGGTGAGCCCGGGTTCGAGATGTGGGGCCCCTGGAAGGACAACGACGCCGTCCATTCGGCGCTGCTCGAGGCCGGCGGGAAGCACGGCATGGTGCAGGTCGGCGGCCGCGCCTATCACACGAACGCGCTCGAATCGGGCTGGCAGCCGCGCCCGCTGCCCGCGATCTACACGGGCGAGAAGATGAAGCCTTATCGCGAGTGGCTGACGGAGAAGGCCTACGAAGCGACTTCGCCGCTCGGCGGCAGCTTCTACTCGGAGAACATCGAGGACTATTACCTGACGCCGTACGACCTCGACTACGGCCGCATCGTCGGTTTCGATCACGATTTCATCGGTCGCGCGGCGCTCGAGAGAATGGTGGCCGAGGGCAGGGCAGAGCGGCGCCGGAAAGTCACCTTCGTCTGGAACGGCGACGACACGGCGGCCGCGTACGCATCGTTGTTTCACGACGGCCCGGTGGCGAAATTCATCAACCTGCCCGTGTCGCTCTATGACACCTTTCACTACGATCGCATCGAGGCCGACGGCGAGGTCGTCGGCGCCTCGAGCTGGACCGGCTACTCGGGTAACGAGCGCGCGATGCTCTCGCTCGGCACGATCGACGTCGAGTTTGCAACGCCCGGCACCGAAGTCATGCTGATCTGGGGCGAGGACGAGCCGTCGTCGAAAGTGCAGGTCGAGGACCACGTGCAGGTCGGGATTCGTGCGACGGTCATGCCCGCCCCGCTGGTCGAAAAGGCGCGTACGGTCTATCGCTCGGATGCGGGGCTGAAGTAGGTCACGCTCTTTAGCCCGCGCCGCGGGCCGGCGTCTCGAACCGGCACCGCATCCAGTCGAGCGCAAGCCATCTCGATCGGGCCATGAAGCGGTAAACGATCGCGAGTCCTACCAGCAGGACCTCGAGCCCGATCGCGGCACCGAAGTCGTCGCGCACGACCGCCAACGCGGCCAGCGTCAGAGCGGCCATCGTCAGGATGCCGGCGATCGTTTCGAACCAGCCTAGCCCGCGCGTGATCAGCAGTCCGAGATAGGTGCAAACGATCGAGCCGAGGACGATCAGTGCGAGGCTGTGCATCATGACGGACATGTCGAACTCCGCGTACACGCCGAGCCCGACGAAGAGCATCAGCAGGACGCCGATCGGCAAGACCTGGCCGAGCGCGACGATCCACGGCCGCGTCGTGCCGAGCAGCAGGTCGAGCTCGGTGCCCGCCGAGTATCGAAGCGGCGGCACGGCGCGTGTGCCGAGCCGCTTCAGACGTGCGCGCAGCCCCTGAAGCCCGTGCCTGATCCGCCCCGCCGGCGAGCAGCAGCACGGCGAAGACGAGCCAGCTTGCGAGCCCGAGCGCTTCGAGCGGTGAGAATGGCGGGATGCCGCCGACATAGCGCAGCGGTATCGTGATGCTGATGACGATCCAGAGCGTGCCTGCGAGCCGCCAGACGCCGCTCGTCTTGCCGACGAGCCAGATCGCGGTGTAGATCAGGCCGAAGTCGACGAAGGCCATCAGGAACGTCCGATGGAAGATACGCCCGTACCCGGTCTCGAGGCTGTATTCCAGGAATGCGATCGTCGCGCCTGTCGCGGTCAGTGTCGCGAGGAACACGGCAGGCAAGATGGCGCTCGCGAGCAACCGCACGCGCCCACCGGGCAGGACCCAGACCGCGCGGCCGAGCGAGATGCGCTCGACGATGCCGGGCATCAGCGCCGTCGATGTCACGAGCAGAATGAGGCCGAGCCAGGGCAGCGCGAGCACGGTCGCCTGATACCAGAGCGCCTCCTGACGCATTCCGGTGCCGCGCGTCCACGGCGGCATGAAGACATAGCCCGTGATGCCGACGAGGGACAGGATGAGGCCGAGCGCTGCGAGTCGGCGCATCAGCGGCGTCGCCGTGAAGTAGTACCAGGTCAGACGCAGGACGGCCCTCATCGATGCATCTCCAGAAAGATGTCCTCGAGCGTCAGGGATTCGATCTCGAGTCGCGCGCCCGTGAGCTCGGCGATCTCGCTCTCGAGCTCGCGAGTGAAAGCGCAGACGACGGCCGTGGCATAGGCATCGCTGATGTCCACGGAAAGCGCATTCGGGATCGAGATCGTCGACGACAGCCGGGACAGCGAATGCAGGTGCAGCCGCACGACGGTGTCCTTGAGCTCGTCGAAATCGCCGCCCCAGTAGAGCCCGTTGTCCTTGAGTATCCAGATCTTGTTGGCGAGCCGTTCGATGTCGGAGACGATGTGCGACGACAGGACGACGGCGCGATCGCCGTCGGCAGCGATCTCGACGATCTGCTCGAGAAAGGCGCGGCAGGCGAGCGGATCGAGGCTCGCGACCGGCTCGTCGAGGATCAGCAGATCGGGCCGATGGCCGAGCGCGAGCAGGATCGAAAGCTTCTGCCGCTGGCCGACGGACATGCTGAGCGCGCGCGCGCTTTCGTCGATGTCCCAGCTTCGGACGAGGCGGTCCATCAGCTCGTCGTCCCACTGCCGGTAGAAGGAGCGCGTAATGTGGAGCTGATCGCGGGCCGAGAGCTGATCGATCAGCTCGTCCTGCTGCGGCACGAAGCCGATGCGCGACTTGATCGAGCCGGGCAGTCTATAGCTGTCGTGGCCGAAGACCTCGACCTTGCCTGCCGTCGCCGGCGTGAAGCCGAGCATCAGCTCGAGCAGCGTCGTCTTGCCGGCGCCGTTCTTGCCGAGCACGCCGACGACGTCGCCGGCGTCGACGCGAAACGAAACGTCTTCGAGCACACTCTTGCCGTCAAAGGACTTGCTCAAACCGCGAGCGAACGCAAAGGTTCAGTCATCCTTCTTCTCCCATTTGGATCGCAGCGCGTCGACGAGCTCATGCGAATCGAGCTCGAGCTGACGCGCTGCCAGAATCAGATTCTCGAGATGCGGCTCGAGCGCCTCGAGGCGGGCGGCGAGGGGCGCTTTGCCCGCGCGTCTTGCCGCGACGGTCATTGGCTTGCCGCGGTTGCGCTCGAGCACGCCCTCCGACTCGAGCAGGCTGTAGACCTTCGAAACCGTCATCGGGTTGATAGCGTGCCTGACCGCCAGATCGCGGATCGATGGCAGCTCGGTGCCGGGAGCGAGCTGCCCGCTTGCGACCATGCGCCGGATCTGCTCGAGGAGCTGCCGGTAGATCGGCAGGCCGGAATGCGGCTTCAATATGAACACGTTACGGGCCGGTGACCATGTGAATTAGTTCAATAATGCACATGGTCAGGCGTGTGTCAACAGGGTCCGGACAATTTTGTGACAGGCTTCTTTGTGACGGGCTTCGTCTCGGCGTGCTGCGATGCGGCTCGGGCCTGCCCGTTGGGTAGCGCGAAGGGGCGGGAGGCTGGCTGCGCCCGAGTTGCGCCCGAGCTTCAAACCATCCGGCGCCGGGCGGCATCTAAACTGTCGAGCCGTAGACATTACCTTCGGGCAGGCAGTTAGCAGTGCAAGCCATCGACAACGACGAAGCCGATCTCGTCGAGCAGGCAGGTGCCGGAGACGTCGCCGCTTTCGAGCAGCTTTACCGCATGCATTCGGGTCGGGTCTACGGTCTTTGCGTGCGCCTCGCGGCCAATCGGGCCGAAGCCGAGGATTGCACGCAGGACACCTTCGTCACGGCCTGGCAAAGGCTGGCCGACTTCCGCGGAGACAGCCGCCTTTCGACTTGGCTCCACACGATCGCCTACCACGAGGTTATCGGGCGCAGGCGGCGCGAGACGCGCAATGCGCGCCACCTGTCGGCCGCGGGTGCCGGGGAAGCCGAACGCGTCGACTACGCCGACTCGGCCGAGCTCGAGGATCTCGAACGCGCGATCCTGCGCCTGCCGGATCGAGCGCGCGAAGCTTTTGTTCTTCAGAAGATCTACGGCTATACGCACGACGAAGCGGCCGGAATCATGGGAATCACAGCTGGCGCCTGCAAGTCGCAGGTGCATCGCGCGGTACAGCTGCTCGCTGGGGCGCTGCCGAGAGAGAACGGTGACGACGACGGAACGGGCATGAGCGCGGGCGGTGGAGCCAGATGATGGACCATCGCATGACTGACGGCATCTCGAGACTGCAAGGGCGCGCCGGTGATCTGGCACGTCGGCTGCGGTGCGATCTGAGCCCCGCAACGGATCTTTGGCCGCGTATCGCGGCACGGATCGAATCGGACGCGTCGCCGCGCCCTGGGCGACTGCCGCGCGTGATCGAGGCGGGGCGCGACCTGTGGCCCGGCATCCGGGCACGGATCGAGCCCGGCGACAGGCTCGATGGCACGAATCGAGAGGTCACTCCCCGGGGCACGGGTTTAGCGGCTGCTGCCGGCGTTGTAGCTGTGACGACATTGACGCTGGTGTTCGCGATGCGGCTCGGCGACGTCCGGCTACCTGGCGAGGTGACGGCTTCGGCGGATTCGAGCGCGGGGGCGGCCACGGTCGCGCTGCCGACCTGGATGGCCGACACCTTCGCGCGATTCGGTGAGGCCGTAGCAGGCACGCCGGCCGCCGAGCTCGGTGACACGGCCCGCTCGATTCAGCGTGATTTTCTGATGGTGCGAGCGGAGCGGCTGCAGATCGAGCAGGCGCTTGCCGCATCCGTGGGCGACATGAATCTCAGGGCGCAATGGCGCCACGTGTATCTGGCGGAGCTTCGCCTCATCGACGAAACGGAGAAGCTCGCCAACGCTTATGGAACGAGGACCGAAATATGAACATACGTAAACGCTTTGCCTTTCTCGCCTGTCTTCCTCCCGTCGCGCATGCTACCCCGGTCGACCAACGGATCGATGCGGCTTCGGACGGGCAGGTCGAGGTTCGCAACATCTCCGGCGACATCGTCGTCTCGGGGTGGGATGAGGCCTCCGTTCACGTCACCGGCGAGATCCCGGAAACCGCCGAGCGACTCGACGTCCGGCGCGAAGGCGATCGCGTCATCATCGAGGTCGTCTATCCGGACGACTGGCGGGGCGACGGGAATTTCGGCGAGGATACGGATCTCGGGATCAGCGTGCCTCGCGGCTCTTCGCTTTTCGTCGAGACGGTCAGCGCCGATGTCACGGTCGACGGCGTGGAGGGCGAACTGGAGCTGACGTCCGTGAGCGGCGACGTCGTCACCGAGACCTTTGCCGCCGAAGCGAGGCTGCAGTCGGTGAGCGGCGACGTGCTCGTGAACGGCCAGAACGCTGCCGCCCGCACGTCGGCATCCGTCGTCAGCGGCGACGTCGAGATGAACCGGATCAGCGGTGAGATCAGCGTCGAGTCGGTCAGCGGCGACGTCGAGATCATCGGCGGCATCATCGAGCGCGCAGAGCTTACCTCCGTCTCGGGAGATGTCTCCTTGCGCGCTGAGCTTGCCGCCAACGCACGCGTTCGCGCCGATTCGACAAGCGGCGATGTCGAGCTTTTTCTGTCGGGCGACACCGCGGCCGATTACGACCTAACGACTTTCAGCGGCGGCATCGATAACTGTTTCGGCCCACGTCCCACGCGAACGGGCCGTGGCGGTTCTGGTGCCTCGCTGAGCTTCACGGAGGGCAGCTCCGGCGCCCGCGTGGAGGTCTCGACGATGAGCGGAGACATCGGGCTCTGCAATTGAGCTGTCAGGTCCCGCTTTGCACGAGCGGGACGACGTTGCTTTCCGAGAGCATCCGCGCGCGCTGGTCTCTATCCACCCATTCTATGATCGGCATGAACTCATGCTGCCGATCCCGGCTCTCCGGCGTATCGATCTCGAAGATGCCGTAGCCCGTGTCCCCGGCCTCGACGAAGACGTCCGAGTCGCGCAGATGCGCGAGGAAGGTCAGCTTGAGTGAGGCGACGAAGCGCTCGAGTGGCTCGTAAACCGAGGTCGATGCGCGCACGCGATTCGCGACCACGGCCACGCGGATGCCCTGATGACGCGTGCAGCAGGTCAGCAGAAGCTCCTTGATGAAGTTGGCCGTCGCGTGAATGTCGATTCTCGACGGCGCCACCGGAATCAGGATGGCGTTGGCGCGATCGAGCAGCTCCTGCATCAGCAGGCGCGGGGGACCGGCCGGGGCGTCGAGAACGAGCTGACGCGTCTCGCGCGGCACGATGCGGCCGAGGCTCTTGAGCCCTGGTCCTTTTCGCGGCGCCGCATTGGCGCCATGAATCAGCGGCGCGGTGGCCGGGCGCTGCTGGAGCCAGCGCAGGCTCGATCCCTGCGGGTCGTAGTCCATGATCGTCGTCGGGATCGCGCGGGCCGCGAAGTAGCTCACGAGATTCGTGGCGATCGTGGTTTTTCCCACGCCACCCTTTGCGTTGATTACGACGGTCGTGTGCATCCTGCGCGGGCCCCTCTCGATGCACGTGATAGTCGGACAGACATGCGCGGCGCAGCGTGACCCGCGTCACAACGCTCGAAGGTCGTCGTCAACGCGACGGGCACCGGGCGATGAGAAGGAGGTCCTGGCAACGATCGGCAGGCACGTCTTCTATCGCTGACGAAGCTCAGTGACCGTGAGCGATGATGAACTCGGCGAGAAGATCCGCGTCGCGCCGATGCGGCGAAGTGCGGCGCGCCACGAGCGCCAGCATGCGCGAAGGCGCCGTCGGCACGAACGGCCGGGCGATGAGCTGTGTGCCTTTGAGAATGCCGGCGTTGAGCGTGATCTCCGGCAGCAGCGTGACACCGAGCCCACCCTCGACCATCTGAATCAGCGTCGTCAGGCTCGTCGCCTCGATCTCGGCCTCCCAGTCGGAGCGGCGGTGCCCGCAGGCGGCGATCGCGTGATCGCGAAGGCAATGACCTTCCTCGAGTAGCATGATCTCGCTCGTGTCGATCTTGCGGATCGCGATTTCCCTGGCGCGGACCGCAGGATCGTCCTTTCTGGCGACGAAGCGGAACTCGTCCTCGAAGAGCTCGCGCACATAGAGGTTGCCCGTATCGAACGGGAGCGCAATCAGGGCGACGTCGAGATTGCCGGCATGCAGGCGCTCGAGCAGTCTTTCGGTCAGGTCCTCGCGGAGCAGGAGCTTGAGCTCCTTGTGCGCGCGGCGCAGCGGCGGCAACAGCGTGGGCAGCAGGTAGGGCGCGATCGTCGGAATTGCGCCGAGTCGCAGCCGGCCGGCGAGCGGCTTCGCCGCCGAGCGGGCTGCCTCGGTCAGGTCCGTCGCCGCGGTGAGCAGCTCGCGCGCGCGGCCGACGACCTCCTCGCCGACGGCCGTGAGGCGCACGTGACGCCGGTCGCGCTCGACGAGCTGCACGCCGAGCAGCGTCTCGAGGTCCTTGATTCCGGCCGAGATCGTCGATTGCGTGACGAACTGCGCTTCGGCGGCGGCCCGGAAATTCAGCTGCTCGGAGAGTTCCACGA
>DATKCK010000096.1:0-17914 GCA_035513215.1 Gammaproteobacteria bacterium | reverse complement strand
CAATCGAGCCACGGATTTTCTGCTGCCGCCGTCGGTGGACGAGTGGCTGCCGGAGCGGCATTTGGCTCGCTTTGTGGTGGAGGTTGTCGACCAGCTGGACCTGTCGGCGATGGTCAAGGCCTACCGTGGCTCGGGCTCGGCCTCGTATCACCCGGCGATGCTGCTTGGGCTGTTGATTTACGGGTACGCGACGAAGGTGTTCTCGAGCCGGGCGATCGAGCGGGCGACGTATGACTCGGTGGCATTTCGCTACATCGCCGGCAACGAGCATCCGGATCACGACACCATCGCCACGTTCCGCAAGCGGTTTTTGCCCGAGATCGAGGGGTTGTTCGTCGACGTGCTGAAGCTGGCGCGTGCGATGGGGGTGCTGAAGCTCGGTACCGTGGCGCTGGACGGGACGAAGCTGCATGCGAACGCGAGCCGGCACAGTGCTTTGTCTTATGGGCATGCGAAGAAGCTCGAGAAGCAGCTCAAGCGGGAAGTACGGCAGTTGCTGAAGCTCGCCGAGCAGGCCGATGCGGCCGACATTCCGGACGGGATGTCGATACCGGAGGAACTCGAGCGGCGTGAAGCGCGGCTGGCAGCGATCGCCGAAGCGAAGCGCAAGATCGAGGCACGGGTGGAAGAGCGCGAGCAGGCCGAGTACGAAGCCAAGCTCGACGCCCGGGCGGAACGGGAGAAGCAGACGGGCAAGAAGCCACGGGGCCGGCCGCCTGAGCCCCCGAGCGGCAAGGTAGACGACAAGGAGCAGATCAACCTGACGGACGAGGACTCGCGCATCATGCCGGTGGCCGGCGGCGGGTTCGAGCAGTGCTACAACGCGCAGGCAGCGGTCGCCGCAAAGAGCCTGCTCATCGTCGGCCACGGCGTGGCCCAGGCGGCCAATGACAAGAAGCAGCTGGTGCCGATGGTCGAGCGGCTCAAGGCGTTGCCGAAGGAGCTCGGTCGTCTCCGGCACTTGTTGACCGACAATGGTTACTTGAGCGAGGCGAACGTGGATGCGTGTGCGGCGGCGAAGATCGAGCCGTTGATTGCGCTCGGGCGTGAGCGTCACCACCAGAGCTGGCGGCAGCGATTCAAGCGAGCGCCCAAGGCACCGCCTGATTCGGCAACGCCAATGCAGAAGATGGCGCACCGGCTGAAGACGCCCGAGGGCAAAGCTCTGTACGCGCTGCGCAAGCAGACGCCGGAGCCCGTGTTCGGGATCATCAAATCGGTCATGGGATTCGATCAGTTTCTGTTGCGTGGCTTCGACAACGTCAAGGGCGAATGGAATCTCGTGACGATGAGCTGGAACATCAAGAGGATGTTCGCTCTGAACCCTGGCTGAGCGGAGGTTCACCGTGATCACTGGTCCGATCGGCCTATTTCGCTACCGTCTCGCATTCCTCCGTCACGCATCCAGAGCAAAGATTCAGACCGCCATGCACTTGTTCCACCCTTTGACGGCGAACGTCAGTCCGACAGGCTCCTAGTATGTGGAGAACAAGCCTGCCCAGTAACGATGATGGCTTATACGGGGTCACGTACCCATGGGTTCCCATACCGGTTGGATTCGTGCAAACAAGATTCTTCGAAGACGGGCTCGTCGGTGTAAACGTTACGACGCGGGCTCATCCGTTCGTCGGCGAAGTTGAACGGAGAATTGTGAATCGCGCTGACGGCGGCTATTTCTCCACACACAGTTTTGGAGCCGCACCAAGGGGCTACATATCTACGGGTCTTTCTCCTTTTGGCGTAAAAACGGGTCCACTACGTGATATGTTGAATGATGCACTTGGACCTGGGGCGTTCGAACACTATGACAATCAGGCGAGACGCTATGCGCGGCACCACTTCGAAGGATGTTAGGACGAGAGCTGTCCTGGCGGTGCTTCTGGCGCTGACTGTCCAGTTGATCGTGGCCTGTGGACCGCGCCCTGTCGCTGGCAGGTTCTATGTTGTTTTTGAGCCGACAGAGACGGAACGATTCTTGGATGCATTAGTATCAATGACCGAAGACATGGGGCTAAGCGCGAATGTCGGGCACGCTGAGCGCGGTAGTCGGGGGCGGCTGCACATCGTTGAAGCGACGAGCTGGAGCGTTAGGCTATGGGCTCAAAATGTAGTAAAGCTTAGTCGTGACGAGGACCCAAGTGTTTGTGGAAGTCACGAAGGAACATACTTAGATCCAGCGCAGTTCATGATTGATGCAACGCCGAGATGGCTGGCGCTGGATCCGGAGGCCGCCGCAACTGTGACGAGAGACGTATTTGCGAGACTGGAATCGCTGGGGTACGTCGTGAGCGAAGATCAGGCTATATGCGGGCTCGCTGTTCTGGCCAATAGCCTGCCAGCGCGATGATCTCGGGGATGATCCCCATGCCGCTTCAACCTTGGATAGGCGAGAAGGCGTCGAGTCACATATCACTCGTTATCATCAAGCCCACGGACGTCCGTGATGATATAGATCATCACAATAAATGGTTAGATTCTCGTAGTCACAATGCAGAGGTCGTTCGATTACTCTGGCGGCCTGAGCCCTAACCAAAGCGCAAGACTCGTTCAACCGCAATCCTGCGAATGCAGCGATTTCGGTTGTCGGAGTTTACGGGACGGGTCGAACGACGACTTTGGGGATTGATCGGGGACGTTCATCCTATAGAGTCCGATGACTCTTAATGGCCGAACGGCGTCAGATGAACCAATGGCGTTCGTGCGTGACTGACCGCGCAATGATTGTCGAAAACGTGACGTTGGCTCGTGATATGCACTTCAGGGACAGCGAACGCCTCGAATGTCCGGAATCGATCGAGAAGCTGGTCGCTGGGAATGATGCAGCCGTACAATCGGCAGGCATGGTCTTTTAGCGCGAGCTTAAGGGATGAAAAAGACTGCTTCGAAGGGGAGCGAAGATTGCGACGTAGCCTGGCTCAAGGAGTGTAATGATCGGAAGACGCCCTTTACAGAGGCGGAACTCGACCGATTCGCGGAAGATTTCATCGCGTCAATGGGCGATGTGCAAGCGCCTACCGAGATGATCGAAAGCGAGGGGATCGACAAGGTGAAGTCGCTATTGAAGCAGCGCTTCCGGAGGCAGGACGAGAACAACCTCGTCAACATGCATGTGACCGGACCTGCACACTGATCCAGGAATCTTCTTCACTGCAGATATTCGTGGCCAAGCACAAGCCTGTCATCCAGGCATTCGGCCCGAAATGTCTTGACCCATCATTCGGAAATGCCGGCCTCCGGCGGGCGCTTGAGCCAGCAGCGGTTGCCCGATTTCTCGTATAGAATTGCCCACCGAGATAGCCCATAGCAGGGCATGGAGCAGCCCTGTGGGTAGGCCCGTGGGTAGCTGGAATGGCCGATGCACGAGATTGAAAAGGACTTCAACGACTTAGAGGGGCAGGCGTCGTCCGGCCGTCGGCACCATCCGAGAACTGATAAAATGATCCCGACTGTCTCAGCCGGTGCTCGATGCTTGCGACCTACGCCCCAGTACTGATATTCCTCGTCGTTGCCGGCGTTTTCGGCCTCGTCCTGCTCGCGCTCGGGCTCGCGCTCGGCAGCGGCCAGAAGGACAAGCGCAAGCTCTCGCCGTACGAGTGCGGTTTCGAGGCATTCGAGGACACGCGCATGCGTTTCGACGTGCGTTATTACCTCGTCGCCATCCTGTTCATCATCTTCGATCTCGAGATCGCGTTTCTCGTGCCCTGGGCCGTGGCGCTCGACCGGATCGGCGTCGTTGGCATCGTCGCGATGGGCATTTTCCTGGCCGTGCTCGTCGTCGGCTTCGTCTACGAGTGGCGCAAAGGGGCGCTCGAATGGGATTGAGCCAGGAAATGCCGTTCGACGTGCCGGAGGTCATGGATCGCGGCTTCGTCGTGACCCAGGTCGACAAGCTCGTCAACTGGGCGCGCACGGGATCGCTGTGGCCGATGACCTTCGGCCTCGCGTGCTGCGCGGTCGAAATGATGCACGCCGGCGCGTCGCGCTACGACCTCGACCGCTTCGGCATCGTCTTTCGCCCGAGCCCGAGGCAATCCGACGTCATGATCGTGGCCGGGACGCTCGTCAACAAGATGGCGCCCGCGCTGCGTAAGGTATACGACCAGATGCCCGAGCCGCGGTGGGTGATCTCGATGGGGTCCTGCGCCAACGGTGGCGGGTACTACCATTACTCCTATTCTGTCGTTCGCGGGTGCGACCGCATCGTGCCCGTGGACATTTACGTGCCGGGTTGCCCGCCGACTGCGGAAGCCCTGTTATTCGGGATTATCCAGCTACAGCAGAAGATTCGGCGCACTCATACAATTGCGCGGTAATTGACGGGAGACATCGATCGGCGGCGCGCACAAGCGGGCGCCGCAAGCGAGTGCTTGGATGAAGGAAAAGGAGCTTTCGAAAAAGTATCGGGATCTCGATACGCTTATCGTCGAGTGCATGGACGACAAGCTCGAGCGCCTGCTCTCGCCCGTCGGCGAGCTCGGTTATCTCGTTGCGCCGGAAGATCTGAGCGAATGCTGCCTCAAGCTTCGCGACGAGCCCGATCTCGGATTCGAGATGCTGATGGACGTCTGCGGCGTCGACTATCTCGGCTACGGCCGCGACGAATGGCATACCGAGGAGGCATCGGCGACGGGCTTCAGCCGCGGCGTCGAGCGCGATCCGGGGGCGCCTGCGGCAAGGCTCGGCGAGCTCGAGGCCGAGTACCGGGCGCCGCGGCGATTCGCCGTCGTCTATCACCTGCTCTCTATCCGGCACAATCGCAGGCTCAGGCTCAAGGTTTTTTGCGCGGACGACGAGCGGCCGCAAGTGCCTTCGGTCACCTCCGTCTGGGGCTCGGCCGACTGGTTCGAGCGCGAGGCCTTCGATCTGTTCGGCATCCTGTTCCGCGGCCACCCGGATCTGAGGCGCCTTTTGACCGACTACGGCTTCATCGGCCACCCGTTCCGCAAGGATTTCCCGCTGATCGGCAACGTCGAGATGCGTTACGATCCCGAGAAGGGCCGAGTCGTCTACGAGCCGGTTCAGATCGAGCCGAGGACGCTCGTGCCCAAGGTGATTCGCGACGACGCGCGTTACGATGCGGGCCTGAAGGATCGAAGCGATGCCTGAGATCCAGAATTTCACGCTGAATTTCGGGCCGCAGCATCCAGCCGCGCACGGCGTTCTGCGCCTCGTGCTCGAGATGGAAGGGGAGGTGATCCAGCGGGCCGATCCTCACATCGGTCTTCTGCATCGCGCCACGGAGAAGCTCGCCGAATCGAAACCGTATAACCAGTCGATAGGCTACATGGATCGCCTCGACTATGTCTCGATGATGTGCAACGAGCACGGTTACGTCCTCGCGATCGAGAAGCTGCTCGGCGTCGAGCCGCCGATTCGCGCCCGCTACATTCGCGTCATGTTCGACGAGATCACGCGGATCCTGAATCACCTGATGTGGCTCGGCGCGCACGGCCTCGATATCGGTGCCATGACGATGTTCCTCTATTGCTTTCGCGAGCGCGAGGACCTGATGGATTGTTACGAGGCCGTGTCCGGCACACGCATGCATGCGACCTATTACCGTCCCGGCGGCGTCTATCGCGATCTGCCCGAGCGCATGCCGAAGTACCAGAACTCAGGCGTTCGCAGCGAGAAGGAGCTCGCGCGCCTCAACGAAGATCGCAGCGGCAACCTGCTCGACTTCATCGAGCATTTCACGGAGCAGTTCCCTGCGCGCATCGACGAGTACGAGACGCTCCTGACCGATAACCGCATCTGGAAGCAGCGCACGGTCAATATCGGCGTAGTCTCGCCCGAGCGGGCAATGCAGCTCGGTTTCTCCGGGCCGATGCTACGAGGCTCAGGCATCGCCTGGGATCTGCGCAGGAAGCAGTCTTACGAGGTTTACGATCAGCTCGAGTTCGACATTCCGGTCGGTGTCAATGGCGATTGCTACGACCGCTATCTCGTTCGGATCGAGGAGATGAAGCAGTCCAATCGCATCGTCCGCCAGTGCGTCGACTGGCTGCGCACGAATCCGGGGCCCGTCATCGCCGACGACCACAAGATCGTGCCGCCGAAGCGCGTCGAGATGAAGGACGACATGGAATCGCTGATTCATCACTTCAAGCTGTTCACGGAAGGCTATTGCGTGCCGGAAGGCGAGGCCTATGCGGCAATCGAGCATCCGAAGGGCGAGTTCGGCTGCTATATCGTCTCCGACGGCTCGAACAAGCCGTACCGGGTCAAGATTCGCGCGCCGGGCTTTCCGCACCTCGCGGCGATGAACGAGATGGTGTCGGGCCACATGCTGGCCGACGTCGTAGCCGTCATCGGCACGCAGGACATCGTTTTCGGTGAGATAGACCGATGAGCGCGGCGCCCGACACCGTGCTTTCCGCGCATGTGCGCGAGGAGATCGACCGCTGGGTCGCGAAGTTCCCGCCGGGACGCCAGCGCTCGGCCGTCATTTCGGCGCTGCACGCGGCGCAGCACGAGAACGGCGGGTATCTGACGACCGATCTCATGGATGCCGTCGCCGCCTATCTCGATCTCGCGCCGATCGAGGTATACGAGGTCGCGACCTTCTACTCGATGTTCGAGACGAAACCGGTCGGCCGGCGCAGCATCTCGGTCTGCACGAACATCTCCTGCATGCTCCGGGGTTCTGCGGAGATCGTCGAGCACATCGAGAGGAAGCTCGGGATCAGGACGGGCGAGTCGACGCCGGACGGCAAGTTCTATCTGAAACGCGAAGAGGAGTGTCTCGCGGCCTGCTGCGGCGCCCCGATGATGATGGTCGATCACGTCTACCACGAGGACCTGACGACCGAGAAGGTCGACGACGTGCTCGACGCCATCGAGGACGAGTGATGGAAGGCCGCGACGCAGTCTGCTACGCAACGCTGAAATTCGAGGGCGAGCCCTGGTCGCTCGAGAACTACCGCGCCTGCGGCGGCTACGAAGCCTGGCAGCGCGTGCTCGACGGCGGTCTCGATCGCGAAGGCATCATCAACGAGATCAAGGCCTCGGGGCTTCGCGGCCGCGGCGGCGCGGGCTTCCCGACCGGGCTCAAGGCGAGCTTCATGCCGCGCGAGGCGCCGGTGCAGAAATATCTCGTCTGCAACTCCGACGAGAGCGAGCCCGGCACCTGCCACGATCGCGAGATCCTGCGTTACAACCCGCATTCGATCGTCGAAGGCATGGCGATCACCGCCTACGCGATGGGCGCGACGGTCGGCTACAACTACATCCGCGGCGAGTTCATGCGCGAGCCGTATCCGCGCTTCGAGGCGGCGCTCGAGGAGGCCTATGCAGCCGGCTGGCTCGGCAGGGACATCAGGGGATCGGGCATCGATTTCGATCTTTACACCTTCCTCGGCGCGGGAGCCTACATCTGCGGCGAGGAGACGGGCCTGCTCGAGTCGCTCGAAGGCAAGCCCGGCAAGCCGCGGTTCAAGCCGCCGTTCCCGGCCCAGCACGGACTTTACGGCGCCCCGACGACGATCAACAACACGCAGAGCCTGGCCTCGATCCCGACGATCATCCGAAAAGGGGCCAGGTGGTTCGCGGATCTCGGTGTCGAGAACTCGGGCGGCACGGCGATCTTCTCGGTTTCGGGCCATGTCGAGAAGCCCGGCAACTTCGAGCTGCCGCTCGGGATCCCGTTCAGCGAGCTGCTCGAGATCGCGGGCGGCGTCTGGAAGGGGCGCAAGCTCAAGGCCGTGATACCGGGCGGCTCGTCCGTGCCAGTCGTGCCGGCCGAGCTCATCGTCGACAAGACGATGGACTACGACGGCCTGAAAAGCTGCGGCTCGAGCCTCGGCACCGGCGCAATGGTCGTCATGGACGAGACGACCTGCATGGTGCAGATGTTGAGGCGCATCTCCCGGTTCTACATGGCCGAGTCCTGCGGTCAGTGCACGCCCTGCCGCGAAGGCACGGGGTGGCTCTATCGCGTCCTGACGCGAATCACCGAAGGCAAGGGCAGGCCCGAGGATCTCGACATGCTCGTCGACGTCGCCAACAAGATCGAGGGGCATACGATCTGCGCCCTCGGGGACGCGGCGGCGTGGCCGGTCCAGAGTTTCCTGAAGCACTACCGTCACGAGTTCGCCTACATGGTCGAGCACGGCGGGCGCAGCATCGTCGACGATGCCGACAAGGCGGCGGCCTGAGAGTGAGCGGATCTGACGAAAAGCTGGTGGAGGTAGTGGTCAACGGCGTGCCGATGAAGGCGCGTGCCGGGCAGATGATCATCGAGCTGACGGACAGGCACGACGTCTATGTGCCGCGCTTTTGCTATCACCGCAAGCTCAGCATCGCCGCGAACTGCCGCATGTGCCTCGTCGACGTCGAGAAGGCGCCGAAGCCGCTGCCGGCCTGCGCCACGCCGGTGACCGAGGGCATGAAGATCTTCACGCGCAGCGCCCGCGCGATCTCCGCGCAGAAGGCGACGATGGAGTTCCTTTTGATCAATCACCCGCTCGACTGCCCGATCTGCGATCAGGGCGGCGAATGCGAGCTCCAGGACCTTGCGATGGGGTTCGGCCGCGGCGTGTCCCGCTACACCGAACGCAAACGCGTGGTCAAGGACAAGAACCTCGGGCCTCTCGTTTCGACCGACATGACGCGCTGCATTCACTGCACGCGCTGCGTTCGCTTCGGCCAGGAGATAGCGGGGCTGCCGGAGCTCGGCGCCGTCGGGCGGGGCGAGGATATGGAGATCGGCACCTATATAGAAAAGAGTGTCGATCACGAGCTTTCGGGCAACATCATCGATCTTTGCCCCGTCGGCGCGCTGAACAACAAGCCCTACCGTTTCAGCGCGCGCGCCTGGGAGATGATCGAGAAGCCGCTGATCGCGCCACACGACTGCGCGGGCTCCAACTTGTCGGCGCACGTGCTGCGCGGCGAGCTGCGCCGCATCGTGCCGGGTGAGAACGATGCGATCAACGAGACCTGGATCTCCGATCGCGACCGCTTCAGCTGCTTCGGGCTCTACGCCGAGGACAGGCTCGCGCGGCCGATGATCAAGCGCGACCAGCAATGGTTCGAGGTCTCCTGGCAGGAGGCGATTGATCATGCAGCGAAGGGCCTGAAGGCCGCCGTCGGCGACGAGTCCGAGGCCGTCGGCGTGCTGGCGAGCCCGAGCGCGACGCTCGAGGAGCTTTATCTTCTCAAGAAGCTGGCGCGGAACCTCGGCAGCCGAAGCATCGACTACCGCCTCCGGCGCGTCGATTTTCGCGATCAGGCCAACGATCCGGCATGGCCCTGGCTCGGCACGGACATCGCCGCCATTGCCGGTCTCGAAGGCATCCTCGTCGTCGGCTCGAATCTCCGAATGGAGGCGCCGATCATCGCGCATCACGTGCGCAAGGCCGCGCTCGCGGGCGCCGCGGTCGGTTTCGTCAATCCGGCCGATTACCCGATGTGTTTTTCGCGCAAGGCCCATGTCGAGGC
Organism: Gammaproteobacteria bacterium; assembly: GCA_035513215.1. Taxonomy (GTDB): domain Bacteria; phylum Pseudomonadota; class Gammaproteobacteria; order Steroidobacterales; family Rariloculaceae; genus DATCZB01. The sequence goes on along the minus strand of DATKCK010000096.1, from coordinate 8,473 downwards.
GCCGGCCGGCGAGCTGCCGCGGGCGCTGGCCGGCGTGCTCGTGGCCGCGCTCGAATCGACGGGCGGCTCGCTTTCGCCTGCTCTGGCCGAGCACTTCGGCGATCTTGAGCCGACACCCGAGCAGAAGAGCGCGGCTTGTGTCCTGCTCGAGAAAGGCGATGCGCTCGTGCTGCTCGGCCAGCTCGTCGAGCGCCATCCGCGCCTCACGGAGCTGCGCTACGTTGCGGCGGAGCTCGCGGCCGCGACCGGTGCGCGGCTTGGTTTTTTGTCCGAGGGGGCGAACGCGGCCGGCGCCGCGCTGGTCGGGTTCGTGCCGCGTCGGGACGGCGCGCGCAAGGACGGCGGCGGGCTCGATGTCGAAAAAATGCTGAGCGCGCCGCGCCATGCCTATATCGTGCACGGCATCGAGCCCGATGCCGATATTGCCAGGAGCGAGCTCGCCGAAGCCGCGCTGAAGTCGGCCGACATCGTCGTGGCGCTGACCGCGTTCGCCGGCGAGTCGCTGCTCGATTGCGCGGACGTCGTGCTGCCGATTGCGACCTTCGCCGAGACGGCCGGCACCTTCGTCAACGCCGAAGGCCGCTGGCAGAGCTTTAGCGCCGCGACCGACGCGTATGGCGATTCGCGTCCCGCCTGGCGCGTCCTGCGTGTGCTCGCGACCGAGCTCGGTGCCGAGGATTGCGCCTACGGCGACATCGGGGAGATTCAGGCCGAGCTCGGCGCGTCGCTCGAGAAGGCCGGCGGCAGCAACGCCTACGACGCGTCGCCGCAGCTCGATTTCGGTCCCGTGGACGTCGATCTCGACTCGCTCGATGTCCCCGCCTATTCGATCGATCCGCTCGTCAGGCGCTCGCAACCGTTGCAGCAGACGACGGCCGCGCTCGAGCGTGCCGAGGGTCTGGCGTTCGATAGGAGGAGCGCCGGATGACCGACTGGCTGGGCTCGCTCGAACCTTACTGGTTGTTGCTGCCGGAGACGATGCGTTTCACGGCCGTCGTCGTCACGAAGATCTCGGTGCTGCTCGTGCCGCTGATTCTCGGCGTGGCCTATTTCACTTACTGGGAGCGCAAGATCATCGGCTGGATGCAGGTCCGCGTCGGCCCGAATCGCGTCGGCTTCAAGGGGCTGCTACAGCCTTTCGCCGATCTGATCAAGATGCTGTTCAAGGAGGTCGTCGTTCCGGCCAATGCGAACCGCGTGTTGTTCCTGCTCGCGCCGCTCGTGTCGCTGATCACGGCCCTCATCGCATGGGCGGCGGTCCCGATCGATCCGGCTTTCGTGATCGCCGACATCAATGCAGGGCTCCTCTACATCCTCGCGGTGACGTCGCTCGGCGTTTACGGCGTCATTCTCGCGGGCTGGGCTTCGAACTCCAAGTACGCGTTTCTCGGCGCGATGCGCTCGGCGGCGCAGATCGTCGCTTACGAGATCGCGATGGGGTTTGCGCTGATCGGCGTGCTGATGGCCGGCGGCAGCCTCAATCTCGGCGATATCGTCGCGGCGCAGGAGGGCACGAGCGTGGCAAGCTGGTTCGTCTGGCCGCTGTTCCCGCTGTTTCTCGTCTTCTTCATCTCCGGCGTGGCCGAGACGAACCGGGCGCCGTTCGACGTGGCCGAGGGTGAGTCGGAGATCGTCGCGGGCTTTCACGTCGAGTACTCGGGGATCGCCTTCGGGCTCTTCTTCCTGGCCGAATACACGAACATGATCCTCGTCACCGCGCTGACGTCCGTCTTCTTTCTCGGCGGCTGGCTCTCGCCGTTCGCAGGCCTGGATGCGCTCGAGGGCAGCTTTCTTGCGGCGCCGAGCTTTGCCTGGCTGATCCTCAAGATGCTGTTCTTCTGTTTCTGCTTTATCTGGTTCCGGGCGACGTTCCCGCGTTACCGCTACGACCAGATCATGCGGCTCGGCTGGAAGGTGTTCATTCCGGTGACGATCGTCTGGATCACGGTCGAGGGCGCGATGGTCCTGCTCGAGGTCGGCCCATGGTCGGCGGGCGTCTGAGGGGCGCGATCGGATGAGAAATCTCGTCAAAACCTTCCTGATGACCGAGCTCGCGAAAGGACTGCGCTTGACGTTCAGGAATCTGTTCGCGAAGAAGGTGACGGTGCAGTATCCCGAAGAGAAAACGCCGCAATCGCCGCGCTTCCGCGGCCTGCACGCGCTGCGCCGGTATCCGAACGGCCAGGAGCGCTGCATCGCATGCAAGCTTTGCGAGGCGGTCTGTCCGGCGCTCGCGATCACGATCGAGTCGGACGTCGGCGAGGACGGCACGCGGCGAACGACGCGCTACGACATCGATCTCTTCAAGTGCATCTACTGCGGATTCTGCGAGGAGGCCTGCCCCGTCGACGCGATCGTCGAAACGCGGATCCACGAGTACCACATGGAGGCGCGCGGGCAGAACATCATGACGAAAGAGAAGCTGCTCGCCGTCGGCGACAAGTACGAAGCCATGATTGCCGCTGACAAGGCCGCCGACGCGGAATACAAGTAGCGAGAGACAGGTCGACAGCGTGACGGGAGCGGTACTCTTCTATCTGTTTGCGGCCGTGCTGATCGGCGCCGCCATCGGCGTCATCGCGTCGCGCAATCCCGTCTACTCCGCGCTCTATCTCGTCCTGGCCTTCGTTCAGAGCGCGGCGCTTTGGATTCTGCTCGAGGCCGAGTTCCTGGCCGTCGTTCTCGTTCTCGTTTACGTCGGTGCCGTGATGGTGCTCTTTCTCTTCGTCGTCATGATGCTCAACATCAACGTCGAGGAGATGCGCGAGGGCTTCACGCGCTACCTCTGGCTCGGCGCGGTCGTTGCCGCCGGCGTCGTCGCCGAGATCTGGTACGTGCTGATCTACCGGAGCGAGGGTCTCGGCTTCGCCAACGTGCCGGAGCCCTTGCCGGCCGATTACTCGAGCGCGGAGGAGCTCGGCGCCGTTCTTTATACCGAGCACGTCTACGCCTTCGAGATCGCCGCGATCATCCTGCTGGTCGCAATCGTTGCCGCGATCACGCTGACGATGCGAAAGCGTCCCGGGCTCAAGGTGCAGGACATCTCGGCGCAGGTCGCGGTCAGGCGGGAGGACCGCGTCCGACTCGAGAGTGTGGAATCGAGCAGGGACTGACGGCGCATGGTTACGATCTCGCATTATCTGATTCTAGCGGCCGTGCTCTTCAGCCTTGCGGTCGCCGGCATTTTCATCAATCGGAAGAACCTGATTCTGCTTCTGATGTGCATCGAGCTCATGCTACTCGCCGTCAATTTCAACTTCATCGCGTTCTCGAGGCTCTGGGGCGACACGCTGGGGCAGGCGTTCGTGTTCTTCATCCTGACCGTTGCGGCTGCCGAGGCCGCGATCGGGCTTGCGATTCTCGTCGTGCTGTTCCGGAACACCCAAAGCATCAACGTCGAGTCGATCGCCAAGCTCAAGGAATAAGGTGGAAACGATACTCCTCGTCATCGTGCTCGCGCCCCTCGTGGCATCCGCCGCGGTCGGGCTCGCTGCGTGGCAGGGCGGGGGTGGGCTCGCCGGCAGCCGCGCCGCCGCGCATACCGTGACGATCCTCGGCGTGACATTGTCGTTCGCCTTGTCGCTCTACGTGCTCTCGAGGTCCGTTCTCGATGGCGCCGAGCCGCTCAATGTGACCGTCTACGAATGGGCGCTCGTCGGCGACATGGGCATGGAGATCGGCTTTCTCGTCGATCCGCTGACGGCGCTGATGATGACCGTCGTGACATTCGTCTCGCTCGCGGTGCACGTCTACACGATCGGGTACATGCACGACGATCCGGGCTACCAGCGGTTCTTCAGCTATATCTCGCTGTTCACGTTCGCGATGCTGATGCTCGTGATGTCGAACAATCTCCTGCAGCTCTTCTTCGGTTGGGAGGCGGTCGGCGTCGTGTCGTATCTGCTGATCGGATTCTGGTACAAGCGCCCGACGGCGATCTTCGCCAATCTCAAGGCGTTTCTGGTCAACCGCGTCGGGGATTTCGGCTTTTTGCTCGGCATCGCCGCTATCGCGTTTTACGCCGGATCGCTCGACTACGCGACGATCTTCGGGCAGGCCGAACGCTTGAGCGGCGAGACGATCGAGGTTTTCAACGGGACGGCCTGGTCGGTCCTGACGGTGGCCTGCATCGGCCTTTTCGTCGGCGCGATGGGCAAGTCGGCGCAGGTGCCGCTGCACGTCTGGCTGCCCGACTCGATGGAAGGCCCGACGCCGATCTCGGCGCTGATTCATGCGGCCACGATGGTCACGGCCGGCATTTTCATGGTCGCGAGGATGTCGCCGCTCTTCGAGTATTCGCCCGTCGCCCTGACCGTCGTGCTCGTCATCGGCGCGACGACGGCCTTTTTCACGGGGCTATTGGGTCTCGTTCAGAACGACATCAAGCGTGTCGTCGCCTACTCGACGCTGTCGCAGCTCGGCTACATGACGGTGGCCCTCGGAGCCTCGGCCTATGCCGCCGGGATCTTCCATCTGATGACGCATGCCTTCTTCAAGGCGCTTTTGTTCCTCGCGGCGGGCTCCGTCATCATCGCGCTGCACCACGAGCAGGACATGCGAAAGATGGGGGGCTTGCGCAAGTACCTGCCGATCACTTACTGGACCTCGGTCATCGGCACGCTCGCGCTGGTCGGCTTCCCGGGCTTCTCGGGATTCTTTTCCAAGGATGCCCTGATCGAGGCTGTGGCGCTCTCGACGACGCCGGGCGCCACCTACGCGTACTGGGCCGTGCTGCTCGGCGTCTTCGTGACGGCGCTTTATAGCTTCCGGCTGCTGTTCCTCGTCTTCCACGGCGAGGAGCGTATCGATCCGCATGCGAAGGAGCACCTGCACGAGCCGCCCTGGGTCGTCTGGCTGCCGCTCGTCGCGCTGGCGATCCCGTCGGTGCTCGTCGGCTGGTTCACGATCGAGCCTGTCGTCTTCGGGGAGTTCTTCGGTGAATCGATTTTCGTCCTCGAGGAGCACGACGTTCTGCGAGAGCTCGGCGACGAATTTCACGGCTCTGGCGCCTTCGTGCTGCATGCGCTGACGCACCTCGGGGCCTTCTATATCGCGCTCGCCGGGGCGCTCGTCGCCTGGTTCCTCTACATCCGGCGTCCCGATCTGCCGGGCAGGCTGCGCAAGTCGCTGGCACCGGCATATCGCGTGCTCGACAACAAGTACTACTTCGACTGGTTCAACGAGAACGTCATCGCGCCGGCAACGCGCGGTCTCGGCGGAGCGCTCTGGACGGTCGGCGACCGCGGTCTCATCGACGGGCTGATCGTCAACGGCAGCGCGCGCGCCGTCGGCGCGCTGTCCGGCGTCGTCAAGCGCATCCAGACGGGCTTTCTCTATCACTATGCCTTCGTCATGGTCGTCGGTCTCGTCGTCCTCGTGGCGTGGTTCGTGCTCAGGACCTGACCGATGGCGCTACCCTGGCTCAGCATCCTGATCTGGCTGCCGATCGTCGGCGGCGTCGCCGTGCTCGCGCTCGGCGCGGGCGACCGCGGCGCCTTCGCAAAGCATCTGGCGCTCGGCGTGTCGCTCGCGACCTTCGTGCTGAGTCTGCCGATTGCGTTCGGCTTCGGGCTCGGAACGGCCGAGATGCAGTTCGTCGAGCGGCTGCCCTGGATCGATCGCTACGGCGTCTACTATCACCTCGGCATCGACGGCATCTCGATGCCGCTGATCATCCTGACGACGTTTCTGACGCCGCTCGTCGTGCTGGCCGGATGGGAGGTCATCAAGACGCGCCTGGCGCAGTACTTCGCCGCCTTCCTGCTGCTCGAAGGCATGATGATCGGGGTGTTCGCGGCGCTCGACGCCGTGCTCTTTTACGTGTTCTGGGAAGCCATGCTGGTGCCGATGTTCCTGATCATCGGCATCTGGGGCGGGGAGCGGCGGATCTACGCGACGGTCAAGTTCTTCCTGTACACGTTCTTCGGCTCCGTTTTCATGCTCGTCGCTCTCATATATATGTATGTGCAACAGGGCGACTTCTCGATCCTGGGCTTTCACGACCTGGCGCTCGGGGCTCGGGAGCAGACCTGGATCTTCCTCGCGTTCCTGATCGCGTTCGCCGTCAAGGTTCCGATGTGGCCCGTGCACACCTGGCTGCCCGACGCGCACGTCGAGGCGCCGACCGGCGGCTCGGTCATCCTCGCGGCCGTGCTGCTCAAGATGGGCGGCTACGGCTTCGTGCGCTTCAGCCTGCCGATCACGCCCGATGCGAGCCAGTCGCTGTCGGGGCTGATGATCGCGCTGTCGCTGATCGCGATCGTTTATATTGCCTTCGTCGCGCTCGTCCAGCGCGACATGAAGAAGCTGATCGCGTACTCCTCGATCGCGCACATGGGCTTCGTCACTCTCGGCTTTTTCGTCGTGTTCCGGATTTTCGCCAATGCGCCGGACGGCGATGGCGCGGCGCTCGCGGTGCAGGGCGGCATGGTGCAGATGATCTCGCACGGGCTGATATCGGGCGCCCTGTTCCTTTGCGTCGGCGTTCTCTACGATCGGCTGCACAGCCGCGAGATCGGCGCTTACGGCGGCGTCGTCAACACGATGCCGAAGTTCGCCGCGCTGGCCGTGTTCTTTGCCCTGGCCAACGCGGGGCTGCCCGGGACGTCGGGTTTCGTCGGCGAGTTCTTTGTCATTCTCGGCAGCTTCCAGGCTGACTTCTGGCTCGCCTTCCTGGCCGCAACGATCTTGATCATGGGGGCGGCCTACACGCTCTGGCTCGTCAAGCGCGTTATTTTCGGCGAAGTGGCCAATGAGGGCGTGGCGGCGCTGAAGGACATCGGGGCCCGCGAGGGCGTCATTCTCGCGATTCTGGCGCTCGCCGTGCTATGGCTCGGCGTTTGGCCCGCGCCGCTGGTCGAGGCGATGGAAGGGGCCGTGAGCGGGCTGCTCGCGCACGTCATGCAAACGAAGCTATAGAAGATGAACGACTACTGGCTCGCAGCACCTGAGATTTTTCTCGCCACGGCGATCTGCGTCGTCCTGCTCGTCGACGTGTTCCTGCGCCAGGAGCAGCGGCAGGTCACCTATCTGCTCGCGATGCTGGTGCTCGTCGGTGTCGCGCTCGTCTCGGTCTACTCATCGGTGCAGCAGCCTACCGTGACGTTCTCCGGCAGCTTCATCAACGACCCCGCCGGAGGCGCGCTCAAGCTGATCACCTATATTGTCGTCGCGCTCGTGTTCCTCTATTCGCGCAACTATCTCGAGGAGCACGAGCTTTTCAAGGGCGAGTTCTTCATTCTCGGCTTATTCGGGCTCCTCGGGATCATGGTCATGATCTCCGCCCACAGCATGCTGACGATGTATCTCGGCTTAGAGCTTTTGTCGTTGTCGCTCTACGCGCTCGTCGCCTTCAACCGGGATTCGGCGATCGCGGCCGAATCGGCGATGAAGTACTTCGTTCTCGGCGCGATCGCCTCGGGGACGCTGCTTTACGGCATTTCACTGCTTTACGGCGTTACCGGAACGGTCGAGTTCTCGGAGCTCGCCTCGGGCCTGTTTGTCGATCAGGCGCTGACGCTGCCGGCGGTGCTCGGCCTCGTCTTCGTCGTGGTCGGCGTCGCGTTCAAGTTCGGCGCCGTGCCGTTTCACATGTGGCTGCCCGACGTCTATCAGGGCGCGCCTACGCCCGTGACGCTTTTCATCGGCTCGGCACCGAAGATCGCGGCGTTCGCATTGACCTGGCGTATTCTGGTGGAGGCGCTCGCGCCGATGGAGGCGAGCTGGCAGGGCATGCTGATCGTTCTCTGCGTGCTGTCCCTTCTGATCGGCAACATCGTTGCGATCGCGCAGACCAATCTGAAGCGGATGCTGGCCTATTCGACGATCTCGCACGTCGGCTTCATTTTGATGGGATTCATCGCCGGGGGCGAGGAGGGCGTCGAGGCTGCGATGTTCTACACGATGACCTACGTGCTGACGGCGGCCGCCGCCTTCGGCATGATCATCGTGCTGAGCCGCCGCGGCTTCGAGGCCGAGCGCCTCGAGGATTTCAAGGGGCTCAATCAGCGCAGTCCGTGGTTCGCGCTGATGATGCTACTGATCATGTTCAGCATGGCCGGCGTGCCGCCGATGATCGGGTTCTTTGCGAAGCTCGCCGTGCTGAGCGCGCTCGTCGACGCGGGGCAGATCTGGCTCGCCATCTTCGGCGTCGTGCTCGCCGTCGTCGGGGCGTTCTATTACCTGCGCATGGTCTGGTTCATGTACTTCACCGACGCGGCCGATCAGGCGCCTTTGAGCTCGGCGCTAGATCTCAAGCTCGTCATCAGCGTTAACTGCCTGGTGCTGCTGGTGCTCGGCTTCTTTCCGGGCTATCTGCTCGACCTTTGCGCCAGGGTGCTATGACCGGGCTTGATGAGCGGTCGGGGGGCCGCTATCATGCGCGGCTCGCAATCCGGTGCGGGGTGGAGCAGTCAGGCAGCTCGTCGGGCTCATAACCCGAAGGTCGCAGGTTCGAATCCTGCCCCCGCTACCA
>DATKCK010000095.1:0-27135 GCA_035513215.1 Gammaproteobacteria bacterium | reverse complement strand
TTTGGCGGCCGCGGACGCGGCGGTCCGCCGCCAGCCGAAGAATCGGGTCCCCCGGAAGGCGTCGAGCCGCTGCCGAGAGATCTCTTCACGAGCGACGATTTCTACGCCGACCGCGAGTTCTGGAGCGACCAGCGATACTTCCGCTGCCTCGACTCGTTCTCGATCGAGAACGTCTGGGGCGGAAACCGCTTGAGCGATGTCGACAACGATCCGTCGAGGGCGCCATGGGGCAACTGCGACGCCGACTATCCGCGCGAGTCGATCGTCAGCCCCTATCCGTTCGAGACGGCCGAGGAGCACTACAACGCATTGCTCGACGAGACGAGAAGGCGCGGCGGCCCGACCGAACACACCTATGCGACGGTTCCCGGCGAGTGGACCGGCGTCTACGCGCATCCGGGCCGCACGAATCAGTACTGGTACACGATGTACTACAACCAGGTGCCGACGGTTCTGTCGGTCCTCACGCCGCAGTATCAGGAGTACTTCGTGCAGGAGGCCTATCACCACGGCAACACGAATGCTGCCCAGTGGCAGTCGCAGTACTGCTGGCCGGAGGGCTTCATGCGACGCTGGCACCAGGCCGCGGTCTGGGAGCACTACATCATGGTCACGCCCGATGTCGTTCAGATCCTGGCCGGCGTCGCGCGCAATTTCATCACGAACATCCACATCGGTCGCGAGTTCAACATGGACGGCGTCGTGCCGCGCCTCGGCGAGGACGTGCCGCGCTGGTACGGCGAGACGATCGGCTTCTGGGACGGCGACACGCTGGTCACCTGGACGTCGAACATCCAGGGATTCAAGGTTCACGCGGCATTCGAGTTCTCGAACAGGATGCAGACGATCGAAATCTACACGCCAAACCGGGATGAGGACGGCAACTTCGTCGGCCTGAATCACGAGGCGATCCTTTACGATCCGGAAGCCCTCGTCGAGCCGGTCCGCATCATCCGCAATTTCACCAAGGACGGCAGCTTCCGGGACGAGACGCCCTATGTCTTCATCGAATGCGTCCAGACGATCTTCCCTATCGACGGCATTGCGACGCCGGTGACGCCCGGCAATGTCATCGAGTACGAGGTCCCCGACATGTACAATCGTCCCTGGGGCCAGATCTGGGAGGAGTACTTCGAACAGGACATGCAGCGCCCCGAGGAAGAGGACATATTCAGCTTCGATTAAGCCGCACTGGATCAAACTTCGGAATGAACCTATAGACGGATTCGTGCGGAATACGGGAAACTATTGATTATGGACACGAAAGTTAGAGCAATCAGGACACTGGCCGGATTTGGCGCCGCGGCGGCGCTCGTGATCCTGCCGGCCCAGGCACATCATTCCTTCGCGATGTACGACATGAGGCAGACGCAGGTTTTCACCGGCGTCGTCGACGGCATCGATCCTGCGCCGAACCATCTGTCGATCAACTTCGCCGTGATGAACGAAGAACGAAACAACGTGATTCGTGACGAGAACGGCGAGCCGATCTTCTGGTCGGTCGAGATGGGCGGCTCGGCCGCGATGGCGCGCCAGGGCGTCTCGGTGAATTCGTTCCCGCGCGGTACCGTCTTCAGCGTCGCGCTGCACCCCCTGCGCAACAGCGAGCCGGGCGGCTCTCGCGAAGGTGCCATGTTCCGCTGCCCGGACGGCGTGCGCCCGGAGCCCGGCAAGCACTGCGACTCCGTCGAAGGCCACGTCGTGATCGGCGACGGCCCCCTTCCCGAGCCTTCTGAGTAAGTATTGAGTAAGTATTGGGTCAGACCCCTTTTTCCTGAAAAAGGGGTCTGACCCGTTCGCTCCCGTTTCGGGTCAGACCCATCCCGGTTCGGAACGACCTGAATGGGTCTGGCCCCATCCCGCGTCCATTCCTTCGTCTGCTACCATTGCCCGATAGCGATAACGCCAACGATCGGGGGATCAAGCCGTGGCCGAGACCAGGTATCCGCGCGAGCAGATGCATCGCATCGCCTATACGAAGCTGACGCCGGAACAGATCGATGACAAGCTGCGCGCGGCGGCCGACGGCCCGGCGAGCGCGTCCCCGCTGTTGGATGTGCTCGCGGGCCGGCAGATTCGGATCCTGACCGACGACGGACCCGAGCTTCGTTACCGCTTCGGCGACGAGAACCGGCTTTCGCTACGGGAGAACGGAGCCGCGGCTGTCGACGCAGGCTACGGCGCACTAACGATCGACGACATCGTCTTCTTCTCGCACATGGTGCCCGGCACGCAGCGCGGCTATCACGTCGTCATCGACGAGGATACGAATCTCGTGACGGTCTTCGAGGTCTGGTTCTCCGGCTACGAGGACAACCGCGAGGTGCAGCGGCAGGCGTATTTCGGTTACGTCGAGCAGCCGGGCCAGCCGGCGCCCGAGGCCAGGCACCACCTGACGAACCGGGCCGAAGGCAAGGGCTACTACTGGAAGCAGGACACGGGCGTCGAGACGCTCGAGTTTTATCCGTCGACGATCTACTCGAACTTGGTCGAGCTCTCGCGTTTCGGCGGCGAGCTTGGGTTCTGCGCGCCGAGCGATTACATACAGGTCAACGACGAGGTCTATATCTATCAGCGGACCGAGTGCGAGTTCTCCGGCACGCAGACGATCTACGCCTTCGACGTCAACCGCGTCGAGCAGGTCGGCGCGCGGCTCGGCTTCGACGAGAACGACGATCTCGAGTATTACGTTTTTCGCGGCAGCGGTGAGTGGCTCGGCCAGCTCGCGAAGTTCGAGCGCTTCGGCGACATCGGCGAAAACCTGCAGAACGGGCCGGACGAGAAGGGCGCTCGCCGCGTCTATCGGCCGATGGACACATTTCAGACGTTCACGCGCGCGGAGTTCGACCGCATCGCCGCCGAAACCGAGCCGACCGTGTTCCCGCCGGGCCGCGGCGGCATGTCCGGCAACAAGCAGCAGGTCTCCGATTATCTGGTCGGCAGAGAGATGACGGTCCGCTACGACCACGGCCCGGTCATCGAGTACCGCTTCGACGAGATTCAATCCCTGCGCTGGCGCAAGGAAGGGCAGGGCAACTGGACCACGGCCCGCTATGAGGCCTGGCAGTCGGCGCCGGATCTCGTCATGTTCGGGCATCTGCTCGAAGGCGAGCCGGATCACGACTGCCACATGGTCGTCGCGGACTTCGAGCACGCGCTTGCAAGCTGCCTGCACGGCACGATGGGATCGGAATACATCGGCAACGAGGCGCAGGTCGAGAATCTTTTCGGCGTAATCGAGATGGAGGGCCTCGAGGCCCCGAAATACCGGCGGCATCAGTTCACGGACGAGCTCGTCGGCAGGGCGCTGACCTGGAACTACGACCGCCAGTCGGGCCTGACGTCGATGCACCTCTACACGACGCCGCATTCGCTGTCCTGGATCATCTTCGGTCAAGACGGCGCGGGCGGCATGGAATGGAGCGGCCCGGCGGCCTACGTGAAGGTCCGCGACGGGATTTACCTCGGCTATTGGCTCGAGGAGGCCTGCAACGGCACGCTCGGCACGATTCTCATCAATATGAACACGATGCACGACTGCGGCGCCGGCTATCACGGTGGCTCGGACGGCGTCCGGCTGAGCGCCGTGGGCGCCCACTCTCGTCATGCCGGGCAGTTCAACGTCAGAAAGTTCTTCCAGCTTTGAAGGCCGAAGGAGAACGCACGATGACAACGCATACCGCATCCTCGCGCCGGCGCTTCTTCTTCGAAGCCGGAGCCGCCCTGTCGGCCCCGCTTGCCGTCGGTACGGCGTGGGCGTCCGCAGCCGACGGCGGCGCTTCGCGGAGCATGCGCGCCGACGAGCTCGGCGCGATCGAAGCGATACGCAGGCTCGAGCAGAAGCTGGCGCAGCACATTCGTTCGCGCGCTCGCGACGAGATGGCGAATCTTTTCGTGGATCCGGCGGGCGCGGAGAGCGTCGTCGGCATTCGTCATCTCGCGCCGGCGGATTTCGGGGAACGTGACGTCATCAACCTCGCGGCCGATGGCCATTCGGCTCGTATCCAGCTGCCTTGCGAAATCGAGATCGAGTCCGAGATCGAGGCCGAAGGCACGCTGGCCGAGATGGCCCGGCTGCAGGGCGACGGCCTGCTTCGTCGCCAGGAAACGTGCACACTCGAGGCCGACCTCGTCGTGCACGGGGGCGCGTGGAGGTTCCGGCGCCTGCTTTTCCGCTAGCTCGGCGTCCGCTTAAATGGGGTCAGACCCCTTTCAGGTTCATTCCACGAACCTGAAAGGGGTCTGACCCCATTTAAGCGCATTTCAGCGCTATTTCAACGCGACGCGATCTCGCGCTTCATTCTCGCCACGATGCGCCTGACGGCGGCGCGTCCCTGATCGATGTCCTCGAGCGCGGCGTCGATCTCGGCCATGTTGCGCGGCTCCCCGCTACCGACGACGATCGCGCCGATCATGCCGGCATTGAGATGGACGTGACACTTGTACACGTAGGCGCCGGGCTCGACGAACGTGACGCGGAATCCTTCTTCTCCGAGCTCGGATCCCCAGAGCATGGCGTTCTCCGGTCCCATGCCCTCGATGAGCTCGGTTTCGTGGCCGGTCATCCCGACGAAGATCACGCTATCGCCCGGCTCTATGAACAGGATCGTCGGTGCCCACTGGTTGCCGCGCGCGCGAATCTCGTGCTCGGCCGCGTACGTGGAGGAGGCGTAAAAAAACACGCAGACCGCGCCGGCGCGCAGCCATAACGGAGCCGAAACGCTTTGAACGGTCCGTGCAATCGCTATCACGACTCACTCCGCGTTCCAACACGTGGGATTCTAATGCTCCGGGCCGGGCAGTGCACCCTTCGACGGGCTGGTCCGGGGCGCCGTCGCTCGGCAAATTGCTATCTCAGAAGGCTTGCAGTAGAGTCCAGACTCAAAGGCGGCTTCAAGACCGCATCTGGGGGGATGAAAGCATGGATTTCTTTCCAAGCTCAGCGCCGCATTGGCATCTCATTCTCAATCACTTTCCTTCTGTCGGATCGGTCATCGCGCTCGGGCTGCTGATCGCATCGTATTACCTGGGCAGCGAGCTGTTGAGGCGAACGAGCCTCGTGGTTTTCGTCGTCCTGGGCCTGCTCGTGATCCCGACCTTCATCAGCGGCGCCGCTTCCGCATGGAGAATCGGCGGAGAGGAAGACATTTCTCTGGATCTGATAGGGCATCACCAGGACGCGGCGATATTGGCTTTCATCCTGATGCTGATCACCGCCTGGTTGTCGTGGTTCGCGCTATGGCAGTACCGTCGGTTTTCGAAGCCCCGTAAGTGGATCGAGCCGGCCGTGCTGGTCTTCGCGGTGATCACCCTTGCCGCGCTCGTCAGGACCGGCCATCGCGGCGGAGACATCAATCATCCGGAGCTCGCCGACGACCTGACGCTGACCGAGGCCGCCGGAGCCTGGGAAAACGGCCTTGGGCCCACGATCGAGAACTGGGTCTATACATACCCGGGAACCTGGCCGGCGATGGAGGCCGCGCACTTCATGGGCATGGCCGTCCTGTTCGGCGTGCTGATCCTGATCGCCGCGCGCATGTTCGGCATGGCGAGAAACGTGGCCTATGCGTCGTTTCATCGCCTGCTACCGCTCGCCGTCTTCGGTTTCATGAGCAACGTGATCACGGGAATGCTGTTCTTCCTCAGCAACTCCGGCCGCTATACGGCGATGACGAATACCTTCTATCCCAAGATGGCGCTGATCATCATCGGCGGGCTCGCCGTCTTGTACTTCACAATCTACGATCGGCCCTGGGCCCTGAAGCCCGGTGATGACGCCTCCGTGTTGTCGAAAGCCGTGGCCGCGGCGATGGTGCTGCTCTGGACCGGAGTCCTGGTGTACGGGCGCTGGCTACCCTATGGCGCAGGAGGCTGAGCAATGGGCATGTATTTCGCCGTCAATATCGTCGTACTCGTGCTTCTTGCCGCGATCGTGGCAGCGAGCCTTTGGGTCGATCGGGAGGCCGACAAGCACGACAAACCGTAACGCTTGGAAAACAACAAGTAGAACAAACACTAATCGGGGGGAGCCATGGGATTTCTGGAACGGCTCGAACAGACAGCCTACGCACAGTGGATACTGACCTCGGCCGTTGGCTGGCCGCTGATGCTGTCGCTGCATGCGCTGGGACTCGCGATCATCGTCGGCGTCGTATTCTCCCTGAACCTGCGGATGTACGGCTTCTTTCGCGTTCTGCCTTACACGTCTTTGCGCGGCCTGATGGGCATCGGGTGGATCGGAATCATCCTCAACATATTCACTGGCGTTTCGGTTTTTCTGACGCGGCCGGTCGGCTACATGGCGAGCAACCCGTTTCGCGTCAAGATTCTCTGCATCGTGCTCGGCATCGTCGTGCTCGTGTATACGCGAAAGATGCTCGCGCGCGAGGCAGCAAGCTGGGACGCCTCCGGCGCGGCGCCGCCGATCGCGACCTGGCTCGCGACGGCCTCGCTCTTCTTCTGGATCGTGGCTGTCGTCAGCGGGCGCCTGATCGCGTATATCGATTACAGCTGATGCGGGCACCGCGCTTGCGATAGCATTCGCGCTTTCGCAACCCGCTGGTCCCGCCCGATGTCGGATGTCCCGGCCCCGTCACCGTATCGCTGGGCGATGCTGTTCGGCGTCTGGTTCGTCTATACCTCCTTCGGCATCGCCGTCTATTCCACGGCCCCGCTGGTCGAGCCGATCGCTCGTGACGTCGGCTTGGGTCTCGGCGCGATGGGCGCGGTGATGGGCGCCTGGCCGCTCGTCTATATCGGCATGGCGATACCGGCCGGCGCCCTGCTCGACAGGATCGGGGTTCGGCCGGCGCTCGTCATCGCGGCCGCCGTCATTACGACGTCGCTGCTGATGCGCTCGGTCGCCGGCAGCTTCGCCTTGCTCTTTCTCGCCGTCGCGCTCTTCGGCATCGGCGGGCCGCTCGTTTCGATCGGCGCGCCGAAGCTGATCGCGTCGTGGTTTGCCGGCAAGGAGCGCGGTCTTGCCATCGGAATCTATTCGACCGGGCCGACGATCGGCGCGATCGGCGTCCTGTCGCTGACGAATGCGTGGATCATGCCGCTGACCGACTACGACTGGCGGTCGACGCTCAGGATATACGCCTGTCTCGCGGCGCTTGCCGGTCTCGTTTGGTTTCTGATCAGCTCTCGGCCGGCCGGCCGGCTGCACGATCCGGCCGACATCAGAGCCGGCACGATCAAGGCTCAGATCGACATCTTCTCGTCGCTGCTGAAGCTCTCGACTGTAAGAATCGTGCTGGCGCTTGCCGTCGGGATCTTCATCTTCAATCACGCTCTGAACAACTGGCTGCCCGAAATCCTGAAAAGCTCCGGGATGACGGCTGCCGAGGCCGGTTACTGGGCTTCGGTCCCGAGCCTCGTCGGCACGATCGCGGCACTGACGCTGCCGCGGTTTGCGAGCGCCCGGCGGCGTGTCCCGCTGCTTCTGACAGTCGTGCTGTTCGCGGCGTCGGCTACGGTGCTGATCGCCTATGCACACGGCGCGCTGCTCGGATTCGGTCTCATTCTTCAGGGCATTGCGCGAGGGTCGATGATCCCGATTGCCATGTTCGTGCTGATGGAGACGCGCGAGGTGGATGCGCGCGTCATGGGGGCGGCGGGCGGCCTGTTCTACACGGCCGCGGAGACGGGCGGCGTCATCGGGCCGACGATGACCGGCCTTCTGGCCGACGCTACGGGCGGATTCATCGCGCCGCTGATGATGCTGACGGCGATCTGCCTCGTCTGCGCTGGTCTCGTGCTGACACTGGAAAGGCCGCGCAAGTAATGCCCTATTGCGCTGCGCCACCCGATTGCCCTTCGCTGGTCGACGGCGTATGTTCGATCGCTGTTTCGGCCTCGACAATCAGAACGACGGCTTAGAGGGAAACGATGGACGAGTTGATTCAGAGGTGGGAAGCACTGAGGGAGTCGCTGACCGCCACCTTGATCGATATCGGCGCCTATCTGCCCGTGCTGGTCGCGGCCGCCGTGGTCATGCTGGTCGGCTGGCTGGTCGCACATCTGCTTCGGGCCGGCTTTCTCAAGCTCGAAGCGGTGATCCATCGTCTCCTGTCGCGCTTCAGCCGGACGGCCAGGCCGACGACGCGACAGATCACGCGGCGAATCGTCGCTTTGCTGGCCAACTTCATCTTCTGGATCATCATCCTGCTGTTCGCCGCTCTCGCTGCCCGCGTCGCGGGACTCGAGGCCTTCTCGCTGTGGCTCGATCGGGTCGTCGCCTACATACCGACGCTCCTCGCCGGCCTGCTGATCACGCTGGCGGGCTATCTGCTCAGCACGCTGGTTCGGGACATCGTGTCGACTGCGCTCGTCTCCGTCGGCGCGCGCGCCAGCGAAATCGCGAGTTTCATGGCACAAGGCGCCGTTTTCGTGACCGCGCTCGTCATCGGTCTCGATCAGATCGGCATCGACGTCACGTTTCTCATCATACTCGTCGCCGTTCTCGTCGGCGGCGCGCTTCTCAGCATCGCCATTGCATTCGGCTTCGGCGCCCGTGAGTTCATCAGCAATCTGATAGCGGCGAATCAGGTGCAATCGATGCTGAGCGCCGGCGACTTCACCCGCGTCGGCAATGTCGAGGGCCGCGTGGCGGAGTTCACGACGACATCGGTCGTGCTGATCAACGAAAACGGGCGAGTCGTCGTTCCTGCCTCGCTGTTTCAGCGGGAAGTTTCGACGGTGCGCCACGGAGACTCCGATGAATAACGAAACGAAGCTGATGCTGGCCTTTCTCGAGCGTGCGCCGACCGGCGCCGCCGAGGAGTTACAGGCCCTGCCGGTCGATCAGGCGGCGGCGCTCGTCGATTCGATACCCGCGCAGCTTTCGGCGCCGGTGCTGAACACGATGATCCCGTGGCACGCGGCTCGCCTGCTCGAGCGCGTTTCGGCGCCGCGCGCCGCGATGATTCTGCGCCAGCTCGATTTCACCGATGCGATCGGTCTTGCGCGGTCGATCGATTCCGCGCCGAGAAATCGCATGCTCGAGGAGCTTCCGAGCGGCTTCGCGCGTCGTCTTGCCAGATCGCTCGAGTATCCTTTCCATCAGGTCGGGGCCTGGATCGAGCCCGATGTGCCGACGCTCGGCCCCGATCACTGCGTTCACGACGCGATGAGAGCGCTCAAGAGCTCAGGTCCCGTGAGCCATGTGTTCCTCTCATCCCCGGAGGGTGAGAGCTTTCTCGGCCTGATTTCGCTGCAGGACATTCTGCGCGCCGAGATATCGATGCCGTTGTTTCGACTGAAGGGAAAGCGGGTCGACCCGCTCTCGAGCCTGGCCTCCCTATCGTCGGTGACCTTCGACGAGCGCTGGGACGACGTGCTGCACATGCCCGTCGTCGGCCGGCGCGGGAATTTGCTCGGCGGTTTGTCGAGGGCGGCGCTCAGGCGCGGCACTCAGGCCGCTCATGCGATGCCGGCGAACCGGCCGCGTCCGATGATCAACGAGGTCACGAGGGCCTTCGGCGTGGCATGCGTCGGCATCATGGACCTGATGGCGGAGGCGGTCACGGGGCAGGGGATCGAGTCGCAACGGAAGGCGCGCCGATGAGCACGGAGCTCGACACGGCCGTTGCGGCGCTGAACCGAAGGTTCCTGCTCGACTTTCCGCGTCTGGCCGCGGCGCGCATCGAGGAGCTGTCCACGGAAGAAGCCGTCGAGGCATTGCAGACGCAGGACGCCAACGTGCTCGTGCCGGTCATGTCCTGCCTGGCCCCCGACGTTGCCACCGACATCCTGCTCGACCTTCCCGGCGACCTCGGCGCGCGCATCCTGGCCGAGATCTCGCCGAACGACGCGGCGAGGCTAATGAGCCGCCTCGACTACGAGGTGCGCGAGCGCCATCTCGCGGCGCTCGGCGAGCCGATCGCGGCCGAGATAAGACGCCTGCTCGCATACCCGCCCGACAGCGCGGGCGGCCTGATGGAAACTCGCGTCGTGCATTTCCGGGATTCGGCGAGCGTCGAGGAAGCGCTCGACCGCCTGCGCAAGGAGCGTCCCAGGACGTCGCGCAGCATTTTCGTCGTGAGCGGCGACAACAGGCTTGCCGGCAAGGTGGCTCTCCAGGATCTGGCGCTGGCTCAGCCGAAAGCGATCCTGCGCGATCTGCTACAGCCCGTGTCGGCCGTCGTTCATCCGGTCGCACCGCGCGACGAGGTCGTCGAGCTCCTCGAGAAGCACATGCTCGTCGACCTTGCCGTCGTCGACGTCGAGGGGCGCCTGCTCGGGCTCATCTACCACGATGCGCTGATCCAGGCCATTCACGAGGACGCCAGCGTCGACATCCAGACGATGGTCGGCGCGAGCGCGGAAGAGCGCGCCCTGTCGCCGGCGCTGTTCGCGGTCAGGAAGCGGCTGCCCTGGCTTCAGGTCAATCTGCTGACGGCCTTTCTCGCGGCGGCCGTCGTCGGTCTCTTCGAGAACACGATTGCGCAGTTCACGGCGCTCGCCGTTTTGCTGCCCGTCGTCGCCGGACAATCGGGCAACGCCGGCGCGCAGGCGCTCGCCGTGACGATGCGCGGCCTGGCCCTGCGGGAGATCGGCATGCGTCACTGGTTGCGCGTGACGTTCAAGGAGGTCCAGACGGGCCTCGTCAACGGCATTGCCGTGGCCGTCACCTGTGGAATCGGCGTCTACCTCTGGAGCGGATCGATCGGGCTCGTGCTCGTGATCTCGATGTCGATGGTGCTCGCGATGGTCGCCGCCGGGTTCGCGGGCGCCGTTGTGCCGATCGGCCTAACGCGTCTCGGGCAGGACCCCGCGCAGTCTTCGTCGATCATCTTGACGACGGTCACCGACATCGCGGGATTCCTGTCGTTCCTGGGAATTGCCACGCTGCTCGCCGGTCTACTCTAGAATTGCCGCTTCGACCGATTCGGGGGCGACCTTGGCCAAGCGTATCTTTCCTCTCCTGATCCTGCTTTTCATTGGCAGCGGTTGCTCCGCCCTGATCTACGAGCTCGTCTGGTATCAGCTGCTCGGTCTCGTCATCGGTGTCTCGTCCGCCTCGCTCGGCATCCTGCTCGGCACGTTCATGGGCGGCATGTGTCTCGGCAGCCTGCTGTTGCCGCGGCTTGCCTCGGGCGCGCGTCATCCGCTCAAGGTCTATGCGCTGCTCGAGCTCGGCATTGCGGCTTGCGGTATCGTCATTCTGGTAGTAATGCCGCTCGTCGGCTCCGTCTACTTCGGGGCCGCGTCGTCGGGCGTCGCCGGGCTCGTGCTGAGAGGCCTGATCGCCGCGGTCTGCCTGCTGCCGCCGACGATGCTGATGGGCGCGACGCTGCCGGCCATCGCCCGCTTCGTCAGGTCGACGCCGACGGGCATGTCGTGGCTCGGATTCTTTTACGGCGGCAATATCGCGGGCGCCGTCCTCGGCGTCATCATCGCCGCGTTCTATCTGCTGCGCGTCTTCGATGTCGCCGTTGCGACCTATGTCGCCGTCGCGATCAACGTAGCCGTCGCTGTCATCGCGCTGGTCGTCGCCCGCTTTCTCGAGTACCGGGAGCAGACCGTCGAGGCCGGGGCGCCGGCGATGACAGGGGCGCGGCTTATTTATGTCGCGATCGCGCTGTCCGGGCTCACGGCGCTGGCTTCGGAAATCCTCTGGACCCGGCACCTGTCGCTTTTCATCGGCGCGACGGTCTACGGTTTCGCCCTGATCCTGGCCGTGTTCCTGCTCGGGCTCGGCATCGGCACGACAGCGGGATCGGCGCTTGCAAGGCGCGTCCGGTCGCCCGGCATGGCGCTCGCCGGCTGCCAGGGGCTGCTTTGCCTCGCGACGCTTTGGGCGGCCTACGCGATTACGCAGCTCGTGCCGTTCTGGGCCGTGGGCGACGACGCGTCGCCATGGAGCCGAACCGGCACGGATCTTTTGCGATCAGCCTATGCCATGTTGCCGGCGGCTGTCCTCTGGGGAGCGAGCTTCCCGCTCGCCCTCGCCGGCGCCGCATCCGGGCGCGAGGATCCGGGCCGGCTCGTCGGCGGCCTGTACGCGGCGAACACGCTCGGCGCGATCGTCGGCGCGCTCAGCGCCGGTTTTTTTCTCGTGCCCTGGATCGGCAGTCAGGCGACGCAGCAACTGCTGATCGGCCTGGCCGCGCTGTCGGCGCTGGCCGTGATGCTCGCGATCCGGTCGACGGGATCGTCACGATTCAGGCATGGCTTGGCGGTTGCGGTTGTCGTCGTCGCGGGCGTCATCGCCATTTCTGCCGTGCCGCCCGTGCTCGGCAAGGTCGTCGCCTGGGGCCGCTATATGCCGGGCTCGAGAAACGCGCCCGAGCCGATCTACGTCGGCGAAGGGCTGACGGCATCGATCGCCGTGACCGTGACCGACGGCGAGGTCCTGAACTATCACAACTCGGGCAAGGTGCAGGCGTCGGCCTACCCGCAGGACATGCGCCTGCAACGGATGCTCGGCCATCTGACGACGCTCGTGCCCGAAGAGCAGAGCGAGTTTCTGGTCATCGGCCTCGGCGCCGGCGTGACGGCGGGCGCCGTTAGCATCGAGCCGAAGCTCGAGCAGATGACGATCGCCGAAATCGAGCCGCTCGTGCCCGAGGTCGTTTCCGAGTACTTCGGTGCCGAGAATTTCAATGTCGTCGGCAACCCGAAGGTGCAGATCCGCGTCGACGACGGACGTCACTTCCTGCAGACGACCGATCGGACCTTCGACGGGATCACCTCCGACCCGCTCGATCCCTGGGTCAAGGGTTCCGCCGCCTTGTATACGCGCGAGTTCTGGGAGCTCGCGAAATCGCGCCTGAACCCGGGCGGTGTGGTCACCGTGTTCGTGCAGCTCTACGAGACGACCGAGGATGCCGTTCGCAGCGAGATTGCCACGTTCTTCGAGGCCTTTCCCGAGGGCGCCGTCTTCGCGAACACCTTCGGCGGCGGCGGATACGATCTCGTCCTGCTCGGCATGAAGGACGAGAACCGGATCGACGTCTCGCGGATGGCCGAGCGGTTCGCCGACCCCGCCTACGCGCGCGTTCGGGCGTCATTGGCCGAGGTCGGCGTCTATTCGATAACCGACCTGCTGAGCACGTTCGCCGGGCGCAACTCGGACCTCGCCGAATGGCTCCAAGACGCCGAGATCAATCGTGACCGCAACATGCGGCTTCAGTATCTGGCCGGGCAGGGCCTGAACTTCTACCGGCAGCAGGAGATCTTCGACAACATGGTCAGGGCAGGGGTCCGCTATCCGGACTCGCTGTTCACGGGGCCGGACGACCTGCTCGCGGAGCTCGCGCGAAGAATCGCGAGCCAGCAGGGCCGGTCGTTATAAAGGCGAGCGCAGACTGCCGCCCGGCCGGGTCGCGAGCGGATCACCCGGAACAGTCGTTCTCGTCTATATCAAACGATAACCAGAGCGGGGGGTAACGCCGTTGGCGCGGTCG
This sequence comes from Gammaproteobacteria bacterium, assembly GCA_035513215.1. GTDB lineage: Bacteria > Pseudomonadota > Gammaproteobacteria > Steroidobacterales > Rariloculaceae > DATCZB01. The sequence goes on along the minus strand of DATKCK010000095.1, from coordinate 13,723 downwards.
CATTCGTCCTGATGATCGGCGCGCCATCGACGGCCGATGCGCAGCGGGGTCATGCTGCGCGGCATCGAGGAGCACGAGCTGATCGTCTCGCTCGAGTATCAGGGCAGCGGCACGGTCGAGGTCGACGGCGAGCCCTGCACGCTGACGCGCTACCGCGCGAGCACGAACTATCAAATGCCGGGTCAGCGGATTCAGTACTGGTGCCGGCTGCCGAGCGGGGAGGAGCACTCGAACGTCGAGGTCGTCAGCGGGCGATTCGCCTGGGACGAGGACATCCCCGGCGCCGAGATCGTGCCCGGCGAAGGCACAGTGACGCCGATGCCGGACGCTGTCGACGAGCGGCTGATCCGCCTCTGGGCGAGCCCGCAGGGCGCGCCGAAGGCGGCGCTCGCAGGCGCCGGCCTCGATCCTTTGGCAATGGACCGCAATCTGGGCGGGCTGCTCGAGGCGGGCACCGCGACGATCGGTGAGACCTCCTTGGCCTGGGAGGACGGAGGCCCGGCCATCACGTACCCGATTCCTGGTGTCGACGGCGCGACCGCCGTCGCAACGCTCGACGACCGGTTCATGACGGAACGCGTCGTCGTCATGCATGGATCGACGACGACCGAGTTCGATTACCGTGACTACAACGACTGGAACAATCCGCTGAACCGGATCGAGGTCTACTACCCCGGCAGAATCACCGAAACACAGAACGGCGACGTCGTCAGTGATCTGACGACGGTCGAAACGGAGACCGGCAGCGTTTACGTCGTCGTCCCGGTGCCCGCGAGCGTCGGCGATGCGCAGTGGTCGCAGACCTTCGCGTCCGATCGCGCCGTCACGCTGACCTCGGATGCGCCGACGCCGCGGGTTGCGGACGGCAAGCCCGACCTCACGGGCAACTGGAACTCGCGCGGCATGAACTGGCGCTACGGCAACCGCCGCTGCTCGCCGACACAGCTCGAAGGCTGCAGCCCGGCGTGGAATCAGACCGTCGATTTCGAGTTCGAGGCGCCGTCGCGGTTCGGGCCGAATCGACCCGTCTACAGACCCGAGCACTGGGACCGCGTTCAGTATCTCGACATGTGGACGAACCTCGAGGATCCGGTCATGACCTGCCAGCCGCTCGGGATACCGCGGCAGCTAAATCCACGGCGTATCTATCACACGCTGAACGATATTGCGCTGATCTACGGCAACGGCGGCGACGGTGGCGGCGGCTACAGCGACATGCGGTTTGCTCCGACCAACGGCCGCGAGCACGACGAGCGGCAGGTGATTCAGACTCGATACACGGGCCATACCGTCGGGCACTGGGAAGACGACACGCTGGTGCTCGACTCGATCGGTTTCGTCGATCGCACGTGGCTTGCGCGGGGCGGCTTTTTCCACTCCCACGAGATGCGCGTGATCGAACGGCTGACACGGCAGGGCAATCAGATCCTCTACGAGATCACCGTCGAGGATCCACTCGTGCTCGCTGAGCCCTGGGTCATGACGCCGAGAATCTGGGAGCTCGGCGACAATCCGGACGCGGGACTGTTACCGGACCGCGGTTACTGTGAGATATACGAGCTCGACAGCATCACGAATCAGATTCGGCACTAGGCAGTAAAGCAGTGAGCCTCGGACTGCGCGCGGCGAGGCTCACTGGTACTTTCTCTTTTCCCAGACCTCCTTGAGGTAAACGCCGCCGTCGGGCTTGCGATATTTCTCGCTATTCGCCTTGTTCCTGGCCTCCATCTCCTCGAGGGTCAGTGACACGTCGATCTCCGACTCCCAGTGCTCTCGCCTGAACGGGATGATCTGCGCGTATGGCGTGCCGGCAGGAAGGATCCCGGTAACACCCTTTAGAAAAAAGAACGGCATCGTTCCGGGCAGGTGAACTTTGTCGTTGTCGACGATTCCGCTCGTGGTCAGGAACGGGAGCTCGAATCGATTGAGCGGTTGGGTATAGAGCGCGCTGTAGCCTTCCGGTAGCTCAACGGCCCAGTCGGCCCACCATGCGAAGTGCTTCTTGTGATATCCCTGCGGGTGGGGAAACTGGTTCAACGGCACACGGTCGGTCAGAAAATTCTGATGCTTCGGGTCGAGCACTCCCCCCTGAATGTTCCCCGAAGCGTCTTCGCTGAACTCGATATCACAGGGTGTCCTATAGGTGTATCCGCTGCTCATCGCATCGAACATCGCAGGGCATGCTTTCCATGTCGGAATCTTGCCGCCGCCGTCCGGCGTTTCCCACGGCTTTCCCGTCTCCGGGTTCACGGCGAAGCGATCGGCCTTGCGATACCAGTCGGGGATCGTCTTGCTGATCGGCTCCGGTCTGGACGCGCTCTCGTCGTTCAGCCACGGCCTGTTCGATACGAATCTGATCTTCCGGGTGTCCACTGGTCGCGTCGTCCTCCAGCTCCTTACCTCTACTAATAGGGCGGTCAGGTCTACCGGCATTCCTGGTCGAGCTGGTCCGTCATGGCCCTACGCCGACTCGAACGGCGCCGAGGCCGAAATCGAATCGGATCGAAGGTGCCAGAGCACAATCAGGCCTGCCGCTAAGGCGGCTAGGCAGATACTGATGAAGGTGATCACTCTCATCTCACGATGCGGCAAACGACCGTTTGGGGCCGATAGTGTTGAAAAGCTTGGTCGATGATGGCGCAATGGTGATCGTCTGCCCAGTGGGAGAATCTAGCGCAGCGCGACGCTAGCGTCGCGCACGCTTATCACGGAAAGCGCGGGGGCTTAGACGGCACGACTATTGGCGTGGGGGGGTCCCAGTCTGCCTTTCCAGCAATGCCTGACGTTCGCGAACCCAACGAGCGAGTTCCAGCGTCATACGGGCGCCGGGGTCATCTGGGTATTTCACTGCAAACAGCTCGAACGCCGCCCACAGCTTGCCGTCGATTTCGGTCATCAAGGCTAGATACATTGCTGATACCGTTTTGTCTGTGCGGCATCCAACATAAGGAGCGTGTGCGGCAGGAGCGGTAGCCGCCTGAGCTAGGGTATTGAGCCGCTGCCGATCGCGGCCCCTGCCGGCGCTGGTCGCCGCAGTTCTCGGGTTGCCGCTGTGGCAGCCGGGTGCAAGTTGGCGGTGGGTCTGGGATTCGAACCCAGGAAGGGATTGCTCCCTTACCAGTTTTCAAGACTGGCGCCTTCAACCACTCGGCCAACCCACCATGTCTGTCTGTAACTACGGTGCAACTACGGCACCCTACCGCCAAGCGAGAACAGGTGCAAAACCATCGCGTTAGGGTGGCCTGCCCGAGCGCTTTCAAGACCGCCGCATTCGACGGCTCTGCCACCTCTCCGGTGTCGGCATTCTCCGACTCGGTCCCGCGGCATGCAAGCGAACGACTGCCCGGGGCCGCGCTTGCATTGAAGATCGTGAGGTCCGACCATTGCGGCCTCATCAGGAGGCTCCCGGTGGTGCGGATTCGAAATTCGTTATGGCTGATACTCGGCCTGTGGCTCGGTTTTGCCGCGGCGCAGGATACGCCGCTCGCAGAGCCGGCCCAGCTTGCGTTCGAGCAAGGGCGCTGGGCGGATGCGATACGCGAATATCGCGAAATTCTGGCCGAGTACCCCGAGGACAGAATCAGTTGGCTGCGAATCGCGCAGGCCGAGCGCGAGCTCGGGCGGTACGAGGCCGCGCTCGACTCGCTCGATCGCGCGCTCCGAAACCTGGCGCCCGAGGCGATGGTGCATCTCGAGCGGGCTCGCAATTTCGTCGGGCTCGGGCGTCTCGACGACGCGATGGGGGAGCTCGAGACGGCCGATCATCTCGAGCTTCGCGCGCGCGAGTTGCTCGAGGACGCGCCGGATCTCGAGCCTCTGCGCGGGCATCCCGAGTTCGACCGGATCTATGCCAACGTGCGCGCTCGCGTCTTTCCGTGTGAAAGCATGCCCGAGGCGGCTGAGTTCGATTTCTGGCTCGGTCGCTGGGAGGTGCGGGGCACCGACGGCACGCTGCTTGGCTACAACACGGTCACACGCGACGTCGGCGGTTGCGCCATCCGCGAGCGCTGGGAAGGTACGCCGGGGCAGTCGGGCGCCAGCATGACGTTCTATCTGCCGAGCCGCGGCCAGTGGCGTCATGTCTGGATCGGCTCGGCCGGCACGCACATCGACATGACCGGCGGTCTCGTCGACGGCGAGATACGCATGGAGGGCACGATCGAGTATCTCGCAGAGGATCAGGTTATCGCCTTTCGCGCCGTCTGGTCCGAAGGCGCGGGCGGTCTCGTGCGCCAGCGCATGGAGCAGTTCAATCTCGTCGGCCAGACATGGGATCTGTGGTTCGACGGCATCTACCGGCGCATCGATTAACATCGGTTAATCTGCGATCCAAGCTGAGCTAGAATTGCTCAATGCCTCCGCGAACTTACACGATAAGACCGCCGGCTAATCCGATCGTCCAGGTCCTTTATTTCGTCGTCGTCGGCATTCTGCTCATCGGCGCTTTCATCGTGGGGGCCGTCGTTCTCGCATTCGTGCTTGGCTTTGCCATCGTCATCGGGCTCGTCATTTACGCGCGCGTCTGGTGGCTTTCCCGCAAGCTCGCGCGCGGGCAGGCGACGTCGGGATCGGGGCCGGAGGCCGGACCGTCCGGATCCAAGGTGCTCGAGGTCGAATACACTGTCGTCAGCGAGCGCGACGAGCATGACGAGCGGGATCCCAGAGACGGGTCTCGATGACACGCGTGCAGGTCAGGCCCACTGCCAAGACGCGCAAGCGGCGCAGGCAGCGGCGCATCATCACGCTGTCGGTCTATGTCGTGATCGTGTTCGCGCTCGCCTGGTATTTCGAGTCCCAGGGAACGACGACGGTAATCTTCGTCCGCCATGCCGACATCGACCGTGCCATGGCCGAGAGTTCGGATACGCCACTGAACTCGGCAGGGTTCGCCCGTGCCGAGAAGCTGGCCGACTTTCTCGACAACGTCGACGTCGTGGCCGGGGTCAACGCGATCTATGTGAGCCCGGCCAAGCGGACGCAGCAGACGGCCGCACCGCTCGCGAAGCGACTCGACATCGAGCCCGAGGTCGCGGATCACGACGACGTTGTCGGCTTTATGAACACCTTGCTGTTCGATCACAAGCGCGAGATCGTGCTCGTCGTCTCGCACAGCGACGTCATCGCGCCGCTCGTCGAGGAGCTGCACGGCAGCAAGAACATCGCCGAGTTTGCGCCGGACGAGTACAACAGAATGTACATCGTCACGATCCCCTGGTGGGGCAAGGTCAAGACGCTCGAAGTGCCCTATACGGAGTGGTAGCGGTGCGCGTCACGGGTCGTTGAACGGGTTCAGGCGGAGCGCGCCGTTCTCGTCGAGCTCCGGGTACTCGATCCCGTGAGCCCTGCAGCGCTTCGCGATCTCGGGATGCGCCCACTCGAAGAGCTTGCGCTCGAAAGCTTCCCGATCGGGCAGCGGGCGATCGTAGAGCCCGGCCGCCGTCCTTTGCCGTTCGGCCTCGAACAGGATCACGGCCGCGGCGACCGAGACGTTGAGCGACTCGACGAGCCCGTGCATCGGGATCGCGATGGCGGCGTCGGCATGGGCGATTGCGTAGGGGGAGGGTCCTTCGAGCTCGGCGCCGAGCACGAGAGCCGTCGGCCGCGTGAAGTCCGTCTCGCGGAAGTCCCGGGCCCCGGGTACGGCATGCGCGGCAAGAATAGTGAAGCCCGAGTCGCGCAATCGCGCATAGGCACCGGCAGCGGACGCATGTCGCTCGACGTCGACCCAACGCTTCGAGCCTCCCGCGACCATATGGTGCCGGCTGAATGCGCCGCTACCCCATACGGCGTGGAGTGTGGCGACGCCGACGGCATCGCAGCTCCGAATGATCGCCGAGACGTTGTGGCTCTTGTGGACGCCGTCGGCCAGCACGGTCAGGTCGTGCTGGCGCCTGGCGAGAGCCTGTTTTAGTCTTGCAAATCTTTCGGGTGTCATGCGATCGATGGAACAGACCGAGCTTATCGTCGAGACTCGCGGCCGCGGTACCTATGAGATCACATCACAGGTTGCGCTGGCGGTTGCGGCGGCCGGCGTCGAGGTCGGCTTGTGCCACCTCTTTATAACGCATACGAGCGCGTCGCTGATGCTCTGCGAGAACGCCGATCCGGACGTGCTGCGCGACATGGAGACCTTCATGCGCGATCTGGCGCCCGACGGCGATCCGCGTTTCGTGCACACGGCCGAAGGTCCAGACGACATGCCGGCCCACGTCCGCACGGTCATGACCCAGTCGAGCCTGACGATTCCCGTCAGCGGCGGTCGGCTCGCGCTCGGCACCTGGCAGGGTATCTTTCTCTGGGAGCACCGCACGCGCGGCCACCACCGCCGCGTCGTCGTCACGACGCAGTAGCGGGGAATTGGGGTCCGGGGAATGGGGGGTCTGACCCCAATTCCCCCCGTTTCACCTCAGGTATTTCAGCGGCAGGGCCGTGGAATCGATGGCCTTGCGCAGCACGAACGACGAGTGGACGCCGATCACGCCCTCGATTCTGGTTATCTTTGCAAGCAGAAAGCGTTGATACTCATCCATATTTGGGACGATGATCTTGAGCTGGTAGTCCGCTTCCTGGCCCGTGATCAGGTAGCATTCCTGGACTTCGGGATAGCCTTTGACGATCGACTCGAACTTGTCGAAGCGCTCCGGCGTATGCCGGTCCATGCGGATATGTATCAGGACGGTGAGATCGAGACCGAGCTTCCCGGGCGCGAGCCGGACGACGGTCGCCGTGATGACGCCGGCCTCCTCGAGCAGCCGGATCCGTCGCGAGCACGGCGATGCCGAGAGCCCCACGCGATCGGCGATCTCCTGATTGCTGAGGCCCCCGTCTTCCTGGAGCGCGGCCAGGATTCGTATGTCGTAACTGTCGATCTTCATTGGGCGGAATACGACGAGATTGGTGAAATCAACCAATATACGTTAACAAAGTAGCTCAAATAGTATCGAAGATTTGAAAACGACGAAAAATCAGCCAGAAATTGCGGAGTTTTTAGCATAGAATGCGACATAAATCACTGACTGGATGCTCGGAATGACACGCTTCGACCACACCAAATACCGGTCCTACCGACCGGCGATCGATATCGAGCGCACCTGGCCGGACCGGGTGCTCGACCATGCGCCCGACTGGTGCAGCGTCGACCTGCGCGACGGCAACCAGGCGCTCGTGCAGCCGATGTCGGTGCAAAAGAAGCTCGAGCTCTGGGACCTGCTCGTCGAGATCGGCTTCAAGGAGATCGAGATCGGCTTTCCGTCGGCGTCGAAAACCGAGCTCGATTTCACACGCCGCCTGATCGACGAAGACCGCATCCCGGACGACGTCACCGTTCAGGTCCTGACACAGGCGCGCAAGGATCTCATCGACAAGACTTTCGCGGCGCTCAAGGGCATCAGGCGAGGGATCGTCCACGTCTATAACTCGACCTCGACCGTGCAGCGCGAGCAGGTCTTCAAGGCGAGCCGCGAGGAGATCATAAAGATAGCCGTCAACGGCGCGCGCTGGGTCGACGAGGGCGCGGCGCAGCATCCGGCAACCGAATGGTGGTTCCAGTACTCGCCCGAGAGTTTCACGGGCACCGAATCCGATTTCGCCGTCGAGATTTGCGATGCCGTCATCGGCGTCTGGCAGCCGGCCAAGGGGCGCAAGGTCTGCATCAACCTGCCGGCGACGGTCGAGATGACGTCGCCCAATGTCTTCGCTGATCAAGTCGAGTACTTCTGCCGGCACGTCCGCGATCGCGAGCACATCCGCGTCAGCCTGCACACGCACAACGATCGCGGCTGTGCCATTGCCGCTTCCGAGCTCGGTCTCATGGCGGGTGGCGATCGCGTCGAGGGCACGCTCTTCGGCAACGGCGAGCGCACCGGCAACATGGACATCCTGTCGATGGCCATGAATTTCTATTCCCAGGGCATCGATCCGAAGCTCGAACTGTCGGACATGGTCCGCATTATCGAGATATACGAGCGAACGACCGGCATGCCCGTGCATCAGCGCCACCCCTGGGCCGGCGATCTCGTCTATGCCGCTTTCTCGGGCAGCCATCAGGATGCGATCCGAAAGTCCTCGGCTTATCACCGCGAGCACGGTCTCGAGCACTGGAGCGTCGCCTATCTGCCGATCGACCCGCGCGATCTCGGGCGCCGCTACGAGGAGGTCGTCAGGATCAACAGCCAGTCGGGCAAGGGCGGCGTCGCCCACGTGCTAGAGCGAGATCACGGGATCGCGCTGCCGCAATGGATGCTGCCGGCCGTCAGCCAGGTCGTGCAGCTGCACGCGGACCGGGACGGGGAGGAGGTCTCGTCGCGTCGCGTCTGGAGCCTTTTCGAATCGGAATTTCTCGCCGTGCCGGACGGATGGCAGCTCGCCGGCTACGATCTGCACTCCAAGGACCATGCGACGCAGGCGCAGTTTCGAATCGTGCAGGACGGCATGAAGATTGCGCTCGACGGCACGGGGCAGGGATTGATCGAGGCGCTCGTCGATGCGATCGGCAGGCACTTCGACGTCACCGTTGCGGTCAGGGATTTCGACGAGCACGCGATGACGCCCGGCACCGAGGCCAAGGCAATCGCTTCGATCATGCTCGAGGTCGATGGCGAGACCGTCGCGGCCTGCTGCATCGACGAGGACAGCTCGCGCGCGACGCTTCAGGCGACGCTGTCGGCCGTCGGGCGGTCCGGCGCGGTCCGGCAGCGACTGCGTCAGGCCGTGTAGAGAGGCGAGCGCTCGGGGTCAGAGCCCAAAGGGCTCTGACCCCATACCTGTGGAAACGGTGCCGGAAACGGGGTCATGCCAGAAACGGGGTCAGACCCCATTTCCGTCCAAGGGCTCTGACCCGTGGCTATGCACTACTCAGATCGGGCTTCGATCTGGATGCGCAGCGCGACTCCCATATCGAAACCGAAAGCTTCAGCGAAATTCACGCCGAAATCGGCCCGATCGAATTCGCCGTGGGCATCCGCGCCGCAGACTTCGCCGCTACCGCCGCGGCCCGGACCACACTGGAACGAGCGGATCTCGAGATTCACCGGCAAGGTCATGCCGTGCATCGTGAGCTCGCCTTCGACCGCCGTCGGGGCACCGTCTTCCCAGTCCACCAGCGTGCCGGTGTACGTGGCCGTCGGGAACTCCGCCGCGTTCAGCATACCGGGGTCGGATCCCCTGGTGTGATCGTTGAGCCCGTCATGGCCGAAATCGATCGAGTCCATGTCGATGGCGATATCGACGGATCCGGTCTGGGCTTCCTTGTCCATCGTGATCGTGCCGGACGTGGAATTGAACTTGCCGCGCCAGACCGAGACGCCGCCGCTATGGTCGACCTCGAAGCTCGGATAGGTATGGGCAGTGTCGATCGTATACGTCATCGGCGCCGCATACGCCGTGACGCTCAGCGTCCCGATCGCAAAACCCAGTGCAGCCGGTCGAAAATGGCCGGTTTTCAACATGTTATTCCCTCCTGATGAATAGGAATTATTGTATTTCAGCGGATAGCATAGGGGATTGGGGCCCCATTCTCCATCCCCTCTCTGGACAGCCGGCGGCGTGCTTGGTTCAATCAGGCTCGAGCCTGGTTTCTATGCGCAGATCCCCGGTCAGCGTCTTGTGCACGGGGCATCGGTCGGCGATCTCGACGAGCCGGGACCGCTGCGCGTCGTCGAGCTTGCCCGCCACGGCCAGCGTGCGCTTGATGACGTCGATGACCTGGCCGGGCTCTTCGCATCGCTCGCAATCCTTGCCGTGATCGCGCTCGTGAGACAGCTCGATCCGCACGTCATCGAGCGGCCATTTCTTGCGATTGGCATACATTCGAATCGTCATCGACGTGCAGGTACCGAGCGCCGCGAGGAGCTGCTCGTAGGGATCGGGACCCAGGTTGTCGCCGCCTGCGCGCGCGGGCTCGTCCGCCAGCCAGTCGTGATCGTCGGACTGCACGTGGCGCAGAAAACGATCGTTACGCTCGGTGACCAGGATCTTTCCTTGCTCGACGGAATGCCCGGCTTCCGGCGCATCCGCAAAGTAACGGTCGGCCCACCCCGCGATCGTGCTCGCGACGAACTCGGCATCAGCGGCGCGTCGCAGGAGGTGATCGGCGTCGTCGAGGCTCACGAAGCTCTTCGGATGCATTGCCGACTGGAAAATCCTCGACGCCTCCTCGACGTCGACCGTCGCATCGATCGGTGAGTGCATGATCAGGAGGGCCTTACGGAGATTGTGAATCCGGTCGTGCATCGAATGCTCGCGCAGGTCGTCGACGAACGAGCGATCGAGGCGAAAGCTCCGGCCGCCCAGCGTGACGTCGGCCGCGCCGCCTCTATCGAGCGCCTCGAGGCTGGCGCCAAACCGGGCGATGACGTGCTCCGGCGATGCGGGAGCGCCGATCGTCACCACGGCTCGGGCCTCCTCGATCCGGCTCGCCGCGGCCAGCACGGCCGTTCCGCCCAAGCTGTGGCCGATCAGAAGAGCGGGGGCCGCGTACTCCTTGCGCAGGTGGTCCGCGGCCGCGACGAGATCCTCGATGTTGCTGCTGAAGTGCGAGTTGCCGAAGTCGCCGTCGCTACCGCCGAGCCCGGTGAAATCGAAGCGCAGGACGGCCACGCCACGGGCGGCGAGAAGCCGGCTGATCCGCGCGGCCGCGAGGCTGTCCTTGCCACAGGTAAAGCAATGCGCGAAGAGGGCGAAGCCGCGTGGCGCCGTAGCCGGGAGCTCGAGCGCGCCGGCAAGGTCCCCGTGGCGTCCCGGAAATGCGATGTTCTTGCGGGCCAACGGCGCCTCCTTTCGATTATCGGGAAGGGATTTGCCCGGGGAATCCTAGTACAAACTGGCGCCGTCACCGAGCGTTTCGTGGAGGCTCGGGCTTCGACAGCCCAGTGTGCGCCACCGCACCGACTCGAGAGCCTGTGCCGGGTAGGTTCGAGCGGTCGATTTACTGATCGGGGCCCACCATGAGTCTAGGAACTGTGCTGCTAATCGTCTTGCTGTTGATCCTCGTCGGAGCCTTGCCGCGTTGGCCCCACAGCAGGAGTTGGGGTTATGCCCCCACCGGCGTCATCGGCGTAGTGCTGGTCGTGGTCGTCGTGCTGCTTCTGTTGGGCCGCATCTAGCTCAAGATAGGTACATTCCACATTGCGCATACCCCTCGTCGCGATAGGCTGGATCGCGTCGTGATCCGATTAGCATGAGGAAACGCCAAATGCGCGTTGGACGTGCAGTCGAGCTCAGTGCCTGGATATTGGGCATCGCACTGCTCGGCTTCCATGCGGCGGCGCGTCTATCGTTCGAGCATGCACGAGTAGCGGGAATCGAGGCGTTTCGCGAAGCGTCCGTCTCGCAGCCGGTCTCGCAGTCGCCGGCCGCTGTCGCCGAGCCTGCCGTCCCCGTCGATCAATCGCTCTGGTCGGAGCAACGCATCGCGGCCTTCGCCGCAAGCGTCGCGAACACCGGCCCGCCCGAGGGCGTCCTCACGATTCCTTCCCTGCAATTGGAAGTGCCCGTCTACTCAGGCACCAGCGAGATCAATCTCAATCGGGGGGCGGGGCACATCGAGGGGACTGCGCCGCTGTCGGACGTCGGCAATGTTGGAATCGCCGCGCACCGGGACGGGTTCTTCCGCAAGCTCGAGGACATTGCGATCGGCGATGAGGTCGGTCTCGAGGTGCGTGGTCGAACCCTGCGCTATCGCGTCGTCGACATCAGTGTCGTGATGCCATCCGACGTGCACGTGATCGCGCCCACGGAGATTCCGAGCGTTACGCTCGTCACGTGTTATCCATTCTACTTCGTGGGTGCGGCGCCGCAGCGTTACATCGTGCGCGCAGAGCTCAGTCCCGCGCCGGCGATTCGGGACGCGGTTGCCATGGTTTTGCAGCGAGATAATTGACTCTAACGACGAGGAGGAACGGGTTATGAAGATTCGAATGATGACAACAATGTTCGTAGGCACGGTTGCCCTTACGGCCAGCGCTTTGGTCAGTGCCCAGCAGGGCGCGTTCACGGCTACGGGCTTGAGCTGCGATCAGGTGACATGGTCTGCGGAAGCGCTCCGGGCCTATCCCCGCATCGCGAGCGCATGCCGCGACGTGCTCGAGCGCGACGGCACATACTTCGTCAGATTCGAAGGAGAGGTGCAGCAGGTCGCCGACCGGGGCCAGCAAATAACCATCGACTTCGTCGATGGCGACCGCTTGACGCTGACGCCGCCGGAGGACTTGTCGATCGTCATAGACGGCAGGCAGACCGCGCCGCGCGATCTGCGCCGTGGCGACCAACTCAGGTTTTACATCCCTCAGGACCAGCTCGCCGCGACGTTCTTCGCCGGACAGCCTGAAACCGCGCCGGCGCAAATCGTGCCGATCGCGCCTGCACCCGAGGAAGAGCAAGTCGCAGCGGCGACGCCCGCGGAGAGGGCTGTGCTGCCGAGCACGGCGAGCACGCTGCCGCTGTTCGGCGCGGCGGGTCTGGTCCTCGTGGCACTCGGGGCCGCGCTGACCATTCGGCGCCGGGCGCGAGCGTCAGCCTGAGCCTGATCCTGCTCTGGTAGCGAGGTGAGAGATTGATCGATTACGCGCGGCGTGGGCATCGGAACGGCGCCGATGCCCACGTCTTGCGTAAGTTCGACTGACCTTGTCTCGTACTGCTGTCGATCGTCCGGGCGAGCGCCAATACAGGCCTTTTCGCTATCGGCCAGCGCGTCCCAGCATGCTAGGCCGTGAGGGTAGGGCTCGCCCGGGCCAGCAAGACACTCGAGAACGTGAAAGGGGCATGGATTCAGGACCAGGAGGTTGTCACGGACGGCGCCGGCTCGATCAGCGAATACCGCGTCCACATGAAGGTCACGTTCGTTCTCAATCACTAGCCGGCTACGCGGCTAGGCACCGTAACATCGGTCAAAGCGAGATGTCGAATCTCGGTCATCTGAGTGCAGACACGCGTGTTGACCCGGCTTCACGTCCTGAGGGTGTGGGCACAAAATGGGGACGAAACCGGGTACAATGCGCACCGCTCTAGCAACGCACCGGTAAGTGCGATTGGTAAGAGGCATTCTTGCGTGGGGCCGTAGCTCAGTTGGGAGAGCGTCGCGTTCGCAATGCGAAGGTCGTGGGTTCGACTCCCATCGGCTCCACCAATTTAATCAATCACTTGCCCGCGAGTGTGGTGAAAAAATGCGACGCTCTGTGGTGACTTTTGTGGTGACTTTCCTGAACGTCCCACAACTCGCAGCACAGGTTCGCGCATGTCCACCACGCGCTCAGCGGCTTCCAGCAATCGATCGATTGACGGTTGTCCTCCGCAAAAATTCCTTCACGCCGCCAACTGCAAGCAGTATTCATGATGAAGGCCCCCGAGGATTGGCCGCACCGCTATTCTGGTGTCGGGCGGCAACTTGTGTCGGTGCCGCTGTAGTTTCGCCGGCACACCGTTCGGTGGGTCAGGAATCCCTGGACCGAGTGCGCTATGCGGCCTCGCCGCGTTGAAGTGATCGACCCATTCGGCGAGGATCCGGCGCAAGTGCCGTTCGCCGAGCGGGATCAAGTAGTCGAGGCATTCCCGGCGGATCGTGCCGATTGTCCGTTCGCAGATGGCATTAGCCTTGGGGGCTCGCACCGGCGTCTTGAGGATCTGCAGGCGCAGCCGCCGGATGGATTCGTCGAGCTGCCTTGAGAACTTGGCGTCTCGATCGCGGATCAAGAATTGGTACGGATGATTCGCCGGGATGCCTTCCCTG
>DATKCK010000094.1:0-6505 GCA_035513215.1 Gammaproteobacteria bacterium | reverse complement strand
TCGTTTCACCGACGATCCCGAGCTCAAGTGCTACATGCCGGGCGTGCCGCGCGCGAACTACATGCCCTACCCGTTCCAGATCTTTCATTCCGACGAGCACATGCTGATCGCCTACCAGTTCGCCGGCGCCGCGCGCATCGTCAATCTCGAGGAGCATCAGGAATCGGCGATCGACAGCTGGATGGGAATCTCGAACGCGCGCTGGGAAGACGACACGCTCGTCATCGAGGTCTCGGGGTTCAACGGGCAGGCGTGGCTCGATCGCGCCGGCAACCATGCGAGCTACGCCCTGCGGGTCGTCGAGCGCTACACATTCGCGGGCCCCGATGCGATCGACTACGAGGCGACGCTCGAGGATCCGCAAACGTTTTCGAGGCCGTGGACGATCCGCTTTCGTCTCTACCGGCATCCGGACCCTGATGCGCATTTGATGGAGTTCAAGTGCGTCGAGTTCACCGAAGAGCTGCTCTATGGCGAGCTCTACCGGAACCCGGCGCAATGACGGTGACAAGGAGAAAGACCATGCCTAAGCCGTTCTCGTTCGCCTGCGTTGTCCTGCCGCTGATCCTCGCTGCTGCCGGCAGCCAGGCGCAGACCGAGCGCACGCCCTGGGGCGATCCCGATCTGCAGGGCCGCTGGTCGAATGCAACGCTGACACCGTTGCAGCGGCCGGCCGAGCTCGGCGACAAGGCCTTCTTCACGCCCGAGGAGGCCGAGGCCTATGTCCGCGAGAGGATCGAAACCGGCAACGCCGATCGCACGATCGATGACGTCGGCAACGTCGGCTCGTACAACAATGCCTGGTTCGACCGCGGCAACACAATCGTGCCTACCCTTCGTACGTCGCTCATCGTGGAGCCCGAGGACGGCCGCGTGCCGCCGTTCACGCCCGATGCGCAACGCGAGTACGAAGCGAACCTCGCCTATCTGCAGGAGCACCCGGCCGATACGCCCGCGGACCGGTACCTGACCGAAAGATGCATCGTTTTCGGCGGCGGGCCGGCGCCGATGCTGCCGGAACCCTACAACAACAATTACTACATCGTGCAGACCCCGGATTACGTGACGATCATGGCCGAGCTCAATCACGAGGTCCGCGTCATCCCGATCGACGGCCGGCCGCATTTCGCGGACCGCGTGACGCAGTGGGTCGGCGATTCGCGCGGTCACTGGGAAGGCGATACGCTCGTCGTCGAAACGAGAAACCAGAAGACCAACCGGCACTTCTACGGCGTTCAGATGCTGAACTCCGTCATGAGCGACGCGTTTCGCGTCGTCGAACGCTTCACGCGCACGGCGCCGGATCAGATCCGCTACCAGGCCACGGTGTACGACCCTGAAGTCTTCACGGAGCCCTGGACCGTCGAGATCTTCATGCATCCGCAGGAAGGGCCGCTCATCGAATTCGCCTGCCACGAAGGCAACTATGGTCTGCGCGGCCTCTTGTCCGCCGCGCGCGCCGACGAGCGCCGTGCCGCCGAGCGCAACGATGAATAGGAGAGGACGGATGCGAATGACACTTGCGACTCTGCTCATCGGTGCTATGACGGCCGCCGCCTCGCCGGCACTCGCGCATCATGCGTTCGCGGCCGAATTCGACGCGGACCAGCCGATTACGCTGAGCGGAACGATTACGCGCGTCGAGTGGATCAACCCGCACGCCTGGCTACATATCGATGTCGAGGACGAGGACGGCAACATCGAAAGCTGGCGGATCGAGGCCGGCAGCCCGAACACGCTCGTGCGCCGCGGCCTGACCCGGGACTCGATACTGCCGGGCACCGAGGTCGTCGTCTTCGGCTACCGTCACCGCGACGGCTCCAACGCCGCCAACGGCCGCGATGTCTCGCTGCCCGACGGATCGAAGCTGTTTTTGAGCTCGCCGCGGACGGGCGCGCCGGGTCAGGACGATTAAGCCCACGCACTTGAAAAATACAGCTCTATCACATGTCCGAGGGCCGTTGCCCCGGCTCATGGCCTGGTCGCTGTTAGTCGTCGGTTGCGGCGGGCAGGATGCGTCGGAGACCGGGGGCGTCATCGACGACGCCGCCTTGCGTCAGGCCGGCGAGGACGCCGCGAACTGGGTCATGTACGGGCGGACGTACGAGGATCACCGCTTCAGTCCACTCGATCAGATCGACGAGCGCAACGTCGGCGAGCTCGGGCTCGCGTGGAGCCTCGAGCTCGATACGACACGCGGGCTCGAAGCGACCCCTCTCGTCTACGACGGCGTGATCTATACGACGAGCTCCTGGAGTGTCGTGCATGCGATCGATGCGGCAACGGGGCAAACGATCTGGACGTTCGATCCCGAAGTGCCGCGCGCGCGCGTGGCGCGCCATATCTGCTGCGACGTCGTCAATCGCGGCGCGGCGCTGTATCGCGGCAAAGTTTACGTCGGCACGCTCGACGGGCGTCTGATCGCACTCGATGCCGCGAACGGATCCGAGGTCTGGAGCGTCCAGACGACCGACACGACGAAGCCTCAGCCGATCACTGGATATCCGCGAGTTGCGAACGGCAGGGTGCTGATCGGCAACGCGGGGGCCGAGTATGGCGTGCGCGGCTACGTCACGGCCTACGATGCCGAGACCGGCGACGAGGCATGGCGCCTCTATACTGTGCCCGACAATCCGGCACTCGGCTTCGAGTCCGAGGCGATGGCGAGAGCCGCGGAAACCTGGAGCGGAGAGTGGTGGATCGTCGGCGGCGGCGGAACGGCATGGGAAGGGATCGTCTACGATCCCGAGCTCGACTACGCCTATTTCGGCACCGGCAACCCGACGGCGTGGTATCGCGATCTGCGCGGTGACGCGCCGCAGGACAATCTCTATGCCGCTTCGATCATCGCCGTTCGAGTCAGCGACGGCGAGCACGTCTGGCATTTTCAGCCGACGCCCGGTGACAACTGGGATTACGACGCGACCCAGCCGCTGATGCTCGCGACGCTCGAGATCGACGGTCGAGCACGCCGGGTCATCATGCAGGCATCGAAGAACGGCTTCTTTTACGTGCTCGATCGGGAGACCGGCGAATTCATCTCCGGCGAAGCTTTTGTCGAAGGCGTTTCCTGGGCGCTCGGTCTCGATCCCGAGACCGGCCGACCCATCGAATCGCCGGATGCGTACCGCGGCATGGAGCCGATCATTGCATCGCCGGCGCCGCAGGGCGCGCACAACTGGAACCCGATGGCCTTCAGTCCGGAAACCGGACTGGTCTACATCCCGGCCAAGGTGGGAACCCAGGCGATACACGCACCCGACCCCGAGTGGATGTACGATCCCAACGGGGCCAACCTCGGGCGAGATCGCAACTACGACGGCCCGTTGCAGGCCGCGCTCGATGCATTGCCCGATCCGCGTGGCGAGCTTCTGGCCTGGGATCCGGTCGCGCAGCGCGCCGCCTGGCGCGCCCCGTACCCGGTCGTGCAGGGCGGCGGCGTGCTCGCGACAGCCGGAAATCTGTTATTCCAGGGCCGTTCCGACGGGATACTCGCGGCCTATCGCGCGACCGACGGAGAGAAGGTGTGGGAGTTCGATGCCGCCACCGGCATCATGGCCCCGCCCATTACCTATCTCGTCGATGGGATTCAGCACGTGACGGTCATGGTCGGCTGGGGCGGTCCCGAGGGCGTCTCCAATCTGCCGGGCCAGGGTGACGTCCGGCCCGGTCACGGCAGGATCGTGACGTTTGCGCTCGGCGCCGATGCACCGTTCGACCCGCCCGCCTTCGGTCATGACGGCCCGCCGGTGCCGGCGATCACGATGGACGCGACCCCGGAGATAATCGCCGAGGGCCGCAGGCTCTATACCGTGAATTGTCGCGGGTGCCACGGCGTCGACGCCGTCGCCGGGCCATTGCCCGATCTGCGCTACTCGACGGCCGAGACTCACGCAGAGTTCGCCGCCATTGTGCTCGGCAGCCGGGCCGGGCTCGGGATGCCGGCCTTCGGCGATCGACTGAATCCCGATCAGGTCCGCGCTGTGCAGGCGTATGTGCTGGCGCGTGCGGGGGAGTCGCAGTAACGCGAGGGGGCGGCACCGCCGGGACCTCGACACTTGCAAATTGTTCGATGTGAGTCCCTCGCCGGACGCGCGGAGATCATCGAGCTCGAAGGGCTCACTTTCGGGGAGCTCGCGGCGGCCGGGACGGAGGTTACGCCGCTCGAGGCTGCCGCGCGCGGGGCGTTACCCGAGCTCTGGTAGACGAAGTAGACCGCATACGGAAACCGACGCAGCAGGACACGCCGTGCCTCGCGATGTAGTTCCGCATACGCTGTGGGGGACTCAGCGGCTCTTTCGATAGCGGCATCGAGCTCGAGAACGAATGGCATCGGCATGCAGCAACCGCAGTTTCCGCACAGTTCGAGGCGATTCCGGGTCGCAGCCGACCTGCCAAAACGGGTCCGTGCCGCGCCGGGCCTTGGTCTGTCGCGCCAACAATGCTTATCCGCTGATTACAGCGTCGGAGCGATGCCTGTGCCTGCCGTTTGATATTGCGTATCGACGCGCTCGCGCGCAGGCTCAGCGGTTCGGGGAATTGAAGGGGATGCAAAAATGAGATTGCTCGTCATCGTTGCACTGGCCGTTACGACCGCCTTCGCGCTCGGCAGGCTGACGGCGCAAAGTATCGAAACCTCGTGCGTCCTGTGTCCCGCGGACTACATCTCCGCCGAGGAGATTGCGGAATACGTGGAAGTGGCTCAGTCGGCTCAGTTGACGGACCAGCAGGTCCGCTCGATCGATATCGGCAAGGTCAATGTTCAGGTGGCGCTTGCGCACCGTGGGCCGCTTGATGCGCCCGGCCCGAACTCCGTTGCGGAGCACGACCTCGTGACTGAGGTCTATGTCGTCCTGAGCGGTGGGGGGACGAATCGAACGGGGCCCGATCTCGTCGATCCTGTCAGGCGTCCGCCCGACAACCGGGCGGTCCAGTTTCTGAACGGACCGGGGCACAATGCGGCGGACATTCGTAATGCGACGACGCATGAGCTCAAGGCGGGTGATGTGTTCGTGATTCCGGCGGGGACGGGGCATCAGTTCACGCGGATTGAGGATCACATTACCTATCTGATGGTGAGAATCGATCCCGATAAGGTCGTGCCGCTGCTGGATGCCGCGGGTTCGCGCGCGTATCTGGACGAGAACCTTTAGTGGACTTATCGAGACGACGGTGACGTGTACCCGAGTGTCACACTCCCCAAAAGGCATATTGAAGGGAAAGCCTTGCGAGCCACAAGAATGTTAAAACATCGCACAGATTCCTTCCTTGCCGAAGCGAGGCCAAGGTCTCGAGAATCGGGTCTTCGTGAACGCGCCGAAGACGTACGCAACTCCGGAATCGATAGCCCAGCACATTCTGGTGATTCGTGGGCAAAAGGTGTTGTTGGATACTGACCTGGCGCGACTGTACGGAGTCGAGACCCGCGCTGATTCAAGCCGTCAAACGGAATGCGGCGCGGTTTCCCGAGGACTTCATGTTTCGACTATCCGACGAGGAGTTTGGCCATTTAAGATCACAATCTGTGATCATAAAGAAGGGGCAAGGCCAGCATCGAAAGTATCTCCCGTATGCGTTCACGGAGCACTGATGCTCGGCAACGCACTTCGGTCGCGGTGCGCCGTTTCTGTGAGTTTGATGATCGTGCGTACGTTTGTTCAGCTTCGCGCGGTGCTCGCCAATCATTCTGAGCTGTCCGATAAGCTGGACGAGCTTGAAGGCCGCGTATCCGCGCACGATGAGGCGATCAGCAATCTATTGCGCGCGATCCGCCCCCCGCTCGAGCAAACGCGCAACGATCACCTCAGACCCACGCCCCGAGATCGCCGAATGCAGCGGCGTATCCCCACTCTCATTCTTCACATTGATATCAAGCCCAAGCTCGAGCAAATAATCGATCGTCCGAACCGCCTCCTCCTCACTCCCCTGATCATACGAAGGCGCCAGCGGACTCCCATTCCTCCACCCAAGCCCGGCCACGAAATGCATCGCCGTCGTCCCATTCGGCATCGCCGCAAACGGATCCGCCCCATGCTCGACGAGCAGCCGAACCATCTCGATATCCCCCGACTTGGCCGCCCGCAGGAGCGGCGTCGCCCCTTCCCCGAGCGCCGAGTCCCCCATCGTATGCGTCCGCGTCAGAATCGGCTTCGTAAGCGTCGCGTTCGGATCGGCCCCATGCTCGAGCAGCGACCGCGCTGTATCGACGGCCGTCAGCAATCCCACCGGCGGCGGCGTGCCGCGCCCGTGGCCGACGGCGAGCCGATGCATATCGACCGCGGCATAAAGCGGCCCCATGCCGGCTTCGTTGTCGCCGATGTTGGGATCGGCGCCGGCTTCGAGCAGCATCTCGGCGAATTCGTAATGCGCATTGATGATCGCGATGACGAGCGCCGTCGCGCCGTCCGGATCCTGCACGACGAGATCCGCACCCGCCCCGATGAGCGCCCGCCCGGCTTCGAGCGAATTCTCGCGCGCAGCATACATCACGGGCGTCCAGGCGCCT
>DATKCK010000093.1:0-21463 GCA_035513215.1 Gammaproteobacteria bacterium | reverse complement strand
CGAGATCACCTCGACACGCTCGATCGCAGACGCCGGAATCGAGTTCGTATCGACGACCATCGTAGGATTGATCGGCATCGCTCGCCTGCCGTTGATCAGGACGAGGTTGCGGTTCGGGCCCAGCCCCCTGAGACTCACCGTAGATGCGCCGACGGTGTTGGTGGCCGTGTTCTCTACGTCGAAGGTCGTGAACTGCGTGACGGCCGGAACGAACTGAGGCAGCTGGTTGAGTATGGTCTCGACGCCGATCGAGGTCGTTTCCTCGAAAACGGCCTCATCGATGGTCGTGATCGGTGAGTTGGCCGTGAAATCACGACGCGGGATGCGCGAGCCCGTGACAATGACCGTCTCGGTGGTCAGGCCTTCTTCGGCCTCTTGAGCTATCGCGCGATACGGCGCTACGACGAGAACCGCGCCGAGGAGCGCCCCTCCCGAGGCTGACAGAATCGTCGAGGGTTTTGTGATCCTTGCGGCCCGTCCGCCTACTCCGGCTCGGTTTCCGAGCGCTAGGGAGATGGACCTCGACAACTCCTGGATACACGGACGCTTTCTGACAGCCTTCATTACAATCCCCCCCCGGATGAAAGGCGCTGGACGGGGTGTGCCGACCCCGGCTTGCTGGATGTCTATTTGATCGTCAGTTCTGACCTTATGTCGAACTCGCGGCAAGCTGAGGCTAGCACACAACACTCGTCGCTAAAAGTGCTGCTGGACTTGGTCTAAGGTGTAGCGTTTGCCGCAGAGAGATGTCGGGAAAGCTAAGCGGGTAGTATTCGTGTTCCGGGGGGGGGAATCGCCGTTGCCCGGAGGGCACCGGACCATGCAGTCTGTGAGATCGTTGATCATAGTCGGCGCCGGCTCGGCCGGTTGGCTGGCAGCGCTCGTCTTGAGCACCTACTGCCCATTCTTCCGCATCAGACTGATCAGGCCACGAAAGGGCTCTCCCATCGGCGTCGGCGAGTCGACCCAGGCCGACTTTCCGAGCCTGCTCGGCGCATCGCGCATCGACGTGCCGGCCTTTTACAAGGCCTGCGATGTCTCGATGAAATGCGGAATCTTCTATGAAGACTGGAATGCCGTCGGCGAGCACTATTGGCATCCGTTCACCAACATGGCTCAGACGAGCGCCTATACGCCAGCGCACCACTATCAGCAGATGATTCTCGAGGACCCTGCGCGGTTCAGCCATGCCCAGTACTATGCTTCGGTCCACACGTCCTACGACACCTGTGTCCGGAAGAAGCGGGTCGCGCCGGAAGCGGCCATGGCGTTTCACGTCGACGCGAACAGAATCACGCAGTTCCTCGAGCGTGAGTTACGCGGGGTCGAGGTGCTCGAAGCCGACAACATCGACATACGGTCGGCGGAAGGCAGGATCACCGGCGTAAGTCTCGACGGCTCCGACCCCGTCTCAGCCGACCTCTATGTCGACTGCACCGGGTTTTCCCGGGCCCTCTTCGAGAAAGTGGCTACTCCGGAAATCGTCGGTTACGAAGCGTGTGTCAATCGGGTCGTAGCGGCTCAACTGCCTTACCTCGATCCCGCCCGCGAGTTCACACCGTACACGAGAGCGCATGCGCACGAACACGGCTGGATCTGGTCGATTCCGCTGCAATCGAGGATCGGCAGCGGTTACGTCTATCACGGCGACTTCTGCTCGCCGGAGCAGGCCGAGGAGAATTTCCGCCACTATTGGGGTATGCAGCGAATGCGCGAGATCGAGGTGCGCCATATCGCATTCGACAGCATCGCGCTGCGCAATCCTTGGGTGGAAAACGTAGTTGCGATAGGGCTCAGCGCGGGATTCGTCGAGCCGCTCGAGGCCAGCGGTCTGAGCTGGATTATCACGAGCGCCGACGGCCTGGCCCGATCGCTCGCGACGCGCTATTACGACCACGACAAGAGCATCAAGTACAACGTCGATATGCTTGGCTATATCTACGACGTGCACGATTTTATCGACGCGCACTACAAGCTCTCGTCACGACGGGACACTGAGTTCTGGCGCTACCAGACGTCGCGGCCCTATCCCGAGCGGCTCGAACTTCGCTTGGCGATCTACGCCGAGGAAATGCCCAATCATCGCAATCGGATCAAGAGCTCGCCCTGGGCATTCAACGAGGTGTCCTGGCTCGATATTCTGAACGGGTATCGCTTCAGGTACGCACGGCTCGGCGTCGATCCGATGCACCGCGCGCCCGCACAGAAGGCGCTGCGCGATATCGCGACGAGCCCCAAACAGGGCTTGGACCCGCGCACCTGCGCGCCGAACCCTGAAGGACTCAGGGACCGACGGTTGCAATCGATGGCCTGACGGCAAGCCGGGCGGCGCCTAGCCCCTGACATCGGAATTGATCGGCGCCGGGCCCGCTGGGTATCCTGACAGTCGGTGATTGGGCTCATCAGGCGGTATGGAAGATGATCACTCGAGCGGCGAACGAAGGTATCGCGGGGAGAAATCCCGTTTCGGCCATCACCGCAGCGGCGCTGCTGGTCGCCGCGTGGTCGACGTGCCCGGCCTTGGGTCAGGACAGAGGTGAGGTGACGGTCGACGTCGAGCGGTGTCTCGAGCTGGAGTCGGCGGAAGAGCAGCAAGCCTGTTTTGGTGCTCAGGTGAATCAGGTTTTGCAGGAGCGAAGCTCGGCCGAAGCCGAGGTTTCGACTCGGGATAGCGAAGCCGACCGGGATCGCGAAACCCGCGATCAGGCGTCGCGTGCGGCGGAGCAGCCTCTCGCGCGTGCTGCCGAGGAAGCGGACTCCTATGATGTCGAGTATTCGGGCACGATCGTCGAGATGCGAGAGTATATGCCGTCCGCCTATATCATCAGGCTCGACAACGGTCAGATCTGGGAACAGACAGAGCCAAAGCGATATCCGCTTAGACCGGGGCTCGAAGTGAGAATCTACCCGACGAGGTGGGGCACACGATATCGCCTCACCGGACTGGACTCGGGCGGGCACATCCAGGTGCGAAGGGTTCAATGATCCCGACGTTGTGATCAACTTCGATCTGACACGCGACGAATTCCTCGCCGAATACTTCGAACAGAAGCCGCGTCACTTCCGTGGCGCATTGATCGATCGTCCGATTGCATGGCCGGACGTCGATCGGCTGCTGCACTCCCTGACGCCTGGCCTGCCGCTGATGCGCATGTTCCATCAGGGACAGCTTCCGGATCATTCCTACACTCAGGAATATAGCGAGCTGGGTCAAACCCGGCGACGTCTCAACAAGGCCAGCTTCTACGAATATTTGGGTAACGGGGCAACGCTTCAAATCAACTGGCTCGAGCAACATCTCGTTCCCGCGAAGCGGCTGTGCCTGGAAGTCGGGCGCTTCGCCGGCACACCGACCTCCGGCAACGCCTACATGAGCTTCACCGGTGCCGGCAGCTTCGGCAAGCACTGGGACACACACGACGTATTCGTCATACAGCTGATCGGGCGCAAGCGCTGGCGACTGTACTCACCCACGTTTCCGCTGCCGCTCACCTATCAGACGCACGATCGCAGCGGACATACCTGCCCGGAGGAGCCGACGATCGAGCTCGTGTTGGAAGAAGGCGACGTGCTGTACATTCCGCGCGGCTGGTGGCACCACGTCATCCCGCTCGACGTAGGCAGCTTTCACCTTTCGGTCGGGTCGTATCCGTCGAGCCTCTTCGACTATATCGTCCAGACCTCAGCCAAACACCTGGAACAGCAGATCGCCGCGCGCCAGTCGTTTTCTATCACCGACTATCACCAGGCCGTGACAGAATTATTGCAGCAGCTTCCCGCAGTTTTGCTGGACCCGGCCAATGCTGCGGCTTTCGAGCGCGATTGGGCCAGCCGCGAACGGATGGACGCCGAATTCACGCTTGCTGCACTCGACTCGGCCGGTTCCCGATTGCGCGGCGATGCGGTTCTCTCGCTTGCAACTTATCGCTCACCGGCGCTCGAGAACGGCACATTGCTGGTCAATGGCAAGCAGCTCGGTTTGGACGCCGTGAACCAGGCCATCGTCGCTGAGCTTCGCAACGCCACACATTTGAGCTTCGATGAGCTTTGCGAGCGCCTCGCCGGCTTTTCGCACGATACCTTACAGGGCGCCGCCCTCGATCTTGCACGCTACGACATCGTCACGATCCAGCAATAACGAACGCAGCCCTTCACGGGCGAACGAGACGTCCCCCGATTCCTACTGCCCCGTTGATCGGGTCGGCGATCCTTTGCTTCTATACCAACAGCGGCTTATGGGTAGAACGCCGAAAGAACAGAATATGCTTTGTTCGTCTCTCGGAGCGTTGTCATTCGTCACAGATTTCGGGCTGAGCGCCTACCCCTCGGACGCTTCGGGCAGGGGCGCGGAGCAGCGCTACTCGATGATCTCTTCGCGCTCCCGCGTCACCATTCGGTCGACGATAAGGTTCTTCTGGAGCCGCGGCAGCCGCTCCACATCGATCTCGTAAAGCGCCTGGATGTATGAGCGATCCCAGTCCGTGAGCCCCGAGTAAGCGCCGGGGTTCTTGAAGAGATTCAGGATGCTGTCGAAAGCGGACGGATCGGCCTTGGGATTGATCTGCGCGAGGGAGACGACGGCAAGGTAATCGCCGAGCTCCTCCCAAGTCGTTCCCCTAAGCTGCGTGCCGTCGACGATGATGATGACGCGCTCCATCCGGTCGGCCACGCCGCTATGAACGCGGGACGGTCCGAACACGCTGATGATCGGGTAATTGCCGGGCCCGTCTTGCGGCAGATGAATCGCACGCTGTCCCAGGTTGACGTCGACGGGCATGCTCACGTGCCACCAGCGCACCGGCTCGTCCGACGCCGCGAATTCGTCGAGCGCATCGAGCCCGAGCTGCATGCAGCAGGCCGGGCCGCCGGGGCGGAACAATCGCGGCTGTGTCTCGACGAGCTCGTGCGCCAGTTCGTCCGCATTCGTCGTGAATATGATCAGCACGTTGGGGCTGCACCCGGGTTCTCCAGGTTTGAGTCCGACGTCCATCGCGAGCAGCGCGATCCGGTCCGCGACGTACTGGGCCGCTCCCCGCTCGAGATTGTTGACTGCGACGCAAAGCCCGTAACGCCAGCGCGCATAGCCGCCTCCCGGCGGCAGCGCCACGACCTCGCCGAGAAATTCCTGGACGTAGGTATGGAGGTCGAACTCGATCTCACTCATGCGCTGGCCGCGCACGAGCACCTCTTCCAGCACGCCCGGATCGGCGGACTGAACCTCCGGTTGCGCCGCCGTCCCGGTTTCTGCAGCAGTATCCTGCGCCCATACGCTTTGAGAGACCGGCCAGGCCACCGCCGCAATAAGGCCAGTTGCTAGAAGCTCCGCTGCCCGCATCAGATGGTCTCCTGACCCGCAATTCAGACCCGAATGGTCCCTTGGGCGCGGACTTTATCACGGACCTGAGCCGCGCCGGCTCAAGAACTCCAAAGCGGCCGGGGGGCTTCAGATCGAGTCGGCCCCTTCCGTTTCCGGGGGCTGAATCTGCTTCATCCGGAACTGATCGCTCGTCGCCACGCCCATCACGAGAGCCGAGAACGTAAAGTCCGCGTCTTCGGCATCGGCGACGATCGCCCTGACGGTCGGCATGTCGAAATACTCGACGCCGCGCCCGAGCGCGTACGTCATCAGCTTCTGCGTGACGACCGAGACGAAGCGCTCGGGATTGCGCAGGATGGCCTCGCGCAACTCGACGACGCCGTCGACCTCCGCGCCGTCGGCGAGCTGGCCGCGGGCATCGACTTCGCCGCCCGGCTCGCGGACTCGCCATTGACCGACGGCATCGTAGTTCTCGAGCGCAAGACCGATCGGATCGAGGACGTCGTGACAACTCGCGCAGACGGGATTTTCGCGATGCTGCGCAAGCCGCTCGCGCACGGAGCGTTCTGCGCGGCCGGGCTCGTTCTCGTCGAGCGCCGGTACGTTCGGCAGCGGCGGCGGCGGCGGCGTGCCGAGAATGTTCTCCATGACCCACTTGCCGCGAATGACGGGCGAGGTCCGGTTCGGCAGCGATGTGATCGTCAATACGCTGCCATGCCCCAGAAGACCGCGCCGCTCTTCCGACACGTCCTCGAAGCGCCGGAAGTGGCTGCCGTAGATGCCGGGAATACCGTAATGCTGCGCGAGCCGCTCGTTGAGAAACGTGTAATCGGCGTCCAGCAGATCGACGACGCTGCGGTCCTCGCGCACGATGCTCTCGAACAAGAGCTCCGTTTCCTTGCGCAGAGCGCGGCGAAGATTCTCGTCGAAACTCGGGAACGTCGCGACGTCGGGCCTCGCGCTTTGCAGATTGCGCAGGAACAGCCATTGGCCCGCGAAGTTGTCGATCAGCGCACGCGATTTCGGATCCTCGATCATGCGCTCCACCTGCGCAGCGTAGACTCCCTCGTCGCTCAAGCGATTCGACGCGGCGAGATCGAGCAGCTCCTCGTCGGGAACGGAGCTCCAGAGGAAAAACGAAAGCCTCGAGGCAAGCGCGTAATCGTCGAGCGGATAGATGTCGCCCGGCGCGAGACCGGCCGGATTCTCGTGGCTGCGGAACAGGAAATTCGGGCTTGCGAGAATGCCGCGTATCGCCATCTGGATGCCGCGCTCGAACGTCATGTCGGTGCGGCCGACGCGGTAAAGCTCGAGCAGCTCCCCGAGCTCGCCCTCGCCCAAGGGTCTGCGATAGGCGTGCCGGCCGAGCCGCGACAGGATCTCCTCGGCGCAGGGCAGCTCCTCGGCTGCCGTCGCGGGACGGCAGGTGAAGACGAGGCGGCGTGATTCCGTTTGGCCCGGCCCCCGCGCGTTGATCGGACCGATCAGCGTCACATAGTCGACCATCGGCACGCCGTTCATGTTCTGAAGATCCTGATCGCGCGTATGCAGCTCGAGCGGCTCTTGGGTTGGCGCCGAGTTGCGTCTCAAAAAGGCGACCGTGACCTCATGCTCTCCGGCCTCGACGAAAACGCGGGTCCTGAGCCTTGCATCTATCGCGTCGGCCGCGGCCGAGAAGTTCCGGTCCGACATGAGGTTATCCTCTTCGCCGCCGACCGGCGCGATGAAGACTCGCTCGCCGTCGATGCTGATCTCGAGCTCGTGCGGCCATTCGAGGCCCGTCATGTACCCGACGATGTTTCGCGTCAGAAAAACGGCGAGGTCGTACTCGGCGTCGAGCGGGAAATAATGCCGAAACGCAAGTCCGCCGCGCGTGCCGAGCGGCAGCCCGTCGACATGACGATACTGGCCGAGATCCGGCGGCGCGCGATAGACCGAATTCAAGACGCGCGTCTCGGCGTCGCCGACGGCGAGCGCGGCGATCTTGCTCGACGCGGAAAGATACTGCTCCATCAGGGGCGGCGACACGCGCAGCACGTCGGCGATGTTGTCGAAGCCATAAGCTTCGTCGTCGGCCGGCAGGAACTCGGCGGCATCGATCGTAAGTCCCAGGAGGTCCCGCACGGCGTTGCCGTATTCGGTGCGGTTGAGTCGGTGCGCCGCCGTGCGCCCGAGGTTCGGGTTCGCGGTGGCTTCGAGCGCGAGCGATTCCTCGAAGAATCCGACGAGCGACTCGCGTTCGGAGTCGCTCGGCCCGCGACTGCCCGGCGGCGGCATCATGCGCCCGTCGAGCTTGACGATGATCGTTTCCATCAGCTCGGCGTTGTCGCTGACGGCGGCGAGATCGATCCCTTCGAGCACGAGCCCGGCTTCCTGATCGATCGTGTTATGACAATCGAGGCAATAGCGATCGATTGTCGCGGTGTGTTCGGCAACCAGTGCTTCCTGACTCGGCTCGCAGCCGGCGATCAGCAACAGAACCGCCGGTCCCGCGGCGAGGGGTCTGATGATTCCTTTCATTCCCGGAATTCTATCGACTGGGGATTTTCGAGGCCAGGCGAGCTTCGGAAAGTCCCTCGGACTCGAGCGCGCGGAGCAGGGCCCCTAGGCTCGCGCGCGCGTCGCCGAAGAGCATGCGCGTGTTTTCCTTGTAAAAGAGCGGATTCTCGACGCCGGCGTAGCCAGTCGCCATGCTTCGCTTCAGCACGATCGTATGCTTGCCCTTCCAGACCTCGAGCACGGGCATCCCGGCGATCGGGCTGTCCGGCACCTCCTGGGCCGACGGATTGACGATGTCGTTCGCGCCGATCACGATCGAGACGTCGACGTCGGGGAAGTCGTCGTTGATCTCGTCGAGCTCGAAAACGATGTCGTAGGGCACGTTGGCTTCGGCGAGCAGCACGTTCATATGGCCGGGCATCCGGCCCGCGACCGGATGGATGCCGAAGCGAACCGTGACACCGCGCTCGCGCAGCGCCTTGATCAGCTCGAACACGGCGTGCTGCGCCTGCGCGACGGCCATGCCGTAGCCCGGGACGATCATGACGTCCTTCGCTTCTGCGAGCAGCGCCGCGGCTTCCTCGGGCTCGATCGGTGTCGCTTCACCACCTGCCTCGCCGGCCGCGAAGCCTGCGCCCGAGGTGCCGAAGCCGCCGGCGATGACGGCGAGGAAGCGCCGGTTCATCGCGCGGCACATGATGTAGCTTAGGATCGCGCCGCTCGACCCGACCAGCGCGCCGGTCACGATCAGGAGGTCGTTGCCGAGCATGAAGCCGGTCGCCGATGCGGCCCAGCCCGAATAGCTGTTCAGCATCGAGATGACGACCGGCATGTCGGCGCCGCCGATGGCCATGACCATGTGCACGCCGAAGGCGAGCGCGACGACCGTCATGATGATCAGCGCATCGAGGCCCGCGAGATCCCCGGCCGGCGCCGCCCTGACGAACGCGACGCCGAGCCAGATCGCGAGAATCAGCAGCGCGAGATTGAGCCAGTGCCGCGCCGGCAGGGCCAGCGGCTTGCCGCCGATCTTCCCGCTGAGCTTGCCCCAGGCGATGACCGATCCCGAGAACGTCACCGCGCCGATCAATATGCCGAGATACGTCTCGATGTCGTGAATCGTCTTCTCCGCACCGACGAAGGCCTCGGACGATCCCATGAAGCTCGCGAACCCGACGAGCACGGCCGCGAGGCCGACGAGACTGTGAAGGATCGCGACGAGCTCCGGCATCTGCGTCATCTGCACGCGGCGCGCGAGCGCGATACCGATCGCGCCGCCGAGCACGAGCCCCACCCCGAGCAACGCGTAGTTCGCTGTGACTCTGCCGAGCACGGTGGCGACGAGCGCGATGCTCATTCCGAGCATCCCATAGAGGTTGCCGCGGCGCGCTGTTTCCTGGTGACTTAAACCGCCGAGCGCGAGGATGAAGAGGATCGTCGCCCCGAGATAGGCCGCGGTGACGAGTCCGTCGGTCATTCGCCCCGCTACTTCCTGAACATGGCGAGCATGCGCCGGGTGACGCCGAAGCCGCCGAAAATATTGACGGCCGTGATCAGGACGACGAAGCCGGCGATGCCGGCAATGAGCCTGTCCTCGGCGCTGATCTGAAGCAGCGCGCCGATGATGATGATGCTCGAGATCGCATTGGTCACGCTCATCAGCGGCGTGTGCAGCGACGGCGTGACGTTCCAGACGACCATATAGCCGACGAAGCAGGCAAGCACGAACACGGTGAAGTGATCGACGAACGACGGCGGCGCCGTCGCGCCGACGAGCGCGAGCAGCACGGCGCCGAGACCGAGCATGACCGCGGGGCCGACCCAGGCCGGCGCGCGCGCGGCTTTCGCGGGCGCGGCCGGCTCGGGCCTTGCAGGCTCAGGCCGGGGCGGCGCTGGCTTCGCCGCCGGCTTCTGCGGCGGCGGCCAGGTCACCTCGCCGTCCTTGACGACCGTCGCGCTGCGGATGACCTCGTCGTCCATGTCGACGACGAGGGAACCGTTCTTGTCCGGGCAAAGCTCGGCGACGAGGTGCTTCAAGTTCGTCGCGTAAAGCTCGCTTGCCTGGTTGCTGAGCCGCGACGGCATATCGGTATAGCCGATCAGCGTCACGCCGTCGGCGACCGAGATCTGGCCGGGCACGGTCAGCTCGCAGTTGCCGCCCTGTTCTGCCGCGAGGTCGACGATAACGCTGCCCCGCTTCATCGCGCGGACCATATCGGCCGTGATCAGCTTCGGCGCGGGCTTGCCCGGAATCAGCGCCGTCGTGATGATGATGTCGACTTCCTCGGCCTGCGCGCGAAAGAGCGCCATCTCGGCATCGATGAACTCCTTGCTCATCACCTTCGCGTAACCGCCCGCGCCTGACCCCTCCTCCTCGAAGTCGAGCTCGAGAAACTCGGCATTCAGGCTCTCGATCTGCTCGGCGACCTCGAGCCTCGTGTCGAAGGCGCGAACGATGGCGCCCATGCTCTTTGCCGCGCCGATCGCCGCGAGGCCCGCGACGCCGGCGCCGATCACGAGCACGCGCGCGGGCTCGATGCGCCCGGCCGCCGTGATCTGCCCGCCGAGGAATCGTCCGTAATGCTGCGCCGCCTCGACGACCGCGCGGTAACCGGCGATGTTCGACATCGACGAGAGCGCATCGAGCTTCTGCGCGCGCGAGATCCGCGGCACGCTGTCGATCGCGAGCGCCGTGACGCCGCGACCGGCAAGGCGCTGCAAAAGCTCGGAATTCTGGCCGGGCCAGAGAAAGCCGATCAGGGCCTGACCGGCGTGAAAGTAATCGACCTCGTCGTAGGCGTGCTCGGAATGGATCTCGGGCGCCCGCACCTTGAGCAGGATATCGCTTCGATCCCAGAGACCGTGCGCCGAAGCCTCGATCGTGGCGCCGGCGGCCGCGTAGCTTTCGTCGGTGAAGCTCGCGGCCTCGCCCGCGCCCGTCTCGACGCTGACATCGAAGCCGAGACCGATCAGATCGGCGACGACGCGGGGCGTCGTCGCCACGCGCCTTTCGCCGGGATGAATCTCTTTGGGGACGCCGATTCGCATTGGATGCTTAGGTTACGCGTAATCGTACAGGTACTGCCAGAGCGTGCAGGCGATCAGCGCGTGGTCGATGTCGCCGGCACGCAAGCGTCCGGGCAAATCCGCAAGCCGCACGAGCTCGACCTCGGTGTGCTCGGTCGCCGTGTTCTGAATCTCGCCGACCTTCGTGACGTCGCGCGCGAGGAACGCGTGCAGCCGATGCGCGTGGATCGCCGGGTTCGGATTCAGCGCGGCCATCGGCTGCACGGAATCGGCGCGGTAGCCGGTTTCTTCGAGACATTCCCTGGCCGCGGCAGCCGCGGGTTCCTCGCCCGGGTCGACGAGGCCGCCCGGAATCTCGAGCACGACGCTCGATGAGCCGTGACGAAACTGGCGCACCATGACGATCTCGCCGGCCGCGGTCACCGGAATGATCTGCACCCAGTCCGGGCTCAGCACGCGAAAGTAATCGTGCTCGGAACCGTCGACGGGCGACTTCGCAACCGAGCGCTCGATCTCGAAGATGCGGCAATCGAGGAGATGCTCGCGTCGGATCTCGCGCCATGGCTTCGGCCGGGTCATACGTTGCTCGAAGAGAGGTCAGGTATCGAACGGGTGACGCCTGACGATGATGGCCTCGCGTCCCGGGCCCGTCGACACGATGTCGACGGGAATCCCGAGCAGGGCCTCCAGGCGCTCGAGATAGCGCCGCGCCTCGCGCGGCAGCGCCTCGAAGTCCGTCACGCCGGCCGTCGGCGTCGACCATCCGGGCAGCGACTCGTAGATCGGATCGCAATCCTCGTAGCGCTCGGGCTCGAGCGGCGGCCGCTCGAGCCTGGTGCCGTCGAGCTCATATCCTGTGCAAATCTTGATCTCGGGCAGGCCGTCGAGCACGTCGAGCTTCGTGACGCAGAGCGCCGACAGCCCGTTCGTGAAAGCGGCGCGTCTGAGCAGCACGGCGTCGAACCAGCCGCAGCGGCGCGGGCGCCCTGTCGTCGCGCCGAACTCGCGGCCGACCTCGGCGAGATGCCGCCCCGTGTCATCGAAGAGCTCAGTCGGGAACGGACCCGCCCCGACGCGCGTCGTGTAGGCCTTGACGATGCCGAGCACGTAGTCGATCGCCGTCGGCCCGACACCCGTACCTGCCAGCGCGCCGCCGACCGTCGTATTCGACGACGTCACGAACGGATAGGTGCCGAGGTCGATATCGAGCATTGCGCCCTGCGCCCCTTCGAAGAGCACGTTGCGGCCGTCGGCTGCGAGCTGCCTGAGCGTCTCGGTGACGTCGCCGATCATCGGCCGCACGCGCTCGCCGAGCGAAAGCAGCCGATCGAGCTCCGCGCTCGCATCGACGGCATCGCAGTGGTAATAGCGCGTCAACAGGAAATTGTGCAGGTCGAGCAACGCATCGAGCCTCTCCTTCAGGCGATCGGGTGAAAGCAGGTGTGAGGCGCGGATCGCGCGGCGCGCAATCTTGTCCTCGTAGGCCGGGCCGATGCCGCGGCCCGTCGTGCCGATGGCGCCCGCGCCGCTCATCTTCTCACGCGCCGCATCGAGCGCGACGTGCGACGACAGGATCAGCGGGCAGGCCGCCGACAGGATCAGGCGATCGGAGACCGGCACGCCGCGCGCGCCGAGCGTGTCGATCTCGGTCATCAGCGCATCGGGCGCGACGACGACACCGTTGCCGATCAGGCAGATCACGCCTTCGCGCAGGATGCCCGACGGGATCAGGTGCAGCACGGTCTTGACGCCGTTGATGACGAGCGTGTGCCCCGCGTTGTGCCCGCCCTGGAATCGGACCACGGCCGCAACCCGATCGGCGAGCACATCGACGACGGCGCCTTTGCCTTCGTCTCCCCATTGCGTGCCGATTGCGACGACGTTACGGCCCATGCTCAACTCCGGGTCAGCAACAGCAGGACGAGACCGACGACGACGATCGCAAGACCGAAGCCTCGCAGCTGCGCGTCGTTGAGCTCGGCCATGGCAGCCAGCCCGCGGCGCCAGCCGCGCGGAGAGACGAAAGGCAGGAGTCCCTCGAGGATCAGATAAAAGGCGAAGCCCGCAAAAAGGTCTGCCCAGGCCAAAGCCAAAGCCTCCGTATCGAAGCGCGTGAAATCGGACCGGTCTAGTTGGCAAGCACCTCGGCGCCGAACTGACTTTGCAGGTAGCGGAAGAACTCGCTGTCGGGTTGAAGCACGAGCACGTCCTGTGGCCCGCCGATCGACTGCCGGTAGGCCGTCATGCTGCGGTAGAAGGCATAGAAATCGGGGTCCGCCGAGTAGGCCTGCGCATAGGTGTTGGAAGCCGTCGCATCGCCCGCGCCGCGAATGATCTCGGCCTCGCGGCGTGCGTCCGCAAGAATGACGGTGCGCTGCCGGTCGGCGTCGGCGCTGATCCGCTCGGCCTCCTCGTTACCCTCGGCGCGCAGCTCCTCGGCCGTGCGGCTGCGCTCCTGGCGCATGCGCGCGTAGACCGACTCGCTGACTTCGGTCTCCAGGTCGATTCGCTTGACGCGCACGTCGACAACCTGGATGCCGAGCTCGGGCGAGCGGGAGCGGACTTCCGTGAGCATGTCGTTCATCAGCTCGGATCTTTCAGCCGAGACGACGTCGCGCACGTCGCGCTGGCTGATCGCCGCCTTGATGCCTTCCTTGACGACGGCGGCCAGCCGGTCGACCGCCGCGCGCTCATCGGCCCGCACCGAGACGTAGTACTGGGCGGGATCGACGACACGCCAGGTGACGAAATAGTCGACGACGAGATTTTTCTGCTCGCCCGTCAGGAACCGCTCCTCCGAATCCTCGTAATTGAGAATCCGGTTCGGAAACTTGACGACATTCTGCACCAACGGCCACTTGAAATGCAGGCCGGGCTCGTAGTCGGACCGCACGATCTCGCCGAGCTGAAACTTGAGCGCATGCTCGCGCTCGTCGACGACGAAAACCGACATGCCGACGACGATCGCGACGGCGACGATGACGATCAGCGAAAAACTCATTCTCGGGCTCATGATCTCACCTGTCCTAGCGCCGGCTGCTGGTTGGGTCGCGAAGCGTCGACCCGCTGCCGGTCGAGGGGCTGACGGCGGACGGCAGCGCCGGCTGGTTCGTCTGCGTCTGAGCGGCGCCTGTGCTTCGGCGTTGCATGAGCTGGTCTAGCGGCAGGTACATCAGATTGTTGCCGCCCTCGGTATCGAGCAGGACCTTGGTCGAATTCGAAAGGACGTACTCGAGCGTCTCCAGATGCATACGCTGCCGCGTCACTGCGGGCGCGTTCTGATATTCGGCCAGGATCTGCGAGAACCGGCGCGACTCGCCCTCGGCATCGGCCACGACCTGCGCCCGATAGGCTTCGGCATCCTCGAGCTGCCTCGCCGCCTGGCCGCGGGCGTTCGGCAGGACCTGGTTCCGGTAGGTCTCGGCTGCGAGAATGGAGCGCGCCTGGTCCTCACGGGCCCTGACGACATCCTGCACGCTCTCCTGCACGGCCTCGGGAAACTGCGCCTCCTGCAGGTTGACCTCGTAGACCGTGATCCCGGTGTTGTAGGAATCGAGCGTCGACTGCAAGAGATCGAGCGCCTGTGAGGCGATGTCGAGGCGGCCGTCGGTCAGGATGTAGTTGAGATCGTTCTTGCCGACGATCTCCCGGATCGCGCTCGCCGTGACGTCCTGCATCGTATCTTCGGGATCGCGCAGGCTGAACAGGAAGGCCTCGGGGTCTGTGCGGCGGTACTGAATGATCAGATTGACGATGACGATGTTCTCGTCGCGCGTCAGCATGCTGCCCTGATAGGGCCAGGTCACCGTCTCCTCGGTATTGATCGCAAACCGGGTCTCGATCGGCCAGGGCAGATGCCAGCGCAGGCCCGGTTGCGAGACATCCATGAACTTGCCGAAGCGCAGCACGATGGCGCGCTCGGCCTCGTCGACGATGTAAAAGCCCGTGGCCGACCACAGCCCGAGCGCGATGACGACGATGAAGGCCACGATGCCGGACCCGACCTTGGGACCGGGACCGGGGCCGGCGCCCTGGCCCGACCCGTTACCGCGGTTTCGCCCGCCGAAGAAACCGCGGAGCTTTCGCTGAAGATCCTTGACGATAGCATCGAGGTCCGCCGGTCCCTGGTTGCCCCGCGACCGCCACGGATCCTTGTTGTTGTCGTCATCCCATGCCATTGCTATACCTTCTGCGAGAAGCAGTCCCGCGATAAACCTTCCTTTTCGCTGAGCTCCCTCCAGCGGCGCGCCGACAACTCGATCTCGAGCGTCAACCGACCCGAGGAATCCACGGTCTCGCTCCTGACTGCCTCCCAGTCGAACAGCTGAGCGCGGATCCGGCTCTGCCCCGGCTCGAGCCTGAGCTGCCCGGCGATCGGCGCCCCGACGGCCTGCGCTCGGATTGCCCGCACCAGCGGCTCGATGCCCCAGCCCTTTCGCGCCGATACCATCAGTTTGGCGCCGTTCAGCCCGTGAGGTTCCGCTGACTCCGCCATCTGGTCGCTTTTATTGTACACCTCGAGCATCGGCAGATCGGATGCGCCGATCTCCGCGAGGACCTCGCGCACCTGTCGCATCCGGTCCTCGTGATGCGGATCGCTCGCATCGATGACATGGAGCAGCAGGCTCGCGTCGCGCGTCTCGGTCAGCGTGGACCGAAACGCCGCGACGAGCTCGTGCGGCAGGTCCCGGACGAACCCGACCGTGTCGACGAGCAGCACCTCCTCGCCGGGGTTGAGCTCGAGCCGGCGGATCGTCGCGTCGAGCGTCGCGAAAAGCTGGTCCTTCGCCTCGAGCGACGCCCCCGAGAGCCGGTTGAACAGCGTGGTCTTGCCGGCGTTGGTATAGCCGACGAGCGCGACCGTCGGGATTCCGGCCCGCCGGCGCTCGCGCCGGCTCGTGTCGCGCTGGCGCTTGACGCGATCGAGACGGGTCTTGAGCCGCTTGATCCGCTGGCCGATCAGCCGCCGGTCCGTCTCGAGCTGCGTCTCGCCCGGGCCTCGGAGGCCGATACCGCCCTTTTGCCGCTCGAGATGGCTCCAGCCGCGGACGAGCCGCGTCGACAGATGCTCGAGCTGGGCCAGCTCGACCTGAAGCTTACCCTCGAAGGTCGCCGCCCGCTGGGCGAAGATATCGAGAATCAGGCCGTTTCGATCGAGGACCCGAACCTGAGCGAGCTGCTCGAGATTACGCTCCTGGCTCGGCGCGAGCGCCTGACTGACGAGGATCAGCTCGGCGTCGGCGAGCTTCGCCCGCTTGGCGATCTCCTCGGCCTTGCCGGGACCCGCGAAGTAGCGCGGATTCGGCCGGTCGACGCGGATGACGAGCTCGTCGACGATCTCGGCGCCGGCGGAGCCCGCGAGCGCGCGGAACTCCTGCAGCTCATCGGGCGATGCCCGACGGCCTCGGTTCATATGCACGAGCAGCGCGCGTTCCCCGGTTCGCGGGCGATCAAGCAAGCGCGATCACCCTGGCGGCCGTCACCGGGCTAGTCGTCGGCGTTCCCGTCTTCGTCCCCGGAAGTGAGGCGGATATTCCGGGCCGGCACGACCGTCGAGATCGCGTGCTTGTAGACCATCTGATTGACACTGTTTCTGAGCAGTACAACGAATTGGTCGAACGAATCGATCTGACCCTGTAGCTTGATTCCATTGACTAAATAAATCGATACCGGGACCTTTTCCTTGCGCAATGCATTGAGGAACGGATCCTGTAGTGACTGGCTCTTGGCCATCGAGATCTCCTTTCTTGTTCTTATCGAGATTCGGCCCGCAGAAGTGCCCGCGCAGATGCGCTCCTGGAGAAGCCAACTCCGATAGTTCCCACTTAACGGAACAATAGTAATCCCGCATCAAATCAATGTTAAGCACTTCAGATGCCGCTCGACACGACTTCCGAGTCGGTCGCCGAGCGCCGGATCGTCGGCATCGAGCGTCTCGGTCTGCCGGTCGCTCCGAAGCCAGGTCAGCTGCCGCTTGGCCAGCTGCCGCGTCGCGGCGACGGCGCGCCTCGCGGCCTCGGGCCAGTCCCAGCGGCCATCGAGGTGCGCCCAGACCTGCCGGTAGCCGACGGCCCGCATCGAAGCGCTCGACGCCGTGAGCCCGGGGCGCGCGCGCAGCCGCCGCACCTCGTCGATCAACCCCTCTTCGACCATGGCGCCGAAGCGCCGTTCAATCGTCGTCTTGAGCCGCTCGCGGTCGCGCGGCATCAGCGCGATGCTCTCGACGATGACCGACGGTTCCGACCCCGCTCGCTGGAGCTGGCTCAACGGACGCCCGGTGATCGCGTGCACCTCGAGCGCGCGCTGAATGCGCTGCCGGTCGCCCGGCTCGATGCGTGCGGCGGCTTCCGCGTCGATCACCGCAAGCTCGGCATGAAGCGCCTCCCAGCCCGCCTGCTGCGCGCGGGCGTCGATCCGGGCCCGGATCGCGGAATCGCGCTCCGGCAGCGGCGCGATGCCCTCGCGCAGCGCCTTCAGATAGAGCATCGTCCCGCCGACGACGAGCGGCAGGCGGCCGCGTGCGGCGATCTCGGCAACGAGACGCGTCGCGTCGGCCGCGAACCGGCCCGCTGAATACGCCGCCTCGGGGTCGACTATGTCGATCAGGTGATGCGGCACCTCGCTGCGAGTCGCGCGATCGGGTTTCGCGGTGCCGATATCCATGCCCCGGTAGACCATGGCCGAGTCCATGCTGATGATCTCGAGCGAGAAATCGCGCGCGAGCGCGAGCGCAAGCTCGGTCTTGCCGCAGGCCGTCGGGCCCGTGATCGCAAGGCAGCGGGCCCCGGTGCCGGATGCCGTCGACATCGTGCTCAGCGGCCGCGCAGGAACAGCCGGTCGAGCTCGCCGAGCGTGATTCGCGTCCAGGTCGGGCGGCCGTGATTGCACTGATCGATGCGCGGCGTCTCTTCCATCTGCCTGAGCAGCGCGTTCATTTCCTCGAGCGTCAGCCTCCGGTTGGCGCGAAGCGCCGAATGACACGCCATCCCGGCCAGCAGCGCATCGGCTTCGCGCTCGACGCGGCCGCCCGGACCCTGCCCCGCGAGATCGGACAGCACGTCGCGCAGCAGCGCCTCGCTCGCGACGTCCGCCAGCAGGCGCGGAACGGCCGTGACCTGCACCTCGTCGATCGAACGGCGCGCGATCTCGAAACCGAGCCTTGCAAGCTCCGCCTCGCCCGCTTCGACGGCATCGGCCTCGCGCTCCGGGACCTTGAGCTCCATCGGCACGAGCAGGCTTTGTCCCTTCAGCCTGTCGGCGCCGAACTCGGCCTTCATCGCCTCGTAGGTGATGCGCTCGTGGGCCGCGTGCATGTCGACGATGATCAGCCCGTCGTCGGCCTCGGCGAGCACGTAGATGCCGGCAAGCTGCGCGAGCGCCACGCCGAGATCCCTGCCGGCGGCGGTCGTCCGCCCGGCCGGCTCGGCGACGCCGGGCGAAGCCGCCGAAACCGGTGAAGCCGTCGGATCCGTCGCCGTCGTCGGACCCGGCGCGTGCAGGCGCTGATAGAGCGGCAGAATCGACCGGGCTGCCAGGCCTTGCGATCCGTGCGCGTGCGCGTGCGCGGGCTTGCCGGCCGCCGCGGGGCGGCCGGCGGTCCCGTTGCCGGCACGGATGGTTGCGTCGCCGAAGCGGCCGAGCCGGCCGGAGTCCGCCGGCGCCGGCCGCGCGGGTCCGGCCGAGGCGTCCGGATGCGCGAGCACGGACTCGATCGTGCGGAAGACGAAGTCGTGGACCGTGCGCGCATCGCGAAAGCGGATCTCGAGCTTGGCCGGATGCGCGTTGACGTCGACGCGCCGCGGGTCGACCTCAAGGAAAAGCACGACAGCCGGATGCCGCGACTGATAGAGGACGTCGCGATAGGCGTGCCGAATCGCATGCCGTAGCAGCTTGTCGCGCACGAAGCGCCCGTTGACGAACGTGAACTGAAGGTCGGGCTGAGCGCGCGAGAATGTCGGCGCGGCGATCCAGCCTTCGAGCGTCATGCCTTCGAGGCTGCGCTCGAACCAGGTGGCATGGTCGAGAAACTCCCGACCGCAAAGCGCCGCGATGCGGGCTTCGCGCGCGGCGCGACCTTCGGCGGGACGCAGGCTGAACTGTCCGCGCCGGTTGTGCTTCAGCGTGAACGCGACGTCGGCGCGCGCGAGCGCGAGATTCCTGACGACGGCATCGAGATGACCGAACTCGGTGCGCTCGGTCCTCAGAAACTTGCGCCGCGCGGGCGTGTTGTAGAACAGATCGCGGACCTCGACCGAGGTGCCGACGGGATGCGCGGCCGGCTTCGGCTCCCCCGTCGCCCCACCGTCGCAATCGACGCACCATGCCTGCTCCTCGCTGGCCGTGCGCGACGTCAGCCTGAGCCTTGCGACGGACCCGATGCTCGGCAGCGCCTCGCCGCGAAAGCCGAGCGTCATCAGCGACTCGAGGTCGTCGAGGCTTGAAATCTTGCTTGTCGCGTGCCGCGACAGCGCGAGCGGAAGCTCGGCACGCTCCATGCCCGAACCGTTGTCCGTGACGCGAATCAGCCTCGTGCCGCCGGCTTCGATCTCGAGATCGATCTTCGTCGCGCCGGCGTCGAGCGCGTTCTCGACGAGCTCCTTGATGACGGCCGCCGGGCGCTCGACGACTTCGCCCGCGGCAATCTGGTCGATCAGCTCCGACGGTAGAACCCTGATGCTCACGCCCGGAGTCCAGAAACGAGCCTGAAGCCCGTAAACCCATTGACTACGCGGCCTCCAGCGCCTATGGTTGCTACTCGATTCGCGGTAGCAGACCGGCTAGGAGATCTCATGGCGGCCCAACTGATCAAGCGCGGAAACACCTTCCACGCCAAGCTCAACATCCCAACGAGGCAGGCGCAGCTCATCGGGCGCCGACAAGTCTGGCGCGCGTTGAAGGACGAAACGGGCAAGTCTGTTACCTCGAAGGTCGAAGCCGACCGACTCTTCCATAGGACGGTGGCGGACATGATAGATGAGGTCGAAGACGCCGTCAGTCGCGCCCTTGGCGTGGATCCCACGGCGCCGACTCCCCGCAGCATCCTCGGTACCGCCGCCGGTCTGCACCAGCAGGTTCAAGCCGGCGAGCTGGACGAGGACACCGCGGCGGAGATTCTCGAGGACTACCTCGAGCGTATGGCGGCCGGCCGCGGCGCCGCCGGCGATACCCCGATTGGAGACATCCCCGGGGACATCCGAAGGGCGACCCGGGCGGCATCCGCGAGACTCGCCGGGACGAAGGCCTACACCCTCGAGGAGTCCATCACGGACTACCTTCGGGACATCGACGTCGCCCCTCGAACCCTCAAGCTCCGCACGAAGGTGCTCGCCGACTTCCTGAACTGGACCGGACCTATCCTGCTCAGTGACATCACCCGCGACCTCGCCGGCCGCTACGTGTCCGTCGTTCGAGAAGACGGCCGCGCGCCGACGACTCAGCGACAGGCAATCCGCGTCCTGTCGACGTTCACCCGCTGGTGTAGCCTCGTCGGCCGCCCCCTTGGTGACCTCGAGCCGTTCCGGTCTCAGGCCGGCCGGATCAAGGGTCAGGGAACGAACGCGTCGAGGCCTTGGACCTCGGACCAGCTCGCCCTACTCGAGCGGTTCGATCCCTCGGACATCCGCTACATTGTCCCCGTACTGCTCCTCTACACCGGTTGCCGCCGTGAGGAGGTGTGTCAGATCAAGCCGGAGGACGTCGACCTCGAAGCCCGCAGCATCGCGATCTACCCCGACGGCGGCGGCAAGACGGCCTCCGCGTCCCGCACCGTGCCCATACACCGGGACCTGTTGCCGCTCCTCAAGTACCTCCTCGAGCATCCAGCCGAGGACGGCTACCTGCTACCCCTCAAGGCCGACTCTGACGGCCTCCGAGGGCCCAGCATTGGCAGCCGCTGGTTGGAATGGTGCACCGCGCGCAAGCTCTCGGGCCGGGACCGACCGCAGCTGCATGGACTGCGGAAGAGCTTTGCCGACTTGTGCGAGCAAAGCGACATGCCGGACAACGCCCGCAAGAGGATCCTCGGCCACAGTCTGCGCGGTATGGACGGGGTCTACCTCAGCAAGAGGTACCCGCTCGAGCGCCTGATCGAGGCCGTGGACAAGCTGGAGTTCCCGCTGGCGCCGCGAGTGCCGTCCTGAAGGGACACCTTTGTAGTACTCTCCCAGGCATGGGCGTAGTCGTTCAGCCGGCCCGGGACCCACCGGGCTCGCCGTGCTGCTCATTTCACCTGACCACGCGTAATACGGCTGCGGGCATTAAGCCCACCACTCCGTTGTGTGCGCTAGCGCACGGAGCATCGCAGAAGCATGCGGTAAACTTAGGTAGGTCCAGATTCTCAGGGGCTTGCCGATGAGCCAGGTCGCACGCGCAGAGAGCATTCCGGATCCGAAACAGAACAATCTGCTCGCCACGCTACCCGCCGCGGAATTCAATCGCGTGCGGTCGAATCTGGAGTTCGTCGATCTCTCGCTCGGTCATGTCCTGTACGAGTCCGGCGAACGTCTTCAGCACGTTTACTTCCCCATCAACTCGATCGTGTCATTGATATACGTCATGGAAGACGGGTCATCGGCCGAGATCGCCGTCGTCGGCAACGAGGGGATACTCGGCGTCTCCCTG
>DATKCK010000092.1:0-12679 GCA_035513215.1 Gammaproteobacteria bacterium | reverse complement strand
ACCGCCTGGGCATCAAGCGGCTGCGATGGGACCGGGTCGGGATCGCCTATCGCTTCAGCAGCAACGGCGACTTCGAAGGCATCGGCCTCACCTTCACGTCCCTCTTCGACCGCTGAATGAAAATGGGGTCAGACCCGTTCAGGTTGGGTCAGACCCAACCTGAACGGGGTCTGACCCCATTTTCATTCAGCGGTCGAAGAGGGAGGTGAAGGTGAGGCCGATGCCTTCGAAGTCGCCGTTGCTGCTGAAGCGATAGGCGATCCCGACCCGGTCCCATCGCAGCCGCTTGATGCCCAGGCGGTGCTCGCCCGTGCTGAACGCAGCACCGATTTCCCATTCGTCATCGATCTGCACGGCGTCGGTTCCGATCAGGCGCGGGGCGATCTTGAGCTCGTTCAGATAATCGGTGTAGGCGACATGCCAGTGCAGCCGGACCTGGTGCCCAGCGATCTCGTATCTCGACGG
Organism: Gammaproteobacteria bacterium; assembly: GCA_035513215.1. Classification (GTDB taxonomy): domain Bacteria; phylum Pseudomonadota; class Gammaproteobacteria; order Steroidobacterales; family Rariloculaceae; genus DATCZB01. The sequence continues at coordinate 12,214 of DATKCK010000092.1, read as the reverse complement.
ACGCTCGAACTCGAAGGCGGTCAGCACGGAGAGCAGGTTGCCGTCCTCGCCGGTGTCGTTCGAGTAGCCGAGATATGCGAGCCCGTTGACGAGCATCCAGTCGAAGCTCTCCGCGGAGAACCGGGCCTGGGTCTTCAGCCCGGCCCAGTAAAGCCACGCCGAAGCGTCACCATCGATCTCGGCGCCCCAGCCGACGTGGACGAAGGGCTTCAGCGACCAGCGCCCGTCGAGCCGCATTTCGAAGGCCGCGCCGGGCACGATGCTCACGGTGCCGACGTTGTCGACCCGCGCCGTGCCGCCGATGTTGGTCGGATCGAAGTCGTAAACGCCGACGGCGATCGGAAAGAACAGCTCGATGCCCGCAGAACGTTCGCCTTGCTCCCCGATCGTCGGTTCTCGGATCAGCTTGCGCGGACGGCCGCCCAGCACGTAGGTGGAGTCGCCATTGTCGAGCTCGTAGCGGCCGGTGCCGAAGTAAGCGCTATATGCCCAATGGATGGTTTCTCCGAGCTGATCCTGAGCAAAGGCGCCCGGGAAGGGGATCAACACCAGGCACAGGGCCCGGCCAAAGGCCCTGCGACGCCGGTTGCCGAGCGCCGCGAACCGCGCCGGTCTCACAGCCGTCGGCCGGTTACAGCGGAGGCAGGCCGAGGCGCTCGCGGATCGCCGGGCGCGCCGCATTGACGTTCGCTACGATCAGGCCCTGCAGGCGCTCGATACCCTGCCCTTGAGTCTCGACTTCCTCGTCGAGCCACACGGCCCCCGACGAAAGCAGGCGCGCTTCCCCGTCCGCAAGGGTATAGATCGCCATATGGACGACGGCAATGAGATCGTCGCTGCCCGACTCGCTGACCTCGCGCGCGAACACGCGCATGCTTTCGTAGACGGCAGGATCGACCTCGTTCCTTACCGACTCGAGCGAGGAGCCCGCGCCGATAGCCGCCGGCCGCAGCATCAGAACGACCTGAATGCCTTCGGCCTCGAGTTGCGCCGCGATTCGCCGCCTGTCCATGTTCTGGATATCGGGAACGATGTCGTAACTGACCACAGCGTCATACCGATACGCGAGTGCCGTCGTGACCATCTGGTCCTCAAAGGACCTCCGAAGCTCGGGGTCGTCCGTCAGGGCGACGATTGCCGACCTGGCGCTCACGGCCTCCTGCCCGGTCGCGATGCCGGAGACGATCAGAAGAGTCGACAGCGCTGCCAGCAATACCCGAGACACTTGCCCCCTCCGACGAGCTTCGGTGACGTTGGCGGAGAATAGCATGCCCGCATTGGCGCCGGCGCGGGCGCACCGAAGACGTACTCTGACAGCGAATCAAAGCGTGGCTTTCGGATCGCCGCTGAGCTTCAGGATGTAGTCATCGTAAAGCGCATTCGGCGGTTCCGTTCGCGCCTTGCGAACGAGCGCTTCGACCGCCGGCAGCGTCTCGAGCGATCGCGCATAGGCGTCGACGGCGGTCGGCAGCTCGATGTCGTAAGTGCGAAAGCGCGTGAGGACGGGGTAGTAGAAGAAGTCGGCGATCGAAGCGGAGCCGAACAGGAACGGCCCGCCCGATCGCTCGAGACATTCCGTCCAGAGCTCGAAGACGCGATTGATATTTGCGCGCGCCTTGCCGCTCGGTTCGAATTGCGGCGCCCGCGCGAACAGATGACAGGACATCTCGCTACGCATGGCGGCGAAATCGGTCGCCATTTCCGAGCAAACTGCGCGTGCGCGCGCTCTTTCGAGCATGGGCTCGGGCCAGAGCCCGGCATCGGGAAAGGCCTCCGCCGCGTATTCGCTAATCGCCAGTGATTCGTGTATCGCTTGCCCGTCGACGCGAAGGATCGGAAAGAGGCCCGAAACGCTGCCGAGCTCGCGCCTTTCGGCGAGCGTCGTCGTCTCGAAGCTCTCGAGCTCGACGGTCCTGGTTTCGAATTCGGCACCGGCGTGCGTCAGCGCGAGCCACGGCCGCATCGACCACGACGAGTAACGCAGGCTGAGCACGGTGAGCGCAAGTTCCGCCATGCCGGACAGTCTATACTAGTCGCCTGTCTTGAGAATCCGGGGAATGATGCATGCGATTCATCGGCACGGCGATTGCGACTCTGGCTCTCGCCGCCTGCAACAGCGCGAACGATGACGGAGGCGCGTCGGCCGGTAGCGCAAGCGCATCGACCGAAGCCGCCGTTCCGCGAGCGGGTGTGCTACTGAGCGAGGCACCGACGCGAGCACGCGCGGCCGATGGCCGCTACATCTCCTGGCGCGAGCACCGCGTCGACGACGAACTTTTGACCGGCGTGCCGCTGCGCGGCAGCGACGGGCTCGTCATGGCGGATCTCGACGGTGACGGCTATCAGGACATCGTCTCGGTGCACGAGTCCGACGACGTCTACGACGGCGCGCCGGAAGGTCATATCCGGATTGCCTTCGGCACGGCCGACCCCGATACCTGGGTCAATGTCACGCTGGCCGAAGGGCCCGAAGCCGGCGCCGCTGAGGACGCGGTCATCGCCGATTTCAACGGCGACGGCTGGCTCGATATCGTTGCCGCCTGCGAGCTCTCGCATCTGATCTACTTTGAAAACCCGGGCGAAAACATCCGCGATGGCGACTGGCCGCGTCTGATTCCGGCCGTGTCGCGCGACCGCGGGTCCTTCATCCGCGCTTTCGCCGCGGATTTCGACGGCGACGGCTATCCCGAGATCGTCACACCGAACAAGGGCTCCCAGGACCCGACGCGCGTCCGCCAGGAGCCGAAGGAAATCAGCATCTTTCGCATCGCCGGCGGGGCCGGTCTCGACGACGACGCCTGGTCCGAGCATGTGCTGACCCGCGTGCCATGGCCGATCAATGCGCAAACGGTCGACCTCGACGGCGATGGCGACGTCGATGTCATCGCCGGCTCCGTCGCGCAAGGCCGGTCGATGTGGTTCGAGAATGTGAGCACGGGCGGGCAGCTGCAGTTCATCGAGCATGCGATCACGATCTCGGAGCCGGGCGCCGAATCGCCGGCGACCGTCAACGCTTTCAACATGGATTTCGCCGATCTCAACGGCGACGGCCGTCTCGACATCGTCACCTTCGATACCGCCAACCTGCTCGGCATCGATGCGGCCTGGCTCGAGCAGCCCGCCGCCGCCGATGCGCCCTGGGTCTTTCATCGCATCGGCGACTACGCGCCTGATCAGCTCGTCGGCATCGCGGTGGCTGACATAGATGGCGACGGCGACGCCGACGTCATGACGGGCGGCTACAGCGGCGCGTCGAACGCGGCGAGCTCGCGTCTCGAGGACGGCGTCGCCGATCTCGAGGCCTCACTCGGGCGGCTCGCCTGGTTCGAGAACCTCGGCCGCGGCTTGAGCTGGACGCGTCACGACTTCTCGCGCCGCGAGCGCGGCATGTTCGACAAGTTCGTCCCGCACGACGTCGACGGCGATGGCGATCTCGATTTCTTCGGCACGCGCGGCAACAGTGGCGAGTATGACGGCGTCTTCTGGCTCGAGCAGGTCAGGACCGACGGCCCCGTACCGGCATTTTCCGCCGCGCGTGAAGAAGACAGCCCCGAGTTGCCGCTGCCCTAGCAGGCGGCTCGCGTCCGGAGGAGATCATGAAGCCAGGCAAGACTCTTTTCGTCACGCTCGTGCTCGCAACGCTGAGCATGACCGTTCCGGCGCAGCCCCCCGGGCAGCAACGCGAGATCGTCCACGTCGCCGGCGACGTCTATCGCGCCAACAACGGCAACTGGTGGGCGATCTTCATGGTGACGCCCGAAGGCATCATCCTTGGCGACCCGCTCAATGTCGCCTTCTCGACCTGGCTCAAGGGCGAGCTCGACGAGCGCTTCGGGCTGCCGGTTCGCTACGTCGTTTATAGCCACAGTCACTGGGATCACGCCGAGGGCGGCGAAGTGTTCGCGGAGACGGCCACGTTCGTCGCGCACGAGACGATGCTTGAGAACATGGACGGCCGCTACCCGCAAATGCCCGGTGACATGGTCGACCGCAACAACAACGGTCTCATCGATCCCGAGGACATCATGATCCCGACGACCGAAAAGCCCGGGTTCTGCGGCATGTTTGATGGCTTTCACGCCCGGATCGACGCCAACGGCGACGGCGTCGCGACGCCCGAAGAGCTCCAGCGCAACATCGCGCCGCCCGATCTCGTCTATTCGGATCGGATGCAGATCGAGCTCGGCGGCAAGCGCGTCGAGCTGATTCATCCCGGCCGGAATCACTCGAACGACGCGACCGTGATGCTGTTTCCCGAGGAGCGCGTCCTGTTCGCGACGGAGTTCATCGCCGATGCTCTCGTCACCGACGATATCCACTCGCTGCCGAGCGCCTGCGGACCGTTCGACGGCAGCCCCATCGACGAGTGGATTCGCTCGTACCGCGCGGTCGAGGCGCTCGACTTCGACGTCGTCGCCGGCGGGCATGGACGTGTTCTGTTCGACAAGCAGGGCGTCACGGACACACGGATCTATTTCGAGGACCTGAAGGCAGCCGTGTCGGGCGCGATGGCCGCAGCCTTAAGCCTTGAGGAGATGCAGGAGACGATCCTGCTCGAGCAGTACTCGGGCTGGGTCAACTACGATCGGCTGCTGAAGGACAATATCGAAGCGGCCTATCTGAATCTGAAGCTTTACCGGTGAACGGAGCGTCGACCATTCAGTAGGGCGGTCGAAAAAAGGTCAGCATGCGGCCGAACAGCATGACGGCGACGAGCAGGGTCAGCGATACGCCGGCCATGATCTTGGCCGCGCGCGGCGCATCGTCGCCGGGTCCGAGCGCCTTGACGGTCCTGAATTCGAGCCCGTAAAACAGCGCGACATTGAGGCCCGTCAGGGTCAAGGCGATGACCTTCAGATGAAACGCGCGGTTGTAGAAGTACTGCTCGGGCGCGCCCGAGATGAACAGCAGCCCCGTGACGACGAGCAGGACGAAACCCGCGATGCCGAACCGCAGCAGGCGATGCAGATCGGCGGGCCGAACGCCCTTGGCGACGCCGAGCAGCCTGAGGTCGAAGACGCCGACCGTCCCCGTCAGCAGCACGAGCCCGAAGAAGTGGATCGACTCGGCGATCGGCCACGACCAGCGATAGTCGTTGACGAGATGCGAGGGCCAGCTCGCGTAAAGCCATTCGATCAGCGCCTGCATGCTCATGGCACTACATGAACTCCGCAAAGCTCGCGAGCAGGATCGAGTGCGTGTAGGCGAGCAGTCGCCCGGTCGTCGTCGCGACGAGCCAGAGACCGAGCAGCGCCCAGGCCGCGCGTCTGAGGTCAGGCGCCGATCCCGCAGCGGCCGGCGCGGCGCCGGGTAGTGTCGAACGAGATAACGCCGCTGCGGCGGTGGACGGCGAAGTGGCTGCCGGCAGGCCCGCAAACCTTCGCTCGAGCCACCGCACGATGCCGACCGCGGCCACAATCGCGACGAGCTTCAGATAAAACACTGGGTTCGTCAGCGCCTTCGCCGGATAGGCGATCAGCAGCAGCATGCCCGACAGCGCGTTGATGCTTAAGCCGAGCCACATCAGCGGAAAGAGGCCGCCCAGAGGCGGCCGGCGCGGCGGGCCGGGCACGGCGATGATAAAGAGCGCGACGGCGCTGCTGAGCCCCGCGATCAGAGCGAGGCCGAGCGTATGCAGATAGAGAATGAACGGAAATCCCCAAAGCGACGGCGAGCTGCGAATCCACTCGCTCAAAGCCGTGCTCTCGAGCCAGATGAAGAACGACAAAAGCGGCTCCGCCCAAGGGTCGAGCGCGAACTATGCCACGAACCAAACCGTTAATTAACGGTTATGACGTCCGCTAAACGGCGATGCGGCTCGCAGATCGGATTAGACTGCGAGTCTGGATTCTCATTCGCGGAGCACTGAACAATGCGAAAGACATCGTTGGCCTGGGGCCTGTGAAGCGACTGATCATACTGCTGCACCGCTATGTCGGAATTCCGATGAGCGTCGTCTTCGTCGTCTGGCTCGTCTCCGGCATCGTCATGATCTACACTGGCGGCATGCCGGCGCTCGGCGCCGACGACAGGCATCGCGGCCAGGGTCCGATCGATTTCGAAGCGATCGAGGTCTCGCCTGCCGAGGCGGCCGCAAGCGCGGGCATTAACGGTGCGGTAACCGGGCTCAGTCTCGGTTCGTTGCTCGGCCGGCCCGCCTGGCGAATCGGCCGCGGATTCGGCTCGACGACGACCGTGTTTGCCGACACGGGCGAGGTCTTCGATGGCGCCGACTCCGACGAAGCCGTCGCCGAATCGGCGCGATTCATCGGCCAACCCGGCGCTGCGCTCGAGCTCGCGGGCGTGCTGACGGAGCGCGACCAGTGGACGATAGCCCTGTCTCGGAGCCTCCCACTCGACCGCTATGACGTCGATGACGGCCGCGGCACGCGGGTCTATTTCTCGCGTGACTCGGGACAGGTCGAGCTCGTCACGGACCGCACGAACCGCGTGCTGGCCTGGGCCGGAGCGATTCCGCACTGGTTCTACTTCTCGTCGTTGCGATTGAACGATCCGGTCTGGTATTGGACCGTCGTCTGGGTGTCGGTCATCGGTTGCGGGATGGCCGTGCTCGGGCTCATTCTCGCATTCACGCAGTTTCGGCGGTCGAAGCCGTTTCGACTGTCGGCCTCGATCCGTTATCGCGGCTCGATGCGGTGGCATTACTACACCGGTGCGTTGTTCGGGGTCTTCGCCCTGACCTGGGCCTTCAGCGGTCTGATGTCCATGGAGCCTTTCGACTGGACTACCGCCACGGGCATGCGATTGCCGGTGAACAGCCTGCAAGGCGGCGCCCTCGCGCTAGAGCGTTACGACCTCGATGAGCCCGGCCTCGTCGATGCTTTCGGCGATTCGCCCGCCGAGGTCGAGCTGATGCGGATACAGGGCGAACCCTACTACCGGGTAGCCTCGAGCACGGGGGAGTCCGCGACGCGCCGGCTCGTCGACGCGGCGACGCTCGAGCCACGAAAGACACCTTTCCCGGCCGAGTCCATCCTTGCCGAGCTCAGACGTACCGTGACGGATGCCGGCATCGTCGAGCATACGGTGCTCGACGAATACGATACTTACTACTACGCGCGGGGCGGGGCCGCGCCCCTGCCGGTGCTTCGCGTCAAGTTCGATGACCCGGCCGAGACCTGGTACTACTTCGATCTGATGACAAGCGGTACCGTCGCTTCGAATCACAGGCTCGGCCGAATCGAACGCTGGCTCTTCAACGGCCTGCACAGCCTCGACTTTTCGTTCTGGTACGATCGCCGGCCGCTTTGGGATGCCGGCATGATCCTGCTGAGCCTCGGCGCGCTGGCGACGAGCGGCATCGGCATGTATCTCGGGTTCAGGCGTCTGACGCGTCAGTCGAATAGCTGATCGAGTCCCTGGCGGACCTGTATCGACCAGAGTCGGGCGACCTGATCGCCGGCCGGAAGGTCGGTCCAGGCTCGCCGGTAGGCCACCGTCCCTTCCGCGTCGACGATCATCAGGCCCGGAATGTACTCGACATCGTAAGCCGCCGCGATCGCATCGCCTTCGCTGACCGCGATCATCGGGAAGTCCAGATCCTCGACATAGGCCGCGGGGTCGCTCGATCCGTCCTCCTTCGCGTTGATCGTCAGGACGTTGACGCGCTCGCCGTAAGCAGCCTCGATGTCCTCGAGATAGGGCATGAATGCCTTGCAGTAGCTGCACCAGGTCGCCCAAAAGACGACGATCGCGGGCTTGCCGTCGAGCAGCTCCGGAAAGCTGATGGGCCTCCCGTCGAACGTGACCGCGTCGAAAGCCGGCGCAACGGAGCCCTGGCCGATCGTGCCCTGATCGACCTGGCAGGCCGGCAGCGAAAGCACGAGGGCCAGACTCGCGGCGAATCGCCTTCCCACTGAATACCCCCTTGGAAAACCACGGTCCCGAATATAGGCAGCATCTGCGCCTTTCAGTTCCGGTCGCCTCTCAACGCCCGAGGTCCACGCGCAGCCCGACGTAGGCTGCGCGCCCGGGCGTGGCGTAACCGTACACCTGCTCGTAGTCCTCGTCGAGCAGGTTCGTGCCGCGGGCGAACAGCGTGAGAGACGGCCTCAAGCGAAACAGCGCCGTCGCGTCGACGAGCCAGTAATCGGCCAGCATGACACGTTGCTCGGGTTCCGGGAACGGCGGGAAGAAGATGTCGGCGCTCTTGCCGCCGTAGTCGGCGAGCAGCATCGCCTCGAAGCGCCCGCCAGGCGCGCCGTAGGAAAGCGAAACGCCGCCCGAATGCCGCGGCCGGCGAAGCTCCCTCTCGGTGCCGCCGCCGGCGCCCGGCTGCGTCGCGTCGGTGTAAGTGTAATCGAGCCCGAGACTCAACGCCTCGGTCGGTCCCCAGCTCGCGGCGAGCTCGAGACCGCGGCGCTCGCTGTCCATCGACTCGTTCTCTGCCGTGAATAGGAAGGTGTCGGGATCGAAGACGAAACCGTCGATCTCGTCGCCGAGCTCCTGCCAGTAGAGCGAGGCGCTGATGGAGAGCTCGCCGTCGAGCCACTCCTGATCCACGCCGAGATCGTACGACAGCGACGACTCGGGCTTCAGATCGCGATTGCCGACGAACTGTTGCGGAAAAAAGCCGAATCGCTCGATGAAGGTCGGTGTCTTCTGGCCGGTTCCGATGCCGGCTCGCAGTCGCGTCCTGTCGGTCAACCGGTAGGCGGTCGAGAGCCTACCGGTCAGGGCGTCATCGAAGTCGCTGTGGCTGTCGTAGCGGCCGCCAAGTATCCAGGTCGTACGCTCACCGGCAAGCCAGCGATACTCGGCGATCGCGCTCGCGATCTGCACGTCCTGATTCTGGTTCGGGTCGCCAAAGACGACGGCGCCGCGCTGCTCGAAATCGATGTCCTCGTGCTCGATCGCGAGCGAAAGCTCGTTCTCGCCGAGGCGAACATCGGCCCCGAACCCGTAGGTGACGCGCTCCGATGCCGTCGACGACTCCCAGGCATCGTCAACGAGGTTCTGATGCTTCGAGTCGTAGTATTGGGCATCCAGATGCCAGGCGATGTCGTCGCTGGCCGCGATCGATGCCCGGATGCTGCCGACGAGGTTATCGCTGTGCGACTCGAGGTTACCGTCCGTCGGCAGACCCGTGACGACGAAATCGACCGGATCGAATTCGGACGTGGCATCGTTGGCTCGGAGCATCGCGTCGAGCGTCACGCGGTCCGATCCGTCATGGCGCGCGCGTATGGTGGCGGCGTTGAGACTGGCGCCGTCGTCCTCGGTGCCGCTCCGCGAAATGTTCGTTCCGTCGGCCTCCAGAGACTCGATCGAGCCGCCCAAGGTCCAGCCGCCGAGGCGTCCGCCGGCGTTCGCACCGAGATTGCGCGAGCCGTTGGAGCCGGTTTCCGCGTAGCCGTCGATAGCCGGTTCGCCCGATCCCGTTCGCGTAATCACGTTGACGACGGCGCCGATCGCTTCGCTGCCCCAGAGCGCGCTCTGCGGCCCGCGCACGATCTCGACTCGCTCGATGTTGCCGGTCGCGAAATGCTCCCAGCGGAACTCGTCGGCCGACGCGGGATCGTTCGCGCGGACGCCGTCGATCAGCATGAGCACGTGATTTGCCTCGCCGCCGCGCGCGCGGGCCTGCGCCTGCGAGCCGACGCCGCCCGAGACCGCGACCGCGAAACCCGGCACGGTGCGCAGCAGGTCCGTCAGGTAACGCGCCTGGCGCCGCTCGATCTCGTCGCGCGTGATGACGGTCGTTGCGCTGCCGAGGCGCCCCACGTCGATCGGGGCACGCGCTCCCGTCACGATGACACGCTCGACCGTGTCCGGCGCGTCCGCCGTCTGCGCGTCCGCCGTCTGTGCGAGGACCGGGTGGGTGATGCCAAGGGCCGCGGCGATCAGAATCCGCGTCGTTTGTGTCGTCATGGTTTTCTCCCGCAGGATTCCCCGTTCCTGCCGTTGGCTCGATGCACGGGAGATTGCTGGGAGAGCCCCGCCAATCGCCCGCCGCGATCGAATCGTGGATGATTGACGGGCCGGTATCCGGACTCATGAGCGGCCTTTCGGCCCCGCCGGTCGCCTTCCCACGCGTATCGCGCAGTGGCTCGATGACCAGCTGACTCATTTACCGTTGCGGGGGCAGTGACGGGATTGCCTTCAGGCGCACCGTCTTCCCGTTTAGCGGTCGCCGCGTCACGACAACCGCCACCTGTCAAAGCCGCCGCTACCTTACAAGAGTTTCTCGATGTCGTCCAACGCGCCGCGCGCATCAGGCTCGAGTGCCGGCAGTCTCGCAGCCGCGTCGTCTCCCGGTGGCAACGACGCTGGGCGATCGCCTGCGGCTCGAGCTCTCGTGGCATTAACGCAACGATCGCCCACGCCGTGCTCCGCTGTTAGTCCCCGTTAATTAGCTGTTCAATAACCGTTAATTTCTAACAATCGATGCATCGGCGCGACTAGTATCGGCTCGCTGTTGTACCCATAACAACACCACGCCGGAGCGATGCCGAAGAATACGATCGCGGCGTTCTGGCGCGATATCGAAGACATCATCGACTTTGACTTCAGCCAGCCGGCGTTTCCGGACGGGCGATTCGAGAACATGGGTGAGGCCACGATCGAAGGGTTCGAGGTCCTCGGCGGCGTTGCGCTGTCCGAGCGCGTCACGTTCGATGCGAGCTACGTCAGCAACGAGGTCGAGCTTAAGGGCGCGAACCGCCAGATGGACTACAACCCGCGCTGGCACGCCAAGGCCTCGATCAGCTACGACGGCGACCGCTTCGGCGGCAGCTTCGGAACGCGATTCGTCAGCACCGTGACATCGAGCCAGGGCAGCTTCGGGCACCGTCGCCGACCTGTCGGTCTACATTTATGCCGACCCCGACCGACAGAATCAGATCGCGTTCCGTCTCGAGAACGCCTTCGACGAGACGTATCCGGCCCTACGCGGCTTTCGCGAGGCGTCATTCGACGACGGCTCGGGCAGCTTCCTGTCGATGCTTACCGGCCCGCCGCGAACGTTTCACGTGAGCTACCGGCACAGTTTCTGACAGGGCTTTCGGGTCAGGCGTCGAGCTTGAACGTGATGCGGTTCTGCACGCCGGCGACCTCGATCGGCACACCGTCGACGACACGCGGCTTGTATCGGAACTTCATCGCCGCGTCGATCGCCGCCTGCTCGAATACGGGCTCCGACGACTCGACGACGACGATGTCGCGCACGGAACCGGAGGCCGTGACGACGAATTCGACGATGACATAGCCCTCGAGCCGCCGCTGCAGCGCGCGCATCGGATAGACGGGCGCAACCTTGACGATCGGCAAATACTCGCCGTCGCTCGCGACGACGCCCGTGCCGCCGAGGTCGAGGTCGAAATCGACCCTGGGCTCGGCGATGGCGACTTCGATCGTGGCGCCGAAAGCTTCGTTCATTTCCGGTTGCGGAACCTCGGGAGCGCGTTCGAGCGTCTCGGGCTTGTCCGGGCGCGTTTCGCGCTTCTCGATGTGCTTCTCACGCTCGACCCGAACGAAATCGACGCTGCGCATGACCTCGATCTCGGGGTTGCCCTGACCGGTCGCGATGAACGCATGCATCATGTAGAGCAGCGCGGCTGTGACGACGGTACCGATAGGCAAAGCGATAGCGATTCGAGCGAACATCATTCTCCTCCTTGAGACGTCTCGCCGGATGACGAATGGGCACTGGACCCAGCGGCGACAAGGTTACGCGCCGGCGATTAAACTTTTGTGACTCGGGCAGGGCGGCCGCCGCCGGACCTTTAGATTCTTCAAGACCCCGGACGCCGGGCCGGCGGCGGCCCGCCCGCGGATTGGCCCCCGCGCAGGCGGCGACATAGAATGGCGAAAGCCAGGACCGGGCCCGAGAGAGCCGGGGGCAGGGAAGCGCCGGCAGGGCGCGAGAACACGAACGGGAGTTTATCTTATGAGAAACGTCGTTTGGCGATGGTTTGCGGTCGCTGCGGCTTCGCTCGTCGCTTCGGCGGCATGGGCCCAGCAGGCGGCCGAGATCGATTTCGAGAGCGTAGGACGCGCATGGCCGCTCGAGCACGACGCGGCGGATTTCGAGCGGGTCCGTGCCCGCGGCGGGTTTGGCGGCCGCGGACGCGGCGGTCCGCCGCCAGCCGAAGAATCGGGTCCCCCGGAAGGCGTCGAGCCGCTGCCGAGAGATCTCTTCACGAGCGACGATTTCTACGCCGACCGCGAGTTCTGGAGCGACCAGCGATACTTC
>DATKCK010000091.1:0-5639 GCA_035513215.1 Gammaproteobacteria bacterium | reverse complement strand
GCTCGAGAAGATCATCCTCAGCCGCTCGAAGAAGAGCGGCATCGGCTTCGTCGCCGAGGTCAAGAGCTCGGATTCTTCCGAGAACGTCGGCGAGCTCCTCAAGGATGTCGAGCCCGAGGATCTCATCAAATACGGTCTGATCCCCGAGTTCGTCGGCCGGCTGCCCGTCGTCGCGACGCTCGAGGAGCTCGACGAGGCGGCGCTCATCGAGATCCTCACGGAGCCGAAGAACGCGCTCACGAAGCAGTATCAGAGGCTCTTCGAGATGGAGGGCGCCGAGCTCGAGTTTCGCGAAGATGCGCTGCGCGCCGTCGCCAAACGTGCAATGCAGCGCAAGACGGGCGCGCGCGGTTTGCGTACAATCCTCGAGAACGTCTTGTTGGATACGATGTACGATCTGCCGTCGATGGCGAATGCGACTAAAGTCGTCGTCGATGACGCCGTCGTCACGGGCGAGACGAAGCCGTACGTGATCTACGAGACCGAGGAACCGGCGGCTGTGGGAGACGAGCGCCGCTAGGTCGATCGCAAGCCAGGCGGGGGCTTTTGGTTTCGAGCCGCCGCCGCACGGGAATCAAGTATGCAGACAGATACACCTGAGCCGGTCGGGCGCAAGCGTCTACCGATCCTTCCCCTTCGCGACGTCGTGGTATACCCGCACATGGTCATACCGCTCTTCGTCGGCCGCGAGAAGTCGGTCGTCGCGCTCGACCGCGCGATGAGCGCGAGCAAGGAGATCCTGCTCGTCGCGCAGACGCAGGCCGACGTTGACGAGCCCGAGCCCAAGGATCTCTATGGCATAGGCACGGTCGCGACGATCCTCCAGCTCCTGAAGCTGCCCGACGGCACCGTCAAGGTGCTCGTCGAGGGCACGCAGCGCGCGCAGGTGGGCGAGCTCACGGTCGACGAGTGCTTCACGGCCGACGTCGAGCCGCTCGTCGACAAGGGCGAGAGCGACGACCGCGAGATGGATGTTCTCACGCGCTCGGTCGTGTCGCGGTTCGAGCAGTACGTCAAGCTCAAGAAGAAGATTCCGCCCGAGATTCTCACGTCGCTCTCAGGCATCGATTCGCCGAGTCGGCTCGCCGATACGGTCGCCGCGCACATGGCGCTCAAGCTTTCCGAGAAGCAGAAGATTCTCGAGATCGTCGATCCGCGCCCGCGCCTGGAGCACGTGCTCGGGCTCATCGACGGCGAGATCGACATGCTGCGCATCGAGAAGCGCATCCGCGGGCGCGTCAAGCAGCAGATGGAGAAGAGCCAGCGCGAGTACTACCTCAACGAGCAGATGAAGGCGATTCAGAAAGAGCTCGGCGACATGGAGGACGCGCCGAACGAGCTCGTCGATCTCGAGAACAAGATCGAGAGCGCCGGCATGACGAAGGAAGCCAAGGAGAAGGCGACGTCCGAGCTCAACAAGCTGAAGCTGATGTCACCGATGTCGGCCGAAGCGACGGTCGTTCGCAACTACATCGACTGGCTGCTGAAGGTGCCCTGGAAGAAACGCACCAAGGTCCGCCAGGACCTCGCCGAAGCCGAGGCCGTGCTCGAGGAAGATCACTACGGCCTCGAGAAGGTCAAGGAGCGCATTCTCGAGTACCTGGCCGTGCAGCAGCGCGTCAAGGCGCTGAAGGGCCCGATACTCTGTCTCGTCGGCCCACCCGGCGTCGGCAAGACTTCGCTCGGCCAGAGCATCGCGCGGGCGACGCATCGTAACTTCGTGCGTATGTCGCTCGGTGGCGTTCGCGACGAGGCCGAGATTCGCGGCCACCGGCGCACCTACATCGGCTCGATGCCGGGCAAGATCGTGCAGAACCTCGGCAAGGTCAAGGTCAGAAATCCGCTGTTCCTGCTCGACGAGGTCGACAAGATGTCGATGGATTTCCGCGGCGATCCCTCGTCCGCGCTGCTCGAGGTTCTCGATCCCGAGCAAAACTCGACGTTCAACGATCACTATCTCGAGGTCGACTTCGATCTTTCCGAGGTCATGTTCGTCTGCACCGCGAACAGTCTGAACATTCCGCCGCCGCTGCTCGACCGCATGGAGGTCATCAGGCTCGCCGGCTACACCGAGGACGAGAAGCTCAATATCGCCAAGCGCTATCTCGTGCCGAAGCAGATGAAGCAGAACGGCCTCGAGGAGAACGAGCTGACGATTTCCGATTCGTCGATTCTCGACATCATTCGTTATTACACGCGCGAGGCCGGCGTCAGAAATCTGGAGCGCGAGCTCGCGCGCATCTGTCGCAAGGTCGTCAAGCAGGTGTTGCTGCGTCCGCGCAAGAGCGGGATGCGCGTCAATCACAAGAACGTCGGCAAGTATCTCGGCGTGCAACGCTTTCGGTACGGCCGCGCCGACGAGAAGGATCAGATCGGGCAGGTTACCGGGCTCGCCTGGACTGAGGTCGGCGGCGAGCTATTGACGATCGAGGCCGCGATCGTGCCGGGCAAGGGCAAGCTGATTCAGACCGGGCAGCTCGGCGAGGTCATGCAGGAATCGATCCATGCGGCGATGACGGTGGCGCGCAGCCGCTCCGAAGTACTCGGAATTTCAAAGGATTTTCATCAGGGCAACGACGTGCACGTGCACGTGCCGGAAGGCGCAACCCCCAAGGATGGACCGTCTGCGGGTATCGGTATGTGCACGGCGCTCGTCTCGGCTTTGACCAGGATTCCGGCGCGGGCTTCGGTCGCCATGACGGGAGAGATCACGCTTCGCGGCGAGATTCTTCCGATCGGCGGGCTCAAGGAAAAGTTGCTCGCGGCACACAGAGGCGGCATCGAAACCGTGCTCATTCCGGCGGACAATGAAAAGGACCTCGCCGAAATTCCGAAGAACATCAAAGACAAGTTGAAGATTGTTCCGGTGAAATGGATCGACGAGGTGTTCGAGTTGGCGTTACAGCACATGCCGCATCCGAAGACCGAGGGCGAAGCACCTGCACCGGCCGAGCCGGACAAGCCGAAAACTACTTCCAAACCGAAGCCGACTCGACCACACTAGTCAAACGGCGATTCGATTGACAGGTGAAAATCCTGCTTGGTATAAGGTTGCGACTCTCGGGATTTCATCGCATACGTTGTTTGGGGTTGGGCGTCGCATACGCCTGGGGATCAACACTCACTTATTTATAAGGGATAGGAATGAACAAAGCGGAACTCATTGAATCAGTCGCGAACGGCGCCAATCTCTCCAAGGCGGATGCAGGCAGAGCTGTTGACGCGGTCGTCGCTTCGGTTGCCTCGGCGCTGAGCAAGGGGCAACAGGTTTCGGTCGTCGGCTTCGGAACGTTCAGCGTCAAGCATCGCGCTGCTCGAAGCGGACGCAATCCGCGCACGGGCGAGACGATCGCGATCGCGGCGAGCAACGTCCCGGGATTCAAGGCTGGCAAGGCTTTGAAGGATGCCGTAAACTGACCGGCTCTGCCCTTCTGGACGGGTGCAGAGGGGTGCTTAGCTCAGCTGGGAGAGCGTCGCGTTTACACCGCGAAGGTCGGGGGTTCGATCCCCTCAGCACCCACCAGAGTTAGAGCCGGAGTGGTAGTTCAGCTGGTTAGAATACCGGCCTGTCACGCCGGGGGTCGCGGGTTCGAGTCCCGTCCACTCCGCCAACTATTCTGATGCGTGCCGGTCATTGGATTATTGGATAACCCAATGACCGGCGCGCGTGTTGGCGCAGGAAAATGCTGCAGGTATTTCGAGAGTCCATCGGCCGCTACGTCGCGATCGCGATCCTCGCGCTGATCGCGGTCACTTTCATCTTCTTCGGCATCGATTTCACGATCACGCAGACTTCGTTCGCGGCCAGAGTCAACGGCGAGTCGATCCCGACTGCGGAGTTCGACCGGCAGCTTAGAATCGAGCAGCGGCGCGTCCAGCAACAGTTTCTGATCGAGCTGACGGACGACACGCGCCGCGAGATTCGCCGCAGCCTCGTCGATCGGATGGTCATGCGCGAGATTCTCGCGCAACGCTCGGAGGAGGCCGGTTACCGCATCTCGGATGCGCGCATGCTCGAGGACCTCCGGAACGATCCCCAGTTCCAGATCGCCGGCAACTTCTCGCGCGAGATCTACGTCACGCTGCTGGCCCAGGAGGGGCTGACGCCGGCCGGATGGGAGGCCAGGCAGCGCGAGGCGCTGATGCTTCAGGAGTGGCAGAACGGGCTCTACGACTCCTCTTTCATCACGCCGGCCGAGTTTCGCCGTCACATCGAGCTCGTCTTCGAGCGCCGCCAGATCTCGCATGCGCTTTTTTCCGCCGCAGACCATCTCGACGAGGTCGAGATCTCCGACGAGGCCGTCGCCGAGTACTACGAGGCGAACGGCGATCGCTTCATGACGGAGGAGTCGGTCGACATCGAGTTTGTCGAGCTCGACCTCGGTGGTATCGCCGAAACGATCGAGCTCAGCGAATCGGATCTGCGCGATTACTACGAGTCCGAGGTCGTGAGCTTTGCCGCCGGCGAGGAGCGACGCGTCAGTCACATTCTGATCGAAATCGACGGTGACGATTACGAGGCGGCCCGGGCCGAGGCCGAAGCCGCCGTTGCCCGGCTCGAGGCCGGCGAGGACTTCGCCGCGGTCGCGACCGAGGTTTCGGACGATGCCGGCACGCGCAACTTCGGCGGCGATCTCGGCTGGCAGGCGCGCGGCGGCATGCTCGAGGGCCCGTTCGAGGACGCATTGTTTGCGATGGAGGCCGGCGAGATCGGGGGTCCGGTCGAGACCGAGTTCGGCTATCACATACTCAGGCTCGAGGACGTGCGCGCCGCCGAGCCGGAGCCGTTCGAGGCCGTGCGCGATCAGCTTTACGACGAGCTTGCGGCCGAGCGGGCCTACGCGACTTTCTACGACCTCGCCAACGACCTTGCCAACGATGCCTACGACGCGCGCGACGAGCTCGCGGGCGTCGCCGAGTCCTACGGCCTCGAGCTTCAGACGATCGAGGGCCTGACGCGCGGCGGGCAACCGGACGAGTTCGACAACGCCACGCCGATCGTCCGGGCGGCCTTCGACGACGAGGCCATCACGACGGGCGAGAACAGCGACCTGATCGAGCTCACCGAAGACAGAGTCGCCGTGATTCGCGTCCGCGAGCACCACCCGTCCGAGCAAAGGCGGTTCGACGAAGTCGCCGACGAGATCCGCTCGATCCTCGAGCAGGAGGCCGCGGCCGAGCTCGCGCGCGCGGCCGCGACGGCGTACTTCGAGGCGCTCGACGCCGAGGCCGGCGACGTGCTCGCCGCCGCCCTGAGCCTCGCCGAGGAGCGGGGCGCCGTCTGGAACGAGGCGCAGTGGATCGAGCGCGATTCGGCGGCCGTGCCCGCGTCGATCGTCTCGCTGGTCTTTGCCCAGCAACGGCCCGAGAGCACAACGCCCGCCATCCTGCGCACCGGTTTGAGCGGCGGCGATCAGGCCGTCGTCATCTTCACGGCAGCCGAGCCCGGCCGTCCCGAGGACGTCGTCGCCATCGACCGCGAGCAGCGACAGGAGCAACTCAGAAACATCGCGGCGCAGATCGAGGTCAATGCCTACGCGGCCGATGCGCGGGCCGAGTCGAGCGTTCGCGTACCGGACGAGATCCTCAACCCGCAGTTCTAGCGGCTATGTGGAGGCGGCGGCTTTCGCGTCGTCGTC
>DATKCK010000090.1:0-8484 GCA_035513215.1 Gammaproteobacteria bacterium | reverse complement strand
TGCCGTGGCGCTCGACGACGGCGAGCCGATGGCTTTCGAGCTGCTCTATGAGGTTGCCGGACTCGGTCGCACGAATCTCGACGCGGCCATCGTGCACGCGGCCGAGCTCGACCGCGATCGCATCGCGATCGGACAGCTCGTTCCCTGAAATGTACGAAATGGGGTCAGACCCCTTTCAGGTTTCTCGCGTTTCGGTTTCGGACGCCTGCGCGGCTACGAGAAACCTGAAAGGGGTCTGACCCCATTTCACAGACCCCATTTCACACATTTCAGGCCAGCGTCGATTTGCGCGGCAGGAAGATCTCGGCGAGCATGCAGCGCGCGCTGCCGCCGCCGAAGGTTTCGATCGTGCGCAGGTCGATGGTAACGAGCTTGCCGTGCCGCGCCAGCGCCTCCGCCTGACCGTCGTCGAGTCCCGCCCGCGCCTGCCGCGACAGGGCGATGATCGGCGCTTCGCCCGCGCGTAGCTGGATCAGGTTGCCGCAGAACGACCTGAGCTGATCCAGGCGCAGCTCGATCACTTCGCGTCCGCTTCGTTCGAGCCGCGTCAGCAGCCTGAAGCGTTCGTCGACGGCCGCGATCGAATCGAGACAGACGAGGGCGAACTCTTCGCCCAGCGACATCATCACGTTGGTGTGGTAGATCGCATGGCCGGAACGGTCTCTGCCGTTGAACGTGATGATGCCGTACCCCGTGGCGCGCCCGAACTCGCGCAACGCATTCGTGTGCGTCCTCGGTGAGAGGCACGCATAGGCGAGACGGTTGCCATGATCGAAAACCAGGCTGCCCGTGCCCTCGAGAAAGCAGTTTTTCGCTTCCAGGTGCGTCAGGTCGATGAGACGGTCGATGCGAAACCCCTCAGCCTGTTGCTGGAGCGACTCGAGGATGTCGCGGCGGCGCTCCTGGCGCCGGTTCCAGGCCATCAGCGGGTAGAGCACGACGGTGCCGTCCGGATGCGTCGTGATCCAGTTGTTGGGGAAGACCTCGTCCGGCAATTGAGTCGTCGTTCGGCCGGGGAAGACCTGCACGTCGATGCCGCTGCGGCGGAGCGCGGTGGCGCAGAGGTCGAACTCCTTGGAAGCGGCATCGGCGGTTCGCTCCGGATTCTCGTCCGCGGCCGCGGACTGGAACTGGTTCGTCGGGCGCGTGACCTCGTTGCGCGCGAAGGCGGCCGGGCGGATCATGAGCACGGCCCGGGCCGCTTCGTGCGGCGCGCGTTTCGAATCGTCGTCGGTCGACACAGTGCTGCGGCGCATGCGCTCGGCTACTCGATGCTCGCTCGGCCCATACGATACAACACGGCATGGCATCGACAGGCTTGCGCAATCCTCATTTTCGTCTGTTCGCCGGGGCGTTCCTGATCAGCTTCTCGCCGGTCTTCGTCCGTCTCGTCTCGGTGCCGGCCACGACGAGCGCGTTCTACCGGACCCTGTTCGGTGGCTTTGTCCTGGTGCTCTTTCTGCTGGCCCGGCGCGGCAGGCGCGTGCCGCGGCGCGGCATCCGGATCGCGCTCGCGTCGGCCGCAGTGTTTTTCGCGCTCGATCTGTGGTTCTGGCACCGCAGCGTGCTCCTGATCGGCCCCGGTCTCTCGACACTGCTCGCGAATCTCCAGGTCTTCTTCATGATCGCGGCGGGAGTGCTGCTGTTTCGGGAGAAGCCGGGCTGGATCCAGATCGTGGCTGCGCCGCTCGCGTTCGCCGGTCTCGCGCTGATACTCGGTCCGGACTGGTCGTCGCTCGGGGCCGGTTACAGGCTCGGGGTCGTGCTCGGGCTGCTGACCGCGATGAGCTACGCAGGTTATCTGCTGTGCCTGCGGCGTGCCCGGCGCGGCGCAGGCGATCCGCTGCCGCTCGTCGAGGTTGCGACGGTATCCGTCGCCGTCGCGTTCCTGCTCGGCGTCACGGCGCTCGCCGAGGGCAGCTCGCTCGCGATTCCGAGCTTGGCCGACCTCGGCTGGCTGCTCGCCTATGGCGTTCTGGCGCATGCCGTCGGCTGGATGCTGATCGCGAGCAGCCTCACCGAGGTGACCGCCGGCGAGGTCGGCATCGCGCTGCTGCTGCAGCCGGCGCTGAGCCTGCTCTGGGACGGACTCATCTTCGGCCGCGAGTTCGGCACGATCGAGCTCACCGGCGTCGCGCTCACGCTGACGGCGATATTTCTCGGCTCCCAGCGCCGAGTTCCCTGAGCTCAGGCCGGCGGAGTATCATGCGAACGGCTGAGCGGCCGTGTTTCGATCGTCATGAACAGCAACGAACCGCCAAAAGATCACGTCGACGAGCCGGGCACCTACGAAGCCTCGTTCGATGACGCCATTCGCAGCAAGGCCACCTGGCTGCGGCTGCTATTCATGCTGATCATGGCGGTGATTTTCTCCCTCGGCGTCATGGTCGGGTCCATCGTCGCGCTGCTGCAGTTCTTCTGGGTGCTGTTCACCGGAGAGCCCAAGGAGGAATTCAAGATGATCGGCCGCCAGCTCGGCGAGTACGGCAGGGAGATCGCGCTCTATATGACGTTCAACACCGAGGCGCGTCCGTTTCCATTCGACCGCGAGTGGCCGTCCGGCTAGCGGCCTCGGCGTACTGGAGGGAAATCGGAAATGCGCACCACGGTCGGCGCGATCATCATCACGGCCGCCGGCATGCAGGGCGTCGCCGGCCCCGCCGCGGCGCAGCACGCGACGGCGAATGACATCGCCGACGGCGAGCGCGCGTACGGCGAGAGCTGCGTCGTTTGCCACGGTCCCGACGGCGATCTGATCGCCAGCATCGATCTCGGCCGCGGCCTGTTCCGCCGGCCGCTGACCGACGAGGAAATCACTGGGATCATCATTAACGGCATTCCGGATACGCCGATGCCGCCGACACCGGGGATGACGGCAGAGCAGGCGGAAAGGATCGTGGCCTACATTCGCTCGCTCGCGGACGATTCGAGCGATCCGGCCGCCGGCGGCGACGCCGAGCGCGGCCGCAGCCTCTTTTTCGGGAAGGGCGAATGCACGGAATGTCATGCCGTCGCGGGGACCGGCGCCCGCCATGGCCCGGACCTCAGCATTATCGGCCGCGAACGCCGGGCCGTCGAGCTCGAGGTATCGCTGCTCGATCCCGCGGCGATCGTGCAGCCGACCGGGCGGACTTATCGCGTCGTGCTGCCCGACGGCGAAACCGTGACGGGCCGGCTCCTGAACCACGATACCTTCACCGTGCAGCTCATCGATACCGACGACAGGCTGCGCTCGTTCGTCAAGACCGAGGTCGCCGGGCACGGTTTCGCCGAGACGCCGATGCCGTCCTATCGCGATACGCTCTCGGCCGGCGAGATCGCGGACCTCGTCAGTTATCTCGTTTCACTTCAGGGGCAGGTCGATGAATGAGCGGATCGCGGTTCTGGTTCTCGCCACGCTGGCCGTCGCGCAAGCACGCGCCGAGGTGACGTTCGAGCGGCTGCTCAACGCCGCCGACGAGCCCGAGAACTGGCTCAACTATTCCGCGACCTACGACAACCAGCGTTACAGCCGGCTCGATCAGATCACGCGCGGCAACGTCGGCGAGCTAGAGCTCAAGTGGATCTGGCAGGCGCGCTCGCTCGAGAAATTCGAGGCGACGCCGCTCGTCGTCGACGGGATCCTGTACACGGTGCAGGCGCCGAACGACATCGTCGCGCTCGATGCCGCGACCGGGCGCGTATTCTGGACCTACCACCACGAGAATCTGCCCGAGGCCCGCGCCTGCTGCGGCTCGGTCAATCGCGGGCTCGCGATACTCGGCGAGACGCTTTTCATGGGCACACTCGACGCGCATCTGATCGCCGTCGACGCGATCAGCGGGCAGCTCAAATGGAAGACCAAGCTCGCGGACGCGGCCGAGTTTTACTCGATCACGATGTC
The DNA here is from genome assembly GCA_035513215.1 of Gammaproteobacteria bacterium. Taxonomy (GTDB): domain Bacteria; phylum Pseudomonadota; class Gammaproteobacteria; order Steroidobacterales; family Rariloculaceae; genus DATCZB01. The sequence goes on along the minus strand of DATKCK010000090.1, from coordinate 4,601 downwards.
GCCGCTCGTCGTCGAGGACCGCGTGATCATCGGCACCGGCGGCGGTGACGGCGGCGCCCGCGGCATCATCGCGGCCTTCGACGCCGCAACGGGCGAGGAGCTCTGGCGGTTCTTGACGATTCCCGGACCCGGCGAGCCCGGCAACGAGACCTGGTCAGGCGACTCCTGGCGTCGCGGCGGCGCGGCCGTGTGGAATCACGCCGCCTACGATCCCGAGACCGGGCTCGCGTTCTGGGGCACGGGCAATCCCGCGCCGGTCTGGGACGGGCGCTCGCGGCTCGGCGACAATCTCTACAGCGACTCCGTCGTCGCGCTCGACGTCGATACCGGCGAGCTCGTCTGGCACTACCAGTTCACGCCGCACGACGAGATCGACTACGACTCGACCCAGGTGCCGATACTCACGGACGTCGAATGGCAGGGCGAGGAGCGCAAGGCCATGCTCTGGGCCAATCGCAACGGCCTCATATACCTGATCGATCGCGTCACTGGTGAGTTTCTCCACGGCAAGCCGTTCGTCGCGGTCAACTGGATGGACGGCTTCGACGAGAACGGCCGCCCGAACCAGATCCTGTTTCCGACGCCCGAGGGCACGCTGTTCAAGCCCCATGTGCACGGCGCGACGAACTGGGCGCCGCCTGCGTACAGCCCGCGGACGGGGCTTTACTACGTCTCGCACTGGGAAGACTCGGCGATCGTCGCCGTCGAGGGCGAGTTTCCGCGCTCGGCCGGCGTCAACACCAGGCAAACGGCCATGGGCCAGATCGATCAGCAGCGGTTCTTTAATAACGAGGAGGAGGCGCACGGCGTGATCCGCGCCTACGAGCCGTCGACGCTCGATCAGGTCTGGGAATACCGGATGGCCGATATCACCTGGGCCGGCACGCTTGCGACCGCCGGCGATCTCGTTTTCGGCGGTGGCCGCGAAGGCCATTTCATCGCGCTCGACGCGGAATCGGGCGAGCTGCTCTGGACGGCCCCGGTCGGCGGCCAGGTCAATGCCGGCCCGATGAGCTTCGCCGTCGACGGCACTCAGCACATCGCCGTCGCGGCGGGCAACGCGCTATTTACCTTCGCGTTGCCTTAGCTTCGATCCGCCGTGGAGTGGAGGCCATGGTGCCGGCGGCATTCGCAAGCCGCGTCCTCAGTGCGTCATCGCGTAAATCAGATAATTGACGGCGACCTCGTAGGCCTGATGAGTGAAAGGCACCGGGTAGGCCGGATTGTCCGCCTGCTCCCAGCCTTCGCCGTAGTCGATGTTGTGCGAGATCATGACCACCCACCGGCCCTCTTCGTCGCGAATGCCGCGCCAGTGCGGCACCACGCCATCGGCGCGCTCGTAGGTCAGGCCGCTTCCCATATAGCCCGGTCCCGGAACCTGTAGCCGTTCCGCGATCTCGTACGGCATCTGGTAAACGACGTCCTCCGCCGGGATGTCCTCGATCGGGCGATCGGGGAAAATGCTGCGCATGCCGGCCACGAAGGTGCCCCACTCGTACTCGCCGTGAAAGTCGTCGACCATCAGGAAGCCGCCGCGCAGCAGATACTCACGCATCTGCGCGGCCTGGGCATCCGTGAAGGCCCACGATCCGACCTCGACCGCATAGAGCCACGGATACTCGAAGAGCTCATCGGAATCGGGCCGAACGACATGACCGTCCGTATGCACGTCGACGCGCGTCAGGCGCGTGACCGCTCCCGAGAAATGGTACTCCGCGCGCGGATAGTCGACTGCCCATCCGCTGCCGCGCCGGAAACCGCCGCCGTCGTAGGCCAGCCGCGCGAATATCCACTCCTTCGGCTCGCCCGCCGGCGGCCGGCCCGACCCGGGCGAGAGCGCGCGGCTCGAACCGCGCTGGGCTAGAGCATGCGAGGCGAGCGTGGCGAATATCGCCACCGCAACGATCAGGCGTATCGTCCCGGTCATGCGCGGCCTCCAGCCGGATGAAGAGTGCCGAGAGCATGATACCTTCAAGCGTCGATCCCAAGGTGCGCTGATGATTCGGGAATTCATCCACGATGGCGGCCGTTTGCGGCAGGCCGACGGCGAAGACGGGCGTCAGCCGGCCGCGGTCTGGATCGATCTCGTCAGTCCGACAGCGGAGGAGGAGAGCTCGATCGAGCAGCGGCTCGGCATCGACATCCCGACCCGCGAGGAAATGGAGGAGATCGAGATCTCCTCGCGGCTCTACCACGAGAATGGCGCCTCGTTCATGACCGCGACGCTGCCGGCGCAGGCCGACGGGGACGATCCGCAGATCGCGCCCGTCACGTTCGTGCTCGCCGGCGACCAGCTCGTCACGGTCAGGTATCACGAGCCGCGCGCTTTCCAGACTTTTCCGATCCGGGCGCAGAAGACGCCCATGGCCTGCGAATCGGGCGAGGCCGTGTTCGTCGCGCTGTTGGAGGCCATCGTCGATCGAATTGCGGATATCCTCGAGCGCACGGGCCGCGGCATCGATCGCTTGTCGCGCGACGTTTTCAGGGATACCGGCGGACGGCCGACGAGAACCCAGACCTTTCAGGCAGTGCTCGAGTCGATCGGACGCGAGGGCGACCTGATCTCGAACATTCGCGACAGTCTCGTGACGATCGAGCGGCTCATCGGGTTCCTGAGCCAACGCGACTTCGCGCAGAAGAGTGCCAGGGAGCTCCGGGAGCGAGTCCGGACGCAGTCGCACGACGTGCGTTCCCTGGCCGACCATGCCGGCTTTCTATCCCAGAAGATCACGCTGCTGCTCGACGCCACGCTCGGCATGATCAATATCGAGCAGAACGCGATCATCAAGATCTTCTCCGTGGCGGCGGTCGTGTTCCTGCCGCCGACGCTGATCGCATCGATTTACGGCATGAATTTCGAGCTGATGCCGGAGCTTGGCTGGCCGCTCGGGTATCCGTTCGCAGTCCTGCTGATGCTGCTGTCGGCGATCCTGCCGTATGTCTACTTCAAGCGCCGCGGCTGGCTGTAGGGCGATCGGCTGGCTCGCGACGGCGCCCCAGGGGCCGGTGCCTGGATTCTCGTTGCACGGTCGACGAGCGTTGCCAGATGGAGAGGCCTGACGACGCTTCGATTTTCCGGAAGACGACCGGCCCCTTGGGCGAGGCGCGTATGTCCGCTCGATAGCGTCGTCTGGCACGCATATTGCTTCCTAATACATGTCGTGCGATTCGCGCCAATGCGAAACCTCGCGCTGAACGGCCTGTCGCTCCTGTTCGGCGCGGTCGCGGCCATCTCGGCCGCGCTACGGAGCTCGGAACGGATGAGCGATTAACGAAGGAGCTTGACTATGGAATTTGGAATCCTTGGGCTGCTGATACTGATTCTGGACATCTACGCTATCGTCAAGGTCCTCGGCAGCGGGGCGTCGACCGGCATGAAGGTGCTTTGGACCGTGATCATCATTCTGCTGCCGGTCATCGGCCTCATTCTCTGGTTCTTGCTCGGACCCAAGTAAGCCGGACGCCTACTCGCGCCGCAGATTGTCCGCGCGCCGGGCTCGCGCGGCGCGTAAGCGATCTTGATCCAGAGCGGCGAAAGGCGTATCAAGCGCGCATGGCAGACCTCGTTGGCTTCGCCGGTAGCCTCAGAGCCGGTTCCTACAATCGCGCCTTGCTGGCCGCGGCGGTGGACGCAATGCCCGCTGGCTCGTCGCTCGATGCGCTCCCGATCGACGACGTTCCGCTCTACAACGCCGACGTCGAGACCGGCGAGGGCATACCCGCGAGCGTCCGGCTGATCAAGGACCGGATCGCAGCGGCCGACGGGCTCGTGATCGCGACGCCCGAGTACAACGGCGGCGTTCCGGGTGTCGCCAAGAACGTGATCGACTGGATCTCGCGGCCATCCGACGACATGAAGCGGGTCACCTACGGCAAGCCCGTCGCGCTGATCGGCGCGACGCCCGGTGGGCTCGGCACGGCGCTGTCGCAAGCGGCATGGCAGCAGGTGCTGAGATCGCTCAGGATGCAGGTCTTCACGCTGGGCGGTCCGTTCTACGTCTCCTCGGCTGCCAAGAGCTTCGACGACGAGGGCAGGCTGAGCGACGAGCTCGCCGAGCGTATCGCCGCTTACATGGCGGCGTTCGTCGCGTCGCTGCGCTGAGGTTCGATTACTGGGCGAGCAGCCGCCGGGCGCGCACGGCGACGCCCGAGCTCTCGGCCGTCAGCGTCAGCGCCTTGCGGGCCATTTCCTCGGCCTGCTCCCAGTCACCCTGTTCCATCCGAATCTCGGCGAGCTCCATCCACAGCCCCGCGTCCTCGGGCGTGATCGCGAGCGCGCGCTCGATCGTCGCGGCTGCTCCGCCGAGGTTGCCCGTGTCCCGCTCCGCGCGGCTTTGCGTGACGAGCGCGGCCGTCGCGTTTGCGACCGGGCCTGGGCGGGCCGCGTCGCCGGGACGAACCGCGTCCGGAAGGCGCGCGCTTTCGCCGCCGGCATCCGGTTGCGCACCGGGCTCGGGCGCGCCGCGCGGGTCCGGGCTGTAGACGGCACCCGTGGCACAGGCCGACAGCGTGAGCGCGAAGGCAAGCACGAGAACGATCCGGCTCATTGCACCGCGCCCCTGAGCCAGGTTCTGATCCGGGAGCCGAGCCGCGCGCGGTCG
>DATKCK010000089.1:0-8930 GCA_035513215.1 Gammaproteobacteria bacterium | reverse complement strand
CGCCTGCGCCGAACCTGAAAGGGGTCTGACCCCATTAGACACATCTAATAAATCACGAAGGAGTACAGCCGCTCGTTGACGGCGACGAGCAGATGCTGGCGGCCGTCGACGAGGAACGTCTGCGGCGTGTTCGACATGTTGCCGATCCGCGTGTGCCACAGGAGCTCGCCGTTCTCGGCATCGAACGCGACCAGGTTGCCGTTGCCGTCGCCCGTGAAGACGAGCCCCGTGACCGTCGTCAGAACTCCAGCGCCGACCATGACCTCGTTCGGCCATGGATGGCGCCAGACCGTTGCGCCCGTGCGGTAATCGATCGCCTGAAACGCGCTGTCGCCGGAACCGATCCACGACGCGCGCTTGCCGCCGAGCCCCATCGAGCCGCGAGGATCGGGGTCGGTCAGGTAGAGCATGTTGTAGCCGTTGTTCTCGTGGGTATAGAAGAGCCCCGTCGCCGGGTTGAAGGCCGGCGGCTGCCAGTTCGTCACCCCGCCCTCGACGGGCGAGACGAGCGAGCCCGGGATCGTGGCCTCCTTGGCCGGGTTGGGCTCGGGCGAGCCGTTATCGCGGATGCCTAGCGACCAGTTCGCATGCGTGCTGTACTGCGTCGTCGCGATGTTCTCGCCCGTGATCCGGTCGAGCGTGAAGAAGTAGCCGTTGCGCGCGGCCGTCGATACGAGTTTGCGCGGCTCGCCGTCGATGACGCCGTCGATCAGCACCGGCGTCTGCGCCGAATCCCAGTCATGCGTGTCGTGCGGCGAGCTCTGGAAGTACCAGGCCATTTCGCCCGTGTCGACATCGACGGCGATCAGCGAGCACGTAAAGAGGTTGTCGCCGGGCCGGCCGGCGCCCGTGTAGCCCGGCGAGGGGTTGCCGGTCCCGAAAATGTAGTAGTTCGTTTCCGGATCGTAAACGCCGGGAATCCAGACCTGCCCGCCGCCGTGGCTCGCGGCGTCGAGGCTGGGCCAGGTTTCGATGCCGGGATCGTCCTCAGCCATGGGGACGGTATAGAACTTCCATAACAGATCGCCGGTTTCCGGATCGAAGGCCTGCAAAAATCCCGGCTGATCGAGATCGTTCCCCGTGCCGACCATGAGCTTGTCGCCGATGACGATCGGCGCCATCGTCGAGAAATACTGCTGTTCGAAATCCGCGATCTCGACGTGCCAGTTTTCCTCACCCGTGCGCGCGTCGAGCGAAACGAGATAGTTGTCGGGCGTTTCGAAGAACAGCGAATCGTTCCAGATCGCTGCGCCGCGGTTCGCGATATGCGTCCCGCCGCGCGTTTCCCAGTGGTAATGCCAAAGCTCGCTGCCGTCGCGCGCATCGAGCGCCCAGACGTGGTCTGGCGCCGTCACGTAAAGCACGCCGTCGACCTCGAGCACGCTGCCCTTGATGGCGCCGCCCGTGACGTCGATCGCACCGGTGCCCTCGCCGCCCACCCGGGTCACGATCCCGCCGCTGCCGAACACGTTGGGTCCGCGTCCCCGAACGTCGTAGTTCATCTCGACCGTCCAGGCGAGCGTCAGGTGCCTGACCGTTTCCCTGCTGATCTGCGTCAGCGTGCTGTGACGATGGCCCGTGTAGTCGCCCGAGTAGGTCGGCCAGTCGCCCGCGAGCTCGCCGAGCAGGACGTTCGGATCGACGATGACCTCGCTCTGCGCGAAAGCGCCGGCCGGCAACAGCACCGCAATCGCGAGTGAAAGGCGTTGTCGCCTCATCGGAGCGTCTCCAGGTAGGCCGTGACGTCGTGAATGGTCGCGTCGTCGAGCTCGGCCCAAAGCTCCGCGTGCCGCCGGAGCGGGTCGTCGATCTCGACGCCGACCGCGGTGTCGACACGGGAAAAGCTCCGATACTCGCCGGCGGGCGTTCGCAGGGCGACGAAGAAGTCGTCGTAGCGCACGAGCTCGCCGCTGACCTCGCGGCCGTCGACCGTCGTGACCGTGACCGTCCGCGTCACGGACGAGCCGCCGCCGAAGCGACCCTGGCGGCGCCCGGCAACCCACGTGTTTTGCAGATCGACCGGATCCTCGATCCTCGCCGCGATGCCTTCGAGATCACCGGCTGCGGAATGGCACTGCGCGCACTGCTGCTCGAACACGCGCTCGCCGCGACGCGCATCGCCGACGAGGATGTCGAGATCGTACTCGACAAGCGGCGGCGCGCCCTGACGCTCGGCCCGTGCGACGACCGAGTGGATGTAGCCCGCGACGGCCCGGATGCCTGCCTCGTCGAGCGTCGTGCTGGGCGGCATGCGGTTCATGCCGCTGCGCACGACCTCACCGATCAGCTCCCCCTCGACATCGTTGAGGACGATCGTCGAACGCAGCAGATTCGGGCCGCCCTGATCGCCGCCGCGCAGATCCGCGCCATGGCATGCCATGCAGTTGACCTGGTAGAGCCCGTCGCCGCGCTCGATGACCTCGGCGGAAGGCAAGGCGCGCTGCTGCGCGGGGAACGTGGCGTTAGGATTCGCGATCTCGATCTGCGGCCGCTCGTCGGCGGCCTGAGCCAGAACCGGCCCCGTCCCGACGGAGATCACCGTCGCCAGCAAGCAAGTGCCGGGCTTCATGATCGAACCTCGTACGACGATCGGGTTTTTACTGGTCTACGGCGTCGCCGATCTCGTCCGCGGCCTCGCGCACTTCGTCCGCAACGTCCTCGGCGCGATCCTCTGCCTCGGAGACGGCGTCGTCGACCTGCTCGCCGAGGTTCTCGGCCGGACCGTCGTTGTCGCAGCCGGCGGACGCTACACCGAATATCAATGCGAGCATCGCCGCTTTCATTGCTGATTTCACGATAAGCCTCTTCGAGGAATCCGTTGCCGATTATGCCTCACGACCGAGGCGATTCGCGGAGATTCGACGTAGAATCGGGCCCATGAGAAACACGTTCAGCACACTGGCGATCGGATCGATCCTGCTCGCCGGCGGCCCGGCCGCGGCGCAATGGCCCTCGCACGCGGATCGGGACGTGCCGCGCAACCCTGACGGCTCGGTCGACATCGATGCGCCGGCGCCGCGGACCGAATGGGGCACGCCGGATTTCACCGGTATCTGGGAAATCCTGCCCGGCGCGATCGGCGGCGGCACTGAAGCGCGCGAACCGGGCGAACCGCAGCTCCCTGAGCAGGACCCGGGCGATCCGCCCTACGCGACGTTCTTCGACATCGGCGAGTACATCGAAGGCGGCGCGCCGTTTCAGGACTGGGCACGCGAGCTCAGGGCCGAGCGGATGGAGCGGAACCAGCAGGACAACCCCGATGCTCATTGCCTGCCGATGGGCCACATGCAGTTTCACCTGCACCCGCAGCCGCGCGAGATCGTCCAGACCGAGGACGTCCTGCTGATTCTTTATGAGGGCAACGCCGGGGTGCGCCAGATTTACCTCGACGGCCGCCGCTCGCCCGATAACGACCCCCTGCCGTGGTGGTACGGCTATTCATGGGGACGCTGGGAAGGCGACGAGCTCGTCGTGACGACGACGCAGATGAAGGACACCTGGCTCGACGTCTTCGGCAGCCCGTTCACCGTCGACGGCACGATCATCGAGCGATTCCGGCGTCCTAGCTTCGGCCGCATGGAGATCGACATCACGATCGACGACCCGACCGCTTACACCGAGCCGTTCACGGTCCGGGTCGAGCACACGATCCTCGTCGATACGAGCCTGATCGAGTTCATCTGCATCGAGAACGAGCAGTCGATCGAATACTACGACTGACGCCGCAGCCGTCGGCGACGCCGGGCGGCGAGCCGTCGAAGGCCGACCCGCCGCCCGGAATTATCGGAAGCGCCGTCCCGGTCCGGCGCCTGACTACTGATCGATCGTCGCGAGCAGATCGGCCTTCGTCTGCGGCACCTGAGCGGCGTGCACGGCCAGGTAGCGCTCGAAGTCCGGATCGGCCTCGGCCACGTATTCCGCGAGCGTCCTGACGAAAGGATTCGCCGCGGCGCCCGGCTGCGGCAGCGTGAAATCGGCCTGGAACAGGATGCCCTGACGAGGCAGCACCGCAACGAGCATGCCGTCGGTATGGCCGTTCGGCACCGAGTGCAGCTCGACCCGGTTCAGCGAGTCCTCGTAAACCGCGACGCCCTCGACCCCTTCGATCTCGGGATCGAGCGTCTCCTCGCCGAGCAGCGTGCGCGGATTGCTGAGCGCCATCTCGAGGAAATCGACGTTGTTCGCGTGCGTGATCAGCGTCGTGCCGTTTCTGATGAAAGGGACGATGCCGGCCGTGTGATCCGAATGCGGATGCGAGTTGACAAGATATCGGATCGGCTTGTCCGGCGTGAGCGCCTGAACCTCGGCGAGAATCTGCTCGCCGCGCGCTTCGGACTGGCCGGCCTCGAAGACCATCACGTGATCCTCGAACTCGGCGACGAGCGCCACGTAGCCTCCGGTAACGAGCCAGACGTTGTCGCCGGCCTCCTCGACGATATCGGTCGGCGGTTGACCGCCCCGTCCGCCGCCACCTCCGCCCAAGCCGCCACGGCCGCCGTCTTGAGGCTGCGTCATCAGCTCGGCGAGATTCGACGGGTTTGCGCTCGCATCGGCCACGACCACGCCGAAGACGCCGCCGCCGCCGCGCTGCTGCTCGATCGTCTGCGGCACCATGACCCCGTCGACATCGTGATAATTGTGGTAGACCTGCGCGATGTGGAAGTCGCCCATGAACGCGTCCTCGACCCGGGTTTCCACGCCCGCGACGAGGTCAGCGTCGTTGATGTAGCCGTTGACCATGTAGCGCAGGCCCGACGGCGAGGTCTGGTCCTCGGGCGACATCCACGACAGGACGCGGTACTCGACGCCATCGAGCATGCCCGTCGAGAGCTCGACGCCGTTCCCGGCCGCGCCCTCGAGAAATCCCCACGGCGTCAGCCAGATCTCGAGCTGATCGGACCAGTCCGAGTCGTCGGCCGCAATGTTTTGCGTAAAGGTCCCCGCGGTCGGCGGATCGAGAAACAGATTCGACGCGAAGGTGTCCCCGCGCGAGAGCGAGGCGGGCGCCCCGAGATCGATCGTGCGCCGGTAATTCGTGATCTCGTCACGCCACGGCCACGGCGGGTCGGCATGCGGCGTCTGCATCCAGCCGTTTCTGATCCGCCACGCCCTGCCCGAGTAGGTGATCGAGTCGAGATTCTCTGTCCCCATGGCCTCGACGACGTCGGCGAGCACCTCTTCGGCGCCAGGCTCGGCCGGCATCGTTTCTACGGCCGTTATCGTCTCGGGCTCCGGGGCGCACCCCAGCGCCAGCAATGCAGGCAGCACCGCGCACGCGATCGTTCTGCGAAACATATGATCCCCCTGTCCGATGGTTTTTTTCGGAGTTGACGTCGGATTGGACCTAAGATGCTAACCTAAGTTCTGGCGTTTGGCTCACACGATGAAGCTCAAGCCCTATTTCGATCGCATCGGCTTTCGAGGCCGGGCGAAACCGGACCTTGCGACCCTCCAGGCGCTGCATCGGCTGCATCCCACGGCCATCCCGTTCGAAAACCTCAGCACATTGCTCGGCGAGCCGGTGAGCCTCGAGACGGAGGCCCTCGAGGACAAGCTGATTCGGCGCCAGCGCGGCGGTTACTGCTTCGAGCACAACGCATTGTTTCAGTCCGTGCTCGAGACGCTCGGCTTCGAGGTCGTTCCGCTCGCGGCGCGCGTGGTCTGGAATCGCGACCAAAGCTACGTCAATCCGCGCACGCACATGGTGCTGCTCGCCTCTCTCGGCGAGAAGCGATACCTCTGCGACGTCGGCTTCGGCGGAGCAACCCTGACGGCACCGCTCGAGTTCGCGCCCGGGCTCGAGCAACGGACACCACATGAGGTCTTTAAAATCAATGCTATAGGGGATGAATTTGAACTTCTTATTAACTTCGGCGGCGAATGGCGCGCCGCCTACGAGTTCGACCTTCAGACGCAGCGCGCGATCGATTACGAAGCGATGAACCATTTCGTCCAGACCTGGCCGGACTCGCATTTCCGGCGGCGACTGATGGCGGCAAGGCCGCTCGAGGGCGCCCGACTGTCGCTCGGCGGCAACGAGCTCTCCCGCTACGAGTCGGGCAGGCTCGCCGAGCGGCGCAGCGTCGCGTCGTCACGGGCGCTGAAATCGCTTCTGACAGACGAGTTCGGGATCGCGCTGCCGGCGGACGACCGCCTCGACAGCCTGCTCGAGCGCATTGCCGGACCTGAAACACCATGACGACCGGAACCGGCTCGATTATCATTACGGGATAAGCCCGGCCCGCATCTATTGGGAGATTATCAGAAGAACTCGGGAGCCGACGATGGGGAACCTTTCAAAACGACTGATTGCCGCCTGCCTGGCAGCCGCCATGTTTCTGGCGGGACCGGGCCCTCAAGCCCAGCCCGGCTTCCCGGCCACCGATGTCAGCGAGCGGCCGTCGACCGGCAAGACTGCCGCCATCCCGTACGCGACGGTCGGCGACGAGACGCTCGCGCTCGACCTTTATATGCCGGCCGGCGTCGATAACCCGCCGCTCGTCGTTTACGTTCACGGCGGCGCGTGGCGGTTCGGATCGCGCGACTCGGTCAGCGTCATCGATCTCGTCGATCACGGCTTTGCGCTCGCCAGCGTCTCGTTCCGGCTCACACCGGTCTCCCCGCTGCCGGCTCAAGTGCACGACATCAAGGCCGCGATCCGTTTCCTGCGCGCCAATGCCGGCGAGTACGGCTATGACGCCACGCGCATCGGCATCACTGGCGTCTCGTCCGGCGCTCACCTCGCGGCGCTCGTCGGCCTGACCAACGGCAGCGCGCCGCACGAAGGCGAGATCGGCGGCAACACGGTTGTCTCGTCAGACGTGCATGCCATCGTCAGCTACTTCGGCGCCTCTAACCTGACGACGATTCTCGGCCAGTCGACGCCGTTCGGGCTCAACGTACGCGAGCCCGCGATCGAGCTGCTGCTCGGCGGCAGCGTCGAGGACAAGGTCGACCTCGCCCGCTTCGGCAGCCCTGTGTTTCAGGTCGACCCGAGAGACCCGGCCCTGTTGCTGCTTCACGGCGACCAGGATCCGCAGATGCCGATCAACCAGTCGCACGAGCTGCACGGCACCGCCAAGGAGAACGGCCTGACGACGCATTTCGAGGTCATTCACGGCGCCGGGCACGGCGGCGAGGCATTTTTCGATGCCGAGCGCACCGAGCTCGCTGCCGAGTTTCTGGCGGCGGCGCTCAGGCCCTGAGGCGCCGCGCGCGGGATCGAGCCTTGACCGGCCCCGCCTGCCCTGGCCGCTCGGGCCAGATCTGCGCCGGTCTGACGCGCCCTTGCGAGGACCTCTCGCGCTGGTGCCCGAGTTGACGCACCGGATTCGGCCCGTGGTGCTCGTCTGGCTCGCTCACTGTGCCGCCGCGGGGGCCCAGCAGCTCGCCGATCCCGGCTTCGACAGCGTCGGACGCGGCGCCCCGCTTGCCGTTGCGATCCCCGTCGAGACCTGGACCGATCTCGACGACCCCGAGGCCCTGCCGCCGGCTGAGATCGCGGGCGACGAGGAGCGCTACTGGATGGTCGGCCCCTGGGTCGTCGGCAGTCCGAGTCCCGACGGCGGCCCGCCACCCGGCGTCGAGCCGCTGCCGCGGGATCTCTTCACCAGCGACGATTTCTACGCGGATCGCGAGCTCTGGTCGGACCCACGGTACTTTCGCTGCAACTCGAGCGCCTCGATCGAGCAGCAATGGCGCGCCGGCACGATCGGCGACGACCCACCGGCGTCGGCCGCCTGGGGGCACTGCGACCGCGACTATCCGCGCGAGGCCATCGTGAGCCCCTATCCTTTCTCGACCGCCGCCGCTCACTACGCCGCCTTGCTCGACGAAACGCGGCAACGCGGCGGCCCGACCGGGCACAGCTATGCAAGCGTGCCCGGCGAATGGACCGGCCGCTATCTGTGGCCGCGCGGCCAGAACTGGTACGCGGAGCTTCTATGGAACCAGATGCCGACGATCCTGTCGCTGCTGACCGAGGAATACCAAACGCGCATGGTCCAGGAGGCCTACCACCACGGCAACACAAACGTGGCAATGTGGCCGGCCCAGTTCTGCTGGCCCGAAGGGTTCATGCGACGCTGGCACTACCACGGCGTGACGAACCAGCCTCACTCGATCATCGTCACGCCGTCGCTCGTCCAGATCCTCGCGGGCGACGCCGACAATTTCATCACTAGTGTCCATATCGGCCGTGAGTTCAACCTCGACGGCGCCGTGCCGAGGCTCGGCGAGGACGTGCCGCGCTGGTACGGCGAGACGATCGGCTTCTGGGACGGCGACGTGCTGATCACCTGGACCTCGAACGTCCAGGGCTGGAAGGCGCACGGCAACTTTGAGTTCTCGAACCGGATGCAGTCGATCGAAATCTATACGCCGACCTACGGCGAGTCGGGCGAACTCAGGGGGCTCAATCAGGAAGGCGTCTTCTACGACCCCGAGGCTCTCGTCGAGCCGATTCGGATGGTTCGTAATCTCTATAAAATCAGTACTTTAGAAGAGACATCTCCATTTATCTTTATCGAGTGCACGGCGACGATCTTCCCCGTTGACGGCCGCCCGACACCCGTCGCGCCGGGCACAGTCATCGACTACGAGGTACCCGACATCTACGACCGGCCCTGGGCACGGATCTGGGAGCGGTACCACGAGCAGGAGATGCAGCGGCCCGAGCGTGAGGACATCTTCAGCTTCGAGTAACAGCGTCGGAGCACGTTTTCAGTTGGGTCGCGTTGGGTCGCGTCGGGCCGTCTCGAGCGCCGATCACCGGGTGAGCGACCCTCGCCGGCCGAGGCTGTGTCAAAACGTCGAGGCGCGTATAATTTTCAGGTCTCAGTGGTGGGTTAAGCCAAATGAAGCGATTCATTGAGGGCGAGAACCGGTTCCAAGCCACGCTGTTCCCCGAGAGTCTCGACGAGTACATCGCA
>DATKCK010000088.1:0-9297 GCA_035513215.1 Gammaproteobacteria bacterium | reverse complement strand
CCTCTCGAAGTCCTGACGCTGTCGGGCATCAGGATTGGCGATCACGTCATCGAGCTCGGCAGCTTCGGCCAGTACTACTCGGCGCTCCTGTCCACGATCGTCGGCCCTAACGGCAAGCTCGACATGTTCGATCCAACCTTCGTCGACTTCGGCGCAGCGGCGGCGCGCACCTTCGTTTACGACCGTCCGAATACCGAGTATCACCTCGTCGATTACGCGGAGGCGGAGTTTCCGTCCGACGTCGACATCGTGTTCAACGTTCTGTTCTATCACGATCTGATGTCCGGGGGCATCGATACCGCCGCGCTCAATGCGAAGGTCTTCGAAGCGCTGAAGCCGGGCGGCGCCTACCTGATCGTCGATCACAAGGCCGAGGGTGGCTCGGGCTGGCGCGATGCCGGCACGCTTCACCGGATCGACCCGGAGACGATCATCGAGGAAGTGACCGGTGCGGGCTTCGAGCTCGAGGTCGAGAGCGATGTGCTCGCCAATGCCGACGATCCGCGCACGGGCAACGTCTTCACGATGCGCGGCGAGACGGATCGCGCCGTGCTGCTGTTCAGGAAGCCGGACTGAGCTAGGATTCGGGCGGTCGGGGCCGGCCTCCGACCGCCCGAAGCGTGACCGGGCTCGATCAGTCGAGCGTTGCGGTGTCCCAGTGCTCGTCGGCCTTGCCGTCGACGAATCGCCACATGTCGAACCAGATCGTCGTGTAGGTCTGGTCGGAATTGTCCGGACGCGGCAGCTCGCGGCGAATGACGACGCCGACCTTGTCCTCGTCCGCGAGCACGGCGACGATGCCGGTCGTCAGCTCGCCACAGGGTACCGTCGGTTCCGTGAACGAGCTGAATGCCTGAACGACGGTCTCTCTGCCCGACGCGAAGCCCGGGTTGTGCTGGATATACCGCTCGGTCAGCCACTCGTCGGCCCGGTCCCACTGATTGCACTGCAAGAGCTCGCGCATGATGTGCAGCGCCGCCTGCTTGTTGCGGTGAATCTCGGAATCGTCGTCGACGAACAGCGACTCCGGATCGTCGACAGCGACGACGGGAGCGGCCTGAGCGAACAGCGTTCCGCTGGCGAGCAGAGCCAGGGTTCCGAATACGATACGTTTGATTTTCATGGTTTTCCGTTGGTTGCGAGTGGAAGACGGAGTCAAAAACGGGGTCCAAAAACGGGGTCAGACCCCATTCAGGTTTCCGAATGGGGTCTGACCCCATTTTTCTTTCTCGGCGCGGCGGGCGTCAAGCTTCTGCTAAAGTGTCGATGCCACGAGGGGATCAGGGGGGTCGCTCGCGAATGAAGCCGATGCTTTCAACTTTTGCCGTAGCGATATCGCTCGGGCTTTGCGCCTGCGGCAGCGACGCGCCGCCGCCGGAGACGCCGACGCCGGCCGACAGCGCCGAGATCGGCGCGCTGTGGGACGAGCTCGACGGCATGGAGCACCGGCGGCGGCTCGTCGAGGACTCCAACGACATCAAGCGGCTCCAGCGCGCCTACGGCTACTATCTCGATCACAAGCTCTGGGACCATCTCGCCGATCTCTTCGTCGCGGACGCCACGCTCGAGATCGGGCTCGATGGAATCTACCGCGGCCGCGACCGCATCCGCGAGTATTTCTACGTGCTCGGAGAGGGGCGCCATGGCCTCGCGGCAGGCGAGCTCAACGAGCACATGCAGCTGATGCCGGTGGTGACCGTGGCGCCGGACGGCATGAGCGCGCAGGGCCGCTGGCGCGACATCGTCATGGCGGGACGGCTCGGCGAGTATGCCGTCTGGGGCGAGGGACCGTTCGAGAACGAGTACGTCAAGGAGGACGGCGTCTGGAAGATATCGAAGCTGCACTGGTTCCAGACCATGCTCGTCGCTTACGAAGGCGGCTGGCATCAGAACGAGGATTTCAACGGCGCCAGGTGGGTCTCCGACCGCCTGCCGCCGGATGAGCCGACCTCGTTCGCCTACGAGCCCTGGCCCGCGACGTTTCTGCCGCCGTTCCATTTCCCGAATCCCGTGCAGGGCGCCGAAGCCGTCGACCTTGCGGCATTCGCGCCGGACCTGCCCCGCAGCGACCGAAGCCTCGAGGCGCTGGCACGCGAGGCGGCCAGGCTCGAGCGCGGTATCCGCGCGATCGAGGACGAGAACGAGATCGAGAACCTGCAGCGTATCTACGGCTTCTACATCGAGGAAGGCCTCTGGTCGGAGGCCGCGGACCTGTTCGCCGACGACGGCGTTTTCGAGATCGCGGGCGGCGGTGTCTACCACGGCAAGGATCGCGTGCGCGAATACCTCGGGTCGCTCGACGACGAAGGCCCGAAGGAGGGCCGCCTCTACGATCAGATGCAGCTGATGCCGATCGTGCACGTCGCGCCCGACGGCCGGACGGCCCGGGGCCGCTGGCGCCTGTTCGCACAGGAAGCGAAGTACGGCGAGTTTTCCGAATGGGGCGTCGGCTGGTACGAGAACGACTACGTCAAGGAAGACGGCGTCTGGAAGATCGCGCACCTTCGAAGCTACATTCGCATGTATACGCCGGATAAGGAAGGCTGGGGCCGGACGGCGCTCGAGTGGCCGAGTTATCACGCCGCGTCGAGTATCGCGCCCGACGCACCTTCTGCCATCGATCACGCGCCGTATCCGGCGGTCCCCGATCCCGATTTTCACTATCCGAATCCGGTCACGGGCGAACCGGCGGACGATCCCGCGCCGCCCGGCAACGTTCCCGCATTCGCCGATGCCGGCGCCGCCGCGAGCCGGCTGGCCGATCTCGGCTATCGGGTCGAGCAGATCGAGGACATCGAGCAGATCGAGCGCCTCCAGGGCATCTACGGCTACTACCTGGCTCGCTACCAGATGGACGATCTGGCCGGGATCTTCTCCGACGACGGCACGATCGAGATCGCGCTGCGCGGCGTCTATGCCGGCAAGGCGAGCGTCAGGCGCAATCTCGACCTCTATCCGCCGGTCGACCTGCACAACCACATGCAGTACCAGCCCGTCATTCATCTCAACGACGACGGCACGGGCGCCAACATGCGCTCGCGCGCACTCTCGATCATGGGCAGCTACGGCCAATATTCGATGTGGATGGGCGGAATCTACGAGAACGAGTTCGTCGAGGAGGACGGGATCTGGAAGCTCGGCAAGGACCAGGTCTTCAATACCTACTTCGTCAACTACGCCGAGGGCTGGCTCGACAATCAGCCGCGGCCGCCGCCCGGTATCAGCACCGACAACCCGCCCGATGCGCCGCCGACCGTCGACTTCGAGATGTATCCGTCGGCGTTTCTGCCGCCCTACCACTACGTGAATCCGGTAACAGGCAATCGTGTCGTCTGGGATGCCGGCGAGGACTGAGTCGTCGAAGCGACGCTGATCCTCCTCGTCCTGGCGGCGACGGTCGGGCTTTTCGTATGGGGACGCTGGCGTCACGACCTCGTCGCGCTCGCGGCGCTGCTCGCCTGCGTCGCCCTTGGGCTCGTCGGTCAGGGCGAGGCGTTCAGCGGGTTCGGCCACCCGGCCGTCATCACCGTCGTTTGCGTGCTCGTGCTCGGCGTCGGGCTGAAAGGGGCCGGCGCGATCGACGTCGTCGTCAAGCGCCTGATGCCGGCGTCGGCACCGCCGTCGATCGCGCTGATCGTGCTGCTGACGCTGGCGGCAGGGCTCTCGGCATTCATGAACAACGTCGGCGCGCTCGCGCTTCTGATGCCGGTCGGGATCAAGCTCGCCGAGCGCCAGGGGCTGCCGCCCGGCAAGGTGCTGATGCCTTTGTCCTTCGCCTCGATTCTCGGCGGCATGACCACGCTGATCGGCACGCCGCCGAACCTGATCGTCGCCGGCTTTCGCGAGGAGCTCGGCGGGCTGTCCTTTGCCATGTTCGACTTCACGCCGGTCGGCGTCGCCGTCGCCGGGGCCGGCCTCGTAGCCACGCTGCTGCTCGGTCGCTGGCTCGTGCCGGCCCGGCAGCGCGACGCGGGGGCCGGCTTCGTGACCGGGCAGTATCTGACCGAGGCGCGCGTCCCGGAGGCCTCGGATGCCGTCGGCATGACGCTGGCACAGGTCGAGGAGGCGCTCAGCGAAGCGGACGCGCTCGTCATCGGCCTCATTCGCGGCGAGCGCCGGATGCCCGCACCGAATCGCTACCGCGAGGTGCGCGACGGGGACATCCTGCTGCTGCGCGCGGAGCCGGAGAAGCTCGGCGATGCGCTCGGCGCGCTCGGCCTCGAGCTCGGGGAAGCCGTCGTCGACGAGCGCGGCGAGATCGACGAAAAGGGCAAGGTCCTGAAGTCGGACGAGATCGAGCTGACGGAGCTTGCCGTTTTGCCGAATGCCGAGCTCACGGGGCGATCGGCGACCGATATCAGTCTGCGCACGCGCTACGGGCTCAACCTGCTCGCAGTATCGCGCCAGGGAAGAAGCCCGGTCGGGCGGCTCAGGGACATTCGCCTGACGACGGGGGACGTCCTGCTGATGCAGGGGACGGCCGCGGCGATTGCGGAGTTCGCCGCCCGCTACGGTTGCGTGCCGCTGGCCGAGCGCGCGCTGAATCTCGCGCAGTCGCGGCGCGCGCTGACGGCCGCGGTCGTGCTGCTCGCGGCGATCGGCCTGACGGTCTCGGGGCTCGCGGCGCCGGCGACGGCGTTTGCGGCCGGCGTCCTCACGTATCTCGTGCTCGGCGTCGTATCCGTGCGCGAGGTCTATCACACGATCGACTGGCCCGTCATCGTGCTGCTCGGCGCGCTGATTCCGGTCGCCGGCGCCATGGAGAGCACGGGCGCGGCCGATCTCGTCGCCTCGTTCCTGCTCGATACCTTCGCTCAGGGGCGCCCGGTGATCGCGCTGATCGTGATTCTCGTGCTCAGCATGACGCTGTCGGATTTGATGAACAACGCGGCAACGGCTGCCGTCATGTGCCCGATCGCGATCGGCACGGCCGCGCAGCTCAACGCGAGCGCGGACCCTTTCCTGATGGCCGTCGCGGTCGGCGCATCGTGCGCCTTCCTGACGCCGATCGGCCACCAGAACAACACGCTGATTCTCGGGCCCGGCGGATTCCGCTTCGGCGACTACTGGCGCCTCGGCCTGCCGCTCGAGCTGATCGTCATTGCCGTCGCCGTGCCGACGATTCTGATGGTCTGGCCCCTCGGCGTATGAGTTCCGCCCGGCTCGGTTACACTGTGCGAAAAATGATGCAGAAATGATCGAGGGATTTCGCGACAGACTTCGCGGTGGGGAGACGCTGCACGGTACCTTGCTGAACCTGCCTTCGGCCGCCGTCGCCGAGGTGCTTGCCGGGGCGGGGTTCGACTGGCTCTTCATCGATACGGAGCACGGCGCGATCGGCACCTCGGCGCTAGTTTCGATCCTCCAGGCCGTCGATCGCGATCTTGCCTGTGTCGTCCGGGTTCCGACGCTCGAGGCGGGGGCGATCAAGCGCGTGCTCGATCTCGGCGCGGCCGGCATCATCGTGCCGCAGGTCGAGACGGGCGAGGAGGCGGCCCGGGCCGTTCGTTTCGCGCGTTACGCGCCCGACGGCGAACGCGGCATGGGTCTCGCGCGCGCGCACGGCTACGGCTTTGCGTTCAGCGACTACGTCGCCCGCGCAAACGACGAGATCGCGGTCGTGATTCAGGTGGAACATGCGCGCGCGGTCGAGAATATCGACGCGATTGCGGCCGTGGCCGGGCTCGACGCGGTCTTCATCGGCCCGTACGACCTGTCGGCAAGTCTCGGCCATCCGGGCGACATCGGGCATCCGGCCGTCGTCGCGGCCATCGATCGCGTGACGCGGTGCTGCCGGGCCGCCGGCATGCCGCTCGGGATTTTCGGCGCCGATGCCGACGCCGTCGCGTCCTATGCGAAACGCGGCTACACGCTGATCTGCGCTGGCGTCGATTGCCTGCTGCTGGGCCTCGGCGCGAGGCAGCTGAAGCAGAAGCTCAACGCTATCGAGGGAGAGACGAACAGTGACCGAGAGACTGGTTGAATACGAGCACGCGGGTACCCGGCTCGAAGGGCTCCTGGCCGTCGACGACGCGGCGGCGGGCCCGGTGCCCGGCGTTCTGATCGCCCACGCCTGGGGGGGCCGCGGCGAGCAAGAGGACGAGACGGCACGCCGGCTCGCGGCAGAGGGCTATGCCGGTTTCGCGCTCGATCTCTACGGCCCCGGCGTGCGCGGCGAGAGCCGCGAGGAGAACGCGGCCCTGATCGCGCCCTTCCTCGCCCACCGTCCGATGTTGCAGGCCCGTATGGCGAGTTCAGTCAGGGCCTTACAGGCACAAGATGAGGTCGATTCGAGTCGTATCGCGGCGATCGGATTCTGCTTCGGCGGCCTGTGCGTGCTCGATCTCGCGCGCAGCGGCGCCGACGTTGGCGGGGTCGTCAGCCTGCATGGCCTGTTCACGCCGCCCGAGCCGGCGCCCGGTGTGCCGATCCGCGCGAAGGTGCTCGCGCTGCACGGCCACGACGATCCGATGGTGCCGGCCGCGGCCGTAAACGCGCTCGAGAAGGAGCTGACCGGCGCCGGCGCCGACTGGCAGATCCACGTTTACGGCGGCACGATGCACGCATTCACGAATCCGAAAGCGAACGATCCGGATTTCGGTACCGTCTACAATGCCGCCGCAGACCGGCGGGCCTGGGCATCGACGATGGCGTTTCTGGCCGAGGCGCTCGCTTGAGTGCCGCTATTGACGGCGTTGCGACTCGTTCCGGCGCGGCATTCAGTCCTTTGGCGATAGGATATCGAAGTCGAAGTCATCGACATCTGGCGGCTTTTCGTCGAGCGGTTCCGGCGCCGGAAGCTCGGAGGCGTCTCGGATGACCGAGGTGAGCGTGAGATCCTCGAGCTGCTCGATGACGTCCTCGTCCAGGACATACGTGCTATCCGGTTTCACCTTCGATGGGTCGGCCATACGGATTATCCCTTGCAGAGCGCGTGTCGGGATCGACTCGCCAGACAAGATAGTTAGCACAGCTAATTAGGATTTCCAACTGTCGCCAAATTGCGACAGGGCAGGGCAAGGACGCCGGGGGCGAGCGACCAGCTCGCTCGCAGGGCCCGACGCCAGGTCGCGGCCGCGGGGGAACGGTCGGGCAAACTCTCACCGAAGTGTAACTCATTGATGTATCGAAGGGTTTGGCGGAGAGGGTGTCTGGTCGGTTGCAGTCGCAGCCCGTCGCAACCCGCCGCCAATTCGCCTAATAAATCAGAAAGTTACGAATATCCCTAGCCCTATCCCGTTGCAACTTGTCGCATCCAATGACACATGCTATGTTGGGACGGGTGTTGGGTCAAGGACTTTGGCGGAAAGAAAATGCCGAAGCGCGCAAAGGAGCTTTCTGCCGTCGAGGTCCGGCGTCTCGCCAAGCGGCCGGGCTTCCATGCGGTCGGCGGTGTCGCCGGGCTGCACCTGAACGTCAAGGACACGCTCGCGGCGTCGTGGATTTTGCGCGTCAAAGTCGGCGATCGGCGCCCGGACATAGGGCTCGGCGCCTACCCCGACGTCACGCTCGAATATGCCCGCGATCAGGCGCGAGAGATCAAGGCGCAGATCCGGCAGGGCATCGACCCGATCGAGGCCAGGCGGGGAGCGCGCGACGCTCTGAGGGCCAATGCAGCCAAGCGCCTAACATTCGACGAGGCCGCGAAGGCGTGCCACAAGTCGAAGTCTCAGGAGTTCAAGAACCCCAAGCACTCGGCGCAATGGCTCTCGACCATCGAGACCTATGCGAGCCCGAAGATCGGCAAGCTGCCCGTCGCGGACGTGGAGCTGGCGCATATCGTCAAGGTTCTCGAGCCGATCTGGACGACGAAGACCGAGACGGCTTCGCGGCTCCGGGGGCGCATTGAGTCCGTGCTCGCCTGGGCGACGGTCAGTGGGTATCGCACTGGCGACAATCCGGCCCGGTGGCGCGGCAACCTCGATCACGTCCTGCCGAAGCCGTCGAAGGTCCGCAAGGTCAAGCACATGCGGGCGCTACCGTGGCAGGAGTTACCCGGCTTCATGGAGCAACTTCGCGAGGCCGAAGGGATGGCGGCTCGGGCGCTTGAGTTCGCGATTTTGACGGCGGCGCGGTCTGGTGAGATCCGGCTCGCGACGTGGGACGAGATCGATATGGACGCCAAGGTATGGACCGTGCCGGCAGAGCGAATGAAGGCCGGCAAGGCGCATACCGTCCCGTTGTCGGCAGCCGCCATGAAGGTGCTCAAGGCGCTGCCGCGCATGGCCGGCAACGATCACGTCTTTCCAGCGGAGCGCGCCGGTTCGCTCTCGGATATGTCGATCTCGGCCGTCTGCCGGCGCATGGGCGTCGCCGCCGTGCCGCACGGGTTCCGATCGACGTTTAAGGACTGGTGCCGATCATCGACGAGCTACGCGGATGAAGTCTCGGAGCTGGCGCTTGCTCATGTGTCGAGCGATGCGACGCGGGCCGCGTATGCGCGCGATGAGCTGTTACCGAAGCGAACGCGGCTCATGGGCTCGTGGGGCACGTTCTGTTCGACGCCACCGAAGAAAGCGAGCGTGACGCCGATACGGGGGCGGAAGCGTGGGTAAGCCGCCATTTGTCCCAAAGGCATCAGGCGATTTGGAATTGGACCTTGTGAGGTTCATGGAGCTTCGTGCAGAAGGATGGTCAGACGATGAGGCTATCGGGATTCTGATCGACGAGTCTACGAATTCGTGGAACCCCAAGCACGAAAAGCGTAAAGCGACCAATCGAGCCAACGCAAAGAAACGGCGGCCGCGAACCGCTAGAGTGCCTGACGATATCGACTCGCAACTGAATCAACTGGTAGAGAAACACGTCGATGCCGGGTTGACCAAGGCGAAGGCTAAAGCCGAGGGCATAAGGGATCTATCCCAAAAATACAACCGCACCCCAGACACGATCAGAAAGAAATTAAGACAGTTGCGAAACGCGACTTAGCGATCGCTAGCTCCCGTCAACGCATTCACTCGAACCTCAACTTAGACCATCGTTGAACCTCGATGCAGGGCGTTCTATCCCTGCGCACGATAGAGGGTTCAACGATGGTGATCTACGTTTCCGACGCGCAGCTCGCACAGCGCTACAACATTTCTCGCTCGACCGTATGGCGTTGGGTCAACCGGGGAATTCTCCCCAAGCCAACGAAGCTCTCTGAGCAATGCACACGCTGGAAGCTCGCAGAGGTCGAGCGACGTGACCTAGAGCGCGAGAACCAAGCCGCGTGATTTTCCGATCCCAAAAAGCACAACGCCCGGAAGTTAGAAGCTTCCAGGCGTTGCATTTTCCACGAGCTGACGAGGCTCTTAC
>DATKCK010000087.1:0-57210 GCA_035513215.1 Gammaproteobacteria bacterium | reverse complement strand
GCTGCGATGAGCACACCGCCGCCTAACAATCAGATGGAGCCGACGTGCCAAAGTGTCACCGCCCTTGCAAAGAGAAGAGCAAGGGCGGCGCCACTTTGCCACGCGGCTCATCTGGGACGTTAGACGCGCGGACACGTGATCGCGAGCATTGGCCCGACTAACTCGCTAGACTAGATAACATGTACGTATGGGACATTCCCCGATACACACCGGCTGAGGCAGGCCGCCTCACAGGACTCCGGCCTGAGCGCGTGCGGCGATGGCTCAGGGGCTACTCCTACTCGTATGTCTCTCCGATGGGGAAAGACACAACATTGGTTCACCAGCGGCCAGTGATCAAGCAACGAGATGCAGAAGACACTGGATACGCGTCCTTCTTGGGTCTGGTCGACCTGTTGTTCGTTCGGCAGTTCCTTGATCGCGGATTTAGCCTTCAGCGAATTCGGAAGGCGCTGGCTGAGGCGGAGTCGATTATCGGCGGACATCATCAGCGCGTCTACTTCACTGATGGCCGTGAGATATATCTGCGAGTTAAGGGTCACGGTACTGAGAACTTGCTTCAACTGCTTTCCGGTGGCCAATGGGTAATCTCGGACGTGATCCTCGATATGGCCCGCCAAGTTGATTTCGACCAAGAAACGGGATTTGCGGAGAAATGGTTTCCGGCTGGGCGGCAGGCGGGGGTCGTCGTCGATCCAAGAATCTGCTTTGGCGCGCCAACGATCGTCGGTCGTGGCGTGAGAACGTCTAACGTATACGACCTCTTTGTCGCGGAGCGAGAAGATACGCAAGTTGTATCTAAATGGATGAATCTGAGGGAGCAGGAAGTTGAGTCCGCGGTCAAGTTCGAACGAGCCCTCGCCGCTTGAGGTTCTTCATAGACAACAATCTCAGCGTGAACTTGGCGCGCGGAATGCGGGCATTCGGGGAAGATGTCGATCATCTTCAAATCACTTTCCTGAAGATTCTCCCGATACAGAGTGGCTAAGACATATCGGCGAGAACGACTACTTTCTGGTTACAAGAGATGACGCGATACGTCGGCGGCCGGCGGAGCTGAAGGCATTGAGAGATTTCGGTGTAGGGGCTTTCTTTCTCGGTGGAAAGAACCGGACCCGGTGGGAGATCGTCCAGCAGCTGGTTCGAAACTGGGATCGCATCAAGGAATATGCCGCTAAAGAGAAGCGGCCGTTCGCCTATCGAGTTCCGCCGAGTGGAACAAAGTTTGTTCGTATTCCGCTGACTTAGTCGTGCGCGCGTCTAACAAAGGGATGGAGCTGACAGGCGAAAGCGTCACGCCCTTTGCAAGAAGAAGAGCAAAGGGCGCGCCGCTTTTGTCTGCAGCTCATCCCAGGCGCTAGACTGCGTATCGGAGATCTAGGAGACTCGACGACTGTTGTAATTTGTTCCTGCATGCTGGAGCAGTCCTGACGACGGTATCGTCAGAGCGCTGAGCACGGATGTCGTGTCTTCCGAGAGGCAAACGCCTCAGTGGCAGTGTGATCGGCTTCGATCGGGGAGGTGTGCAGTGTCCGATGCAGGCAAGCGCTTGGTGACCCGGCTCGTCGAAGCCTTCAATCGTGGCAACCTCACGGCGGCGGACGAGCTGTTCAGCCTTGATTATGTCCGCCATATCGGAAGTTCGCCCGACCTACGCGGGCCTGAGCAATGGAAAGCAATGGCGACGTCTTTCCGGTCTGCGTTTCCAGACATGGTGACCACTGTGGAAGCCATGGTCGGTGAAGGCGACCTGGTTGCGACGCGATGGATCGCGCGGGGTACACACCGCGCATCTATGATGGGCGAGGTGCCGTCCAATCGAGAAGTGATCATTCAAGGTGTGTTGCTGAGTCGCCTAGCGAAGGGCAGAATTGCCGAAGAATGGGAGTATTACGACGAACGTGCCATGTTTGCTGGAATGGGCATGGCGCCGCCGCCGGTGGAACGTCCGTGAGCCGAGAGTATTGGCGCACATCGGACGTCCGTATACAAGAAGCGCAGTCTAAACATCGGGCTGGAGCCGTCCCCGCGATACAAGGAGCTTTCTCGACATGGAGAAGACGTAAGCTCTTGTCGTCGATGAAAAGAATCTCATCCCGTGAGATGGGGCCGATGTGCCAAGCGTCTAATAACCGGTTGCAGCGGACGATCAAACGGCGGCGCCGTCGCGCCGCGAGCGCGTCATTTCATTGTGCGATCGCGTTGCTCAGCAGAGGTCAGCGCGCCGCCGCTGAACCGGAACGTTAGGCGCGCGGGGCACGTGGGCAGAATCGAACACATCTTCATTGCTCCAGAGAAGGGGGCCCAAGTCCAGGCCGTACCGGCAGTAGAGGCCATCTGCGAGTGTGGGCTGAAAAGCGACCGCTATTCGAACGACCACGATAGAAAGGATGTAGGACAGCAGGTCACACTGATCGAGGCCGAGGCAATCGAGAAGTTTGTCGCGGAGACAGGCCTTGCTATGGCAATGCATGAGCCGAGACGCAACCTGGTGACAAGGGGCATCGATCTAAACTCACTCTTGGGTAAGCGCTTCGATGTGGGCGAGTGAGAGTTCGAAGGCTTTGAACTATGCGAGCCGTGTGCGACCTGGGCAAAGAATACGCACATGGAAGTAGTACGCTTCTTCGTTCATCGTGGCGGCTTGAATGCGAGGATCGTTAAGGGCGGTACGATTTCTGTTGGTTCTTCCATCGCGGCGCGCGCCTGACAAAGACCCTGGCGTTAGACGGCATCGAAGCCGTGTCGCTGCCTTCCACCTCCGAAATGCTTGCATTGGCAGAACTGGACGCACGGATTTCGACAGCTCGACTCGAGCTGACGCCGCTACGGCGTGACCATGCCGAAGAGATGTTTTCGATTCTCTCCGACGTCTCACTATACGAACACACGCGGGGTGTACCGCCCGCTTCGGTATCCGAACTTCACGCAAGATACACCTATCTCGAGTCGCGGCGGTCACCCGACGGAACGGAGGCGTGGCTGAATTGGGTACTCGTCGAGATCGCCACAGGCATGTCGATCGGTTACGTCCAGGTAACCGTCACTTCGCAGCACGCCGATATCGCGTGGGTAGTAGGCACACTATGGCAGCGTCGGGGCTTCGCCACGGAGGCGGCGAACGCCGTGGTTGCCTGGCTTCGTTGCGCGGGCGTGAGAGCGGTTCGCGCGAGGATCCATCCGATGCATTCTGCAAGCCAGCGAGTTGCTGCGAACGCTGAACTTTCGCTCACGCACGAGACGATAGCGGGTGAATGTGTATGGGTACGTCGTATCTGATGCCGGCGCACATGCCGCGTGAGGCGGCAGGACAAGCGCATCGCTTCCGCGTTTCGGGGGTATACTCGATCCGACACGTGGACAGAAAAGAAATGATGAACAGATGGGGAATCCCGGCGCGGCTAGAGGCCGAGGTTCGCCGGCGCGACAGAGCGTGCATTTATTGCGGCGTTCCGTTCTTGGAGTTTCCGGCCGCGATTGGCTCGCGAAAAGCTGTTGCCACCTGGGAGCACATCATCAACGATGCAAGGCTCGTCACTCGAGCAAACATTGCTCGCTGCTGTGCGTCGTGCAATGCGAGCAAGGGCACGAAGACGCTAGCCGATTGGCTCCATTCCAGTTACTGCAAGCAACGCGGTATCAGTAGCAGCACCATCGCTGAAGTGGCGCGGCAGGCGCTAAAGTAGATCCTCGCGGCAGGACGATGCCGAACTCGGCCAGCGGGCACACTCAGGCGGCATTGCGATCGCCGGCGTGCCCGTTGATGCGGCGCATGCGCGGCAACCGGACCTCGAATTCGCTCCCCCGGTCCTTACCGGCGCTGTGTGCCGCGATCCAGCCTCCGTGAAGCTCTATGAGAGTACGCGCGAGGGCCAGACCCAGACCGAGCCCTCGCGCGCTGCCGGGTTCCCGCTCGCCTTGCACGAAGGCGTCGAAGATGTCCTCCGTGCGCTCGCTCGGAATGCCTACCCCCGTATCGCGAACATTGATGAAGGCCGTTTCCGCGTCGGCCCGCATCTCGAGTTCGACGTGGCCGCCGGGACGCGTGTACTTGGCTGCATTGTCCAGAAGGTTGACGACTACGTCGATCAGGCGACCGTAGTCGCCCAATACCCACAGCGTACCCGCGGGTGGCAGCATGACGGCCAGCGTGTGCCGCCTGGCGTCGATGCGCGGGCCGATGGTGTCGACAGCGTCCAGGGCGACCTGCGCCAGGTCCACGGATTCCCGGGCGATCTCGAGCTTGCCGTTGGCGAGGCGCACCCCGTCCAGAAGATCGTCGAGCAGGCCCTCGGCCTGGCGGACCTGGCGTTGCATCATTTTGACGATCCGTGCCAGCCCGCCGGAATCTAGCGATCCGGACTGCACGAGCTCGAGGCCGTTGGCTATTGCGCCGACGGGATTGCGCAGTTGGTGGCCGAGCATCGCCAGCCAGTCGGTCTGGCGCTGGCCAGGTGGCTCCTCATCGGCGAGCGGCCCGGAGTTGGACAGGGAATCCCGCCGGGTTGCGGCCTCCGCTGCCGGCCGCGGCCCGTTGCGGCCGCGCCTGGGACGGACATCAGACTCGATCTCGCCCCAGGCTATCGAATGAAGAGTATGTGATGTCGGTTGTTCCATTAACGTGCTCCCAAATCGGCGTTCGCTGGACAAGCCCGGTGCGCAGCTCTCCGTTTCGGCAGGAGATCGTACTTTCTGGTGACGCGGCGACACGACGTGCTGCTGCCGACACCGGTATTTCGAATCGTTCCCTGCAATATTCCCCCGCTCGTGTTTCTGCCCCCGAGCGCACCTTTCGCTGTCTGCACAAGGATGCCGTTGGCCCATCGCCCGGTCTGTACGGCGCCGCACGTAGCCGTGAGCGGGACAGCCGCCGTTCCGTGCATGACGATGGCCGACGATTGACGGGGTTCGTGTGCTCCCTGATCCTGTCTTCTGGATTCGCAATGACGAACCGTTACATGGCCGCCTCCATGTGGCGGGCGAGGTGATCCACGCATGTTGACAGCGACCTGTCTGAAGTCCCGCGATAGCCGGATTGCCGTCAACGCACGAATGATCTCGCCTGAGGAAGTCGACGGTGTCAGGATACGGACCTTCGATGGTGCCGACACGTGGAAGTACCTGTATTAGCGGTCGCGCGGCGATGATGTGTCGCGCGACCTTCTCGTGGCCGGGAAGCGATCAGCGAAAGGCGATCCGCTGGCTCTCGCGCTGCGGCATTTTCTGTCTGGCTCTAGGCTGCGCGGAAGCGCAGCAGCCGCCGACAGCAGCAGGAACTGGGCCGGCCGCCGACTTCTTTGCTCTCGAGGAGCGGTTGCTCGCCGCCGACGGCATGCGGTTCGAGTTTCGAGTGACTGCCGAAGGTGTGGTCGAGGCGGACCTTCAGGGCGCTCTGGACATCGGCCCGGCTGCCGACGTGCGGCTTGCGGCGTCGGGCACGTTCGACGGTCAGACGGTCGATTTGCTGCTCCGAACCAGCGGGAATCAGCTCGAGCTCGGTAGCGGGACGAACTTCGCGCGCACGGCGACGCCGGCGTATCTGAAAGAAGCGCTCGTGATCGGCGTGACTCGTATGGGCATCCTGCACAATCTCGCAAGGCTGACGGCGGGAGCGGCACCGGACCATGCGGCAGGCGGCGTTCGCGACTGGGTCACGCTCGGCTCGTTCGCGGCCGACGCCGACGCCCTCTCCTTCGCGCTCACGGTGGCCGGGGAACCGGCAGGCTCGGCGGCGCTTCAGGTCGATTCGGTGGGACACCCGATGCTTCGCCGGCAGACTGTCGAGTTTCCAGCGGGCCAGATGCGAGTCGTCGAGCGATACTCGGCGTTTACGATTGTCGAATGAGTAACTTCATGAGGCGAATGGCCGAGCCCCCGGATCTCAAGCTGGCCAGAGACCGCCTGGCCAGGGCTGAAGCCACGCTGATGACCGCGGATGGGCTGTCCCATTTGGAGGAAGGTCTGGCGCTGCTCGAATCGGTCATCGATCGCGCCGTCGCCACGCCGATCGGGCCGGTAGCCCGGAACGTCGGGCAGACCTATACGACGAGAATCTACCAGCGCGTCAGGAAGACAATCGAGGAAGATCGAAAGCTGTCGGAGCCCGAGCTCGAGCAACTGTTCTCGGTCGTGCGCGCGTTCGACGACGTAGGTTTCGAGTTGCCGCGGGACTCCCGGGAGCTGAAAGTGGCCGTCGTCAGACGCCTGATCGACTACTACTACGAAGGCCGCTCTCCGGCGGAGAAGGAAGGCATACTTCGACAGCTGGCGGATCTATCAGGCGATAGCGAGCGCACCTAGTCGACTCGAGCGCGACCCACCCACGGCGAGTCGAAATCGCCTACTCGGTCTGTGCAGCCTCCGCCGCCGCTTCTTCGGCACGCGCCGCGCTCAGGATATTCGCCATCGCGTGGTTGCCTTCGTGGCACTCATAGGGGAGCACCGCGTAGCCCGGTTGATTGGTCAGCGGCATGGCCATCGTGAACGGCTCCGTGTAGAGACCGGGATCGTCTACCGTCACCTCGTAATCGATCCTGTGCTCGTCTACGCGGGTGAAGCGCTCCGTCAGCTTGATGGCCGGCGTCGTCGGCAAGCCGTTGCCGTTGAGGCCGATGCCCGTCTCGCCGCGGAAATTCGTCGTTTCGACGACGAGCGTGTCGCCGTCCCAGTAACCGACGGGATCGCCCATGTAGGTGCGAATCTCGTCGTCGACGTGAGGGCGGCCGTCGAGATGAACGATGCGCGCCTCGTGAATCATCTCGTAGCGAATCACGACAGTATCGGGTGTCTGATAGATCTCGAAGCCGTTGCCGTAGATGACGGGCAGCACCGAGCCCACGACGCCGCGCGTGATGCAGCGATCGTAAAGCGAGCGGTCCAGCCACGACGCGGGCGGCGGCTCTTCGCCGCGCGGCGGGCGCGCCGCGCGGATGACCTCGCCTTCCGGCGTCAGCGGCGGCATGCGTCCGTTCGGCGGGTCGACGATCAGGGAAGTCTGGCGGAAGCTGCGAATGCCGCGCTCGGACAAGAAGGCAGTCCCGCCCTCGTCCAGCCTCGCGACCTCCGCATCGTTCCTTTCCTGTCTTTCCGCGAACTCCTCGTCCGTCATGAAAAGACGGTCGCCGAACTCCTCCGGGCGCTCGACCGGCACGCCGCGCATGTCGTCGCTCGAGAACACGCCCGTCAGGTCGGGGTCGCCCCAGGGCAGGCGCTCGAGCATCCAGTCCGAGCCGCCGTCGATTTGCTGGGCCGTTGCGGTGATCGCTGCGAGGGCGAAAAGCCCCGCGGCGCCCAAGGCATTAGTCCGCTTCATGTCGGTTCCTCCGCCGATCGGAGTTCAAAAGTATACGCCTTCAGTTATCATTCCGGGACAGTCAGAACAGGCGAATCGCAGCGAGAGGGGAATCTCAAGATGGGGGGGCGATCCATATCGAGCGTGCCGGCCGGGGCATTGGCCGTGATTCTTGCCGCATATGGCACCATTGCACCGGCCCAGGAAATGCCCGAGCGGATCGAGGGCAGGCCGAATCTCAACGGCGTCTGGCAGGCCATCGGCACCGCCCATTGGAACATCGAGGGCCATTCGGCCGAGGCGCTGCCCGAGTTCTGGCAGCTCGGCGCCATCGGCGCGATCCCGGCCGGTCAAAGTGTGGTCGAAGGCGGCAACATCCCCTACCTGCCGGCAGCGCTCGCCGTGCGCGAGGAGAACCGCGCCGGCTGGCCGGGCAACGATCCGGAGGCCAAGTGCTACCAGCCCGGCATTCCGCGGGCGATCTACCTGCCGTATCCGTTTCGCATCGTCCAGGGCGTCGGCGACATCCTGTTCGCTTACGAGTTCGCGAGCGCGAACCGCGTCGTGCATATGGACGAGGTCGTGCCGTCGCCGATCGAGAGCTACATGGGCTGGTCGAACGGCCGCTGGGAAGGCGATACGCTCGTCATCGAGGTCACGGATTTCAACGGCCTGACGTGGTTCGACCGCGCCGGCAACCATCACAGCAATGCGCTCAGGGTGATTGAGCGCTACACGCTCGCGGGGCCGAACCACATCGATTACGAAGCGACGATCGAGGACCCGAACACGTTCTCTCGGCCGTGGACGGTCTCGATGCCGCTATACCGCCGGGTCGAGAACAACGCGCAGCTGCTCGAATACAAGTGCGTGGAGTTTGCCGAAGAGTTGCTTTACGGGCACCTCAAGAAAGTTGAGGAATGAGATCAAACGAGGAGACTGACGATGCGTATCAGGCTTATCAGTTTTATCGCCGGCGCCGCCGGCATCACCCTGGCTGCCGCCGCCGCCAACGCCCATCATGCGTTCTCGGCCGAGTTCGACAATAACAAGCCGGTTCGGCTCGAAGGCACGGTCACGAAGTGGGAGTGGATCAATCCGCACGCCTGGATCAACCTCGACGTCGTCAACGACAACGGCGAGGTCGAGCACTGGCGGATCGAAGGCGGCGCGCCGAACGCGCTGATTCGGCGCGGCTGGACCAGGGACTCGCTGCCGCCGGGCACGGAGATCATCGTTGAAGGTTTCCTCGCCCGCGACGGCGCGAAACGCGCGAGCGGCCAGGACATCACGTTCACCGACGGCTCGAAGCTCTTCGTCGGGGCGGGCGGCATCGGCGCCGCGCCCGGCAGAGAAAGCGAGTAGCTCGAAGCCCGGCGACCGGCTGGCGCCGGCGGCGGCGGCAGATTGGCGCCGACAGGGCGCGCCGGCAAGCCCGGACCTCTAACGCAGGAGATACTCGATCATCGCGGCGAGCTCCGAGTCCGTGAGCTCGGTCTTGCGAAACTGCGGCATGACGCCGATGCCCTCGCGCACGAAGGTCCGAAGGTAGTCGGCCGTCATGTCCGTCCGTTCCTCGAGCAGCGCGGGCAGACGATCGCCGTAGCGTTGCCGGAGCACATCCGTCCCGGGCTTGCCCGGGCCGTCGCCGTGACACGGCGTGCACCATTTGTCGTAATGCGCCTTGCCCGGATCCTCGTTTTCCTGCGAGCGGGCCGGAGCCGGCAGGACGATTGCACCGAGCGCTGCCGCGAGCAGCACGCCGTGGACCATGCCGGCCGTTCGTCTCATGCCTGCTGATTGCGCCAGCGAGCCGGCCAGATCCCGTTCTTGCCCGGCGCGATGATCCCGTTCGGATCGATCGAGTCTTTCATGTGCTCGTGGAAACGCCTGAGCGCGTGATCGTTGAAGGAATAGCAATCCATGACCTCGTCCATGAACGCGATGTGCGTGCGATATTCGCCCCAGCCGCGCTCGGCGGCGAGCGAGACGAGCCGGCGGTAAGTCTCGCGCGTTCGCCGATTCGTCTCGATGTCGGCCGTGATCGGAAAGCCGACGAATATCACGATCGATCGCGGGAAATAGGATTGCGGCGGAATCAATGCGTTGGCCGGCACCCCGAGATCGGCCAGGGCCCCCCGTAGCACGGTCACCGCGTCGAGTATGGCCTCGCCCGTCATCGGGATGATCGGCGCGAACCACAGATGCCCCTGGTTCTGTCCGGCGCCAAAAGAGAATGCCGACAGCCCCGGAATGCCGAGCGGCACGGCGTTGGCGAGCCCTGCGATCTCTGCTTCTGACAAGGGAAAACGGTATTTCGGACCGTCGGTGAACGAAGCCTGCGGCAGCCGGCGACGAACGCGCTCCTGGCTGTGCTCCCACTGCGCGTCGACGACCCGATCCGGGCCGTAGAACTGAAGCTCGGCGGCCCACCCCTGGCTCACGCCGCCATCCTCGAATGACGCGAGCGCGCTTTGCAGCCTCAGCGTTCCCTGCACCGTGTTCGAGTTCATCAGATAGTTGATCTCCTCGATCAGCGCGCCGAGATCCTCGTTGCTGTCGATGGCAACCGTACCGCGGCGGTAGGCCTCGGGCTCCGGCAGCAGCCAGACGCCCATCCTGGTCACGATGCCGAGGCTCGACTGGGTGAAGATGCCGTCGAGATAGGGACCGAAGCCGTAGCGGTATTGCTGCCAGGTCCCGGCGCCGGGCAGCGCGCCCATGCCGGTGCGCAGAAGCTCGCCGTCGGGCAGCACGACCTCCATGCCGCATTGCGCCGCGAAGTGATCGCGCATCGGCGTATAGCCGCCGCCGCGCTCGAGCGTGTTGCCGACGAGGCTGCCCCAGCCGGGGTCGGGCGGATCGATCCAGACCTTCAGGCCGCGCGCCTGAATCTCGCGATAGAGATCGAAGTAGCTGACACCGGGCTCGACGAGGGCATAGTGGTTCGTCTCGCTGATCTCGAGGATGCGGTCCATGCGTTTCAAGTCGATCATGACCGATCCCGAGACGCGCGGCGCCGAGCCGCCGTAGCCGAGGTTCTTGCCGGTCGAGATGGCCCAGAGCGGCAGCAGGTACCGGTTCGCGATCCGGACGCACGCCTGGACCTGCTCCGTGGTTTGTGGGGCCACCGCCGCGGACGGAACCGGGTCCTCGGGTTCGTTGAGAAACGGCGAATAAGCGTCGCGGTAAAGATCGACGTCGGCGTCGCTCGAGAAGACCCACTCGTTGCCGACGACGCGCCGAAACTCATCGAGCGCCGCCGCGAAATCCGTCTCGTTGACGCCGGGCGGTAACGGCATGCTGATCCCCTGATTTCTTCTGCGTTGTATCCGCCATCGTACGCCATCGTCCCCGTATCTCAAGCTGGCCGGGGCGCTTCTGACCTATACTGCGGCCATGGCCCAACCGAACGACAGCGCAGAAACGCGCGCGTACACGGACTTCGGGTACGAGCGCATCCCGAAAGGCGAGAAGAAGACCCGCGTTCGCAGCGTTTTCGATTCCGTGGCATCGCGCTACGATGTGATGAACGACCTGATGTCGTTCGGCCTGCACAGGCTCTGGAAGCGATTCGCCGTCGAGAAGACGGGGCTCAAACGCGGACAGCGGGCGCTCGACGTCGCGGCCGGGACGGCCGATCTCGCCATCGCGCTTGCGCGCAGAGTCGGCCCGACCGGACATGTGATCGTCACGGACATCAACCGCGACATGCTGACGGTGGGGCGGGACCGTCTACTCGATGCGGGCCTGACGCGCAATGTGAGCTGTCTCGTCGCCGATGCCGAGGCGCTGCCGTTCGCCGACCGCAGCTTTCACTGCGTGACGATCGGCTTTGGTCTTCGCAACGTGACCGACAAGGGCAAAGCGCTCGGCTCGATGCACCGCGTACTGAAGCCCGGCGGCCGGTTGCTCGTGCTCGAGTTCTCGCGGCCGAAGCTCGGCGCCCTCAATGCCGTCTACGACGCTTACTCATTCGAGGTGTTGCCGCGCATGGGCAGGCTCGTTGCAAACGATGCCGATAGTTACCGATACCTCGCCGAATCGATTCGCCGCCATCCGGATCAGGCGACGCTCCAGTCGATGATGGAGGATGCAGGCTTCGAGCGCTGCGAGCACTTCAACCTCTCGGGCGGCATCGTCGCCTTGCATCGGGGCTTCCGGCTCTAGAGTAATGCTGCTGTCTCTCGCAGAGCGCATGCTCAACGAGCAGATCGGCGCGTCGACGGCCGCCAGGGAGCGTCTCGCCGGTCTCGAGGGCAAGCGCTTCGCCGTGGCAGTCAAAGGCACCAGCCTTCGCATCGTGCTCGAGAGCGCCGGCGGAGCCCTGAAGCTCTCGCGCTCGGCGGCCGATTGCGACGTCGAGCTCACGGCATCGGCCTTCGATCTGCTGAAGCTCGCGCGGTCCGCGAGCCTTTCGGATCTCAGGAGCGTCGACGCGAGCCTCAACGGCAACGTCGACATCGCCGAAGGCTTCGCCGATCTGATGCGGCTCGCCATACCTGAATTCGAGGACGTCATCGCCGACTGGATCGGCGGCGTGCCGGCGCATGCCGTCGGCGAGGCAGGACGGCGCCTCGGCCGCTTCGGCGAGCACGCCGGCAGAGCGTTCGAGCAGAATATCGCCGAGTATCTCCAGGAAGAGAGCCCGACGCTCGTGCCGCCGCCGCTCGCGCGGCGCTTCCGCAGCGAGGTCGACCGGATTCGCGATGACGTCGATCGCGCCGAGCGTCGAATCGAGAATCTCGAGCGGCGCCTCGGTAAACGGGACGGATAGCGATGCGACGCATCCGCCTCGTGCTCCGGCTGATCACGATTCAGAGAACGCTCGTGCGTCACGGGCTCGATCAGATCGTCACCTCGACGCATCTGTTTCGCCCGCTGGGGTTTCTGAACCGGCTGCTGTCGTTCGGCGGCCGCCGCAAGGGGCCGCTGGGCCGGCGGATACGCCTCGCGCTGGAGGAGCTCGGCCCCCTGTTCGTCAAGTTCGGCCAGGCCGTCTCGGTCCGGCGCGATCTGCTGCCCGAAGAGATCGCCAACGAGCTCGCGCTGCTGCAGGATCACGTGCCGCCGTTCCCGTCCGCGCAGGCTATCGCGATGATCGAGCAGGCACTGGGTCGGACGATCGAGGAGTGCTTCGGCTCGTTCGATGCCGAGCCGCTCGCGGCCGCTTCGGTCGCGCAGGTCCACAGCGCGACGCTCAAGGACGGTTCCCGCATGGTCGTCAAGGTTCTAAGGCCGGGGATTGGCAAGCAGATCAATGCCGACATCGAGGTGCTGCATGCGCTGGCTCAGCTCGCCGAGCGCTACTGGCCGCCGTCGCAGCGCTTAAGGCCCGTCGCCGTCGTCGAAGAATTCGAGACGACGCTGAGCAACGAGATCGATCTGATGCGTGAGGCCGCGAACGCGTCGCAGCTCAAGCGAAACTTCGCCGGAACCGATCTCCTTTACGTGCCCGAGGTGCACTGGGATCTGTGCCGGCGCAACGTCCTGACGCTCGAGCGTATCGAAGGCGTGCCGATCAGCGACCGGGCTGCGCTCGTCGCCGCGGGAACGAACATCGAGCGGCTCGCGAAGAACGGCGTCGAGATCTTCTTCACGCAGGTCTTTCGGCACAATTTCTTTCATGCCGACATGCATCCCGGCAACGTCTTCGTCGACGTCACGGACCCCGAGCGGCCGAAATACGTCGCCATCGATTTCGGCATCATGGGCACGCTGACACGGGAGGATCAGCGCTATCTGGCCGGCAACTTCCTGGCCTTCTTCCAGCGCGATTACCGGCGGATCGCGCGCCTGCACGTCGATTCGGGCTGGGTGCCGCCGCATACGCGCGTCGACGAGTTCGAATCCGCCGTGCGCGCCGTCTGCGAGCCGATCTTCGACAAGCCGCTCAAGGAGATCTCTTTCGGGCTCGTGCTCGTGCGTCTGTTCGAGACGGCGCGGCGCTTCGACATGGAAGTTCAGCCACAGCTCGTGCTGCTGCAAAAGACACTGCTCGCGATAGAAGGTCTCGGGCGCGACCTCTATCCCGAGCTCGACCTCTGGACGACGGCCAAGCCGATTCTCGAGGACTGGATGCGCGAGCGCTCGAGCCCCGTGAGCCATCTGAAGCGCCTGATCGACGACTGGCCCGAGATCAGCGAGGATCTGATCGCGTTGCCGAATCTGCTGCACTCGTTCGTCAGGGAGCGCGAGCGCAGCGACAATCGTCCTCCGCGGCCGGATCGCCGGCACCATCGTCTCGCGGGTATTCGGGCGAGGCGCATGTTCGCGGGCGCGGTATTTTTGATCGGGGGTGTTCTCTGGCTCGGCTTCGATCTCTATCCCGTCGCTGCCGGCGTCGTCTCGTCCGTGCTTGGCGCACTCGTGCTCGCGGCCGGCGCGCTCAGACGCTGATCAATCTTCGGGTCGAAGCGTCGCTCTGACGTCGCTCATCGCGGCGTCGACGCGGGCCGGATCCGTGCCGCGCACGACAATGCTCGCGCCGAAACGGCCCTCGCGCGCGAACGGGTAGCTGCCGATCTCGACCTTGGGGTGACGCCGCTGGACCGCGTCGAGCTCGGCCGCGAAATCCCCCTCGCGCCGATAGATGTCGATACTCCCGGAACGGATCGGGTCGCCATGCTCGAGCTCGTGCTCGATGGCGCCGAACATCGCGCGCGCGATGCTCGGAATGCCGGCCATGACGAAGACGTTCCCGATTCGGAATCCCGGCGCGTGGCTGACGGGATTGTCGATCAGGCTCGCGCCCGCCGGGATCATCGCCATCTTGAGCCTGGCCGGATTGATGTCGCGGGAGCCCCGGCCGATGCGGCGCGCCGCCTCTTCGTCGAGCACGAGATCGACGCCGAAGGCGAGCGCGACGGACTCGGCCGTCATGTCGTCGTGCGTCGGACCGATGCCGCCGGTCGTGAATACATAGGTGTAACGCGCGCGGCATTCATTGACAACGGCGGCGATGACGTCGGGCTCGTCGCGGATGACGCGAGCCTCGGCGAGCTTGATGCCGAGCGTCGCCAGCGTCTCGCCGAGAAACTTGATGTTCGCGTCCTGTGTCTTGCCCGAGAGGATCTCGTTGCCGATGATCAGGACCGCCGCCGTCGGCTGCGCGTTCATTGCCTTGTCTGCCAGAGGAGCCTCACCCGGACAGGATAATGGTCGGAGCCGATATGCTCCATGCGCTCGACCGACTCTGCTTCGATCGGGCCGCGAACGAGGCAATGATCGATCGGAATGCGGAGCAAGGGCATTCCCGCCGGCCAGCTGAAATCGAAACCGAGCCGCAAACGCGTGTCGCGCAGGCCGGTTTCCCTCGTGAATTGCGAGAAGAACGGCGAGTAGGGCGTCATGTTGAAGTCGCCGCAGACGATCAGCGGCTCCTCGATTCGGCCGACGAGGGCGGCGAGCTCGTCGAGCTGCCGGTTGCGCGCGGCGGCCGTGTCGCGGCTCGTCGGCGGGGCGAGATGCACGCCGATGAAGCGCAGGGTTCCATAAGGCAGCTCGACGCCGGCGTCGATTGCCACGGTGCCGCTCAGCGATAGCGCTCGCGCATGCGCGAGCGGATAACGCGACAGCACGCCGATGCCGAAGTTGTGCGTCGCCGGGATCGTCAGACGATGGGGGTAGTCGTCCTCGAGGGCCAGCAAAGCCCGATCGATTTCCGGCGTCAGCTCGACGACGAGGGCGAGATCCGGTCCGGCGGCCGTTATCGAGCCGAGGATCGCTGCGCGATCCCGGTTACCCGCGTTGACGTTGACGTTCAGAACGTCGAAACGGGCGCCGTTACGGGGCTCGCGCGCCAGCGGGGCGTACGCCAGCAGAGGCCAGGCATTGAGCCCGATCGCGACGGCGAGCAGCAGCGCCGGCACCCGTTTACCGAAGGCCAGCGCTGCGATCGTCAGCGGCAGCGCGACGGCAAGGTATTGCAGGCGAAAGTGCGACAGGAGCTCGATGCCCCACCACAGGCGCGCCGCGAGCGGCAGCAGGCCGCCGATCGCCGCGACGATTGCAAGGCGAGCGAGCCATGTGCCGACTCTCAAGCGTCGTTCCCGGGCCTGCCGCAATTCCAGCAGACGGCGAACTGGCCTTCGTTGTCCTCCTTGCAATGCCGGCAGCGCCAGCTCTTGCCCCCGACCGCATCGCGCCTGAGCTCGCCAAGCAGCCGCTCCGCGCGATCGAGGTCCTCATCGTTGACGACCCAAAGCTCCGGCAGGCATTCGATGAAAGGCACCTCGCCGAGCGCGCCCGAGAGCTGCTCGTTCTTGATGAAGCAGGGAATGCGGCTCTGCTCGAGCACGTTCCTGAAATGACTGATCTCCGCCAGGAATTCGGACTGCAGTACTCGTTTCATGCGTCTAGCTCTTAAGACTCTCGAGGAACGCGGCCGGATCGTCGCCGCGCTCGATCGCTTCGACGAGGGCCGAGCCGACGATGACGCCGTCGGCATGCTCGCCGATCAGCCGTACCTGACGCGCCTCGCGGACGCCGAACCCGGCGCAGACCGGCAGGCTCGATGCCGCCTTGACGCGCGCGAGATAGGACGCGAGCTCGGGCGGCAGCTCGTCGCTGCCGCCCGTGATGCCGGTTCTCGTCACGGCGTAAACGAGACCCTGGCTTGCCGCCGTGATCATCGCCATTCTCTCGGGCGTGGTCGCGGGCGTCA
Organism: Gammaproteobacteria bacterium; assembly: GCA_035513215.1. GTDB lineage: Bacteria > Pseudomonadota > Gammaproteobacteria > Steroidobacterales > Rariloculaceae > DATCZB01. Next base: position 41,254 of record DATKCK010000087.1, on the reverse strand, counting down.
CGAACTGAACGAGCGCAAGGCCGTGGGCGTCGAGCGCTGCCTTGAGCGGCTCGCTTTCCTCGTAGGGAAGATCGGGCACAAGAAAGCCGTCGACGCCGGTTGCGGCGGCGCGCTCGGCCAGCGCCTCGTAGCCGAAAGCGAGCAGCGGGTTCAAATAGCTCATCATCATCAGCGGCGCCTCGAGCTCGAAATCACGCGCTTCGAGCTGGCCGAAGATCCAGGGCAGATTGACGCCTTTCGCGATCGCCTTCTCGCTCGAGCGCTGAATCGTGACGCCGTCGGCCATCGGGTCGCTGAACGGCACGCCGAGCTCGACGGCGTCGGCGGTCGCGGCGACTTTCCGCAGTGTCGGCAGGAAGGCGTCCGGCTCCGGGTAGCCGGCCGTCAGGAACGCGACGATCGCGGGCTCACCCCGGCGCGTCAAAGCTGCGCTGATCCGGTCACGCGGCAGCATCGGCGTCGTCCTTTCGTTTGGCGTGTTTCGCGAGTATCGGCATGTCCTTGTCGCCGCGGCCGGAAAGACCGATCAGGATTCGCCGATCCCTGTGCGCCGCGGCGTGGCGCTTCGCGCCGGCCAGCGCATGGGCGCTCTCGAGCGCGGGCAGTATGCCCTCGGCTTCGCAGCACTCGTCGAGCGCCGCGAGCGCTTCGGCATCCGTCGCCGACTGATAGTCGACGCGGCCGATATCCTTCAACAGCGAATGCTCGGGTCCGACGCCCGGGTAATCGAGCCCGGCCGAGATCGAGTGCGTCTCCTGGATCAGCCCGTCGTCGTCGTAGAGCAGCATCGAGTAATTGCCATGCAGCACGCCGGGCCGGCCCCGGCCGAGCGTCGCCGAGTTGTCGCCGAGCGCGGGTCCGCGCCCGCCGGCCTCGATGCCGATCAGCGCGACCTCGCGGTCGGCGATGAAGGCATGAAAGAGCCCGATCGCGTTTGAGCCGCCGCCGACGCAGGCGATCGCGACGTCGGGCAGACCGCCTTGGTCGAGCATCTGCTGCCTGGCCTCCCGACCGATGACGGCCTGAAGCTCGCGCACGAGATAGGGATAAGGATGCGGGCCGATTGCCGAGCCGATCAGGTAGTAAGTCCCGCTCGGATCGCTGACCCAGTCGCGGATCGCCTCGTCGATTGCGGCGCGCAGCGTCCTGTCGCCGGATTCGACCGCGACGACGTGCGCGCCGAGGCGGCGCATGCGATCGACGTTCGGGGCCTGCCGCTCGACGTCGACGGCGCCCATATAGACGACGCAGGGCAGCCCGACGCGCGCCGCGGCCGCCGCCGAGGCAACGCCGTGCTGGCCGGCGCCCGTCTCGGCGACGATGCGCTTCGCACCGAGCGCGCGCGCGAGCAGCGCCTGACCGATCGCGTTATTGATCTTGTGGGCGCCTGTGTGGGCGAGGTCCTCGCGCTTGAGCCAGACGTCGGCGCCCCAGCGCTCGCCGAGATGCCTCGCATGCGTGAGCGCCGTCGGCCGGCCGACCCATGTCGCAAGCTCGTTCTCAAGCTCGCGCTGAAACGACTCGCTCGGCAGGATCTCGCGCACGCCGGCCGTGAGGCGCGTCACGGCCGGCATCAGCGTCTCGGGTACGTACTGACCGCCATACGGGCCGAAGCGCCCGCGCTCGTCGGGCAGCTTCCCTGCGATCAGTGCTTCGAGCAGGACATCGCCGTCCCTGATCGTCGCGCTCATTGTTGCCTCTCCCAGGCCCGCACGCGGGCCACAAACTCACGGATTTTCGCCGGGTCTTTCCTGCCGCGCCCGGCCTCGACGCCGCTCGACACGTCGACGCCGAAAGGCCGGATGCGGGACATCGCGCCTTCGACGTTGGCGGCATCGAGGCCCCCCGCCAGTATCAGCTCGGCCCGGCCCGCGATGCGCCTCGCCTCGTCCCAGTCTGCCGTCGTGCCGCTGCCGCTGGCGACGCCCTCGAACAGCAGGCGTGGCGGAAAACGCGTCAGATCGCGAGTCGCGCCGTCACGGAAGACGGGAAGCAGCTTCGCGGGCCCGGACGCGGGCAGGCTCGCAAAGTCTTCGGCATCGGTCTGCACCCAGTCGGGCGCAAACGTCGCGATGACCTCGTCGAATCTTTCGGGACTCGGATGATGCATGACGGCGACTCGAATCGTCGTCTCCGGAACCTGCCGGCAAAGCTCGTGCGCCCGCTGTGGCGAGACTTCGCGCGGCGACTCGGCGAAGACGAAGCCGAGCGCGTCCGCGCCGGCCTCGATCGCCGCTGCGACGGCCGTCTCGTCGGTCAGTCCGCAAATCTTCACGAACATGCGGCCCGGCTTCCATGTGCGTTGCGGCCGGCGGCGATGAGCTCGGCAACCTTGCCGGCGGCATCGGCGTCGCGCATCAGCGCCGAGCCGACGAGCGCGAGGCTGAAACCGAGTCCCGCGACCGTCTCGATGTCGGCTCGCGACTCGATGCCGCTTTCGGCGACGGCCGGCACGTCGCGGCGCAGCTGGCCTGCGAGCTCAGCGAAGCGTTCGAAATCGACGGCCAGCGTCCTCAGATTGCGTGAGTTGACGCCGACGAGCACCTGCGAGCGCGCCGTGTTGAATTTCAGCTTGGCGAGCCTGTCGAGATCGTCGGCATCGAAGGCTTCGAGCAGGATGAAGAGCTCGAGCTCCTGGGCGGCTGCGACGAGCTCGTCGAGCTCGGCCTGCCCGAGCATTGCCGCGATCAGCAGAATGCCGCTCGCGCCGCTCGCGCGCGCCTCGACGGCCTGATAGGGGTCGACGAGGAAGTCCTTGCGCATGACGGGGCAGCCTGCCGGCCTCAATCTCGCGGCGGCAGCGGCGAGATGCTCGAGCGTTCCGCCGAACTCCTCGGGCTCGGTCAGCACCGAGACGGCCGCGGCGCCGCCTGCGACGTAGGCGTCGAGCTGGGGCGACGCGTCGAAGCGGCTGCCGGCGAGGCCGCCGGCCGCTGGCGAGCGGAGCTTGAGCTCGGCGATCAGATCGAAGCTCGAGAGCGTAAGCGGCAGCGGATCCGGTGCCGCCTCGGCCCGCCTCGTGATCGCGTCGATGGGCTCTTGATTGCGTGCGACCCGGGCCCGCTCGCGGCTTAAGCTCGCCATTCGGTCGAGGAAGCTGTCCATGACGTCAGCCGCCTCCGGCCCGATTCTCCGCTGCGATGAAAGCGGCGAGCCGGTCGAGAAACGCGGCGGCCGAGCCGTCGTCGAGCGCGGCCCGCGCGCGGCCGACGGCGCTCGCGAAGTCGGGCTCGGTGCCCGTGACCTCGAGCGCGAGAGCGGCGCCGATGACGAGCGCGTCGCGGTGCGCCGCGCTGTCACGTCCCTCGAGCGCTGCCTTGAGTCTAGCGGCGTTCTCGGCGGCTTCCCCGCCCTTCAGGTCGGCCTCGTCACACGGCGCGATGCCGACGCCTTCGGGATCGCGGACCTGCCGCTCGATCCGGCCGCGGGCGACGTCGAACAGAACGAAAGCGCCGATCGGCGTCGCCTCGTCCCATCCGGCCGCTCCGTGGATGACGAAGGCACGCTCTATCGGCATCTCGGCAAGCGTCTCGGCCATCAGCTTCGCGAGCCCCTCGCTTGCCGCCCCGATGACGTGAAACGGCGGCTCGGCCGGGTTGACGAGAGGTCCGAGCACGTTGAACACGGTGCGGATGCCGAGCGCCTGGCGCACCGGGGCGATGTGCTTCATCGCCGGGTGATAGTGCGGCGCGAACAGGAACGTGAAGCCGGTCGCCTCAAAACAGCGGGCCGCGGCTTCCTCGTCCAGCGGCATTGGCAGGCCGATCGCGGCGAGGACGTCGGCGCTGCCGGAGCGGCTCGAGATCGAGCGGTTGCCGTGCTTGGCGACCTTGAGTCCCGCGGCCGCGGCGAGCAGCGCGCTGCCGGTCGATAGGTTCAGGCTGCCGGAGCCGTCGCCGCCGGTGCCGACGATGTCGACATAGTCACCGTCGGGCGGCAGGGCCGGGCGCCGACTGAGCTCGCGCATCGCGAGCGCAAAGCCGCGAATCTCGGCGGCCACCTCGCCCTTGATGCGCAGCGCGGTCAAAAGCGCGCCGGCGACGGCGGGCTCGACCTCGCCCGCAGCCAGCGAGCGCAGGAGCCCCGCGGCCTCGGACTGGGACAGATCCCGGCCTGCGATCAGCCGCTCGATCAGGTCGCGACTCATTGCCGGCCTCCTGAGAGCCCGAGGAAGTTGCCGAGCAGCGCGGGGCCGTCGGGCGTCAGCACGCTTTCCGGATGAAACTGCACGCCGACGACGTTGAGATCGCGATGACGCACGCCCATGATCTCGCCCTCTTCGGTTCTCGCGGTGACGGCGAGCACTTCGGGCAGGCTCGCCTGATTCGCTGCCAGCGAATGATAGCGTCCCGCTTCGAACGGATTCGGCAGCCCTGCGAAGATGTCTTCGCCGTCGTGGCTGACGAGCGAGGTCTTGCCGTGCATCAGCGACTTCGCGGCGACGATTTCGCCGCCGTAGTGCGCAACGATGGCCTGATGGCCGAGGCAGACGCCGAGTATCGGCACTCGCCCGGCGAACGCCTCGATCATCGCGAGCGACAGGCCCGCGTGCTCGGGCCGGCCGGGCCCGGGCGAGATGACGAGATGCGAGGGCTCGAGACGCGCCGCCGATTCGAGATCGGTCTCGTCGTTGCGCCTGACCTCGACCTCGGCACCGAGCACCAGAAAAGCCTGCACGAGGTTGTAGGTGAAGGAATCGTAGTTGTCGATCAGAAGGATGCGCGCGCTCATAAGCCATCCTCCGCAATCTCGATCGCGCGCCTCAAAATTGCGCTCTTCGCCAGAACCTCGTCGTGTTCCCGCTCGGGATGGCTGTCCGCCACGATGCCGGCTCCGGCCTGAAAACTGTACTCGTCGCCGTCGAAGACGATCGTTCGAATCGTGATCGCCTGGTCCATATTGCCGTTCTTCGAGAAGTATCCGACCGTGCCGCCGTAGAGGTCCCGCGCGACGGGCTCGAGCTCGGCGATCAGCTCCATCGCGCGGACCTTCGGCGCACCGACGAGCGTGCCGGCCGGGAACGTCGCGGCGAAGAGGTCGAAGGCGTCTCGGCCTGCAGCGAGCTCGCCCTTGACGCCCGAGACGATGTGCATGACGTGGCTGTAACGCTCGATGCGACGATAGGGATCGACGTGCACGGATCCCGATGCCGCGACGCGGCCGAGGTCGTTGCGCGCGAGATCGACGAGCATGACGTGCTCTGCGTTTTCCTTCGGATCGGCCAGAAGCTCGCGCTCGAGCGCGAGGTCCTCTTCGGCCGTCGCACCGCGCGGGCGGGTTCCGGCAATCGGCCGCAGTGAGGCGTGGCCGTGGTCGAGCTCGACGAGAGCCTCGGGCGAGGAGCCCGCGACCCTAAGCTGGCCGAGCTCGAAGAAGTACATGTACGGCGACGGGTTCAGGAGCCTCAAGCCGCGGTAGACCTGAAACGCGTCGAGGTTGCTCCTGCCGCTGAAGCAGACCGAGAGCACGATCTGATAGATGTCGCCGGCGCGAATGTGATCCTTGGCCTTGTCGACGGCGGCGAGAAAATCGGCCTTCGCGACGCTCGGCGCCGCCGGACCGTGGCGGCCGTTCGCGGGCGGCGAGACGCCGCCGCGCAGCGCCTCGATGACGTCCCTGCGAAGCGCCTGCCGTTCCGGCTCGCTGCCCGAGTGCAGCAGCGCGACGCGCCGGGTCAGGTGATCGAAGACGAGCAGCGACTTCGGCGCGACGTAGGCGGCCACCGGCAGCATCTTGCGTGTCGACTCCATCGCCGGCAGCCGCTCGAAGTAGCGGACGACGTCGTAGCCCGTGGCACCGACGAGGCCGCCGTTGAACGGAATCTCGTCGATGGAAGGCTTGAGCTTGGGACACCGGTCGAGCGTTTCGCGCATCAGCGCCTGCCAGGCGCCGGCGCCTGCCGGCCGCTCGCGGGGCTGACCGTCGATCACGACCCGATCGGGATAGAGCTTCAGCGTAAGCGCCGTGCCGAGGCCGACGAAGGAATACCGCGCGAGCGTCTCGCCGCTCTCGACGCTCTCGAGCAGGAATCGCGGCTCGAACGGCGCGAGCTTCAGATACGCCGATACCGGCGTATCGAGGTCCGCTGCGATGTCGAATGGTGCCTCCATTCAGGCCTCCGGAAAGACATAAAAAAACCCATCTCCGGCGTGGCGGAGATGGGTTCGCTCGAGAATCCAAAGACGATTGTATCGGTCGTTTAGGCGCGCGCTACCCATTCCGCTGGTGGCTCTCGCCACCACCGGTCAACCGAATTCCACTGACGCGCTGCTCGAATCATCGCGCGAGAGTATGTGGGGCGTGCCTTCCGAGGTCAAGGCTGGGCCGCCGATGTTGGGGGCTGCGGGAGAGTCCGCACGCGCCTTCAAGGGCTCAGATCATAGAGGACGGGAAACAGAATCGAGAACCCGAGCCACATCAGCAGCGTCAGCGGCACGCCGGCGCGAACGAAATCCGCGAACTTGTAGCCGCCCGCGGTCAGGACCAGCAGATTGGTCTGATAGCCGAACGGTGTCGCGAAGCTCATGTTGGCGCCGAAGATTACGGCCAGGACGAACGGCTCGGGCGGCACGCCGATCTCGAGCGCCACCTGGATCGCGATTGGGGCGCCGATGACGCCCGCCGCGTTGTTCGAGACGACATTGGTCAGGACCGCCATCCCGAGCATGAGGCAGCTCAGGACGACGGGCGCCGGCAGCGTTTCCACGACGGCCACGAAGCTCCGCGCGATGAACACGGCGCCCTGCGTCTCGGTCAGCGCAACGCCGAGCGCGAGACTCGTGACGATGATGATGATGACGGGAATCGACAGCGCGCTGACGGCATCCTTGACGGTCAGGCAGCGCGTCGCGAGCATCGCGCCGACGCCGAGCAGGGCGCTGACCGAGATCGGAAAGATGCCGGTCGCAGCAAGCAGCACCACGAGCGCCATGATCATGAAGGCGCGGTCGGAGCGGTTCGTCCGCGGCAGATCCATCGTGCCGTCGAGCACGAGCGCATTGCCGCTGCGCTTGAGCTCCTCGAGCTTCTTCTGCGTGCCCTGCACGAGAATGATGTCGCCGGCTCTGAGCGGCACGAGCCCGATATGGCTCGTGATCTCTTCGTTGTCGGCCGATCTCGCGCGGTGCAGGGCGAGCGGCAGGAGGCCCGTGCGCTGAGCGAAGCGCGTCGCGGTCAGCGTCGACAGATGCAGCATCGCGCCGCGCGTGACGACGATCTCGGCCAGGTGCTCCTGGTCGGCCAAGACGTCGCCGATGCGGTGCAGCCCGGTCGCGCCGAACTCGTCGTGCAGCGTGGCGCCGATCTGCTGCTCGAACTCCTTGAGCCTTTCCGGTGTATCGCGGACGGCGAGCTGATCGCCGGCCTGAAGAATGACGGACGGCAGCTTGGTGACGAAGAGTCCCTTGCCGCGCTGGATCCGGTCGACCCGCATGCGCTTGTCGGTCAGCGAGAGACACTCCGCAAATGTCATGCCGCAGCACAGACTGTCGTCGTTGACGTGAAAGACGGCATTGTAGACGCGCGGTGACGTGTCGGACATCGGCGTCTGACGCACGGGCAGGAGCCGTGGGACGATGAGCCACAGGTAGAGAATTCCGACCGCGCCGACGACGAGCACGGGAAAGCTGAACGAGAACATCGAAAACGCCGGCAGGCCCTGCTGCTCTGCGATCGAAACGACGAGCAGGTTGGTTGACGAGCCTATCGTCGTCGCCATGCCGCCGAGGATGGTCGAGAAACCGACCGGCATCAGAATCGACGAGGGCGCGAGCTTGTTCCTGACCGCGACGCCGATCAGCATCGGCAGCAGCATCACGACGACCGGCGTATTGTTGACGAAGGCGCTCAGGATCGCGCTCAAGACCATCGTCGCGAGGCTCGCGAGCCGGGGTTTCTCGGTCCATGCGCGCGCGAGCCAGATCGCGAGTGGCTGAAGCGCCCCAGTGGTCTCCATGCCCTTGCCGATGATCATCAGCAGGCAAACGGTGATCAGCGCCTCGTTGCCGAAGCCCGCGAGCAGCTGCCGCGTCGACAGCGCATCGCCGGCGGGATCGTAGGGGAACACCTCGAAAACGACGACGAGCAGGGTCAGCACGGCGAGCCCCGACGCCTCGAGCGGCAGCCGGTCTCGCGTGAAGAGATAAAGCGCGAATACCGTAGCCAGCAGGACGAATAAGGTATGGAAGTCGGGGAGTGGCGGCACGATCGGTCCGGCTCGGCAGAATCGTGGCAGTCTACTACCATGCCGGCCTGGCAATCAGCAAGCGAAGACACGAACCTTGCAGTCGCATAGTGACATAAGCGCCGGGACCGGCAACGCGTTGTCGGCCGGAAGCCTCGCCAATCTGATCGATTACAGCCGGCGGGCCATCGCGCTCGTCTGGACGACGCACCGCGGGCTCACGATCGCGCTCGCGAGCCTGACCGTATTCGCCGGGCTCCTGCCCGCCGCCATTGCCTACGTCGGGCAGCTCATCGTCGATACCGTGGTCGGGCTGATCGCTCAGAACCAGGCCGGTGCCGAGGTCGAGTACGCGCGCGCTCTCTGGCTAGTCGGCATCGAGGGCCTACTCGTCGCTTCGCTCGCAGCCGCGCAGCGCGGCATCGGTTTCTGTCAGTCGCTGCTGCGCGTGCTGCTGAGCCAGCGCGTTCACGAGATGATTCTGGAAAAGGCGCTCAGGCTCAGCCTCGCGCAGTTCGAGGACTCGGAGTTCTACGACAAGCTCAATCGCGCGCGGCAAGAAGCCTCGACCAAGCCGCTGAGCCTCGTCAACCGCACCTTCTCGCTGATTCAGAACGGGATCGTGCTGATCGGTTATGCGGGACTCCTGATTCAGTTCTCGATTCTCGCCGTCGTGATCCTCGTTCTCGCCGGGCTCCCGTCGTTCTTCGCCGAAGCGAAATTCTCCGGCGAGCGATTCCGTGTCTTTCAGTGGCGCTCGCCGCTCAGGCGAATGCTGCTCTATCTCGAGATCGTGCTGGCACGCGAAGATCACGCGAAGGAGGTCAAGCTGTTCAATCTCGGCCCGAGCCTGATGCAGCGCTACAAGGGCATGTTCGACGAGCTCTACGAAGAGGAAAGGCGGCTGGTGATACGCCGCGATAGCTGGGGGTTCGCACTCGGGCTGATCGGAAGCCTCGCGTTCTACGGGGCGTACGTGTGGGTGGCGCTTGCGACGATCGCGGGGGCGATCACGCTGGGCCAGATGACGATGTATCTGCTCGTTTTCAAGCAGGGCCAGGGCGCGGTCTCGGCGATGCTGACGTCGATGGGCGGAATGTATGAAGACAATCTCTACCTGTCGAATCTCTACGGCTTCATGGAGGAGCCGGAGCCGGTGCAGGCCGGTCACAGAACCGAAGGCGCAAATCCCGAGGAAGGCATGGTCTTCGAGAACGTGAGCTTCACGTATCCCGGCTCGAAGCAGCCTACGATACGCGATCTGAATCTCAGGATAACGCCGGGACGGAGTCTCGCGCTGGTCGGTCACAACGGTTCCGGCAAGACGACGCTCGTCAAGCTGATGGCCGGGCTTTATGCCCCCGACGACGGACGAATCTCGTATCAGGGAACGGATCTCAAGGACTGGGATCCTCGCGCGCTGCGCGATCGCATCGGCGTCATTTTTCAGGACTTCATGCGTTACCAGCTAACGGTCGGCGAGAACATCGGCGTCGGCGACGTGTCCGCGCTGAGCGACGAGGGTCGCTGGATCAGCGCGGCGGAGCGCGGTCAGGCCTCGGACTTCATCGAGGGCCTCTCGGCAGGCTACGAGACGCAGCTCGGTCGCTGGTTCAACCGCGGTCAGGAACTCTCGGGCGGGGAATGGCAGCGAATCGCGCTCGCGCGCGCATTCATGCGCGAAGAGGCCGAGATTCTCGTGCTGGACGAGCCGACCTCGTCGATGGACGCCGAGACCGAGATGCAGGTTTTCGAGCGATTCAGGGCACTGACGCGTGACAAGATCGTCATTCTGATATCGCATCGCTTCTCTACGGTGAGGCAGGCGGATACGATTGCCGTCATGGAGCATGGCACAATAGTCGAGCAAGGAAATCACCACGAGCTCATGGCACTGGCGGGACGATACGCTCGCCTGTTCGAGCTTCAGGCCAGCGCATACCGTTAGCACGGAAACGATCCTCTCGATGTCCGAAGCCGCCGCAAAACCGATCGTCCGTTCGGATATCGTTTTCGCGGAGAAGGACAAGGCGCTCAGGGACGACGTCCGCCGACTCGGGAAGCTCGTCGGTGAGCTCGTCGAGGAGCAGGGCGGCGAGGCACTGTTCGATCTCGTCGAAGCGGCCCGGCGCGCGGCGATCGCGCACCGCGAAGGCGATTCAGAGGCAACCGGGCGCCTCAACGATCTGATCACGGAGCTCGCCCCGCAAACGGCGGGCGATTTCATCCGCGCGTTCTCGACGTATTTCCAGATGGTCAACACGGCCGAGAAGATCCACCGCATCCGCCGGCGGCGCGCCTATCTCAAGGACTCGAAAACGCCGCAGCCATTCGGTGTGCTCGACACGCTGATTCGACTGAAGCAACAAGGCCTCGCTCGCGATGAGGTAGAGCAGGCGCTCGAACGCGTCGAGCTGATGCCCGTCTTCACGTCGATGTCGACACGCGTGACGCGTCGTACCCTGCTGCGCAAGGAACACAGCATCGCCAAGCGCCTGGTGCAGATGCTCGATCCCTATCTGACGCCCCACGAGCTCGACGCCATCCTCGGCCAGATCCGGCTCGATATGACGACCGGCTGGCAGACCGATGACCACTCGGACACGCCCGGGCTCGGCGACGAGGCCGAGCACGTCCTGTTCTACCTGACGGACGTGCTGTATCGCGTCATTCCACCCTTCTACGAGAGCATTGAGGCGGCATTTGCGAACGTTTACGACGCCGACGCCAGACGCATCCGATTACCCGTGCTGGTCCGTTTCGGCTCCTGGGTCGGCGGCGACATGGATGGATATCCGGACGTAACCGGCAAGAGCATCCGCGCGACCCTGTCGCGGCACAGAGCGCTGGCGCTCGATCTCTATTTTCAGGAGTGTGACGAGCTTGCTCGCCACCTGAGCCAGTCGGAGACGCGGGTAGCGGTGTCCGGCGAGTTGCGCGAGCGAATCGCATTCTACGCCGCGCACTTTCCGAAGGCCGCCCATTCCGTCCCGTCGCGGCACCGCAAGATGCCCTATCGCGTGTTTCTTCGGCTCGTTGCGGCGCGCCTCAACGCGACCTACGAGGATGCGGCCTTTCCGTACGAGTCCGCCGACGAGTTCATCGAGGACATCGAGCTGATCGCGACGAGTCTGCGTGAGAATCGCGGCCAGCATGCGGGGCTGTTCGCGCTGAACCGGCTGCTTCGACGAATCGAGACCTTCGGGTTTCATATGGCGACGCTCGATATCAGACAGCGCGCCGACGTCCATAGCCGCGTCATCGCGGAAGGTCTGGCCGAGTCCGAGTGGGACGACTTCACGAGCGCGAGAGCGACGGTACGGATCAAGGAGGCGCTCAAGCGCCGCGAATCGCCCGGCGGATCGATGTCTTCGGAGGCGCGGCGCACGCTCGCCGTCTTTCAGGCCATCGCGCTTTGCCGCCGGAAGTACGGCGAGCGCGCGATCGGGCCGTACATCGTCAGCCGTGCCACGGGCCCCGAAGATGTCCTGTCGGTGCTGTTGCTCGCGCGCTGGGGCCATCTCGGCCCCAAGAACCAGGACGTGCCGCTCGATATCGCGCCCCTTTTCGAGACGCTCGACGATCTCGACAACGCCGCGGAGATCATGACCCGCCTGCTTGCGGACGAGCGCTACCGCCATCACCTCAAGGCAAGAGGCGACCGTCAGATCGTCATGATCGGCTATGCCGACAGCCACCGGGACGGCAGCGCGATCTCGGCCGGCTGGAGCATGCACAAGGCCGAGCGCGAGCTGCGCGAAGCGGCGAAGCGATTCGGCATCGCGTTGACGATTTTTCACGGCCGCGGCGGCACGATCAGCCGCGCGGGCCCGCACATAAAGGATGCGATCATCGCGTCGGTCGAAGGCCGGGAACCGAGCCCGTTGCGGCTGACCGAGGCCGGAGAGAAGATCGGCGCCAAGTACGGCCTGCGCGGAATCGCGATTCGCGCGCTGGAGCGCAAGGTAAGCACGCTGCTCGAGGTTGCCGCGGTGCTGCCCGAGCCCGATCCCCGGACTCCCGGCTGGAGCGAGCTGATGCAGCAGATCGCCGACGAATCGCGTGCTGCCTATCGCAAGCTCATCGATCCGTCCGGCGATTTCGACGTCTACTTCCGGGCCGCAACGCCGATCGACGTCATCGACGACCTGAACATGGTCACGGATCGGGAACGCGACGAAGAAGAGGTCTCGCCCTATTTCAGCGCCAGACGTTGGGAGTTTGCCTGGGTTCAGAATCGGTGCCTTTTGCCGGCGTGGTACGGGTTCGCCCACGGCGTCGAGGCCGTGCTCGCGCGGCACGCCGAAGACGAGATTCGGGAAATGTTCGAGTGCTGGCCGTTCGCGCGCGTCATGATCGCCGATATCGAGCTGTCGCTTGCAATCGCCGACATGGAGATCGCTCGCCGCTATTCCGAGCTCGCGGGTTCGCTGCATAAGAAATTTTTTCCGGGGATTTGCAGGGAGCACGAGCAAAGCGTCGCGCTGCTTCTGCGCCTGACGCGACAGAGTCGACTCCTCGAAGACTCGCCGACGATCAGGCGCACCATTCGGTTGCGTAATCCCTATGTCGATCCGATGAGCTTTCTCCAGGCCGACCTGCTGCGACGCTGGCGAGAGTCGGGAAGCAGGGACGGCGCAATCCTCAATGCCCTTCGCGCAAGCATCAACGGAATTGCGCACGGCATGCAGAACACGGGTTGATCCGGATGCCAGCGAAGCCTTCAGCCGCATTCCTCGACTTCGCGACCATCGGCCCCGGCGTCGATACGGCGCGTCTGGACGAGGTCGTCGACGCTCGTTACTTCGATTTCTCGGAAGCCGACGAGATTCTCGCGCGGCTCGACGGCTGCGAGGTCGCCCTGCTGAACAAGACCAAAATCGATCGCGGTCTGATCGAAAGCGCCGGCGGTCTGAAGCTGATCGTCGTTGCGGCCACCGGGCTCGACAACGTCGATGCCGACGCTGCGAACGAGGCCGGCGTCGCCGTCGCCAATGTGCGCGACTACTGCTCGGACGCCGTCGCCCAGCACGTCTTCGCCCTCGTCCTCGGGCTCACGCAACAGGTCGGCCCTTACGCCGAGCGTGTTCGCGAAGGCGCATGGTCACAAAGCCGCAGCTTCGCGCTGTTCGACTTTCCGATTCGCGAGCTGACGGGCCTCAAGCTCGGCATCGTCGGTTACGGGTCTCTCGGTCGCGCCGTCGCGCGGATCGGCCAGGCCTTCGGAATGACGGTCCTCGTGTCCGGGCGAGTGGGCTGCGATGCGTCCGATGCGCCGGACCGCGTCCCGTTCGACGCCCTTCTCGAGGAGGCCGACGTTCTGAGCCTGCATTGTCCCCTCAACGACGCGACGCGACACATGCTCGACGCCACCTCGTTCAGGCGAATGAAGCGAGACGCGATCGTCGTGAACACGGCCCGCGGCAGCCTGATCGATCAGGAAGCGCTGGCCGAAGCGCTGCGCAAAGGCGAAATCGGCGGTGCCGCCGTCGACGTCCTGCCCGAGGAGCCGCCATCCCCGGACGCACCGCTGCTCGCCCCCGACATCCCGAATCTGATCGTGACTCCCCACATCGCGTGGGCCGCCCGAGAAGCGCGCCAGCGCGTGATCGACCAGGTCGCCGAAAACGTCGCCTCTTTCTACGCCGGCGGCGACCTCCGGCGCATTGTCTAGCCCCCGCTAACTTGCGACCAGGCGGCCGGCGGCCAGCTCAATCAGGACGTCGCAGTGTTTGGCGGCTTCGAGGTCGTGGGTGACGAGGACGAGCGTCGTGCCCGAGGCGGCGTTGAGGTCGAATAGGAGGTCGAGAATCAGGGCGCCCGTTTTGTTGTCGAGGTTGCCGGTCGGCTCGTCGGCGAAGAGCAACGAGGGGCCACCGACGAAGGCGCGTGCGATTGCGACGCGCTGCTTCTCGCCGCCGGAAAGCTGCTTCGGGTAGTGGCGCAGGCGGTGATCGAGACCAACGCGAACGAGCGCTTCGCGCGCAATCGCGGTCGCGTTGGGCGTGCCGCAGAGCTCGAGCGGGAGCAGGACGTTTTCGATCGCGGTCAGCGAAGGCATCAGGTGAAAGGACTGGAAGACGAATCCGACCTCGCGATTGCGCAGCTCCGCCCGCCCGTCTTCGTCGAGGCTCCCCAGCTCGATGCCGTTGAGCCAGACCTGGCCCGACGTCGGCTCGTCGAGGCCCGCCAGCAGCGCGAGCAGCGTCGACTTGCCGGCGCCCGACGGTCCGACGATGGCGGCCGACTGGCCGCGATCGAGTCGAAGGTTTACGTCATCGAGGATGGTCAGCTCACCCTCGGGGCTGGTAACCTTTTTCGTCAGTGAGCGAGCCTCGAGAAGGAGGTCGGCTTCGGCCATGACCGTTCGTGCCTCAGTTAGCCTGTGGTTCCTGCTGCTCGTCGCCGCACCCGTCGGCAGTGCCGAGCCGACGATCGTCGTGCTTGGCGACTCTCTCAGCAGCGGATATGGACTGGGCGCCGCCCCGTCATGGGTGGCGATCCTCGAGGAGCACCTCGAGACGGAAGCTTACGAATATGAAGTCGTCAATGCCAGCATCTCGGGTGATACGAGCACCGGAGGTCTGAACCGCCTCCCGCGCATTCTCGAGCTTCACGATCCAACCGTCGTCATCATCGAGCTCGGGGGCAACGACGGCTTGCGCGGTCAGCCCGTCGGCCTGCTGCGCGACAATCTGTCGCGAATGATCGAGCTCGTGCTCGCGCGCGGCGCGATGCCGCTGCTTACCGGGATCCAGATACCGCCGAACTACGGGCCGGCCTACACGGCGCAGTTCAAGTCCGTCTATGAGGAGCTGGCCGACCGTCACGACATTCCGTTCGTCGAGTTTCTGATGGACGGCGTCGCGCTGGAACCGTCTCGCATGCAATCGGATCGCGTCCATCCGAACGCCCGGGGGCAGCGGCCGATGTTCGAGAATGTCTGGACCATCCTCGCCGATCTGCTCTAGCGGCATGAATCGACGCCCCTGGCACTCCAACTATCCGAGCGGCGTACCGCTCGAGATAGACCCCGACAGCCACGACTCGCTCGCCGGGCTTTGCGTCGCGAGCTGCCGGCAGTTCGGGGCCCGCCCCGCAATCACGAATCAGGGCGTGAGCCTTAGCTTTGCCGATCTCGAACGAAAGAGCCGCGATTTCGCCGCTTTCCTGACGGCGGAAGCGAAGGCCGACAGCGGCGATCGCATCGCGATCATGCTGCCGAACCTGCTGCAATCGCCGATCGTGCTGCTCGGCGCGCTTCGGGCCGGCCTCGTTATCGTCAATGTCAATCCGCTCTATACGGCGCGCGAGCTGGAGAACCAGCTCAAGGACAGCGGCGCCAGAGTTATCGTCGTGCTCGAGAACTTCGCGGCGACGCTCGCGAAGGCGCTGCCGGCGACCGATGTCGAGACCGTCATCCTCGCCCGTGTCGGCGACTGCCTGCCGCCCGTCAAGAGGCTCGTGACGAACTTCGTGGTCCGCCACGTGAAACGGCTCGTGCCGGCGTTTCGGATTCCGGGCGCGCTTCGCCTCGTCGACGTGCTGCGCGAAGGCCGGCGGCACGGGTATCACGACCCGAAGATCGGGCCGGAGGATCTCGCCTTCCTCCAGTACACCGGCGGCACGACGGGCGTGGCCAAGGGCGCGATGCTCTCCCATCGCAACATGGTCGCGAACGTCCTTCAGTCGAGCGCCTGGGTCCACCCCTTCTTCGACTCGGAACGCGACATCGCTGTAACGGCGTTGCCGCTCTACCATATCTTCGCGCTGACCGTGAATTTCTTCGCTTTCCTCAAGCTCGGCGCCCGCAACGTTCTGATCACGAATCCGCGTGACATGAAAGGATTCGTTCGCGACCTCGATCGCTATCGGCCGGCTTTCATAATAGGCGTCAACACGCTGTTCAACGGGCTCTTGCATACGCCGGGGTTCGGCGAGCTCGACTTCGGCTCGCTCAAGATATCGCTGGCCGGCGGCATGGCCGTGCAGGAAGACGTCGCCCAGCGGTGGCAGGAGGTGACGGGTGTCGTCGTCACTCAGGGCTACGGGCTGACCGAGGCATCGCCGGTCGTCTCCGCCAATCGGCTCGATATCGATCATTTCAACGGTTCCGTCGGCCTGCCGTTTCCTTCGACCGATGTCGTGATTCTCGACGAGGCCGACCGGCCGGTCGGCACGAACGAGGTCGGCGAGCTCTGCGTCAAGGGGCCGCAGGTCATGCAGGGTTACTGGAGACGGCCGGAAGAAACGAAGAACGTCTTCACCGCGGACGGCTGGCTGCGAACGGGGGATATCGCGCGCATCGACGCCGACGGGCGCATCTATATCGAGGATCGCAAGAAGGATCTGATCATCGTCTCCGGCTTCAACGTCTATCCCAACGAGGTCGAGAACGTCGTCACGATGCATCCCGGCGTGCTCGAGGCCGCCGCCGTAGGCGTGCCGAGCCCGAAATCGGGCGAGGCCGTGAAGGTTTTCGTAGTCAGGAAGGATCCGGCGCTCGACGCGGCGGCGCTGATCGCGTTCTGTCGCGAGCGCTTGACGGGCTACAAGACGCCCGATGAAGTCGAGTTTGTCGACGCGCTACCGAAGTCGAGCGTCGGCAAAGTGCTGCGCCGCGAGCTCAAGGACCTGCCGAAGAGCGCCTGATCACGCGAAGGCCGCGGCAATCTCGCGCTGCAACGAACGGGTGGCGGCGGTGGGATCGGCGGCCTCGCGAATCGGTCGCCCGACGACGATGTAGTCGGCACCGGCGCGAAGCGCGGACTCGGCCGTCGCGACGCGCTTCTGATCGTCGCGCCCGGCGCCGCTTGCGGGACGAATGCCCGGAGTCACGATCAGCGGCTCCGGGCCGAGCTCTGCGCGCAGCCGTCCGGCCTCGAGTCCCGAGGCGATGACGCCGTCGCAGCCGCAGTCGACAGCCTGCTTTGCGCGCATCAGCGTCAGCGCATCGACGTCCATCGTGATGCCGGAGGCCGCGAGATCGCTCTGGCCGAGGCTCGTCAGCACAGTGACGGCGAGCACGGCGAGCCCTTCGCCCTTGTTCTCGGCGGCGGCCCGCATGACGGACAGTTCCCCGTGGACGGTCAGAAAGCTCGCGCCCGAGCGGCTGATCTGCCGGACGGCCGCGCCGACGGTGGCCGGAATGTCGTAGAGCTTGAGGTCGCAGAACACGCGCTTGTCCCGAGCGAGCAGCCAGTCGAGCAGGGCGAAGTAATCGCGAGTCGTCGCGAGCTCGAGCCCGATCTTGTAGAACCGGACCGAATCGCCAAGTCGCTCGACGAGCGTCTTCGCCTCGGTCCAGCTCGGCACGTCGAGCGCAAGGATCAGGCGCTCCTCGACGGGGATGCGGGCGGCGGTCGGCGGCACGATAGGCACTAGTCTAACGCAGACGTCGGTGCGCGGCCCGAGATTCTGGCATGTTGCTCGATCGCGAATCGGTCCGTCATTCCGGCGATGTAATCGGCGATCGCGCGCATGGCGGCGGACTTGCCGCGCTTCTCGAGCGCTTCGCTGGCTCGAGCCGCGTGCTTCGCCGGCATCAGATCGAAGGCTTCGCTGAAGGCGGCGAAGAGCTCGGAGATGGTCTCGTGGGCCCGCCGCGTCATCTTCCTGATGCGCGGATGTGTGTAGAGTTCCGCGCGCAGGAAACGCTTCAGCGAGAGCTGGCCTTCGGCCATCTCATCCGACAGCGAGATCAGCGGCCGGTCCAGGGCTCTGACGTCATCTATGCTCGAAGGCCCTGCACGCTCGATCCGCTCGCGGCTCGTTCCAATCAGATCGGTCACGAGCCGATCGATCATCGACCGGATGATCTCGCGCCCGAGGCGCGGTTCCATGCAATCCGGATATCTCGCTCGAACAGCTTCGGCCCGCTCGGCGAAGAAGGGAATGGTCTCGAGCTGCTCGATCCGAATCAGTCCGGCGCGCAGACCGTCGTCAACGTCGTGATTGTTGTAAGCGATCTCATCGGCGAGATTGGCGATCTGCGCCTCGAGGCTCGGTTGCGTTCTCTCGATGAATCGCAGGCCGACGTCACCGAGACGGCGGGCGTTCGGCAGGGAGCAATGCTTGAGTATGCCCTCGCGCGTCTCGAAGCAGAGATTGAGCCCGTCGAAGCTCGCGTATCGGGCCTCGAGCTCGTCCACGACCCGCAGCGACTGAAGGTTGTGCTCGAAGCCGCCGTGCTCGCGCATGCAGGCATTCAGCGCGTCCTGGCCCGCGTGCCCGAAGGCCGTGTGCCCGAGATCGTGCGCGAGACTGATGGCTTCGACGAGGTCCTCGTTGAGGCCGAGCGCGCGCGCGGTCGTCCGCGCTATCTGAGCGACCTCGAGCGAGTGAGTCAGGCGTGTCCTGTAGAGATCGCCTTCGTGATTGACGAAGACCTGAGTCTTGTAAACGAGCCGCCGAAACGCGGTCGAATGGACGATGCGGTCGCGATCGCGTTGAAACTCGCCGCGGTAGGCGGGCGGCGGCTCCTCGTATCGGCGCCCGCGCGAGGTCCTGTCGTCGGCAGCGTAGCGAGCGAACGTGCGCATGATCATCCTAGCTCGCGGCGATGCGCCTGGCCATCGCCGACTCGAGGGCTGCTTGTTCGGGCGCCGGCATGACAACCGCGGATCCGAGGCGCTCAAGCAGCACGAGCCGCATGCCGGCGCTGCCGGTCTTCTTGTCGAGCCGCATCCGGCTCAGGATGTCGCGGCCCGCAAGGCCCGCCACGCTCGTCGGCAGGCCGGCGCGCTCGAGCAGCGCGCCGACGCGAGCCGCGTCGGCTGCGCCGATCAGGCCGAGCTCGACCGACGTCTCGGCCGCCATCTGCATGCCGATCGCAACGGCTTCCCCGTGCAGATATCTGCCGTAGCCGCCGAGCGCCTCGATCGCATGGCCGAAGGTGTGGCCGAGATTGAGCAGTGCCCGGCGCCCATGCTCGTGCTCATCCTGCGCCACGATCTCGGCCTTGATCTCGCAGCAGCGCCTGATGGCGCGTGCCAGCGCGGCCGGGTCCTGCTTAAGCAGGCGCGGCAACCTGGCTTCCAGCCACTCGAAGAAGCCGAGGTCGACGATCAGCCCGTACTTGATGACCTCGGCCAGCCCCGCGGCGAGCTCGCGCGGCGGGAGCGTCGCGAGCGTATTGGTATCGGTCACGACCGCGACGGGCTGATGAAAAGCCCCGATCATGTTCTTAGCCTGCGGGTGATTGACGGCCGTCTTGCCGCCCACCGCGGAATCGACCTGCGCCAGCAGGGTCGTCGGCAGCTGCACGAAATCGATGCCGCGCTGATAGCTCGCGGCGGCAAAACCCGCGAGGTCGCCGATGACGCCGCCGCCGAGCGCAAGAATGCACGCATCGCGATGAAACCCGCCCTCGATCAGCTCATCGATGATCCGCCCGAGCCCCTCGAGATTCTTGTACTGCTCCCCGTCCGGCAAAACCAGCGACCGCCGCTCGCGATCCGCAAACGCAGCCTCCACGCGTGCCAGATAAATCGGCGCCACCGTCTCATTAGTGACGATCAGTACCTGCTTCGCCGAGGTCGACCTCACGAGCTCGGGGCTCGCCGCCAGCAGCCCCGCCCCGATATGAATCGGGTAGCTGCGCTCTCCGAGGCTGACCGTAATCGTGTCCATCTAAGAGCGATCCCCTGCAACCGAAAGGTCCCCCCGCTCCTCGAGCATCTCCCGAAGCTGCTTGGCAACGCTCCTGACCCGCTGACTACTCGTGTCAATCGTCAAGTCGGCGATCTCCTCGTACAGCGGCGCCCGCACGACCGCCATCTCCTCGAGCACGCGGCGCGGATCGTCCCTGTTCAGCAGAGGCCGGTTGGGCGAGCGGCCCGTCCGCCTGAGCTGCTCCCTGACGCCGGTCTTCAGGTAGACGACGACGCCGCTCGCGGCGAGGCGCTCGCGATTTGCCCCAGCCAGCACGGCGCCGCCGCCGGTCGCGACGATGGCGCCCTCGAGCGACGAAAGCTCCCTTATCATTTCCTGCTCGCGCTCGCGAAAGCCCGCCTCGCCTTCCTTCTCGAAGATATATGCGATCTCGACGCCGGTGCGCTTTTCGATTTCCTGATCCGAGTCCAGAAACTTGAGGCCCGTGTCTCTGGCGAGCTGCTTGCCGACCGCCGTCTTCCCGGATCCCGTCGGACCGATCAGATAGATATTGCGGTTTCGGCCGGTCACAAGCCAAGTGTAGAGCCAAAGTGCCGATCCCGCATGGCCCGAAACGAAAGAGGCCGGCATCACGCCGGCCTCTTCGAACGCTCGAATCCGTTGACGCTATTCGATCGTCGCTCCCTCGCGAATGATGCGCGGAGTGACGAAAATCAGAAGCTCTGACTTGTTGTTGACCTGCGTGCGCTTGCGGAACAGGAATCCGAGACCCGGAATATCACCGAGCACCGGCACCTTGCTGACCGTATCGCGCGTTTCCGTTTCGTAGATTCCGCCGAGCACGACCGTCTGCCCGTCGTTGACGAGGACGCGGTTCTGCACCGATCGTGTATCGATACTCGGGACGAATCCACCCGTGGCGCTAGAAACGAGCTCGCCGACGGAGTCCTTCGTGACGAGCAGGTCCATGATGACGCGGTTGTCCGGCGTGATCTGAGGCGTCACCGTCAGGCTCAGCACGGCTTCCTGGAACTGTGTGGTCGTCGCGCCGCTCGACGAGGCTTCCTGATACGGAATTTCGACACCTTCCTCGATCCGCGCCTGCATGTTGTTCGCCGTGATGATGCGCGGCGTCGAGACGATCTCGCCCTTGCCTTCGGCCTGCACGGCCGACAGCTCGAGATCAACGAGATAATCGTTGTCGAGAATCGCGAAATTCAGGACGCCCGCCGGACCGACGACCGGCAGGTTGACGGCGTAGCGCTGGAGCGCCGAGCCGATCGTGACCGGGAACGCCGAGCCCGTGTTCGCCAGATTGTCGAGCGCGGACTCGACGATCGTGTCGGATCCGGAGCTCGTGCCCGTCATCGAGATCATGCCGTTGCTGGAATTCTCGCGGGCGGCCGTCGTGCCGAGGCGAACGCCGAGCTCCTTGCTGAAGTCGTCGTTGACGATGACGATGCGCGACTCGATCAGCACCTGGCGCGGCGGTATGTCGAGATTCTGAACCCAGCGGCGGATTTCCCGCAGGGTCTCGGCCGTCTCCTGCACCAAGAGCTGGTTCGTGCCCGGGTCGACCGAGATTCCGCCCCGCACGGACAGCAGCGAGGCGCCGTCGGCTCCGCCGCGAATCAGCGTCGCGAGATCTGTCGCCTTGGCGTAGTTCACCTGAATCAGCTCGGTGTAGAGCGGCTCGAGCTGCTGCCGCGATTGCGCAGCCTGAAGCGCCGCCTGCTCGCGCGCCGCGATTTCCTCGGCCGGCGCGACGATTATGACGTTGCCGTTCTGGCGCATGTCGAGGCCCTTGGTGGTCATGACGACGTCGAAGGCCTGGTCCCACGGCACGTCCTGCAATCTCAGCGTGACGTTGCCCTGAACGGTGTCGCTGACGACGATGTTGAGGCCGCTGAATTCGGCCAGAACACTCAGCACGGCGCGCGTCTCGAGATTCTGGAAGGTCAGGGTCAGCCGCTCGCCGACATACTCCCGATCGGCGGAGAAGATATTGATCGTCTGCTGTGCGGTCTCCACCGGCGTGCCGAGCTCGAGCGTAAAGCGGTTGTCGGCCTGATAGGCGACCTGCGTGAAAGGCTCCTGCGAATTCGGCGTCACGACGAGGCGGGCGTTGCCGGCGTCGCGCAGCGCGTCGACCGTCACGACCGGTGTCGCGAAATCGGACACGTCGAGACGCCGCATCAGCTCGGTCGGCAGGTTCGTATCCGCGAACTCGACGATGACGCGGCCGCCTTCCTCCCGCACGTCGACGGTCGTGCGCGGATCCGTCAGGTCGACGATGACCTGTCCGGCGCCGTCCGGACCGCGCCTAAAGTCGATGTTCTGGATGGCGCGCACGCCCGGAGCCACCCGGGCCGCCGGCGCGGCGGCGGCCGGCTGAGCCGCAAAGGTCGGCTGGGCCGATCCGGCAGCGCCGCCGACGTCGATAAAGACGCTGTCCCCTTCGACGCGTGTCGTGTAGGGAACCATGCGGTTCATGTTCAGGACGATACGGGTGCGGCCGTTGCTCTCGGCTGCCTGGAAGGATGCGACCGCGCCCGAATTGACGTCCTGGCGCCTCTCGTCGAGCGCGAGCGCCGTGTCGGGCAGGTCGATGACGATGCGAGCGGGGTCGCTTTCCATCGTGAAGCTCATGGGCTCCGGCGCGGCTGCGTTCATCCGCAGGCGAAGCTGGAGCCCCTGGCCTTGCGTCGGCTGCACCTCGATCGACTCGAGCTGCCGCCCTTCCTGAGCGAATGTCCGGGGAGCGAGCCCGAGTGCGAGCACCAGGCCGAGACCGAGCCATATTGAGGCTCTCGCAGAGGATTTCCCTTGGTTGATGGGCCCTGTCGTGAACATAAGGTCTACTCCCTTACAAACTCTGCTCTGGCGCTAATCCAAACCGATGGCGGCGGGGCGCTCGTAAAAGCCCCCGAGCCCGTCGCGAATGATCTCGACCAATTCAATTTCCGATTCGTTGATATTCGTGATGCGGCCGTAGTTCTGGCCCATGAAATTGCCGACCGTGACACGGTGCACGAGCCCGTCGGAATCCTGCACGAGGCCGAAGGTGCCGTTGGCGTTGCTCAGGGTGCCGACCATGGCCAGCGCGTCGAGCGGCTCCTGCTCGAGCTGTTCGCGCGGCCGATCGAGATCGGGATTTATACCGGTGCTCGCCTGGGCGCGCAGCGGTTGCTGTGGCACGAACGGCGATCGCCGGTCACCCGGCTCATACGCAAAGCTCGGCGCCGGCAGAATCTCGGGCAGCGGCTCGATCGCTCCGCCGGGCCGTGCCTTGACCTGGTCGATCCAGGCCTGAAGCTCGCGCTGGTCCGAGCCGCAGGCAGCCACTGCGAGCGAGAGGCCGAGGATCGCGAGCCAGCGTGGTGTCGCTTTGAGCCTCATTTACGGTGACTCCTCGTCGAGGTAGCGATAGGTCTTGCCGGTGACGTCCACTTGAAGGTCCTCGCCATCGGGCGTTACCGGGGTGATGGTGATGTCGTGCATCGTCACGATTCGCGGCAATGCGGCGACGCCGCTGACGAACTCGCCGATCTCGTGATAGTCGCCCGTATATCGGAGCCGGATCGGCAGCTCGGCGTAGAAATCCTGCGGGATCTCGGGCTGCGGCAGGAACTGCTTCTCCTCGAGCCCGACGGCCAGCGCCGTCTGGGAGATGTCCTCGAGCAGGCTCGGGACCTCGGTTTCGCCCGGCAACTGCCGGAGCATCGTGCCGAAGTCGCGCTCGATCTCGGCGAGCTGATTGCGGTAGGCATCGAAATTGGCGGCTCGCCGCTGCTTGGTCTCGAAGCTCGTTCTGAGCTCCTGTTCCTGGCGCTCGACCTGCTCGAGTGCGGGCAGCTCGACCTTGACGACGAAATACCAAATGCCAGCGGCGGCGACGAGAACGAGAACGAGGACGACGGCCGCGACCCGAAACGGCAGCGGCCAGCGGCCCGGATCGTTGGTGTCGAGCGAGCGGAGTTCTTCCAGGACGTTCATTCTAGAGGCCCTCCGTGTCTTCGCCCATGCCGATCTGATTGGCGAATACCGTGAAGGCGCCTTCCGCCGCGGGTCCGCTGCCCGACCACTGGATGCCTCCGAGCCGCTCGTCCTTGAGCCAGGGCGATTCCTCTATATTGCGCATCATTACCGAGACGCGCGTGCTCGACTGAGTGATGCCCGCGACCTCGATGCGCGCGCCCTCCTGCCGCAGCGCCGTCATGTGCGTTCCCTCGGGCAGGACATCGACCGCCTCGTCGAGCAGGTGCACTGCTTCGGGCCGGGAACGTTGCAACTCGTCGATAATCTCCATGCGCGCGAGCAGGCGTGACTTCTGCGCGTCGAGCTCGTTGATCTCCTCGATCTGGCGATCGAGCTCGGCGATCTCGGTGCGCAGCAGCGTGTTGCGGGCCTCCTGGTCCGAGATCCGCCCCTGATAATAGAGCTTGGTGCCGAAGGTCAGCGCCGCGCCCATCAGAACGGCGCCGAAGATGGCGAGCAGGAATTCCTTTTTCCGCTTTTGCCGCAGCTCTTCCCGCCACGGCAAGAGATTGATCTTTGGCATTAGTCGAAACTCCTCAATGCAAGCCCGCAGGCCGTCAGCAACGCGGTCGCATCCTTGTGTACGCCGTGCGACTTCGCGCGGGAAGAAAGCTTCATCTGACCGAGGGGATCGCCGACTTCAGTCGCGATGCCGATTCGGCTGCCGATGACGTCGGCGACGCCGGGAATGTTCGCGCAGCCGCCGCAGACGAGAACCTGGTCGGGCTGGTCGCGGCCCGTGCCCGAAGCAAGGAAGAACTGAAGCGATCGGCTGACCTGCTGCGACATGTCGTCCATGAACGCGTCGAGCACTTCCGGCTGATAGTTGCTGGGCAGACCTCCTTCTTTCTTGGCACGGCCCGCGTCTTCGAGGCTGAGTCCGTAGGTGCGCATGATCTCCTCGGTGAGCTGCTGTCCGCCGAAGGCGAAGTCGCGCGTGTAGACGACTTTGAGGTCGTGCAGCACGCTGAAAGTGGTGGTGCTCGCGCCGAAATCGACAATGGCGATGAACTTGTCGATGCCGCCCTCCGGCATCTGATGCGTCAGCAGCGAGCAGGCATTCTCGACGGCGAACGCCTCGACGTCGACGACGCAGGCCGTGAGCCCGGCAGCCTCGACGGCCGCCTGTCGTTGCTCGACGTTCTCGGTTCGGGTCGCGACGAGCAGAATATCGACCATGTCCGGGTCGCGCTCGCTTTCGCCGATGGTCTCGAAATCGAAACTGACTTCCTCCATCGGGAACGGAATGTATTGGTCGGCCTGAAGCTCGACCTGGCCCTCGAGGTCGGCATCGCTCAGATTCTTCGGCATCTGAATCACCTTCGTGATCGCGGCGTCGCCGGAGATCGCGACCGCTGCCTCGCGGGTCTTGGTGCCGGAGCGCTTGACGGCCCGGCGAATCGCCTCGCCGACGGCCTCGGCATCGACGATGGCCTTGTCATTGATTGCGTTCGCAGGCGTCGCCTCCGCCGCGAAAGACTCGACTCGATACCCGCGTCCCGACTGGGCCAATTCGATGAGTTTGACCGAGGATGTCGTGACGTCCAGACCTAACAAGGGCCGGGTGCGACTGTTACCGAACACATCTTTTCCTTTCCAACTCGGGTAGTTGGGTTAGAATCCTACACACGCCCTCAGCTCGACAATTTAACTATAACTTAGCCCGGATATACACCGTTGTGATCGGATTCACGATACGGGGATTGAGCCTATCTGGGGCTGTGGCATCTTGCGGCATCTCTTCCTCTGCGTTTCTGGCAATTCCGACGGCTGGGAAGCTAAAGCCTGGGCCCGCGCCTCGGGGCCTCGTCGACCGTCGGTGCCTGCCTTGCGTCGCTGGGACCTGGGGCATTTATTGGCGCCGGCAGCCCCGCTATCCTAGGCGTCCAATGGCATGGAACGCCCGTAGACCGGTGGCTTTGCGTCCCCGCCTTTCGGCAGGTTTGCCTGATTCGGCGGACTATGCACAAAGCCCTAGTCCAAGGCAAGGACGCAGAATGCAGGTTTCGCCATGAAAGCATGGTTGCGCATACCGCTTCAGCTTCTGACGCTCGGGCTGGTGGCCGGAGTGGCGGCGACGGCCGTCGTTTCGGGGGCCTATTTCTACGTCGAGCCGAGCCTGCCGGATGCCGCGGAGCTCCGGGAGGTCCGCTTTCAGACCCCGATGGGCGTCTACAGCCGGGACGGTCGGCTGATCACGCAGTTCGGGGAGCAGCTCAGGACGCCCGCGGATTTCGATGAGATTCCGCTCGCGCTCAAGCAGGCCGTCATCGCGGCCGAGGACGACCGTTTCTACGAGCATTCCGGCATCGACTTCGTCAGCACGATCCGCGCCGGCATCAACTACGGCATTCAGTTCGTGACCAGATCGAGCGACCGCGTTCCGGGCGGCAGCACGATTACGCAGCAGATCACGCGGACGACGGACCTGCTGTCCCGCGACTACGCGCTCGGGCGAAAGATCTCCGAGATCTTCCTCGCGTTTCGCATCGAGCGCGAGTTCACGAAGGACGAAATCCTCGGGCTCTACCTGAACACGTATTTTTTCGGCCAGCGGTCGTACGGTGTCGTGACCGCGGCGCGGACGTACTTTAATAAGGAGCTGAACCAGCTCACACTATCGGAAGTGGCGGTCATCGCCGGCATCCCGACGGCGCCGTCGCGCAACAACCCCTACAACAGTCCGGAGGACGCGGCATCGCGCCGCGCCTACGTCCTGCGCCGGATGCACGAACTCGGCTACATCGACCGCGCCGAGCGCGAGGCGGCATTGGCCGAGCCGATCGTCTCGCAGAAGTTCGATGTCGATATCGAGCTCTCGGCAGGCTACGTCGCGGCGATGGCTTACGAGTGGTGCCAGCGCAGATTCGGCAAGGAGACCTGCGACACCTCGGGCCTGCGGGTCACGACGACGATCGACAGCCGGCTGCAGCGCGCGGCGAACGAAGCGCTGCGCAACGGCCTGATGACCTACGATCGCAATCACGGCTATCGCGGGCCGATCGGCCGCATCGATTTCGAGGCGCTTGGTCTCGGCGGCTCCCTCGGTCTCGGCGATCCGCTCGATCTCGGCGCCTCCGAGGAAGCGCTTGCGGAGATCGATGCCGATCCCGCGGCCACTCTCGACACGCTGCTCGCGGACTACCCGGACGAGTACGGGACCGAGACGGCCGTCGTCCTCGGCGTCAACGATGCTTCCGCCGATGTCTACTTCAGAAACCGCGGGGTCATGCCGGTCGGTTTCGATGCCGTGAGCTGGGCCTATGAGTTCATCACCGACGCGCGCCAGGGTTCCAATCCCGAGACCGTCGGCGACGTGCTTGCGGCCGGCGATATCGTTCGCTTCGAGCGGCTCGGTGACGGCACGCTCAGGCTGGTCCAGATTCCGGAAATTCAGGGCGCGCTCGTCTCGGTCGACCCGATGGACGGCGCCATTGCCGCGCTCGCCGGCGGCTTCAGCTATCAGCAGACAGCGTTCAATCGCGCGACGCAGTCGTTGCGTCAGCCGGGCTCCGCATTCAAGCCTTTCGTTTATCTCGCTGCGCTCGCGCGCGGTTACACGCTTGCGCAGATCGTCAACGACGCGCCCTATCGCGAATTCAGCGCGGCGCTCGAGCGCAGCCGCGCCGTCCAGAACTACGAGGGCGTCTACCACGGCGAGCTGCCGCTGCGCGAGGCGCTGTTCGAGTCCCTGAACGCCGCGGCCGATCGTGTCATTCGGGATATCGGAACGAGATACGCGGCCGATTACGTCGAGCGATTCGGTTTCGAGCCGCGGCCCGAGGATCGCAACGCGAGCCTTGCGCTCGGCAGCATGGTCGTCACGCCGCTGGCGCTGGCGTACGGCTATGCGATTCTCGCGAACGGCGGCTACGCCGTCGGCGTTCGCCCGGACGCCGAGTCGCTGCCGGCGCCCTACTTCATACAGCGCGCCGAGGACGCTCAGGGCAACCTGCTCTACGACGCGCGCCTGAGCGTCGAATATGTCTGCCCCGAGCCCGAGGACGCCGCGGAGTCGTCCACCAACGACGGCCCGAGGCCGCGGCTCATCGAGCGCAGCAGCGATCTCTTTCCGCCTTTGCGCTGCGCCGAGCGTGTCGAGTCGGCGCAGCGGATCTATCTCATCACGGACGTGCTCGAGGACGTCGTACGACGCGGCACCGGCGCGCGGGCCGGACAGGCCTTCCCCGGGCGCACCGATCTCGCGGGCAAGACGGGGACGACGAATGAAGCGCGCGACGCGTGGTTCGCCGGCTTCAATGCCGATGTCGTCGCCGTCGCCCGCATCGGCTTCGACGACGATACGCGCGAGCTCGGCAGCAACAGAAGAACGGGCACCGAGCAGGGCGGACGCACGGCGATCCCGGTCTGGATCGATTTCATGAGGGCGGCGCTCGACGGCATGCCGAACCATTCACTGGCCCGCCCGCCCGGCATCGTCGAGCGGCGCGTCGATCCCGACAGCGGGCTCGTTGCGGCAGGCTGCAATCGGGACGCGGAGTTCGAGATTTTCGTGGCCGACAACGTGCCCGAGCGGGAGCCAGACACCGCCTGCTTTTCAGGCGAATCATTGCCGACAGGACCCGATCAGGGACCGCGTACGCAACCGCTTTTCGAGTGAGGTTTGCCATGGCGCGGCGCAAGTCCCCCGCCCTGCAATACGAGCTCAGGGAAAGACTCGCCCAGGAATCGGCGAGACTGATGATCGAGCATGGCATCGTCGATTACGGGCTTGCCAAGCGCAAGGCCGCTCAGCGGCTTTCGGTCGCAACGCTCGGCGCGCTGCCGAGCAACGCCCAGATCGAGGCCTGTCTTGCCGAAAGGCAGCGGATCTTCGAGGGTGACGGTCACGCCGATCGACTCTTCGAGCTCAGGCAAGTGGCGCTCTCCATCATGCATCAGCTCTCGGACTTCGAGCCGCGCCTCGCCGGTCCCGTGCTGTCTGGCACGGCCACGAGCACGAGCCGCATCGAGGTTCACGTCTTCGCGCCGAGCCCCGAGGCGGTCGGCTTCGCGCTGGAGCGGCACGGGTATCGCGTGTCACACTGCGCTCAGCGCTACCGTTTCGGCGGCGGGCGCCAGACACAGGTTCCGGCCTATCGCTTCCGGACCGACGGCGCGACGGTGCTGACGCCCGTGTTCCCCGAGAACGGTATCCGCGAGGCGCCGCTGTCGAGCATCGACCGGCGCCCGATGGCCAGGGCAGCGCACCACGAGATCGAGGCCCTGCTCAAGCGCTAAGAGCGCTTGCCGATCGGCACGTAGTTGCGTTTCGCGGGGCCCTTGTAGAGCTGGCGCGGTCGCCCGATCCTCGTGCCCGGATCAGCGACCATTTCCTGCCAGTGCGTGACCCAGCCGACGCAGCGCGCGATCGCGAACATGACGGTGAACATCGACTTTGGTATGCCGAGCGCGCGGTAGATGATGCCCGAATAGAAATCGACGTTGGGATAGAGGTTCTTCTCGACGAAGTATTCGTCCTTCAGCGCAACCTCCTCGAGCTTGAGCGCGAGCTCGAACAACGGCGCATCGTCTTCGCGGCCGAGCTGCTCGAGGACGCGGTGCGCCATTTTGCGGATGATCGTCGCCCGCGGATCATGGTTCTTGTAAACCCTGTGGCCGAAGCCCATCAGCCTGAAGGGGTCGTCCTTGTCCTTGGCGCGGTCGATATACTTGCCGATCCGCTCGGCGGAACCGATCTCCTCGAGCATGTTGATGACGGCCTCGTTGGCGCCGCCATGGGCCGGGCCCCAGAGCGCGGACATGCCGGCCGCGATCGCAGAATACGGATTCGTCCCGGAGCTGCCCGCGAGACGAACGGTCGAGGTGCTGCAGTTTTGCTCGTGATCGGCATGCAATATGAACAGCAGATCCAGCGCCTGCGACGCGACGGGATCGACGTCGTATTCGTCCGAGGGTACCGAGAAGAACATTCTGAGCAGATTGCTGCAGTAATCGAGATCGTTGCGCGGGTAGACGAAAGGCTGGCCCCGGGAATGCTTGAAGGCGGCGGCCGCTATCGTCGGGATCTTGGCAATGATCCGGTAGGCGAACACGTCCCGGTCGTAGGCATCGCGGATGTTGGTGCTGTCGTGATAGAAGGCCGACATCGACGCCACGACGCCCGAGACCATGGCCATGGGGTGGGCGTTGTGGTGGAAACCGTTGTAGAAACGTAGCAGCGACTCGTTGAGCATCGTGTGCGTGCGAATCGAATGATCGAACGCGGCGAGCTCGGATTCGCTCGGCAGCTCGCCGTGCAGCAGCAGGTAAGCGACCTCGATGAAAGTGGAGCTCTCCGCGAGCTGCTCGATGGGATAGCCGCGGTATTGCAGGATTCCGGTCTCGCCGTCGATATAGGTGACCGTGCTCTCGCAACTGGCCGTCGCGGCATAGCCGGGATCGAACGTGAAAGCGCCGGTCTGGGCGTAAATTTTGGTTACGTCGATAACGGGAGGGCCGGCGACCGGTATCAGCACGGGCAGAGAAACTTCGGCGCCCGTATCGGGGTGGATTAAGGTAAAGCTCTTGGTCGTCATGCATCAAACCCAGGCGCTAAAGCAAATCCCCTCGGCAAACTGCGCTGGCCGGACCGATGGCCCGGTAGATCTTCCGGCCTGTAACGAGGGACCGCGCAACAACCGTGGGGCGACGCGGCAGGTGATTATAGCAGACGATGCGGGCGCCGAAGGGCCCGGATCCCGCCAGAATGGCGGGTTTCAGCTGCTCTTGGAGAGGCCGTAGCGGCGACGGAACTTGTCGACGCGCCCGCCGGCATCCACGATCTTCTGCTTGCCGGTATAGAAGGGGTGACACGACGAGCAGACCTCGACGTGGAGGTCCTCACCGAGCGTCGAGCGCGTCACGAACTCGTTGCCACAACTGCACGTGACCTTGATTTCGGCGTAATTGGGATGGATATCGGCTTTCATCGTCGGCTCTCACGCGGGCGCGTGAGAATACTCAGCGAGGAGCGGAAAGACAAGATTCGGGGGCAATCGAGCGGTGCCGGCGAGCCCTTATCCACAATTCCTGTGCATAACTCTGTGGAGAACGGGACCGGCCGCAACCGGCGCCCCTTGCGGAATCGCCATTTCTTACGCTTTGATCAAAAAACGCGCAGGGCATGAAACTCCAAGTTTTACAATCACGTGAGGCGCTTTCGGAAGCTAGGGCTGGAGATTGTACCCGCAACAGGCTTGATTTCCGGCGGCCGGACGCCGGATGTGCATAAAGCAGGTTGCGACGGGCGCTCAGAATCCGAGCAGGCGCCTGAGCTCGACCCGGGCGCGGGCGCGGTGGCTGACGGCGTTCTTCGTCTCGGGCGATAGCTCGGCGGCCGTCATTCCGAGCTTTGGGTCGTAGAAGACCGGGTCGTAGCCGAAGCCGCCGGCTCCCGAGGGCTGCATCGCGATACGGCCGTTCCAGCGCCCCGACGCGATGACGGGCGCCGGATCCTCGGGTTTTGAGAGCGCGACGATGACGCAATGAAAGAACGCGTCACGGCGGCCCGGCTCGACGCCCGCAAGCTCCGCGAGAAGCCGCTCGAGGTTGTCGCGGTCCGACGCATCGGGGCCGGCGTAGCGCGCCGAGCGCACGCCGGGGGCACCGCCGAGCGCCGCGACGCAGAGCCCGGAATCATCGGCTATCGTGGGCCCGCCGCGCGAAGCGCTCGCATGTCTCGCTTTGATCAGGGCGTTCTCGACGAAGCTCCGCCCCGTTTCCTCGGGCGCCGTTGCGGCATCGAGCGCCTCGAAGGTGATCGGCGCGTCGGCGAAGAGCTCGCGATATTCAGCGAGCTTGCCCGGGTTCGTCGTGGCAAGAATGAAGCTCGCGCCCCCGGCGGGGCGGCTCATTCGAGAGCCGCAAGCTGTGCGGCAAGGAGCCTGCGAATGCCACTCGCGGCGAGGTCGAGCAATTCGTCGAGATCGGTACGCTTGAAAGCGTGCCCTTCGGCCGTCCCCTGAACCTCGATCATGCCGCCGGCCTCATTCATGACGACGTTCATGTCGGTTTCGGCTTCGGAGTCCTCGGCGTAATCGAGGTCGAGCAGCGCCCGGCCCCCGACGATACCGACCGACACGGCAGCGACCTGACCGTGGATCGGTGCGGCCTTGATCTCGCCGCGCCGCTCGAGCTCACGCGTTGCGAGCGTCAGCGCCACGTAGCCGCCGGTGACTGCCGCCGTCCGAGTGCCGCCGTCCGCCTGGAGCACATCACAATCGACCGTGATCGTGCGCTCCCCGAGCGCCTCGAGATCGACGACCGCACGCAGGCTGCGGCCGATCAGACGCTGAATCTCGAGCGTGCGGCCGCTTTGCCTGCCGCGGGCCGCCTCGCGCGGCGCGCGAGTGTGGGTCGAGCGCGGCAGCATGCCGTATTCGGCCGTGACCCAACCGGAGCCCCGACCCTTGAGCCAGGGCGGGATCCGCGGATCTACCGAGGCCGTGCAAAGCACCCTTGTATCGCCGAAGCAGGCGAGGACCGAGCCTTCGGCATGGCGCGTGAAGCCTGGCTCGAGCCGGACCGCCCGAAGCTCGTCGGAGTTGCGTCCGCTGGGTCTCACGACGCCCCGCCGTTGAGACGCAGTGCCACAGCGCTCGTGTTGTCGCTGCCGGGCGCGTTGGTCTCGACGGCGTGCTCGGCCAGATCGATCAGGGCCGGCTCGAGCGGGCGCTCGCCGCTGAGCAGCGCGATGAGGGCGTCGTCGCCGATGCCGGACCAGAAGCCGTCCGAGCACAGCACGAGCACGTCACCGGCCAGGAGCCTGCGACGACCCGCGATGCTCATGTCGGGCAGCGGCTCGTCACCGCCGAGGCAGCACTCGACGAAATTTCGCATCGGATGGCTGCTGACCTCGCTTTCCTGGATGACCCCTTCGTGCAGCAGGAGCTCGACGTGACTATGGTCCCGCGAGCGATGCACAACGCTGCCGTCACGGAGCTGATAGATGCGGCTGTCGCCGATATGCCCGCAATAGGCGTTGTCGTCCTGAACGAGGCACGCCGCGCACGTGGCCCGCGGCCGCTGCTCGACGCTCAAGCCCTCGCCGAGCGCGACGACGGCTTCGTGCGCCGCGGCCAGAGCACCGATCATGAAGCCCTGTGGATCGAGAATCGGCTGTCCGGCCTCCCGGAACCGGCCGGCGAGACACCGGACGGTGACCTCGGAGGCCTTTGCCCCTTCGGCATGACCGCCCATGCCGTCGACGACGATCAGGAGCGCGCTCGGCCCCTGAGCGACGATGTCGACCCTGTCCTGATTCTCCGAGCGATGGCCGGTCAGGCTTACCTTCGCGAATTCCAACTGCACATTCCGTCTCGTTTAACTGCGCGGCATATCTTAGACTTTCGTGATCCGGATTTCCGTATCGTCAGACAGGTTCCATATCTTGCCGCATAGCATGACCGGATTCGCCGCATCCGAAGCGCTCGCGGGTTCCCAAAAGCTCGTCTGGGAAATACGCAGCGTCAATCATCGTTACCTCGATCTCGGCTTCCGCCTGCCGGAGGACTTTCGCGGGCTCGAGCCCAGGCTCAGGAGTCTCGCGAGCGAGGCCGTCAAGCGCGGCAAGGTCGATTGCAGCCTCAAGGTGTCGGCGATCGGCAGCGGGGAGCCCGAATCCGGGGTCGACCCCGACCGGCTCGAAGCCTTGCGGCGCCTCGAGACGATCGTCCGCGAGCAGTGGCCCGAGGCCAGGCCGTTTTCCACCTTCGAGATCCTGCGCTGGCCCGGCGTGCTCAAGGACGAAGCGGGCGAGCGCGACGCCTTGATGGCGCCGGCGCTGTCGAGCTTCGAGGAGGCGCTCGACTCGTTGCGATCCGCACGCGAGCGCGAGGGTCAGCGGCTCGGCGAGATGCTGATCGAGCGGGTCGCCGCGATCGAGGCGGTGATGACGACGATTGACGCGCAGCTCGCGCAGGCCGCGCCGCGATACCGGGATCGCCTGCTCGAGAGGCTTGCCAGACTCGACATCGAGGCCAATCCGGAAAGGCTCGAGCAGGAGCTCGCCCTGATCGCGCAGCGAGCCGATGTCGCCGAGGAAGCGGACAGGCTCAAAGCGCACCTGACCGAGATCCGCGACGTGCTCGCGCTGGCCGAGCCGATCGGCAGGCGGCTCGATTTTCTGATCCAGGAGCTCAATCGAGAGGCGAATACGCTGGCGTCGAAGGTTCAGGACGACGACCTCGCGCGCAAGGCCGTCGACCTCAAAGTGCTGATCGAGCAGATGCGAGAGCAGGCGCAGAACATCGAGTGAATCGAAAAGCGAGCGATCGAGGCGGCCTGATCGTGATCGCCGCGCCGTCCGGCGCCGGCAAGACGACGCTCGTTCACGAGCTCCTCAAGCGGATGCCCGATCTCGCATTTTCGATCTCTCATACGACGCGCGAGCCGCGCCCGAAGGAAAAGCACGGCGTCGACTATTTCTTCGTCGACACGAACGAGTTCGAGCGGATGGCCCGAAGCGGGGCCTTTCTCGAGCACGCCGAGGTATTCGACCACTGGTACGGCACCGGCAAAGCCGGGGTCGAGTCGCTGCGCGCCGCGGGACGAACCGTGCTGCTCGAGATCGACTGGCAGGGGGCGCGCCAGGTTCGGCGGGAGGCGCCCGACGCGAAGCTGATATTCATCGTCCCGCCGAGCCTGCATGAGCTCGAGGCACGGCTGCGCGGGCGGCGGACGGACTCGGACGCGACGATAGAACGGCGCCTCAGGGACTCCGTCGGCGACTTGAGCCATTGGCACGAGTTCGACTACGTCATCGTCAATGACGATCTCGCAGGTTCGGCGGAGGCTCTTGCCCGGGTGGTCGGGGGCGGCGGGGAGGACTGTCGCAGCGACTCGCCGGCGATCCGTCGTCGAGTCGAGTCGATGCTCGCGGCCGGTCAGGACACGGGCAGCCGATTGCAGTAGACTCGAAGGCCTACGTCCGGACGATCAGCCCAGGGAGGGACGACATTGGCCAGAATCACGGTCGAAGACTGCGTCGCCAACATACCGAACAAGTTCCAGCTCGTTCTCGTGGCGGCCAAGCGCGCGCGCCAGCTCGCCAACGGCGCCCAGCCCATGGTGGATTGGGAGAACGACAAGCCGACGGTCGTCGCGCTCAGGGAAATCGCCGAAGGCTACATCACCGAGAGCATCCTCGAGGAGCGGGAGCAGGCGTTCGAGGACTTGCTCAATATCGAATCGGCGGTCAGCGGCATGCAGCAAGACATGAATGCGCTGCGGCCGATGAACCTGGGCAACTGAGGCCTTAAGAAGGCGGCGAACGGGCCGGTGAGCGTGTCAGATGGATACCGCCGCGCAACAACGCGAGTCGAAACCCGCCCGCATCAGGCGCAGCGATGACTATCAGGAGCTTCGCAAGAAGCTCAGCGAGTACCTTTCCCCGGCCGAGCTCGAGTCGATCGATGCGGCCTACGACTACAGCGCGCATTTCCACGAAGGCCAGAAGCGGCTGACGGGCGAACCCTATATCAGCCATCCCGTCGCGGTCGCCGAGGTGCTTGCGGGCTTAAGGCTCGATTCGGGGACGATTCAGGCGGGCCTCCTTCACGACGTTCTCGAAGACACGGAGTCGACGCTCGACGAGATCCGCGGGCGGTTCGGCGACGACGTGGCTCTGCTCGTCGACGGCGTGAGCAAGCTCGACAAGCTCCATTTCGACAGTGCCGAGGAAGCCCAGGTCGAGAGCTTTCGCAAGATGCTGCTGGCGATGGCCCGCGATTTGCGCGTCATCCTCGTCAAGCTCGCCGACCGCATGCACAACATGCAGACGATTCATGCCCTGCCGCCGAGCAAGCAGCGCCGGATTGCGAGGGAAACGCTCGAGATTTATGCGCCGATCGCGAATCGCCTCGGCATGTACAACATGAAAGTCGAGCTCGAGAACCTCGGCTTCAAGGCCTTCGCGCCGTTTCGCTATCGTGTGCTCGAGCGAACGCTGCGCCGGTCCCTGGGCAGCCAGAAACAGCTTCTTCGTAGGATCGAGAACAGGTTCAAATCGGCCCTGGAAGAAGCCGGGATCGACGCTCGTGTGCAAGCGCGCGAGAAGCACATCTACAGCATTTATCGGAAGATGCAGCGCAAGAAGGTTCATCTGTCCGAGATCGTCGATGTCTACGGCGTGCGAGTCGTCGTCAAGGATATCGAAACCTGTTATCGCGTCCTCGGTCTCGCGCACAAGCTCTACAAGCCGATGCCGGGCCGATTCAAGGACTACATCGCGATACCGCGCGTCAACGGCTATCAGTCGCTGCATACCACGCTGTTCGGGCCGAAAGCCGTGCCACTCGAGCTTCAGATTCGCACCGAGCAGATGGACAAGCTGGCCGAATCGGGTATCGCGGCCAACTGGCTCTACAAGGCCGCGGAGAAGCAGACGAACTCGAGCGAGGTGCGCGCGCGCAAGTGGCTCGCGGACCTGATGGAATTGCAGGGCTCGGCCAACTCCGACGAGTTTCTGGAAACGGTCAAGATCGATCTCTTTCCCGACAAGGTCTATGTCTTCACACCCAAGGGCGACATCCTGCGCCTGCCGCGCGGTGCGACGGCCGTGGATTTCGCCTATGCGGTCCATACCGACGTCGGCAATCGCTGCGTCGCTGCCAAGATCGACCGCCGCCTCGTGCCGCTGAAGACCATGCTCGGCAACGGCGATACGGTCGAGATCATCACCGCGCGCGGCGCGCGCCCGAACCCGAACTGGGTCAATTTCGTCGTCACGGCCAAGGCGCGCAACGCGATCCGCGGCTTCCTGAAGAGCCTTCAGGGCGACGAGGCCCGCGGCCTCGGGCGGCTGCTCCTGAGTCAGGCCTTAAGGCCCCATGGGGTCAGCCTGAGAAAGATCGGCAAGGCCAAGCGTCAGGAGCTGCTCGACGAGCTGGCCTTAAGCGACATCAACGAGCTCTACGAGGAAATTGGTCTCGGACGCAGGCTCGCCCCGATCATCGCCGGCATGCTGGCGGAGAGCAAAGACGGCGGTGCCAGGCCCTTGACGGGGCAAAAGCCGATCGAGATCGCCGGCACCGAAGGCCTGGTCGTTACCTATGCGCGCTGCTGCTCGCCGATACCGGGCGACGAGATCGTCGGCTTCATGACGAGCGGGCGCGGGATCGTCATTCACAGGACTCAATGCCGTAATCTCGCGGAGTACTCGCGCGATCCGTCGAAGTGGATTCCCGTGAGTTGGAAGTCGCGAGTCAAGGGCGAGTTCCTTTCGGAGATCCTGGTCCGCACGCTCGATCGCGTGGGCCTCCTCGCAGAGCTTGCCGGCAAGATCTCATCGACCGGGACGAACATCGAGCATGTGCGCGTCGATTCGGACGACGATTCCTCGGTGCTCGCGTTCAGGCTCAAAGTGCGCGACCGCAAGCACATGGCTCAGGTCATGCGCAGCATCCACGGCACGCCGGGCGTGGTGCGCGTAATACGCAATCTGAGCTGACCGGGCCGTTGAAGCGCACGCCGGTCGAGACGAGCGAAGCGCCCGCGGCGATCGGGCCTTACAGTCAGGCCGTTCGGGCCGGGAGCACGGTCTATCTCTCCGGACAGATCCCGCTCGACCCCGAGACGCAGGACATCGTCGACGGAGATTTCGCGGCCCAGGCGACGCGCGTTTTCGACAACCTCGAGGCCGTCGCCCGCGCCGGCGGCGGCGCGCTCGCCAACGTCGTCAAGCTCACTGTCTACTTGACCGACCTCGGGCGCTTCGCTGAAGTCAACGAGATCATGGTCAGGTACTTCGATGAGCCCTATCCCGCGCGCGCGGCGATTGGTGTCGCCGCGCTGCCGCGCCAGGCTCAGATCGAGATCGATGCGATCATGGTGCTCGACGGCTGAGCCGGTAGCTTGCAGTCGAATCGCCCGAGAAGCCCGGCGCCGAAGCTGGAAGACCCGGCGGCAAGCTTGCCCGGGGTCGGGCGCGAGATCATGCGGCGCCTCGACCGGCTCGGTATCGCGACCGTCGGCGATCTGCTCTGCCTGGTTCCGCTGCGTTACGAGGACCGCACGGCGGTGCGGCCGATCGGGAGCCTGCGTGCCGGCGAGCGCGTTCTGGTCGAGGGCGAGGTTGCGCTCAGCGAGGTCGCCTACGGACGGCGGCGCTCGCTGCTTTGCCGTCTCAGCGACGGTACGGGCAGCATCACGCTTCGCTTCTTTCACTTTTCGCGCCAGCAGCAGCAAGGCTTGAGTCGCGGCGCCCGGCTGCGGTGCTTCGGCGAGGCGCGTTCCGGGCCCACGGGGCTCGAGATCGTGCATCCGGAGTACCGGGCCGTCGGCGAGAGCGACGCGGGACCCGAGGCTGCGCTGACGCCGGTATACCCCACGACCGAGGGCCTGCAGCAGGGGCGCTTGAGGCGCCTGGTCGCTCAGGCGCTGACGATCGATCAGGAGATCGATGACTATCTCGAAGGTCTGCTCGACGAGGACTGGCCGACGCTGGGCGATGCGCTCAGGCTTCTGCACCGGCCGCCGAGCGGCATCGACGTTCGCGAGCTCGAGAGCGGACGGCACCCCGGCCAGCGCCGGATCGCGATCGAGGAGCTGATCGCCCATCGCCTGAGTCTGAAGCAGACGCGCACGCTGCGATCGCGCGAAACGGCCCCCGTGATCGACACGGCGCCCGCGACCGTCGGGCGCTTTCTCGAGTCCCTGCCGTTCCGGCTGACGGCGGCGCAGTCCCGCGCCGTCGCGGATCTCGCCGGCGATCTCGGTCAGACGGTTCCGATGCATCGTCTGCTCCAGGGCGACGTCGGCTCGGGCAAGACCGTCGTCGCCGCCCTTGCGCTCTACCTCGCCGCGATGTCGGGCTATCAGGGGGCATTGATGGTTCCCACCGAGATCCTCGCCGAGCAGCACGCGGCCACCGTCGGCGCATGGCTCGAGCCGCTCGGTCTGAGGCCGACGCTCTTGACCGGCTCGCTCGCGAGCAGGGAGAAGCGCGAGGCGCTCGTTGCCATCGCAGCGGGCGCGGCGCGTGTCGTCGTCGGCACGCATGCGCTGTTTCAGGAATCGGTCAGCTTCAGTCGTTTGGGGTTGATTGTCGTCGACGAGCAGCATCGGTTCGGCGTGCATCAGCGGCTGCGCCTGAAGCAGAAGAGCGGATCGGAGCGGCACGTCGCGCACCAGCTGACGATGACGGCGACGCCGATTCCACGGACACTGGCGATGACGGCTTACGCCAACCTCGATTGCTCGATCATCGACGAGCTGCCGGCCGGGCGCGAGCCGGTGCAAACGATCGCCCTGCCGAGCAAGCGCCGCCCCTCGCTCGTCGAGCGCGTGCTGGCCCACTGCCGCGACGGGGCTCAGGCTTACTGGGTCTGTCCGCTGATCGACGAGTCCGATCTGATCGATGCCCGCGCCGCCGAGGCCTCGTTCGCCGAGCTGACCGAGGCCTTGCCGGGCCTCAAGGTGGGTCTCGTGCACGGCCGCATGTCGAACGACGCGAAAGAGGATGCGATGCGCCGCTTCAAGCGCGGCGAGACCGATGTGCTCGTCGCGACGACGGTCATCGAGGTCGGTGTCGACGTGCCGAACGCGTCGCTGATGATCATCGAAGGCGCGGAGCGCATGGGGCTCGCGCAGCTCCACCAGCTTCGCGGCCGGGTCGGGCGCGGCAGCCGACGCTCGACCTGCGTGCTGCTCTACGGACCGCGCTTGAGCCGGGCCGCGCATGAGCGGCTCAAGCTGATGCGTGAGACGACGGACGGCTTCGTCATCGCCGAGAAGGATCTCGAGCTTCGCGGTCCGGGTGAGGTGCTCGGAACGCGTCAGACGGGCCTCGACGAGCTCAGGGTCGCGGACCTCGGGCGCGATGCCGACCTCCTGCCCCTCGTCGTCGCGATTTCCGACCGGCTCGAGGCCGAGCACCCGGAGCGGGTTGCGCCGTTGATCCGGCGCTGGATAAAGTCCCAGGTCGAATATGCGAAAGTCTGATACCAAGGCAATGGCGGCGAGATCGCTGTCGCTCGGCCGCAAGGGCTGGCTCTACCTCCGTCTGATGCGCCTCAACTCGCCGATCGGGATCTGGCTCCTGCTCTGGCCGACGCTCTGGGCGCTCTGGATCGCGAGCGAGGGCCGCCCGACGCCGTCCGTCTTCGCCGTCTTCGTGATCGGAACGGTTCTGCTGCGCTCGGCCGGATGCGTGATCAACGATTTCGCGGATCGCAAGATCGATCCGGAGGTCCGGCGCACGGCCAATCGTCCGATCGCAAGCGGCGAGGTCGCTGCGCTCGAAGCGCTGATTCTCTTCGTCGGACTCATGCTCGTCGCTTTCGGCCTCGTCACGATGCTCGATCCGCTGACCGTGCAGCTCGCCGTATTCGGCGCCGTGCTGACGATCGTCTATCCGTTCATGAAGCGGTTCATCGTCGCGCCGCAGCTCGTGCTCGGGCTCGCCTTCGCCTGGGGCGTGCCGATGGCCTATGCGGCCGAGACCGGGGCGTATCCTCCGTCGACCGGTTGGCTGCTTTTTCTTTGCGCTCTGATCTGGGTCGTCATCTACGACACCGAGTACGCGATGTCCGACCGCGACGACGATCTGAAGCTCGGCATACATTCGACGGCGATCTGGTTCGGCGAGATGGATGTCGCAATCGTCGCCGGGCTTCAGCTCGTCTTGCTCGGCGGGTTGCTGCTCGTCGGCAGGAGCGCCGGGTTCGGGCTGTGGTTTCTGATCGGGATAGCGGGGGCTGCGGCTTTCGGTTTGCGACAGCTATGGCTCATTCGGCGGCGCGATCCTGAGAAGTGCCTGCGCGCGTTCTGGAACAACGCCTGGTTTGGCGGGGCGATCTTTGCGGGCATCGTTCTCGACTACATCTTCGCTTCGTAGTCCTTCATAACGTCCGACATGTTGCGGGAGGGCTTATGCGCGAGTCATCGATTTCTATTCTTAACGTCTTCGTTCTGGCTTCTGTCGCTGCCTGCTCATCACAACTCATATGCACAGGTCGTCACACCCCCATGCTCAAAGCAGTAACTGCATGTAACACGCTGAAATAAAGCTAGAAGCGACTTTATAGACTGACCATAATAACAGCCTGTACACAGATATAGTAGAGCAAAATGAGTGCCTCCCTTGCCCGGATTTCCGCCGACGAAAGGTTGCGATCGATCGACGAGCTCGACGCTGCGATCCTGTCGCTGTCGCGCCGTCTCAATGCCGAGACCTACCGCCTGCTGGTGCTGGTCCGTGAGTTCGACGACCGGCTCGGCTTTGCCAAGTGGAGTTTTGAGAATTGTTCGGAGTGGCTGGCCTGGCGCTGCGGCTTGTCGTTGTCGGCGGCGAGGGAAAAGATCAGAATGGCGCACGCGCTGCGCGGGCTGTCGGCGATCTCGGCGGCTTTCGCGTCCGGCCGGCTCTCGTACTCCAAGGTCAGGGCGCTGACGCGCGTCGCGAATGCGCGCAATGAGGAT
>DATKCK010000086.1:0-44948 GCA_035513215.1 Gammaproteobacteria bacterium | reverse complement strand
CTGCCGGGTAACCGAGTGATCGAGGCCAACGCCTGGTACCAGGCCGTCGACGAGGACGGAGTGACCGATCTCGACAGTGCCTACGGTTTCGGCATCAGCTCACCGAACAGCACGGGCTGGCGCGGCGGCGTCTCCGGCAGGGAGATCGAGGAGAATTTCGATCCCGCCGTCGGCTTCGTCAACGAGAGCGGGATCCGGAACCTGTCGAGCAATCTTGCCTATCGGTGGCGTTTCGCCGGGGATGCGAGGATCCGCGTCATCAATCTCGGCGTCGAGCGTTCGACGACGGAGCGGCTCGATACGGGACTTCTGGACCGGGCGGATTCGCGCTTGCAGTTCAGCATCCAGTCCGCGACGCAGGACAATCTGTTCTTCAACTTCTCGCAGAACGAGGAGAACATTCCCTTCGATTTCCCGATTTACCGGCCGTCCGACGGCTCGCCCGAGGTCGTGATTCCCGCAGGCAGCTACAGCTGGAATTCGTACGGTGTCGGCCTGCGCTCGGGCGAGCAGCGCAAGGTTTCGATGTTTCTCGGAATGTTCACCGGCGAGTACTACGACGGCGAATCGTCGAACATCAATACGAATATCCAGTGGCGGCCCTCGCGTCACTTGCGGATCTCGGGCGGATACTCATTCCGGGACGCCGACCTGCCGGGCGGTAGCTTTCAGGTTCGACAGACCGATCTATCGGTCCAGTACGCTTTCTCGGCCACGCTTTCCTGGATCAACCTGATCCAGTACGACAACTTCTCCGAGGTCATCGGGTTCAACAGCCGCCTGCACTGGATTCCGCAGGCCGGGCGGGAGGGGTTCATCGTCTTCAATCACAGCGTTGCGGATCCCGACAAGAACGACTCGTTCCACTCGACCAACGCCGATCTGTCGGTCAAATTCAGCTACACCTGGCGCTTCTAGAGTCGCCGAGCCGACGAGCGGCCAACAAGAACAGGGGGGCCTGGCCCGCCTTTCGCTGCTAATATCACGCCGTGGCAAGCCGAGCTTATCGATTCCTGACACGGGCGCGGGCGGCGGGCATCGTCGCGGGCTTGCTGCTGGCTATTGGCGCCGCCGACGCACGGGCTCAGGGTGATCCCGGGCGCGGCGAGGCCCTGTACGCGGTTTGTGCAACCTGCCACGGTCCGAAGGGCGAAGGCATGCAGGAAATGAACGGGCCCGCGCTGGCTGGCCGGGAAGCCTGGTACCTGCGCCGGCAACTCGAGAACTACAAGTCCGGCGCGCGCGGCAGCGACAGCCGCGATGTCTATGGCCTGCAAATGGCGCCGATGGCGCAGCTCTTGCCCGATGCCCAGGCCATCGCCGATGTCGTGGCGTACATCACCAGCCTCGAATAGTTGAACCGATACCCCTGGGGGGAGAGCAATGGCGAAAGAAGAAATCCACGAGCCGCGGCGAAATGCGCTGAAGGGCGGACTCGCTTTGGGAAGCATGGCGGCGACGGCCGGAATGCCGTTCTGGTCGAAGCTCGCGCTCGCGCAGGACGAGGTTCTCGTGCCGTTCACCGACGTGCCGGAGGGCTTCATGGCGCCGCCCGTAACGCCGGGTGCGGTGCATTTCCTCGATACGCGTCTGATCGACAGCTTCTATACGCCGAACGAGGACTTCTACATCGTCCAGCATTACAACCAGCCCGTCATCGCCGATGAGGACTACGAGCTCACGGTCAGCGGGCTCGTCGAGCGGCCGTTGCGGTTCAGCCTCGATGAGCTCAAGCAG
The DNA here is from genome assembly GCA_035513215.1 of Gammaproteobacteria bacterium. Classification (GTDB taxonomy): domain Bacteria; phylum Pseudomonadota; class Gammaproteobacteria; order Steroidobacterales; family Rariloculaceae; genus DATCZB01. Next base: position 43,211 of record DATKCK010000086.1, on the reverse strand, counting down.
CGAGACAAGGTCGAGATCGACGCCGGGTTCGAGTGCGGGGGCAACCGGGGTCCCGGCATCTACCATGGCCTGATCGGGAACGCGCGGTGGGGCGGCACGAGCCTTCGCGATCTGCTGCTCGAAGCCGGGCTCAGGCCCGACGGCATCGAGGTCGTCTTTTACGGCGCAGACATCGGCGTCGAGAACGTGCGCGACACCGACGTCGAGCAGGCCTTCGGTCGCAGCATGCATTTCGAGGATGCCCTTCAGCCCGAGGTCATGATCGCGTGGGAAATGAACGGCGAGCCGCTGCCGTTGTATCACGGTGCTCCCGTTCGCCTCGTGATTCCCGGCTGGTACGGCGTCGCCAATGTCAAATGGCTGACGCAGATCCATGTGCAGGATCGCCGCTACATGGGCCGGTTCATGGCGCGCGACTACGTGACGCTCAGCAAGCGCGACATCGGCGGCGTCGAGCGCTGGGAAGAGCGTTCCGTCACCAAGATCAATCTCAAGTCGTCGATCATTCGCGTGACGCGCAGGGGTTCAGAGCATACGATCATGGGGTTCGTGCTCAACGACGGGACGCCGCTCGAGTCGGTCGAAGTCAAAATCGACGACGGCCCGTGGCGAGAGGTGGAGATCGATCCCGAGTCGACGCAGTACTCGTGGAAGCTCTTCCGCTACGCCTGGGACAACCCGACGCCCGGCGAGCACACGATCGTCTCGCGCGTCACCGACGTCAACGGCCAGGTCCAGGCGACGCCCGACCAGATGCCCGAGAAGCCGTCACGCTGGGAGAACTACGCGCAATTCCCGCGCACCGTGCGGATCTGAAAATGGGGTCATGAAATGGGGTCAGACCCCTTTGGGGTCTGACCCCGGGCTTGCGCTAGCGCAAGCGGTCCGCGATCCCGCCGAGCGTCGAAGCGAGCGCCTCGATCCGCTTGGAAGTGGCCGGGTTGCCCGGGCCCACCGCAAGCCCGGCCGCGAGCCCCTCGATGCTAGCAGCAAGCTCCGCGTCGCTTCGCCGGTCTTCGATCCGCGACCCGGCGCGCCTCAGCGCCCGGCCGAGATCGTTGACGAGCGCTCGCGGCAGCGCCTCGTCGCGCTCGAGCTGATCGACGTACGCCATCGCGACGACGGGCAGGTCGGGCCAGGTGACCGGAAGCTGCTGCTGCGGGTTGAAGACGCCGCCGAGGTCAGCGGCTCTTGCCGCCGCGATCTCGTTCTCCGTCAGGTACTCGCTCGGCACGAGCTCGAGCACGTCGAGCCCGCGCACGATCTCGGTGCCGTAGATCCGGCCGTCGTACCAGTAGGCCGACCAGAAGCCACCGCCGATCAGCGTATCGGCGTCGATCGGGCCGCGGTCGAAGAACGCGATCTCGATCGGGTTCGCCGAGTCCGTGAAATCGATGACCGAGATGCCGCCCTGATACCAGGCCTGGACGAAGATGTCGCGGCCCGGCACGGGCACGATCGAGCCGTTGTGCGCGACGCAATTCTCCTGCTCCGTCTGCGGCGCCGGCATCTTGTAGTAGCCGCGAAACTCGAGCCTGCCGTCGACGATGTCGTAGATCGCGTTCGCGCCCCAGGTCAGTGGATCCTGGACGCGGCAGCGCGCCCGGCTGCCGCCGCCCCATTCGTCGGTGAACAGGACCTTCGTGCCGTCGTTGTTGAACGTCGCCGAATGCCAGTAGGCGAAGCCTTCGTCGATGACGGCGTCGATGCGCATCGGGTTAAGCGGATCGCTGATGTCGAACAGGATGCCGTTGCCCGAGCAGGCGCCGGCAGCGATGTTCCTCGCGGGGAACACCGTGATGTCGTGGCACTGGTCCGTGCGGCTCGTTTCCTGCGTGTGCTCGCCGTGATCGCCGCCGCGCCAGAGACCGGCGAGGATGCCCGCTTCGGTATCGGCGAAAACGGCCGGGCTCGAGACGATGCGCGCCGCCGACGGCTCGTCGACCGGGATCTCGATGACATCGATGCGAAAGAGCGCCGTGCGATCGTCGCCCGGTATCTCGCCGATGCATCCTGGCAGCTCCTCCTCGTCGCGGACGCGCGAGGTGCCCGAGTTGTAGACAATGATCCGGCCGTCGACGGGGCCTGCCACGACGGAATGCGTGTGCGAGCCCCGGCAGGTCTGCACGGCGCCGACCTGCACGGGACGCGTCAGATCGCTGATGTCGAAGATGCGCAGTCCGCGAAACCGCTCTGCGCTGACGTCGTCGCCGACGCCCTGGCGCCCGCAGTCGAGCCGGCCCCGCGTCTGCTCGACGGACATGATCACGAGATCACCGACGACCGAGACGTCGCCCTGACCGCCCGGGCAGACGACCGAGCTCAGGAGCTCGGGCAATCCGTCGGCGAGGAGCCTGTAGATGTTGAAGCCGTGATAGCTGCCCGTGATCAGGACGTCGTCGAAGAACGCCATGTCGGTGTTCGAGAAGCTCAGCAGCGGCGAACGGTTCCACGCGGGTGGGCCGTCATCGTCCTCCTCGCCGTCGTTCGCGTTCTCGTCTTCGTTCTCTGCGTCTGCCGCCGCTGCCGCCTCCGGCTCCGCCGCAGCCGCCGCGTGCGCTTCGTGCTCCGCTTCCTCATCGTTGTTCGCCGCGTCCGCGTCCGCGTCCGCGTCGTCGTCGTCCTCGGGCCTTTCCGGCGGCAGCCCGGCGGGATTCGCGGGATCGAAGAAGCCGGGCGGCTTCGGCAGCGAGCCGACCAGCTCGAGATTCACGGCGGCCTGGCCCGCGTCGTCGAAGCCGGCAGCCAGGCCGGCGCGCGGATCCTCGGACAGCTCGACCATCAACGCCGTCATGCGCTCGATCTCGGCCGTCTGGTCGTTGCTGACGTCGTTCGTGAACTCGAACAGGATCGGGTCGTAAGCGGCGCCCGGTTGATCGTGCAGCTCCTCGACCATCGTCACGGCGCCGGCGTGGTGCGTGATCATGAGCTCGAGAAACAGCCGGTCGAATGCCGTGCCTTCGGCCGCTGCGAGCGCCGCCATCTGCTCCGGCGACGCCATGCCGGCCATCCGGTGGCTCGTTTGCATCGCGTCGTGTGCGGTCGGGTCGGGAACGGTCTCGCCGCGAACGCTTAGCCATTCCTGCATGAACTCGATCTCGTCCTGCTGCGAGGCGTCGATGCGCCCCGCGACGTCGACGAGCTCCTGCCGGTTCGTGCGGTCCTCGACGAGCGTCGCCATCTCGAGCGCCTGGTGGTGATGCGGAACCATGTCCTGCATGAAGCGCACGTCGGCCTCGGAATAGCTCGTGTCGGCGATCTGCGCGGCCTGGGCGGCACTGAGCTCGCGAACCGGATTGCCGGGCGGGCCCGGCTGGATGATCGGCGCCTGCGCAAGCGCGGTCGACGCAACACTCAACAACGCTGCGCAGGCAGCCCATTGCAGCTCTCGAACGGGGCGCTGGACACCGTGGGCCGTTATTCTCATTCTTCCGTACCTATCCACATGGCGAACCCGAATATTAGCGCTCTCGGCCGCCTTCGGTTAAGTCGATGTTAGAGTTGGAGAAATTTCCGACCTCGCGCATGTATCGACCGAGCCTCCTCTGCGGCATTGCCCTGCTGCTGGCCGTCCCGGGACCCGCGCTGGCGCAGCGCGAGTTCCGCACCTATCCGTCGTTCGAGGGCTACAACGCCGCCGCCGGTCTGCCGGCGGACTACGAAGTGCCGGGCGAATTCGTCGTCGGCAGGCTCATGTATCCGGACTGGGGCAGCAACTGGCTCCGCGGCGGAACGAGCTGGACCGTCGACTACCCGAAGGGCGACCGTACGCTCGCCGCCCTGCTGCGGCGCTTCACGCGCATCGACGTGCGCTCGGTCGAGCAGCCGGTCAATCTCGATGACGGCGACGATGCGTTTCACTGGCCGTTTCTGATGGTCGGCCTCGCCGGAAACTGGAATCTGACCGACTCGCAGGTCGCGAAGCTGCGCGAGTACCTGCTTCGCGGCGGGTTCCTGTACGCCGACAGCTTTTTCGGATCGAACGATTGGCTCGGCTTCACGCGGGGAATGACGCGCGTATTTCCCGATCGCCCGATCATCGACGTTCCGCTGGACCACCCGGTCTTTCACATCGTCTATGACATCTCCGAGCTGTCGTACACGCAGGTGCCGCATATGGGTTCGCTGCTCGGCGGCGGCGGCGGCTGGCTCGGTGACGGGCGAACGCCGCACTGGCGCGGCATCGAGGACGATGACGGCCGTCTGATGGTGCTGATCGGTTTCAACAACGACACGCCCGACTCCTGGCAATGGGCCGACGACCCCCGCTATCCGGCGGAGGCCGCGAATCTGGGCTTGAGGATCGGCGTCAATATTGCCGCGTATGTGATGACGCATTGACCAATCGCGTTTCAGGTTGCTAATTCGTAGAGCTTTTCGGCGCGCGTTTCGTCCCGTCTCCCGCCGGTGCGCCTTCTTGTAACGATTTCGCTCGGTAGATCGTCCCTAGAATGAAAGTCTCCTGGGGGACCCTACGTCGTCTGCCCGCCTGACGTCGGCCGATAACAATGTTCTAAGGAGTGTCGTTATGAATGGGCAACCCGTCGCAGTGGCAAAATGCCAGTGCGGACGGCGAGCAGTTCCTGTTCGCGCTGCCGGTGGAATGAACGCGTTTTGCGGCACGGCCCGAGGCTTCGGGCCGTGCCGCATCGGGACGGGGGGTGCGTTATGAGGAAGTTTCTGTCGGCGTTCCTGTGTGTTTCCGCCGCGTCGATCACAGGCTTCGCCGCGGCTCAGGATCGGTCCGTTGCCGACTACATCGCCGCTATCGAAGGCGCTCAGTCCGAGCCCGGCGCGAACGGTCTCGGCGATCTGACGATCGAGGAGCTGATGGCACGGTTCAACGTGCCGGGCGTCAGCGTTGCCGCCATCCGCGACTTCGAGATCCACTGGGCGAAGGGCTATGGCGTCGCCGATGTTGAGACGGGTCAGGCGGTCGACACCGAAACGCTGTTCCAGGCCGCGTCGATCAGCAAGCCCGTCGCGGCGATGGGCGTGCTCGAGGCTGTCGAGGACGAGGTTTTCGGGCTCGACGACGACATCAACGACATTCTGACGTCCTGGCAGCTCGACGGCGGCGGGTTCACGCGCGATCGGCCCGTCACGCCGCGTTCGCTGACGAGTCATAACTCGGGTCTCGGCGATGGCTTCGGGTTCCCCGGATACGACCCCGCGGGCCCGATCCCGACGGTCGTCCAGATCCTCGACGGAGAGCCGCCGTCGAATACGCGGCCGCTGTTCATGGAGCGGCCGCCGTTCTCGTTGACGGAATACTCGGGCGGCGGAGCCACTCTGATGCAACAGGCGCTCGAGGATGCCCGCGGCCGACCGTTCGAGGAGATCCTGCGCGACGACGTGCTGTTACCCATCGGCATGGCCGACAGCACGTTCGAGCAGCCGCTGCCGCCGGACCGCGACCGGAATGCCGCGCGGGCCCACGACGGCGAGGGGCGATCGCGCGGCGCCAAATGGCATGTTTATCCCGAGATGGCCGCCGCAGGGCTCTGGACGACCCCCGGGGACCTCGCACGATTCGCGATCGAGGTGCAGAAGTCGGCCATCGGCGAATCGAACGAGGTGCTGAGCCGGGCGATGGTGCAGGAAATGCTGACGCCGGTCGGCGTCGGCGACTTTGCCGTCGGTTTCAACGTTCAGAAGATGGGGCAGGGCTGGTACTTCAGCCACGGCGGATCGAACTGGGGATTCCAGGGCACACTCCTTGCGCACAAGCTGCACGGCTATGGTCTCGCGATTATGACGAACGCGGATCGCGGCGGTGCGGTAATGCAGGAACTGAGTCAGCGTATTCAGCGTGCTTACGAGTGGGACTCGCTGGCGCAGCCCGCGCCGCGCGGGTACGACCCGCCGCCCGATTATGAGGCGATCGAGCTGCCCCCGGAGGTGCTCGAAGAATACGTCGGAGAGTATCAGCTGAATGAAGCGACGACCGTCGTGATCGCACTCGAGAACGGGGCGCTGCTTGCGGGGCCGGCCGGCCAGCCACTGTCGCCCCTCTTTGCGATGGAGGTCGATCATTTCTTTCTTCGCGTCGCTCCGGTCGAGGTGCTTTTCACCCGCGACGCGGACGGAGCCGTGACGAGCCTGACCGTCTTGCAGGGCGGCCAGGGCCAGGAGGCGCCGAAGGTACGGTAGGGTCAGCACGAGTTCAGCTCGAAAAATGCGCAAACAGAAACTACTATCTGTTCATGCATCGGCCCTACCCGAAGCTCGTGCTCGCCATCGTTGCGCTGCTGGCGTTGCCTTTGGCGTCGATACCCGCGGCCGCCCAGTGGATCGGCTATGGAACGGTCGACGTGCCGCGCAAGCCCGACGGCAGCGTGGACATGGAGGCGTCGGCTCCGCGCATGCCGGACGGCAAGCCCGACCTTACCGGGATCTGGATATCGGATGTCACACCGGAGGGCGAGGAGACGCCGAGCGACGCGTTCAGCCTCCCATCCTCGCGCCAGATGCGAGACATCGGCGTCGATATTCCGGGCGGGCTGCCCTATCAACCCTGGCTCGTGCCGATCGTCGAGGAACGGACGACGAATCAGGCGATAGACGACCCGCACATCCGCTGCCTGCCCGATAACTTCCTGCGCGCCTACGGCCTGCCGCATATGTTGAAGTTCGTGCAGACGCGCGATTTGCTCGTCGTGCTCAACGAGATGAACGCCGGCTACCGCCAGGTATTCCTCGACGGCCGGCCGCTGCCGGAGGATCCGACGCCTTCGTGGCAGGGGTACTCGTCGGCGAGCTGGGACGACGACACGCTCGTCGTCGATACGATCGGTGTGCGTGATGACACCTGGATCGACTGGAACGGCAGCGTGATTACCGAGGCAGCGAGGGTGCGGGAGGAAATCCGGCGTCCGGATTTCGGCCATCTCGAGATCCGCGTCACCGTTGACGATCCGAGGGCCTATACGGCACCCTGGACTGTGACGCTCGGACAGCGCATCGTCGTCGACGGCGAGCTGATCGACGAGGTTTGCCTCGAGAACGAGCAGTTCGTCGAGCGTATGGGGCTTCCGTACTAGACACGACAGTATGAGCGTCAGAACGACATCGATCGGCCTTGTTGCGATCTGCCTCGCAGCCGGTCTGCCCGCGCATGCGCACCACTCGTTCCCGGCGCAATACGATGCGTCGCAGACCGTCACCTTGACCGGCAAGGTCACGAACGTCGAGTGGACGAATCCGCATATCTTCATCCACATCGACGTGACGGATGAGGAGACCGGTGACGTCGTGAGCTGGACGCTCGAGCTCGGCGGACCGAATGCGCTGCTGCGTCTCGGCTGGAAACGCGATTCGATAAAGCCGGACGATGTCATCACGGTGGAAGGCAGCCTGGCAAGGGACGGCAGCCCGCTGGCGAACGCGACGACGATCGTCATGACGGCAACAGGCCAACGGATGCTGGCCGGTTCGAGCCAGGGGGAGACCCAATAGCTCACACCTGTGAACTGCATGAAGTCGCACACAGCTTACTGGAATAGATCCGGCAGCTAAAGCAAGTGTCGGGCTGAGCCCCGTGGTAATGGTGGTGATGGGTGGACTTGAACCACCGACCTGCGGGTTATGAATCCGCCGCTCTAACCAGCTGAGCTACATCACCACGGTGGATCGGAATTGTATATCAGCCATCCCCGCCTGATGACGAGACTCCGGCGCGCGCGTGGTCCGCTCGAGGCCAGCATATGATCGTACCTGCCGTCCCGATCATGGAGGACGGAACCGGGACCAGCGAGGACGCGCTGCGGTTGCGTCGCTGGACCTCAACGATGTCTTGCCACATGATCCTGCTCCGATGGCCGAGATCCTCCCACGACTGGCGCCGATCTTCGTCTTCTTCCTGATCGGCGTTCTGCTGCGCCGCGTGGGGCTGGCTCAGAAGTCCGACGGCGATTTCGTGTTGAGGCTCGCCTTCTTCGTCACCCTGCCGCTGCTGATTCTGCTGACGCTGCAGGACACAGAGCTCACGGCCGACAAGATCTGGCTACCGATCGCCAACATCGTCGTCAATCTGCTCTGCCTCGGCGCGATGCTGCTCGCGACGCGGCCGCTGAAACTCGAGAAGCGCGTACTGGGCTCGATGGCCATGAACACGATGATCGCCAACAACGCGTTCATGTTTCCGTTCATGCTGGCCGTTTACGGCGAGAGCGGCTTTGCCGACTCGGTGCTCTTCGATTTCGGCAACGCGATCATGGTTGCGACGGTCACCTACGCGACGGCATTCCGCTACAGCGATGAGCCCTACGACCGCTTTTCGATGCTCAAGCGCATCCTCAAAGGGCCGCTCTTCTGGGCGCTCGCACTCGGCGTCGCGCTCTCGGTGACGGATACCTCGCTGCCGCAAGGCGTCGTCGACGTCATCGATCCGCTCGCGCAGATGACGGCGCCGCTGATACTGATCGCACTCGGCATCTTCTTCTCGCTGTCGCTGAAGCAGCTCAGGCTCGTCGGCCTCGCATTGTTCATTCGCATGGGGCTTGGGTTCGTGTTCGGAATCGGCTTTGCGACGCTCGTCGGTCTCGAAGGACAGACCTTCGTTGTCGTCGCGCTTTGCAGTGGTGCGCCGATCGGGTTTACGGCGTTGACCTTCGCCTCGCTCGCGAAGCTCGACACGGATCTGACGACGACGGCCGTATCGTTGTCGATACTCGTCGGTCTCGTCTATACTCCGCTGTTGATGCTGCTGTTCTAGCGCGGGCGGATTTCGGTGCCGGCTCCGGCCGTGATGAAAACCGCCGTTGCCTTGCCTTCGATGTCGGCCGTGTGCCAGACGCCCGGTGGATTCACGACGTACTGCCCGGGCTCGAGCGTGACCGTTCCTCTCTTGCCGTCCGGATGCTCCTGATGCAGCGTCATTCGGCCGGACGTGCAAAGCACGACCTCGGCGCCGTTCGGGTGCACTTCCCAGGTCGTCCAAGATTCGGTGAACTCGAGCATGCACACGAGGCGGCCCTCGTTGCCGTCGTCGGCATTGCGCGCGCCATACTCCGCATACCACTCCATCACCGTGAACTCGGGCTGCGGGACGGCCGTAGCACCCAACCCGAGATGAATGTACGACTTGCTGATCTCGATTGCGCTCATCTTGCTGCGATCCTCTTTTTCGTCGACGCGACGGACTTTTGCGCGCTCTCGACCGAATCCAGGAATCGGGACGGACTGACGCTGGTCGGAACCGTTTTGTTCTTGTAGGCCATTGAAGGCGCTTCCTCGGTTCAGGGCGAACGGCACCAACCTCAAGTTACCGTGCCCGGCGGGCGCCGCGCAAGACGCCTGCCCGGCGCTATACTTCCGTTTCAGAACGTTGAGCGTGTGTTGCCCGGGAGGGAGAAATGGTCAGGTTTCCGTCTGCTGTCGCGTTGATCGCGCTTGCGGTGCCGGCGTTGGCGCATCACGGCTTCGGCCGCTTCAATCCCGCCGAGGACATCGAGGTCGAGGGGATCCTGACGGGGCTCGACTTCGTCAATCCGCACTCCTATGTCTATCTCGACGCCGTCGGTGCCGATGGAGAAACGATTCCGATGCGTTGCGAGATGCGCGCGGCGACGGTGCTGCGCCGCTCGGGCTGGTCGCCCGACATGTTCGTGCCGGGCGTTGCGATCAGGATCACCGGCAACCCGCACCATGACGACCCGGCCTCGTGCTACGCCGAGACGCTGACGCTCGGCGACATGGAGCTTCTGCGCTATCAGCAACTGACGGACGCGGAGCAGGAGTTCAGCGCGAACCGGCCGCTCAGGCTCGCCTTGGGCGAGCTCAACATCTCCGGCGACTGGGCGCAGGAGCAGTACCTGGTCGCGCGCGCGCCAGGAGGGCGCGGCGGCGGCCTCGTGCCGAAGAGCATGGTCGAAGGCATCGAGTCCGGCGAGCTCACAATGGCCGACGTGCCGCCGTCGGGCTGGGGCGGACAGCCCGTCACGTTCACCGAGGCCGGGCAGGCCGCGGCGGATACCCTGCGCGCAATCCCGCCGTCGGAAAACGCGCGGGCGCGGTGCGAGATCACGAGCATCGTCTTCGACTGGGTCTTCGACGGCCCGATCAACCGCATCACGCAGCGCGGCGACACGATCACGATCGAGTACGGCCGCGATCTCGTGCGCACCGTTTACCTGAACATCGACGAACATCCGGCCGACATCGAGCCGAGCCGCGCGGGTCATTCGATCGGCCGCTGGGACGGCGATACGCTCGTCGTCGACACGATCGGGTTCGAGCCGGGCCAGCTTGGCGGTAACGTGGCCCATACGGGCGATCTGCACGTCGTCGAGCGCTTTTCGCTCGATGCCGACACGATGTCGCTGCGCCGCGACTACGTCGCCGAGGATCCGGCCTACTTCTCGGATCAGTACGCGGGCTACGACATCGTCAAGCCGGCCGACGCGCCGTTCGCCGTCGATACCTGTCGCGAGCTGACGTACATCGATTATTCCGAGGCGGCCGAGCAGGAGTCAGAGTAACCTCTTGCTAGGCCGGCAACGGGGACTCGTCGTTGCCGTCGCCCTCGGGGTGGCAGCGTGCGCGTACCGGGCGCCCGCGCCGAGCCAGGCGGGCGCCGGCCTGACGTTGCCGCCCGGTGACGGTCGCGGGATACTCGAGCGCGAGTGTCTGAATTGCCACGAGCTCGAGGCGCTCGCGCTGTTCAGCGACTTCTACGACCGAGAGCGCTGGCGGTCGCTCGTGATAACGATGCGCGAGAATGGCGCCGAGGTCGACGATGCCGAGGTCGAGGTTGTCGCCGACTATCTCGCGCGACATTTCGGTACCGGCGTCGAGTGACGAACCGTCGCGAGGCGGAGAGCCGAAGACCTCATACAGAAGACCTCATACAAAGGGGGAGAGTCATGAACCAGAACCTTGCGCCCCGGATCCTGTCCGCATTGCTCGCGCTCGCGGCGTCGATCGGCACACAAGCCGCGGCACAGGACCTTCGAATCATCCAGACGAACTCGCGCGATTCGGTCGTGCATCTGATCGATCCCGCAACGCAGTCGATCGTCGGCGAGATCGAAGACGTTCCGATCCCGCATGGCGTCGCCGCGGCGCCCGACGGCAGCCGGCTCTATATCTCGAGCGAAGCGAAGCACACGCTCGATGTCATCGACGGGGAGACGCTCGAGCGCATCGCGGAGATTCCGCTCAGCAACCGGCCGAACAACATCTCGATCGGCCGCGACGGGCGCTACGTCTATGTCGGCATCATGGACGGGGACGGCGGCATCGACGTCATCGACACGACGACGCTTGAGAACGCGCGCCACGTCGATACCGAGTCGCGCGTTCACAATACCTATGTGACGCCGGACGGCAGGTATTTTCTCGCCGGCACGTTCGGCGGCGACAGAAACCTCAAGGTCTACGACGCCGCGACCGAGGCGCTCGCCTGGTCGCTGTTCGAACCGCGCAACGACAGCCCGCTCGAAGGCGTCCGCCCGATCGCCTTCGAGACACGCGACGACGGCTCCACGTCACGCCTGTTCGTTCAAGTTTCGGAGTTCCACGGGTTCGTCGTCGTCGACTTCGATTCCGGGGAGGAGATCACGCGCATCGAGTTGCCCGAGATTCTGCCGGAGCAGCGCGACCCGGGGCCGTTCAACGCGGCGCCGGCGCACGGCATCGGGGTCGCGCCCGACGGCGAGACGCTGTGGGTCTGTAGCCGGCTCAACGGCCACGTCTATGCCTACTCGGTGCCCGAGCTCGAGTACCTCGGCGGCGTCGCGACTGGCAGCCACCCGGACTGGCTGACGTTCTCGCCCGACAGCCGGTTCGTCTACGTCGCCAACGGCGACAGCGACGACGTCTCGATCATCGAGATCGAGACGCTCGAAGAGGTCGTCCGCCTGCCCGTCGGCCGCTCGCCGAAGCGCAATATCGCCGCCTATTTGCCATAACGCAGGCCCGCTTCCCGCCTGAAAGCCTTCGCGCGACGTGCAGCGACTTGTCGTTGCCGGCCGATCGTCAGTATACTAATATTTAGTACACTAATTAATTGTGCAGAAATGAACACGCAGCCCTTGGCGCAGTCGTCTATGTCCGCTGCCGAGGAAGAAGTACTGAAGAACCTCCGGCGCGTGATCCGTGCCGTCGACCTCTATAGCCGGAAGCTCGTCAACGAGACCGGTCTCAGCGGCCCGCAGCTCATTTGCCTGCGGCAGCTCGCGGCCGCAGGCCCGATGCAATCGGGGCATCTCGCTGCCGCGGTCAACTTAAGCGCCCCGACCGTTTGCGGCATCCTCGACCGCCTCGAGTCGCGCGGGCTGATTTCGCGCGAACGTCAGCTCGACGACAAGCGCCGGGTCCTCGTCGATCTGACGCCCGAAGGGCATCGCGCCGTCAACGATGCGCCGCCGATCATGCACGACAGCTTCCTGTTCAAGTATCGGGCGCTGCCGACGGCGCAGCAGGGTCAAATCAACCAGACACTAAAAAGGCTCGTTTCGATGATGTCCGCGGACGATCTCGATGCCGCGCCGATACTGATACCCGGGGATTCGGTGACTTCGGGCCCCGGTTCCAGCCGATAGCAAGCTCGACGCACCGGGCGTCGAGAGTCTTTTTTCAGAAAGCAGACAGGTCAATCCTATGAATAATCTCCGTTTACAGCAGTACGGCGACGATCCTCTCAGTGTTCGCGAGTCCGACCACTACCAGGCCGAGTACGCCGGCGAGTTCGTCGACAAGTGGGACGAGCTGATCGATTGGGACGGCCGGGCCGAAACGGAAGGCGAGTTCTTCATCGATATCCTGCGCGAGCACGGCGCCAAGAAAGTGCTCGACGTCGCCACCGGCACGGGCTTTCATTCCGTGCGCCTGCTCGAGGCCGGTTTCCAGGTGACGAGCGTCGACGGCAGTCCGACCATGCTCGCCAAGGCGTTCGAGAATGCGCGCAAGCGCGGTCATATCCTGAGAACGATCCAGGCCGACTGGCGCTGGCTCAACCGCGACGTTCACGATCTCTACGACGCGGTGATCTGTCTCGGCAACTCGTTCACTCATCTGCACAACGAGAACGACAGGAGAAAGTCGCTGGCCGAGTACTACGCGACGCTCCGCCACGAAGGGATATTGATCCTCGACCAGCGCAACTACGACGCGCTGCTTGACAAGGAGATCGAGCCGTCGCACAAGTACTACTACTGCGGGGAAAGCGTCTCGGTCGAGCCCGAGCACATCGACGATACGCTGGCCAGGTTCCGCTACAGTTTCAACGGCGGCGATACCTATCACCTGAACATGTACCCGCTCCGCAAGGCCTACATGCATAAGTTGATGAAAGAGGTCGGATTCCAGCGTGTTACGACTTATGGCGACTTCAAGGAAACCTATCGCGAGGCCGAGCCCGATTTCTTCGTGCACGTCGCCGAGAAGGCCTATGTGGAAGAGTAAGAGCCGACGACGATGAGCACGAGCTATTCCGAAGTCGTCGACGTCGCCCGCGATTACTACAACAGCGGTGATGCCGATAACTTCTACTATAGGGTCTGGGGCGGCGAAGACATCCATATCGGCCTCTACCGGGAGGACGACGAGCCGATCTCCACTGCTTCGGAACGCACCGTCGCGGAGATGGCGGACCGCGTCGGCGACTCCCTGGCCGGCGCGAAGGTCGTGGACCTCGGGGCCGGTTACGGCGGGTCGGCGCGCTGGCTCGTACGACGCCATTCGTGCGACGTCAGTTGCGTGAATCTGAGCGAGGTTCAGAACGAACGCAATCGAGTCATGAATCGGGAGGCCGGGCTCGACGATCGAATCGACGTTCACGACGCGAGCTTCGAGGAAGTGCCGTTGCCCGACTCGAGCTTCGACGTCGTATGGTCGCAGGATTCGTTTCTCCACAGCGGCGACCGGCCGCGGGTGATCGACGAGGTCGACCGGCTGCTCAAGCCGGGCGGCGACTTCATATTCACCGACCCGATGCAGGCCGATGACTGCCCGGAAGGCTCCCTGAAGCCCGTGCTCGACCGCCTGCACCTCGATTCGCTGGCATCGCCCGGCTTCTACCGGCGCGAGGCCAAGCGGCACGGCTGGCGTGAGGTCGGCTTCACGGATCTGACGGATCAGCTCGTCGAGCACTACACGCGCGTGCGGCAGGAGCTGGCCGCTCGGCGCGAGGAGCTCGTCGAGTCCGTTTCGGACAGCTACATCGACCGGATGATCGCGGGGCTCGGACACTGGATCGATGCCGGTGACCGCGGTTTCCTGTGCTGGGGGATTCTCCACTTCCGCAAGTGAAAACCAGGAACTGGATCTACCGTAGGGCCGACGGCAGCGTCCTGTTCGACCTCAATCCTCCGGTCTTCATCGCGAGCTCGACGCTGATCGCGCTCTTCGTCGTGCTGAGCCTGGTCTTTCTCGCCGAGGTCCAGACATCGGTCGACGGGGTTCAGGCATGGATCGCCAATCAGACAGGATGGCTCTTCGTCCTCGTCGTCAATTTGATTCTCGGCTATCTGCTGTTCCTCCTCGTGTCCGGCTACGGGCGCATACGGATCGGAGGGCCCGATGCCAAGCCCGAGTTCAGCCGCGCGGCGTGGCTTGCGATGCTGTTCTCGGCCGGCATGGGGATCGGCCTCATGTTCTACAGCGTTGCCGAGCCGATGTATCACCTGTTCGAGCCGCCGCACGGCGCCGAGCCCGGGACCCAGGCCGCCTACGAGGACGCCATTGCGACGACATTCCTGCATTGGGGTCTGCACGCCTGGGGAATCTACGCGCTGACAGGCCTGTGCTTTGCCTACTTCGCTTTCAGCAAGGGTCTGCCGCTCAGCGTCCGCAGCGTGTTCTCGCCGCTGCTCGGCGACCGAATCTACGGCTGGCCGGGCCACGTCGTCGATACGCTCGCGAGCATCGCGACACTGTTCGGCGTTGCGACGTCGCTCGGGCTCGGAGCGCAGCAGATCAACGCCGGCCTGAATCACCTCTTCGGGGCGCCAGTCGGCAGCGCGACGCAAGTCGCGCTGATTGCCGGCATCACGGGGCTTGCGACGATCTCGGTCGTCCTCGGTCTCGACAAGGGGATCAAGCGATTGTCGGCCGCTAACATGTGGATCGCCGGCATACTTCTGCTCTTCGTTTTGCTGGTCGGGCCGACCTTGTTCGTGCTGAACGGCTTCGTCGAGAACCTCGGACTCTATCTGAACGACCTGATGGCGCTGTCGTTCTGGAACGAGACCTACACGCTCGGTAGCTGGCAGAACGGCTGGACCGTCTTCTACTGGGGCTGGTGGATCGCCTGGTCGCCGTTCGTCGGGATGTTCATCGCCCGCATCTCGAAGGGCAGGACGATCCGCGAGTTCATCGGTGCCGCCTTGCTCACGGCCACGCTTCTGACGTTTGTCTGGCTCTCGATATTCGGTGATGCAGCCATGTACATCGAGCTCGTCGGACCGGGCGGCCTGATGGACGCCGTGCAGCAGGATCTGGCAAGGGCGCTCTTCGTCTTCATCGACCTGCTGCCATCGGCGACGGGCGTTGACCTGCCGGCGCTCGTTCCGAGCGCGATCGGTCTGCTTGCGACGATCGCGATCATCACGTTCTTCGTGACCTCGTCCGATTCAGGCTCTCTGGTCATCGATATCATCACGGCCGGAGGCAATCCGCGGCCTCCCGTCGTGCAGCGCGTTTTCTGGGCCGTCCTCGAAGGCGTGGTCGCGGCCGTGTTGCTCCTCGGCGGCGGCGCCGGCGGCCTGACGGCCTTGCAGACGGCGGCGATCTCGGCGGGACTGCCGTTCGCGCTACTGATCGTCGTGATGATCTACTGCCTGCATCGCGCGCTCGCTTCCGAAGCGGCTTGAGCAGGCGGGTTGCCCGAACGGGCCGGCGGATGCTCTACTTGGCTGCCAGCTCTTTCGTTCGAGTCCGATGGCAGGAACACTGGCACGCATTACCACGCTGCTCGTCGCGGTCGGCGTGCTGCTCATCGGTCACGGCCTGCAGCTCACGCTGCTGCCGCTGCATGCGCTCGAGGCTGGCTGGTCGACATCCGCCATCGCCTGGACCGGATCGTTCTATTTCATTGGCTTCATGACGGGTTGTGTCGTGCTGCCGGGCACGATCTCGGCGGTCGGCCATATCCGGTCGTTCATGGTCATGGCGGCGATTGCGACGGTCGCGCTGCTGACGGCGGCGCTGTTCGTGGAGCTGATCGGGTGGCTCATCGTGCGCTTCGCCTCCGGCGTCGCGCTCGCCGGGCTCTATATGGTGATCGAGAGCTGGCTGACCGAGGTCAGCCCGCGGGAGCAGCGCGGCCGTGTCCTGTCGATCTACCTTCTGGTGACGCTGACCGGCATGGCGATAGGCCAGCTTCTCGTCGCAGCCAAGGACCCGGGCGAGCTCGACCTCTTCATCGTTGCCGCGATCATGATCTCGATCGCCATCGTGCCGGTCGGCTTGACCCGCATCGCGTCACCGAGCCCGATTCCGCCGGTCCGATTCACGCCGCGGACGTTGCTCAGGGCCTCGCGCGTCGCCGTCGTCTGCGCGGTGCTGGCCGGGATGGTCGTCGGCGCATTCTGGACGCTCGGTCCCGTCGTCGCGCGAGGTTATGGGCTCGGTTCGGAGAACATCGCCATTCTGATGAGCCTGGGCGTCGTCGGCGGCGCGGTGGCGCAGCTCCCGGTCGGGCGATTCTCCGACTCGACGGACCGGCGCCTCGTCATCGGCGCGCTGGGCCTGATCGGCGCCGCCGTCTGCGCGCTCGCGTTTCTGTTCGTCGACAGCAGCCCTGCGGCGCTTTATCTGAGCTTTTTCCTGCTCGGCGCCGCCGTCATGCCGATGTACGCGCTCTGCATCGCCCATGCCGTCGATCGGCCGGAGCTGACGCTGGTCGAGGTCGCGAGCGGAATCCTGCTGGCGCACAGCGCCGGATCGATCGTCGGACCGATCATCGTCGCGCCGCTGGTCGCGCCTTTCGGTCCCGGCGTGTTCTTCTTCTTCGCTGCCGTCTGCCTGCTCGGGACCGCGGGCTGGACGGCCTGGCGCTACCTCGCCGTCGAACGGCCGCCGCACGAGGAGAGAGCGGCGATGCTGCCGCGAACGACTCAGGCGATCGCAGAGCTCGCGGCGGGCGAGGGAGAGCCCGCGGCGGGCGAGGGTGAGCTCGCGGCCGACGACGAGCGCGCAGCCGGTGACGGCACGGCAACGCCTGCGATCGACGATGGGGCGGCGACCGATACGCAGCGTTAACGTGCGAGGAATCTCTGCGCGCGCCGGTTGTTGACGATCTCGGCCGTGTAGAGATTGCCCTTCGAGTCGACGGCGATATGGTGCGCGATATCCATGCCGCCGGGCTCGGTCGAGCGCATGCCGAACTGGCCGAGGATCGTCATCGATTCGCGCTCGAAGATCAGGACCCGAGCGTTGGCCGACTCGACGACGTAGAGATAACGCTGCCCGGCATCGGGCGAGAAGGCGAATCCCGCCGGTGCCGGCGGCGATTCGCCGTCGATGACGAGCTGCGAGATGTACTCGCCGGCCGTGGTGAACCACTGGATGCGCTGATTGCCGCGGTCGGCCACGTAGACGATGCCGTCGTTCGAGACCTTGACGGCATGGACGAGGCCGAATGCCGGAGCCTCGGCAGGGCCGGTCGCGGCCTGCCCGCCCGGCGGTCCCGCACCTGGCCCGGGAGCAGCCGGTGCCTCGGCCGGCGGCGCATTGCCGAATGCGCCCCACAAGCGCTTGAATGCGCCCGTGTCGGCGTCGAAGACGACGACGCGCTGATTCCCGTAGCCGTCGGCCACATAGAGCTCGCCGGCGGCTACGTCGACGAACTGATCGGCGGGCTGATGGACGTTCGACCGGTCGGCGTTGCCCTGGCTCGCGCCGGCCGCGCCGATCTGGAGCACGAGCTCGCCGTCCGGGGTGAACTTGAGCACGAAATCGTCGTTCGTGGTTCCGGGCGTCGGTCGCGGCCACCCGCCATTGCCGCTGATCCAGACAAAGCCTTCCGCATCGACCCAGATGCCGTGCTCGCGCTCCGGCCAGTCGTAGCCGTCGCCGGGGCCGCCCCAGCTCCGAAGCAATGCGCCCTGCTGGTCGAACTCGAGCACGGGCGGCGCGGCCCGCTCGCGCTCGGCTTCCGGTATCGATCGCGGCCGATGCAGCACCCAGACATGATCGTCGCCGTCGACGGCGATCGACGTCACTTCGCCGAGCACCCAGTCGTCGGGAACGGTCGGCCAGCCGGTATCGACCTCGAAGGTCGGCGGGCCGGCCTGCGATTGAGCGAGCGCCGGCGAGGTTGGAATGCCTGCTGCAAGCGTGAGGACTGCGGCACTGATTCTTATGGTTCTTGTCATCGCGCTATCTCCGAAGTGTCGAGGCCAGGGGTCAGACCCCAAGGGGGTCTGACCCGATCGCGAGTAGGCCAGGGTCAGACCCCAGGGGGGGTCTGACCCGATCGCGCCCTGCAATCTTGACACGTCAGCACGAGGGAACAATAGTGATCGCCATGAAAAGATCAATCTGCGCGATCGCATTGAGCGTGGCGATCGTGCCGCAACTATCGCTCGCACAACTGATTGCAACGGGCCCGGTGACTAACGGGCATCACCATTTCAACGCCGGCGACATCGACGAGCACACGCGGTTCTGGGTCGACACGCTCGGCGGCGAGGCCACGACCTTCGGCGGCAATGTTCCGATCGTGAAGTTTCCGAACGCGCTGATATTCATGCGCGAGCAGGCGCCGACGGGCGGAATGATCGGCAGCACGGTCAATCACGTCGCGTTCTCGGTCAGGGACTTGCGTGCGACGGTCGATCGAATTCTCAATGCCGGATTCGAGATGATCACGGAGTCGGAGGCACCCGAAGGTGTCGAGGTCGTCGACGACATCGGCGTGATACCCGGCGACGGTCCCGTCACGGGGATTGCCTACGCTCGAGGTCCCGAAGGCGTCAAGGTCGAGGTGCTCGAGATGCCGGCCCAGGCCGAGCCAATCGCAAGCCATCACATTCACTTCTTCGGCGAGGATGCCGAGGCCATGCGGGCGTGGTACGTCGACGTTTTCGGCGCCGTCGAGCGTCCGGGCAGCGTCAACGGAATCATCGGCGCCGACCTGCCGGGCCTGGGCTTGAGCTTCACGGCGAATGCGCCCGGCATGACCGGCACGCCGGGCGGCGTGCTCGATCACATCGGGTTCGAGGTCGAGGATCTCGAGGCGTTCACGCGGGAGCTCGAGGCGAAGGGGATCGCGCTCGATGTGCCGTACCGGGAGGTCGAGGCCCTCGGCCTCGCGATTGCGTTCGTCACGGATCCGTGGGGCACCTACATCGAGCTGACCGAAGGCCTCGACGCGGTCCGCTGAACATCGGCCGCCCTCCTGTGGCCGCCCGCCCGTGGCCGCTCGCCGTCGTTCTGACCGCGAGCCTTGGCCTGGCTTGCGCCGCCGGGGCACAGCCGACCGAAGGCGAGAGTCGCGCCGGGCCGCCCGATCCGCCGGTGCCCGTGTTCCTGTCGCCGGTATACGAAGGCGGAATCCGCAAGAACCGCGGCCTGCATATTCCCGTCAATCTGAGATCGGGCCCGGAGCGGACATTCAGGGCCGCCTACACGGCATCGAACAGCTATCTCAATCCCGGGGCGCTCGTTTGCAGGGACGGTAGCTGCCGGGTCGATTACACGACGGATCACACGGGCAATCTTTTTTCTCTCGATGTCACGCAGCCCGTGCTCGGAGCGTTCGAGCTCGGCTTCGCGCTCGGCGAGTACGAGATGAACGAGATTCCGCGGCTGTCGCCGCTGCACCGGCTCGCGAGCGACCGGTGGCTGCGCCTGTTTCACGAGAACATCCTGCACAGAGACAGTCTGCCCCAGCGGAGCAACGCGCCGGACGGCCGCCAGACCTTTACGATGACGGACCTCGACGGCCGCCGGTTCACGCTCGAGCCCGGACACCGTTACGCGCTGCCCTTGCGCGTCGATCTGACACGCTATTTCGACATTCGCCAGACGGCAACCGCGCGCATGACGCTGAATGCCGGCGCGCATCTTTCCTATCCGCTCGAGCGGGGTCTCGATCCGGCGGCCGGCCGGACGGCGTTGGCCAGAGGCGCGGACTTCGGGCTCTCGGTCAACTTCGTTCGGAGCCGCAGGATCACGCCGAACGTCTCGAGCACCTGGCACGTTCAGATCGCGCGCTTCAGGCACGACGTTCATGTCGTCAATCCCGAGTCGCCGCGTCACGGCGACGACGAGACCCGCAGTCAATACGCCCTGACTTTCGGTCTCAGGTTCCGGGGAACCTTCAACGGCAGTGCACCCTGTTCGTTCGCGCTGAGCCAGATGACGAGCAGCGCGCACTACGACAGGGAACGCTACTGGGCTGCCGATTCGGTCGTCTTCGAGGGCGGCAACAATCTGCGCGCCGCCATCGCCGGGGCCAACGATTACGGCGTCGTCAGCCTGGCCTGCGAGTATCGCCGGCGCCGGTATCAGGTCTCGTTCGTCGAGGACATGGGCGGGCTGTCCCAGATCATCGATGACGACGGCGCCGGCAATTCGTACGACGTCGACTTTGCGATCGGCATCTCGGTCTCGTGGGGGCTGGGCCCGCGCTCAAAAGAGTGAGCGATCGTCGCAGGGCGAGGGCTCGTACGGCACATTGGACGGATGGACGATGTCCGAGCCCGCGTACGGCTCGACGAAGTACAGCGGATCGAAAGCCTCGAACTCGCGTGTCAGCGCCATCGTCTCGAGGTCGAGCGAGAAGCGCTCGACGAGGCGCAGCGCGTCGCTATTGACGAGCCCGCGCGTCAGCGGGCCCGCGCGAATGCCGATCGTATCGACGATCAGCACGTCGTCCTCCCAGCGTCCGATCGAATGTCCGGTCAGGCTCGGCGCAAGGCCGGCCGGGTGCTCGGTCTCGTCGAGGTGACTGGTCCGGGCATAGTCGAACTTGCCGTACTCGAGCACGATCGTCTCGGCATCCTGCGTGATGCGGTTGACCGGGCTGTCGTAGGTCCAGTCCATCAGAATACTGATCGGTTCGCAGCGCATGGCCGGATTGATTTCCGCGCGCGCGGCGGCCTGGGCTGCCTCGCCGGCCGGAGTCAGCTCGACGCCGCCGATGAAGAGCCGCCCGGCCGCGTCGCCCGCGATCAGTGGCACGCCGGCCGTGCGGCCGGGGCCCGTCGAACGGTTCTCGGCGGCGGCCGATTCCGCCCGGCTCAGCGGAACGAGGGAACCGCCGACGCCGCGCGGATCCGACATCACGAGCTGCTCGGCGGCCCATTCGCCTGCGATGTTCGGATCGCCGTTCGCGAGTCTCGGCTCGCGCTGCCCGTTCCCGGTCGAGACCGGCGGCGTGCGCTGCCCGTACCGATCGATCGTCGAGCCGTCCTCGAAGACGACGGTGCTGACGTAGCAGGCGCTCGCATCGTTGCGATCGGGCGATCCCACGATCGTGATCTGCCGACCGACGGAAAACATGTCGGGCGACCAGCCCGAGCGCCTGAGCGTCGTCGCCGAGCGTAACTCGCAGCGCATCGCGACGGTCTCGCCGTTCTCGTCGACGATGTCGAGATAGAGCCAGGAATGGGGATTGACGAAGGCGAGATCGGTGACCGTGCCCGCGATCGTAATTTCCTCATCCATGTCGAACGTGCCGAAGCCGTGGTGAGCAGGGGCAGCGGCGGGGCAGGCGGCGATCAGCGCCGCAACGAGGGAACTCGAGCGCATTAACGTATTCTAGAGGAGGGTTGGGGCCGAATCGACAGATCCTGCCGGGGCCGGCGCGCCGGGGCGGCCGGGCCCGCCGGGCAAGCCGACGGCCGGCGATTCAGCCTATACTTGTGGGCAACGCAGCATCCTCAAAGGGGGGAACGACAAATGCGGCAATCTCTTCGATCGGGCCTTGCGATCGCCGGCGGAATCGCGATCGCCCCATGGGCGCTGGCCCACCACGGCTTCGGAACCTTCGTCATGGATGAAGACGTCGAGATCACGGGCACGGTCACGGGCCTCGATTTCGTCAATCCCCATTCCTGGCTCTATCTCGACATCGTCGACGAGAACGGCGAGACCGTCGCAATGCGCTGCGAGATGCGCTCGGCCAATACGCTGCGCCGCTCGGGCTGGACGCCGGATCTCTTCCCCGAAGGCGAAGAGATCACGATCACGGGCTCGCCGGACCGCGACGACCCATACTCGTGCTACGTCAGCACGGTGATTTTCGCGGACGGCTCCAGCATCGACCGCTACGGCCAGATCTCTGCGGCCGAGATCGGACAGGGCCGGCGGCCCGAGCGTCTTGCGAACGGCGAGCCGAATATTTCGGGCGACTGGGCCCAGGAGCAGCGCGTCATGACGGATCCGCGCGGGCAGCGCGGCACGCTCGTGCCGCTCAGCGAAGTGGAGCAGTACGCGGACGACCCCGAGGCCGCGGGCGTCATCGGCGGCGCGCGCGGGACCGAGCAGGCAGCCGCCCGTGCCGAGGCCGCGCGTCTGGCGAGGCAAGGCGCGGTCGAGAGCGCTGCCGAAGCGGAAGCGGCCGCGAGGGCCGCGGCCGCAGGCGGCGGGGGCGGCGGCGGGGGCGGCTTCTTCGGTGGCGGAGGCAATCTGACCGAGGCCGGGCAGGCCGCGCTGGCGGCGCGCGAGACGGGCGACCGCTACGCGATGTCCTGCGTTTTCACGGGCATCGTCTCGGAGTGGGGCGGCGAGCCGATCAATCGCGTGGTCCAGAAGGGAGACACGATCCAGATTCATTACGGCCGCCTCGGAATCGAGCGCACGATCCATATGAATATCGACGAAAATCCGGCCGGCATCGAGCCAAGTCTCACGGGCCATTCGATCGGGCGCTGGGACGACGATGTGCTGATCGTCGATACCGTCGGCCTCGAGCCGGGCTTGTTCAACGGCCGGACCCCGCACAGCGATCAGCTTCATGTCGTCGAGCGGTTCTCGTTCAACGCCGAGACGCAGCAGCTCGAGCGCAGCTATACGGCAAGCGATCCCCTCTATTGGACTGAGGAGCAGACGGGATCGGTCGCGATGGACATATCGGCGATACCTTACATCATCGAGGTTTGCGAGGACCTTACGATTGACGAGGATGTCGATCTCGGCCCGCGCGAATGAGCCCACGTGCTCAAGGGAACCATCGCCGAGAAACCGATTCCTATAGGCATTGCCTTCAAGAACCAGAACACCGGGGAGACATAGATGACGATTTCGAGACGCCAGGCGCTGAAGGCCGGAGCCGGCACCGCCGTCGCATTGGGCGCTTCCGTGAGCGCTGATCTGTTTGCGCAATCGGGCGGACTGATCAAGAAGACGATTCCCGCGAGCGGCGAGGAGATCACGCCCGTCGGCATCGGCACGAACCGTTACGGCGTCGGCGAGTCAGAGGCCGAGCGCGCGCCGCTGCGCGACACGATGGCCCGTTTCGTCGAGATCGGCGGCCAGGTCATGGATACCGCGGCCGTTTACGGCTCGTCCGAGCAGGTTATCGGCGATCTTGCCGCCGAGCTCGGTATTCGCAGCGACCTCATTATCGTCACCAAGACGGACATTCGCGGTCAGATTCAGGGCGCGGAAGGTTTGCAGATGGCCTTCGACAAGTTGCAGACCGACATGATCGATGGGTTTCTCGTGCACAATTTTGCGAATACCGCCAGCGAGCTCGCCGTTATGCGCGACTGGCAGGCCGAGGGTAAAATCCGCTACATCGGGGCGTCGACGTCGCAGGACAATCAGCATCAGGACATGATCGATCTACTCGAGACAGAGGAAGTCCAGCTCATCCAGATCAATTACTCGCTCGGCGATCGGGAATCTGCCAATCGCGTGTTGCCGCTGGCAATCGACAAAGGCGTCGCCGTCATGGTCAACGTGCCTTTCGGGGGCAGCTTCGGCAGCTCGCTCTGGGATGCGGTCGAAGGCGTGGAGCTGCCCGCGTTCGCAGCCGATTTCGGGGCGGACAGTTTCGGCCAGTTCTTCCTCAAGTACATCATCTCGCACCCGGCCATCACCGTGGCGATTCCCGGCACGCGATCGGTAGAGCATGTCGAGGACAACATCGGGGCGGCGACGGGCCGTCTGCCCGATGAG
This sequence comes from Gammaproteobacteria bacterium, assembly GCA_035513215.1. GTDB lineage: Bacteria > Pseudomonadota > Gammaproteobacteria > Steroidobacterales > Rariloculaceae > DATCZB01. The sequence continues at coordinate 19,136 of DATKCK010000086.1, read as the reverse complement.
TCCGAGCGACGGAGCATGGAGCAGTGGTTCGACAGCCTTTGAGTCGCCAAACGAAAGGAGAGGATCCGATGAGCCGTCCCGAGAAAAGCGCGCCGTCGAGCCTGATTGCCCTGGCGGCAATGGTAATGCCCTGTCTTGCGTCGGCCCAGTTCGGCGCCGGATACGGGCCCCCGCTCGTCAACGAGCCGCCCGAGCGGGAGTTCGAAACCTCGGCCGAGCACTATGCCTGGCTGCTCGAGCAGGCCGGCGGCGGCACCGCGCACACATTCGAGACGCTGCCGCGCTGGGACGGGCTTTGGAACACAGCCGGCAACACGGTGATGAACGCGTTCGTCGACGCGCCCGGCTTTAGCGGGCAGGTGCGCGAAGGCGTGCTGACGCCTGCGTACGAGACGGCGTACAAGGAGCGCTGGCGCCAGCAGACGGAGCTCGGGCAGGTGCAGTACGATCGCCTGACGCACTGCGAGCCGCCCGGCTATCCGCGCTTTCTGCTCGAGCCCTATACGCACGAGTTCATCAACCTGCCGCAGTTGTCGTACCAGATCAACGACTACTCGAGCGGCACGCGGCGCATTCACGTCGACGAGGAACACGTCAATCTGAGCGGAACGCATTCCTGGTACGGCGACACGATCGGCTTCTGGGACGGCGACCGGCTCATCACGCACACCGTGGATCTTTACCCTTCGGATTTCACGCGCTGGGCGCCGATGACGAGCAATCAGTTCGAGTCGGTCGAGATCTGGGAGCTCAAGCAGTATCCCGACGGCGTCGAGCGTCTCGAGGTCCAGGTGACCTTCTACGATTCGTACGCTTTCGCGCGGCTCGTGCATGCCGTCTACGCGTTTCGGCACGCAACCGCGCTCGAGGAAGCCGGCTACAGGGTCACGCACTGGGAGTGCGAGGGCACGAATAACGCCGTCATGGACGAGAAGGGCGGCACGACTTATCGGCTGCCGGGCGAAGAGGGCTTCGTCGACCCGCGTGGGTTCACGCTGTTTCCCGAGCTGCCCGGACAGTCTTTCGATCCGATCTACAACGTGACGCTCGACGCGGAATAAGGGGCACGGCGATGTCGAAACGATTCAAACCAAGTGTTCTCGCCAGCGCCGGCGGTTTGCTGATTGCGGCCGCCGCTGGTGCGCATCACTCGTTTACGCAGTTCGACCAGGAAACGGAGCTCGTCACGACCGGCACGGTCGTGCGCTGGGAGTTCAACAATCCGCACTCGTGGCTACGCGTCAACATACCGAACGACGACGGCACCGAGACGCTCTGGAGCTTCGAAGGGTCCGGACCCACCAGCCTGATTCAGCGCGGCATCACGGGCGCGACTTTCGAGCCGGGCGATACGATCACACTGATGTATTGCAAGATGATCGACGGCCGCCGGGGCGGTCACATGGGCTGGGCGCGGCTCCTGGACGGCTCGTTCATCAATCCCAGCGACGGCGGCTGCAACGGCAACGACGCCAACATCGAGCGCTGGAAGACCTGGCTCGAGCAGGGCTTCACGTCGAACAAGGAAGCCGAGGCCGCCGACTAGCGTGGGGTCAGACCCCTTCAGGTTCGGTACGGACTAGCGTGGGGTCAGACCCCTTCAGGTTCGTACCGAACCTGAAGGGGTCTGACCCTATGTCCGCGCTATTCCTCGGTCGCGAGTATCGTCACCTCCGCGACGGGGTCGACGTGCAGCTCGAGCACATGGCCGCCGCGCGTCGTGCCGTCGGAGAGCGCGACGACGGCATGCAGGTGCACATAGGGCTCGTCGCCGCGCATCGAGACGGTGCCGTCGAGTGAGACGAGCTCGCTCTTCTCATCGATCGGAATCAGCTTGAAAACGAAGCTGCCGATCGACGGGTCGCCGAAGGCGAGCAGCGCCGTCGAAAGCCCGCCGAGGCCCGTGATCTGCGCCGACTGGAGGCCCTCGCTTTTTGCGAGATCGGTCAGGCCCGACAACACCTCGTCGCCGGCCGAGAATTGCACCTGGTAGGCGCGAGCGACGCTCGAGCCTTCCTCGACCGACATGTTCGGCGCGAGACCGGGCTCGATCGCGGGATTGCGCACATAGCCTTCGGGCAGTTCCTGCCCCGCCGCAGCCTGCACGAGGCCCGCGGTTATTGCCAGCGCGAGCAGCCGGGCCTTGCCTGAGGCTGGAAGCTTGTCGTTCGTGCTCATTGTCGTTGTCCTCGTCCTCGGATCTCGAGAAGTCTAACGCAGGCGCGGGCGTCGGGCGCATCTCTAGTATTATCGATGCCTGATGACGAACAGGCGCGGCCGGGCCGCGCGCGGGGGAGCGATGATTCGAGGACCAGTTGCGGCCGTTGGCACGTTGTCGCTGATTGCCGTGCCCGCTTTGGCTCAGGACGATGTCGGCGGCGACGCCGTTTTCGAGGCGTCGTGCGCCGTGTGTCATGCCGACACCGAAATCGTCGAGGCGCCGGGCATCAGTGTCATGCGCGCGTTTCCGCCGGGCGCGATCGTCAACTCCCTCGTCAATGGCAAGATGCAGGTTCAGGGCGCCGTGCTGACCGAGGAGCAGAAGATCGCCGTCGCCGAGTTCATCACCGGGCGGCCCGTCGACCGGACGGCCGGCTTTTTCGCCAATCGTTGCGCCAACGCGCCCCGCGTGGCGGCGCTCGACGACGAGACGGACTGGAACGGCTGGGGCCGCGGCATCGCCAACCGGCGTTTCGCCGAGCGCGGCGGGCTCACGGCGGAGGACCTGCCGAAGCTCGAGCTCAAGTGGGCCTTCGGCTACGCCGACGTCGTCTCGGCCCGGGCGCAGCCGTCGTTCGCCGGCGGCACGCTGTTCGTCGCGAGCGAGAACGGCGAAGTGCACGCGCTCGACCCGAAGACGGGCTGCACCTACTGGACGTTCTCGGCCGAGGTCGGCGTGCGCACGGCCATTGCCGTCGGGCCATACGAGAAGACCGACGGATCCGAGGGCCTCGCGGCTTACTTCGGCGACATGACGGCGAACGCCTATGCCGTCGACGCGAACACAGGCGAGCTCGTCTTCAAGCGCGAAATCGACTCGCATCCGAGCGCGGCGATCACGGGGCCGCCGACGGTCCATGACGGGCGCGTCTACGTCCCGACCCAGGGGCTCAACGAGGAAGGCGGCGTGGTCCGCAACGACTCGGAGTGCTGCACGTTTCGCGGCCGTCTGGCCGCGCTCGATGCGAGCACGGGCGCGGTAATCTGGGAGAGCTTCACGATCGACGAGCCGAAGCCGAGAGGGACGAACGCCGCCGGCGTTAGCGGGTTCGGGCCCGCGGGCGGCGGCATCTGGTCGCCCGCGACGATCGAACCCGGCCGAGGACTCGTCTACGTCGCAACCGGCAACGGCTATGCCGAGCCGCCGCAGCCGATGACCGATGCCGTCATCGCGATCGACATCGAGACCGGCGAGCACCGCTGGGTCAACCAGCTGACGCCGAACGATCTCTGGGCGGCGGGCTGCCGGCCCGAGAATCCGGACAATCCGCTGTGTCCTGAAGTCTTAGGCCCGGACTACGATTTTTCTTCGCCGCCGACGCTCGTCACTGTCGACGGCCGCGATCTGCTCGTTTTGCCGCAAAAGTCGGGGCTCGCGCATGCGATCGATGCCGCAAGCGGCGCGCTCGTCTGGCAGTACCGGCTCGGTAACGGCACGGGTGTCGGCGGCCAGTGGGGCGGAGCGACCGACGGCAGCCGGATCTACATCGGCGTTTCGGACATGACGACAGCCAATCCCGGCGGCATCCACGCGATCGATCTTGCGACGGGCGAGCGCGCCTGGTACGCGCCGCCGACCGATCCGCTTTGCGCAGGCTCCCCGCAGTGCCGCCCGGCCCAGGGGGCCGCCACGACGCTGGTTCCGGGTGCCGTGTTCTCGGCCTCGCTCGACGGTGGCATGCGCGCCTATTCGTCCGAGGACGGCACGCTGCTCTGGCTCTTCGATACGAACCGGGAATTCGAGACCGTCAACGGCGTTGCAGCGCACGGCGGCAGCATGGACGGTCCCGGCGCGATCGTCGCCGACGGCATGCTCTATTTCAATTCGGGCTATGGCGGCTTCGGCCGCAGTGACGGCAACGTGCTGCTTGCGTTTGGAGTAGTGGAATGACAGGTAACGAACCGGGTAGCGGCGCTAACGGGCTCGCCTGGATGAGCTGGCTCGGTGTTGCCGCGATTCTGCTCGGCGTGCTGTTCACGGCCCATGAGGGCAACGAGTGGATGCGCCAGCTCGTCATCGAGAACATGACGCCTCCGAGTCTCGAGTTGCCGGCGGCCGAGTGTCCCGAGGATGAGCTCGAGGAGGAAGGCCTGAGCTTTGCCGAATGCGAGCAGCTCGTCGAGGACGTACGCAGCTACGTCATCTCGCGGCCCGCCTGGTTCTCGTCCGCTCAGGCATGGCTCGCGGGCATCGGCACGCTGCTCGCGATCGCGTCCATTGGCGCGGGCGCCGCGCTCGCGAATTACCGGACCGGCGCCGCGCGAGTCGGCGTCGCCGTCTTCGTCCTGCTCGCGGCCGTCAATGCCGGGCACTTTGTCGCCGCTCAGCAGGCCGGTCCGATCCTGCGCGCGATTCACCTGCCCGTGGCGCTGCTCTGGTTCTCGATCCATCTGGCGTTCGCACTCGCCTTTCTCGTCGCGCGCCGTTCGTTGCCGGTGCAGCCCGCGCCGACGGCCGGGCCGATCGCTTATGGCCGTTTCGAGGTCGCCACGCACTGGTTCCTCGCGCTATCGGTGTTCTTTCTGTTCGTCTCGAGCTGGTGGATGCTGGCGTTGCCGCTGCCGTCGGATGTCTTCCGCTATCGCGAGTTTCCGTTCCAGCTTCACAAGAATCTCGGCATCACGATCGTGCTGCTGGTGATCGCGATGGCGCTCATTCGCATCATGCGCAAGCAGGCGCTCGCGGCCGTGCCGGCGGAGACTCCGCTGATGACGAAGGTCAGGCTGGGCGGGCATGTCGCGCTCTATGTCCTGATCTTCGCCGTTTGCATCACGGGTTACATGTCGTCGTCCTACAGCGGCTGGGGAACGGAATTCTGGTGGCTCTTCGAGCTGCCATACTGGGGGCGCGAGGACGAGGAGCTGAACCAGCTCTATTCCGATCTCCACCTCTGGACCTGCTGGGCGCTGCTCGTTGCGATGGCGGCGCACATCGGGGCCGCGCTCGTGCACGCGTTTCGCAACGACGGCGTTGTGCGCCGGATCCTGCGCTGGTAGCCGGTACGGCGGGACAGGCCCGGACGCGCGCTGCGTCAGAGCACGCGCTGCGTCAGAGCACGCGAAAGAATCGGATGATGACGCCGTTCGGATAGCGCTCGCCGGTGCAGACGAAGATCGATCGCATCAGCCACTCGAGCTCCCGGTCGCCGGTCTCGAACTTCGGCACGCAGCGAAAATAGATATCGGACTGATCGACCGTCTCGCCGGCATTCAGCCTCTGCATGACGTCGGGCGGTGCGTGACGCATGCCGATGTTGGATACATAGATCAGCGAGCCCGTGTCCGTCTCGATCGTATAGCGCGCATCGACCTCGGTGAAGCCGTCCACGCGGCGGATCATCTGCCAGTCGGCACCGCCGGGCCGGATCGTGCCGCTGATGCCCGGCCCCTCGACCGTACCGCCGAGAATGTCGATGATGCGGCGTGTGCCGTTCGGCAGCTCGCCGACGACGAGCGGATCGGCGACCTCGGCACGAACCTCGAACGCGAACTCGAGCTCCGGTGGCTCCGGCAGCTCCTGGGAATGCGCTGGCCAGGCCGGCGATAACAGTGATATCCCGATAAGGGCAAGGCGCGGCATGCGCATCGATCGACTCCTCCACACGTTCGAAGTAGCGTAAGATGCTAACACTTCGACAAGAACAAGAGGGTCCATCCCAATGTCACGCAAATCAACGGTTCTCGCGGCGGCCGGCTTGCTCGCCGCGGCGAGCGCGCAGGGGCAGGAGTACGTGACGATCGAAATGGAAATCGACGTCGACCGATCGGCCGAGGCAGTCTGGGACAAGGTCGGCGGCTACTGCGACATTTCAGACTGGTTGAACAGGCTCGACTGCGAGATCACGTCCGGCGACGGCGGCATGGGCACGGTGCGCGTGCTGGCCGGGGGACGCGTGACGGAGATACTCGTCGCCGAGACGGAGCTGTCTTACGGCTATACGCAACCGGCCGTCGAAGGGCAGTTTTACAACCTCTATCACGGCTTCATGGAGGCGCGGCCGGTAACGGACGACACGTCGAAGATCCTGTACACGCTGGTCTACGATGTCTCGAACCTGGCCGATCAGGCCGCCAAGGATGCGGACATGGCGCGCCGGCGCACGATGTTCGAGGGCGCGCTTCAGAGCATGAAGGCAATCGCCGAGGCCGACTGAGCGACTGTTCCAGACCCGCGCCCGCGAGCCGCCGGACCGGATCTCGCCCGTGCAACGGCGGGCTTCTGCGTCTCGGCGATTCGGCTAAGATGCCGCCCCGATGAGCACCAACGCCTGGATTGCGACCGCCGTGGTCGTCATTGCGCTAGCTATGCTCGTGCGCACGCGCCTCCCGCCGTACCTCGTGCTGCTTGCAGGTATGGTCGTGTTGCTGACGACCGGCGTATTGACGCCGGCGGAGGCCGTCGCGGGCTTCGCGAGCGAAGGCATGCTGACGGTTGCGGCGCTCTATATCGTCGTCGCGGGCCTGCGCGAGACGGGTGCAATGAGCGGGGCCGTGCAGGGGATCTTCGGGCGCACGCGCAGCGTCGCCGCCGCACAGCTGCGGATGATGCTGCCGGTGATGGTGATCAGCGCGTTTATCAACAACACGCCCGTGGTTGCCGCGTTCATCCCGCTGGTAACGGATTGGGCCCGCAAGTTTCGGATTTCCACGTCGAAGCTGATGCTGCCCTTGAGTTACGCGGCCATACTCGGCGGCACCTGCACGCTGATCGGCACGTCCACCAACCTGATCGTCAACGGCCTGCTGATCGAGGACGCGACGGAGCGCGGGCTCGCGTTCTTCGAGATCGCATGGGTCGGGCTGCCGGTCGCGATCGTCGGACTCGTCTATGTCGTGGTCTTCGCGCGCTGGCTGCTGCCGGAGCGAATCGCTCCGATCGGTGAGCTCAGCGATCCGCGCGAGTACACGGTCGAGATGATCGTGACTGACGACGGGTCGCTCGCGGGGCGTACCGTCGAGGAAGCGGGGCTCCGCCATCTGCCGGGCTTGTATCTGGTGGAGATCCAGCGCGACGGGCACGTGCTTGCCGCGGTAGGCCCCGATGCCGTGCTCGATCGCCACGACCGTCTCGTCTTCGCGGGCATTACCGAGTCGGTCGCGGACCTCCTGAAGATTCGCGGGCTTGCGCCCGCGACCGACCAGGTCTTCAAGCTCGATACGCCGCGCGCCGACCGGCGCCTGGTCGAGGCGATCGTTGCCCCGAACTCGCCGATCGCGAACCGCACCGTGCGCGCGAGCGGTTTTCGCGCGCGTTATGGCGCCGTCGTCATCGCCGTCGGCCGTGACGGCGAGCGGGTCCAGGGCAAGGTCGGCGACATCGTGCTGCGAGCCGGCGACATGCTGCTGGTCGAGGGCGCGCGCGGGTTCGTGCGCGCTCATCAGAACTCGCGCGATTTCCTTCTGGTGCGCGCGTTGTCCGACCCGCCGGTGCCGCGTCGCGAGCGCGCATTGGCGGCATGGATGATCGTCGCTGCAATGGTCGCGGTCGTCACGGCCGGCCTGATGCCGATGCTGAACGCGGCGTTTCTCGCCGCGGGCGCGATGATCCTGTTCCGCTGCGTAAGGGGGCGCGACGCGATGCGCAGCGTTGATCTCGAGGTGCTGCTCGTCATCGTCGGCGCGATCGCGCTCGGCGAGGCGCTGTCGACGTCCGGCGCCGCCGCCGCGATGGCGGGCTCCTTGCTCGCCGTCGCCGGTAGGCAGCCGTGGCTGCTGCTGGCGGCCGTGTATGCGATCACGGCGCTGCTAACGGAATCCATCACCAACAATGCGGCGGCCGTGCTGGTCTACCCGCTGGCCGGCGCGGCCGCCGGCGCGGCCGGGTTGGCGCTGCTTCCGTTTGCCGTGACGATCATGATGGCGGCGTCGGCGAGCTTCGCGACGCCGATCGGCTACCAGACCAACCTGATGGTGTACGGGCCGGGGGGTTACCGGTTCGGGGACTACCTGCGTTTCGGCCTGCCGCTCAACGTGGTGGCGGGCATCACCACTGTGCTGATCGTTCCGCGGGTCTGGCCGCTGTAGTGGGGTCTGGCCGTTGTAGCGGGGTCGGGCTGCGGCGGGCGGTTCGAGCTCGCGGAGGCGCGACGACGTATCGGCCTGGCGCCGCTACTCCATTCCCGCCGCCCGCGCCTGCTCCCGCCCGAGCACGGCCTGGTCGCGCTCGCCGTCGCCGTGGGCCGTGGCGCCGATCAGGCGGTCGAGATAGACGTTATGGCTCGGCATCGGCACGTGCGCGAGCGCGCCGGCCTCGGCGATCAGCTTCGCATCCTTCAGGCCGACGCTGATCGGCGAACCGACCTCGTCGAAGCTCTCGTCGACCATCTTCTGGCCGTAGATCTTGTAAGCCGGTGCCGAGAACAGCCCTTCGGTCATGACGTCCTGAAAGACCTGCGGCGCCACGCCGTACTTCCTGATCAGCGCGAAGCCTTCGGCCATCGCCACCATCGCGCAGCCGAGCACGGCATTGTTGGCGAGCTTGATCGCGGTCGCCGATTCAGGCTTAGGTCCGGCCACGAACGTGCGGCGGCCCAGGACCGAAAGCAGCGGCTCGACGCGGGCTACGGCGTCCGCCGGACCCGCGACGACGATGCCGAGCTGGCCCGAGGCTGCGAGGTCGGGCCGGCCGAGCACCGGTGCCGCGACGAGCGTTTGCCCCGCCTTGCGATGGCTTTCCTCGAGCCGGCGCACCGTCGCGACGCCGTGCGTGCCCATGACGACGTGAACGCCGCCCTCGGGCAGGGATGCGCAAAGGCCGTCGGCGCCCAGCGCGACGGATTCGATCGCCGCGTCATGGACGAGCATCGAGACGACGACTTCGGAATCCGCGGCGAGATCCGCGACCGATGCGGCGACGCGCGCGCCGGCCGCAGCGAGGGACGCCGTCGCTTCCGCGACGGCGTCGAAGACGGCGAGCTCATGACCGTTCTCGTGAATGCGCAGGGCCATGCCCCGGCCCATCCGGCCGAGGCCGACGAATCCGACCTTCATCGAGCTCTTATTCCCCGGCTGCTTCTTCGGCCGCTCGCCGCTCCTCGGCACGCGCTCCGCTCAGGATGTTGAACATCGCGTAATTGCCTTCGTGGCAGGCGTACTCGAACATGCCGTAATCGTCCTCGCGCTGCCAGGGGAACTGGAACGTCCACGGCGCGACCCAGGTCTCGGGGGCGTCGACCGTCATCGAGTAGAGGATCGTGTCGTCGGAGACGCGTGTGAGGCGTTCCGTGAGCCTCGCGTCCTGATCGATCGCCCGGCCGCCGCCGTTGGAGCCGATCGAGGTCTGGTCATTGAGGTTTCTCGTCTCGATGACGAGCGTGTTGCCGTCCCAGTAGCCGCGCGAATCGCCCATCCACATGCGGACGTCGGAGCTCACATGGGGCCGGCCGTCGAGCGGGATGATGCGCGCCTCATGGATCATCTCGTTCAGAAGCGCGACGTAGCCCGGACCCTGCACGATCTGATTGCCGTTGTTGTAGATGACCGGCAGGATCGAGCCCGCGATGCCCCGCGTGATGCAGCGATCGTAGTTGCTGCGGTCGAGATAGGAATCCGCGTTGTTGCCGCCGAAACCGCCGCCGCCGCGGCCGCCGAAGCCGCCGCCCTCTTGCGCGTCGATGCGCGCCGGGTACTGCCCGTTCGGCGGATCGACGATCAGCCCGGCCTGATACTGCGGCTCGCCGCGCTCGAGCCAATGCGGGGGCGGCGAGACGGGGCCGCCGACGGCGCCGCCCGGCGTGTTCGCGGCGTCCTCGATATCGAAGTCTGCGGTGTCGATCTCGGCCTGGCGCTCGGCCCTGGCCACGCGCTCCTGGAACTCCTCCTCGGTCAGCCAGTTGCGCTCGCCGAGCTCTTCCGGGCGCACCATCGGCACGCCGACCATCGCCGTGCCCGGCCACTTGCCCTGAAGGTCGGGGTCTCCCCACGGCGTGCGCGGGGGCTCGTAATTCGGGTCGTACTGGGGCTCCTGGGCTGCCGCGATCCCCGCGGCGACGGCGGTCACAGCCAGCGCGGCGATGCCGGCTCCGGATAGCTTGGTCTGCATGATGGCCCCCTGCGGCTAAATCGTTCTTGCGGCTAAGAATAGGCGATTCGGGGTAACAATCAAGGTAGTTTGACAGCCGAGCCCGGCGCATTGGAAACTCCTGACCATCCTGGGGATCAAAAGCCCGCGAAGGCTCGAAAAAGAGGGGGATGATTATGGTGCGTCTGCCATCCGGTGCATCACTCGGTCTTGCAGCTATTGTGTTAATGCTCGGGGCAGCCTGCGCACAGGAGGATTCGTCCGAATCGGCCGCGCAGGCACCTGAAGCCGACGCGGCTCCCGAGGCCGGCGCGACGGCCGTTTTTTCCCGTCTCGACGGCAGGCCCGACCTGAACGGGATCTGGCAGACCAACACGCTCGCGAACTGGAATCTCGAGGCGCATTCGGCCGCGGATATTCCGCAGTTCGCCGGTCTCGGCGCCATTGCCGCGATCCCGGCCGGGATCAGCTACGTCGACGGGCCCGATGGCGAGATTCCGTATCTGCCCGAGGCGCTGGCTCAGCGCGACGAGAACCGCGCCGGCTGGCCCGCAACCGACCCCGAGGCCAAGTGTTATATGCCGGGCATCCCGCGCGCGGCCTACATGCCGTACCCGTTCCAGATCGTTCAGGGCAATCAGGACATCCTGTTCGCCTACGAGTTCGCAACGGCCAATCGCGTCGTCAACATGGGTGAGCCGCAGGCGGCCGTCGTGCCGACCTGGATGGGCACCTCGAACGGCCGCTGGGAGGGCGACACGCTCGTCGTCGAGGTCACCGGCAACAACGATCTCGCCTGGTACGACCGAGCCGGGAACCATCGCGGCGCAGCGACGGTCGTCACGGAGCGCTACACTAAGGTCAGCGACGACCGCATCGACTACGAGGCGACGATAGAGGATCCGACCCTGTATTCGCGTCCGTGGACGATCCGCCTGCCGCTCTACCGCCGTACCGAGGAGGGCGCCCAGATGCTGGAGTTCAAGTGCGTTCCGTTCTCGGAGGAACTGGTTTACGGTCACCTTGTCAAGCGCGACGAGGAGGAACAGGATTGATTTTCACGGAATCCGAAACGGAGGGACTTCCGATGCGAACCAGAATCATCTCTTCACTGGCGGGCGCGGCGCTGCTGTTGGGCGCGGCCGGCAGCTCGATGGCCCATCATGCGTTCTCGGCCGAGTTCGACGCCGACAGTCCCGTCGAGCTCAGGGGCACGGTAACGAAGATGGAGTGGATCAACCCGCATTCCTGGATTCATATCGACGTCGTCAACGAGGACGGCGAGGTCGAGCAGTGGATGGTCGAGGGCGGCGCGCCGAACGCGATTCTGCGTCGCGGCTTCACCGCCGACTCGCTGAAGCCGGGAACGGTGATTCTCGTCGCAGGTTATCAGGCGCGCGACGGATCGAACCGCGCCAACGGCCGCGACATTGCGTTCGAGGACGGCTCGAAGCTCTTCTTCGGCATCGGTTCGCCCGGCGCGCCGGACGCCCGCGACTAGGCCGGGAGCCCGCGGCAACAGGCTGCCCGTGAACGGCCGCCTTTGATTCGGTAACGGTTCCTCCGACGGAGGAAGGAGGTTTGCGATGACACAGACATTGAAGCTGGCATCGATCGCCGGGTTGCTGCCGTGCCTGTTCGTCGGCTCGGCCGCGGCCCACCACTCGTTCGCGGCGGCCTACGACACCTCGCCCGAGGGCGCGATCACGATCGAGGGCACGATCGTCAACGTGCGGCTGACGAACCCGCACTCGTTCTTCTTCCTCGACGTCGAGGACGAGAACGGCGAGGTCGTGCGCTGGTCGTTCGAGGCCGGAACGCCGAGCGGCATGCTCCGCAACGGCTACTCGCCGGAGGTCATCAAGGAGGGCGATGTCGTCACGATCTCGGGCTTTCGCGCGCACGACCACTCGAAGCCGAACGGCATGCTGCGCGAGCTCGTGACGGCCGACGGCACGGTCTACGGCATGTTCGGTCCGCGCGAAGGGCCGGGCGCGCGATGAGCGCCGTCAGGCGCAAGCGCACGACCGGTCTCGCGGCCGCCTGCATCGCGCTCGCGGTGGCGGGCTCGGCGGCCGCGCAGGACGGCGGCGAGGTTCCGCGCATGGCGAACGGCAAGCCGGACCTCTCGGGCGTCTGGTGGGGCGGCGGTGACGTCGGCGGGCCGGGTTTCCGCGTCGGCGGACCCGGGAGGGGCGAAGGTCCTCCGCCGGCCACGTTCACGGGCCTCTATCAGCCCTGGGCGGCCGAGCACGCGGCCACGCTGAGCGACAAGGACGACCCGACGCTGCAATGCGTGTCGACCGCCTTCGGCACGCTCAACGTGCGCATGTACGACGTCGGCGCGGTCGCGCAGATCGTCGCGACGCCCGATCTCGTCGTCCTGCTCTCCGAGACCTTTCACGGTTACCAGCTCGTTCCGACGGACGGTCGCGATCACCCGCCGCTGCCGCCGGCGCGGCGCGGTCATGCCGTCGGGCACTGGGACGGCGACACCTTCGTCGTCGAGGTCGAAAACTTCACCGACGATACCTGGATCTGGGCCGAGGGCCGCGTCTCGTTTCATTCGGACGCGCTGCGCGTCGTCGAGCGGTACCAGCGCGTCGATGCCGATACACTCGTCGTCGATGCCACTGTTTACGATCCGGAAGTGCTGACCGAGCCCTGGGTCGTGCCGACCCAGACGCTCGAGATTGCGCCGTTCGACATGCTGTTCCCGCTCGATTGCTCGGGTGTGGAGACGCAGGAGCTGATGGACGCGGCAGCGGAGCTCGAGGAATAGCGCCTCAAAGCTGCACCAGCTCGAATGCAGCGCCGGGAGCGCCGAGCACCTCGATGTTGCAGTTGCCGGCGCTCTCCGAGACCGTGTACTGAGTTTCGGGGTCGAAGGGCAGGAAGACATACTCGCGCTGACAGCGCAGCTTGATCTCGTTCACCGTGCCCGTGATCCGGTCGAGATAGAAATCGTTCTTGAACAGGTCGAGGGCCCAGGATCCGTTCTTGTCGAGCTGCCCTTCGACCGCGTAGGGCGCATCGTTCGTCCGGAACGCCTGCAAGCGGACGTAAGTTTCGCGGAAGAGCCCCAGTCCTTCCTCGTCTCCCCTGAACGCCATCAATCGAAACACAGCGGTGGCTTCCGCGAAATTCCGGTTCTGAACCATGAGCTGGAACAGGTTCCGGCGGCTCGGTGTCACCACATCTTCCGGCAGGAAGCTCTCGTACTGCGGCTGGCTCGGGTTTTCGCCCCGGGCCGTCTCGAGATGTCTCATTTGCTCCAGGGGGCTGCCATAACGTGAGGCGAACTGATAGCGGGCGAGACTCAGGTGGGCATACTCGTAATTGTTGTAGATCTCCGTATCTTCGAGGCTCGCGAGCTTCGCGGCGGCATCGTCCTGCGATCCTTCGTTCATGGCGCGCACGAATCCGCGGAACTGGTCGGCGAAAGCGCGACGCGCGGCTTTCTCGCCGTTCTCGAGAACGAACTGGTACGTGACCGTCAGGCTGCCGTCCACGGCACGGTCCCCCATCCTGGCCGGGCTGAATGAGGTGTCTTCCGCGGCCCGCTGGGCGGCCCGGACGAAGGCCTCGTCGCCGGCGCGATCGAGCACCTGAAACTCGTAGGCCTCCCCCTCCGGACTGATCATGAAGTTGAGCTGGACCCAGCCTTCCTTGCCGTCCCTAGCAGCTGCGGCAGGGTAGACGGGAGTGGCATGTTCGGCCGGTCTTGCCATCTGGTAGGACTCGACGGCGGACTCGGACGCGACCTCCGGCTGGGCCGATGCAACGGCGGGGATCAACGCGGACACCGTAAGGAGCAAGAGCGGCTTTCTCATCGGACGGCACCTTTCCTCGACTCGTTCGATTTTGACCGGAAGCGACCCTGATGCTCAAGAGCCCGATCCGCTGTCGGTGTAGTCCTGCTTCAGCCCGCCCGTTAGGCGCCGGACCGGTAGCGCTCAGGCGTGAGGCTGGCATAGGCTATGGCCCTATGCGCCTCGTAGTCTGCACGTTCCTGATCCCGGCCCTGACAGCGACGGTCGCGCTCGGCCACCACTCGCTGAGCGGCGTTTACGACGGCGCCGATCAGAGGTCGCTGCACGGCGCGGTGGCCGAGTTTCGCTTCGTCAATCCGCATCCCGTCCTCGTCATCGAGGTCGAGGACGACAGCGGCGCCCGCCGGCTCTGGGAGCTCGAGATGGACAATCGCTCCGAGCTCGCTCGGATTGGCGTGACGGCCGAGACGTTCAGGCCCGGCGACACGGTATTCGTCAGGGGCGGCATCGGCCTGATCCGTCCGCGGACGCTCTATCTCCGGCGGCTCGATCGCCCCGCCGACGGCCTTTGGTACGAGCAGCGCGGATCCCGGCCCTATATCGGCACGGCCGCACCGCGGTCCTCTGTGAACTGATCGGAGAACCGGACGAGGCTATAATTTCGGCCCCGAAACGGATGCCGCGCTGTCACCGCCAAGGACGGAGTCGATGCCGAAGCCGAGGATTATCTATACCCAGACCGATGAAGCGCCGGCACTGGCGACCTGTTCCCTGCTGCCCATCATTCAGGCTTTCGCGGCGCCCGCGGGAATCACGATCGAGACGCGCGACATCTCGCTCGCGGGCCGCATCATCGCCCAGTTTCCCGATCGTCTGACGCCGGATCAGCGTCAGGCCGACGATCTGGCAGAGCTCGGCGAGCTCGCGAAACGGCCGGAAGCGAACATCATCAAGTTGCCGAACATCAGCGCGTCCGTTCCTCAGCTCAACGACGCGATTGCCGAGCTCAAGCGCCAGGGCTACGACCTGCCCGCATATCCCGCCGATCCCGCATCGGCCGAAGAGCGCGAGATCCATGCACGCTACTCAAAGGTGCTCGGCAGCGCCGTCAACCCGGTGCTGAGAGAAGGCAATTCGGACCGGCGCGTCGCGGCGCCGGTCAAAGCCTACGCGAGGGCAAATCCGCATTCGATGGGCGAGTGGAGCACGGCGTCGCAGACTCACGTTGCGCACATGCGCGAGGGCGACTTCTTCGAGAGCGAGCGATCGGCAGTCGTCGAGTCGGACGGCAAGCTCGCGATCGAGCTCGAGACGCCATCGGGCGAGCGAAAGGTGCTCAAGGCGGCAACGCCCGTTATCGAGGGAGAGGTCATCGATGCCGCGGTCATGAGCTCGCGGCGTTTGCGCGAGTACTTCGAGCGGGAGATCGCGGACGCGAAAGAGAAGGGTCTTCTGCTTTCGCTTCACGTCAAGGCCACGATGATGAAGGTCTCCGACCCGATCATCTTCGGCCACTGCGTTTCCGTCTACTACAAGGACGTCTTCGACGAGCACGCAGCGCTTTTCGAGGACATCGGCGTCGAGGCAAACAACGGAATCGGTGACGTTTATGCAAAGCTCGAACGGGTCGACGCGGAGCGGCGCTCGGCCATCGAGGCCGATATCGCGGCCGTCTATCAGAAACGCCCGCCGCTCGCCATGGTCGACTCGGACAAGGGGATCACCAACCTGCATGTCCCGAGCAACGTCATCATCGATGCATCGATGCCGGCGGCGATACGAAGCTCGGGAAAAATGTGGGGGCCGGACGGAAAGCTGCACGACACCAAGGCGTTGATCCCCGACCGCTGCTATGCTGGCATCTACCAGGCCGTGCTCGAGGACTGCAAGGCTAATGGCGCCTACGACGTCACGACCATGGGCAACGTCGGCAACATCGGTCTGATGGCGCAAAAGGCCGAGGAATACGGCTCGCATGACAAGACTTTCGAGATCGAAGCGGCGGGCACGGTCCGCGTTCGCGACGATGCCGGCCGGATTCTGCTCGAGTGGCCGGTCGAGCAGGGTGACATCTGGCGCATGTGCCAGACGAAGGACGCGGCGATACGCGACTGGGTCCGCCTCGCAGTCGAGCGCGCGCGCGTAACCGGCGATGCGACGATCTTCTGGCTGGATCCCGAGCGCGCGCACGATCGAAACCTGATCGCGAAGGTCGAGCGCTATCTCGAGGGTCACGACACGTCGGGACTCGACATCAGAATACTGTCGCCGGTCGAAGCAATGCGGGCGACGCTCGAGCGCGTGCGAGCGGGTGAGAATACGATCTCGGTGACCGGCAACGTGCTGCGAGACTACCTGACCGATCTCTTCCCGATACTGGAGCTCGGCACGAGCGCCAAGATGCTGTCGATCGTGCCGCTTCTGGCGGGCGGGGGCCTGTACGAGACGGGCGCCGGCGGCTCGGCGCCGAAGCACGTCCAGCAATTCCTTGCCGAGAACCATCTGCGCTGGGACTCGATCGGCGAGTTTCTCGCGCTCGCCGTCTCGATCGAGGATCTGGCGCGCAAGACCGGGAACGCCGCGGCCGCCGTCGTTGCCAAGGCCCTCGATGCCGCGAACGCCAAATGGCTCGCGAGCAACAGGGCACCGTCACGCAGGGCCGGGGAGCTCGACAATCGTGGCAGCCACTTCTACCTGGCTCTTTACTGGGCCGAGGCTCTGGCAGCCCAGACCGAGGACCGCGAGCTGGCCGCGCGCTTCGCCCCGCTCGCGGCGGAGCTCTGGGACCGCGAGGACGAGATCGTCGCCGAGCTCAACGCCGTCCAGGGCCACCCCGTCGACATCGGCGGCTACTACCACCCCTCACCCGACCTCACCACCGCCGCCATGCGCCCGAGCGAGCTCTTCAATCGGGCGCTGGCAATCTTGCGTTAACGGTCTATGGAATGATCGTGCTGCTCCGATCGACGGAGTCCTGCTCGCTGCCAACCATCAGCTCATGCGCATAATTCGCCTGCTGACAGATATACTCGAAAAGCTCCGTCCCCTCGTTCCACCTGAGATTGAACCCCCCGGTGTACGGCGCCGTGTAGACGTTCGGGTCGTGAATCTCGATCTCGTAGGTCACCTGTCGTTCGTCGACGCGCGTCAAGCGCTCGATCGTATGCAAGGCCTCCGTATGCGGGAGGCCGCGGCGTTCGAACCAGAAGTCCTCGTTGTAGCCGACCGTGTCGATGACGAGCGTATCGCCTTCCCACCAGCCGACCGAATGACCGTAGTTGGTCGGCTCCAGGTCGACCGGATGGGAGCGCCCGTCCATGTAGACCGTGCGGAAGGTGTGCGGACCGCCGATGTCGAATATGAACAGCCGCTCGAGCTCCGGTATCTCGACGATCTCGACGCCATAGGGCGTCAGGAACTGCCGTGAGGCGCCGGACGCCTTGCAACGCGCGTGCGGCTCGAGCTCGTGCGCCTGACGGTCCTCGTAGAGGGCCGCCGCCCACGGCTGAAAGGGCACGGTCTCGATCGGCGCGACGGGATCCGATATGCCGAACATCGGCGTCCAGACGCCGACCGTGTCGGCCGTCAGGCCATCGAGCAGAACGCGGCCGCTCTCGTTGACGGGCGCGGGCCCCGGCGCCGGCGCGCCGCCCTCGAAGTCGCGCCGCTGGGCCTGAGACTCGGTCGCCGCGAGGGCCGCGGCGGCGGCCAGCGCCGCCAGCGCGATCGTTGTCGAGCGCATCGTCAGTTCCCCTGGCTGAAGCTCGAATCGGCGTCCAGCGTCTGGCCCGGGCGGCCTCCCGTCGACGTCACCGTGACCGATCGGGCGTTGACGCGGTTGCTGCCGTTGCGCGCCAGGAAACCGTTGACCGAGACTTCCTCGCCGATCGCGAGCGTGTCGCGGCGCCAGCCCTGTCGCTGAAGGCCGTGCGGCGGACCGAGCTCGGCGCCCCAGTTCGAGATTTCGCCCGTCTCCTCGTCACGCACGTTGATATAGAACCAGACATGCGGATTGGTCCATTCGACCTTGGTAACGATGCCCTTCAGCTCGATCGGCTTGTTGGGATCGAACTCGGCAGCGAAGGAATGATGAGCGATTGCCGATCCCGCGGCCAGCGCGCCGGCAAGGATCGTGGTAGCTGTAACAAGTACTCTCATGACCCGTCTCCTCAAGGCCTGTTTTCCTGACAGATATGCGTCGGCAGCGGTTCGCCGCCAACCCAGCTTAATTCCCAGCTCGCCGACCATGGCCGCGTATACGCGCCAGAGTCGTCGATCGTGACTTCGTATCGCAGTGTGTCGAAATCGGTGCGCGTGAATCTTTCCGTCAGGCTCAGCCGATTCGTGTGCGGCAGGCCGCCATTGGTGAACCAGAAGTCCTCGTTGAAGCCGACCGTGCTGACGACCAGCGTGTCGCCGTCCCATTCGCCGGTGGACCGGCCGTAGTAGAGCGGGTTGTCATCGTCGCCGCCGACCTGACCGACCTGGTCGCGGTCGTCGAGGTGAACGATCCGGAAATTGCGATTGCCGCTGCCGAGCAGCACGAAGATCCGCTCACGCTCGCGGTCTTCGATGAGCTGCAGGCCGAGCCTGGACTGGTACTGCCGCAGGCCGCCGGGCGGCTTGCAGTGCAGGAACATCGGATCGTCCTGGAGGAAACGCTCCTGACGGTGCCGGTAGAGCGCGAGCGCCCAGGGCTGCATCGGCGCGACCTGGCCGGCGTCGTCGAGATCGGTAAGCTGGCCGTCGCGGTTCATCGCCACATCGACGCCGTCCTCGACGAGCACGGTCCTGGTCGGATATCCCCAATAGCCGTCGGAGGCGCCGGATGTTGCGCCGAGCGCGATCTGGCCATCGGGCCAGCGGGGCGCGGGGCGCGATACGAGCGGCAGTCGCGGCAGGTCGGGATCGAGCGTGAAAAGCTGTTGCCCGTTTACCGCGCGCCGGACCGAGCCGCCCCAGATCTGGCGACTTCCGTTGCGCGCAAGCATGCCGTCGACGACGATGGCGTCGCCCGGGACGAGCGTCTCGCGGCTCCAGCCGCTCAACTGAAGCTCGGCCGGGCTTTCGAGCTCGACGGCCCAGTTAAAGGTCTCGCCGCCTTCGACGATGTTCATGAAGAC
>DATKCK010000085.1:0-39236 GCA_035513215.1 Gammaproteobacteria bacterium | reverse complement strand
GGTACGCGAGCTGGGTTCAGAACGTCGTGAGACAGTTAGACATTAATGAGCTGTCTATAAATTTGGCTATATGCTGGAAAACCTGATTAGGATCCCACGCTACTCGCATGTAGATTGTCCTTTGGGACGGCTGCATGAAGTAACAATGCGATGGGTGCAGGCAATCAGCAGGGAAGGTCAGATGATTCAGGTCTAGCCTATTACGTTGCGGGATTTGTTGATGGGGAAGGTAGTTTTCACGTTTGCGGTTCAGAGGAATCCGTGCGTGAGGACGCTCTGGCAGCTAGTGCCGGAGTTTCATGTGTCCCAACATGAGTCGAGCAAGGAGGTCTTGTATCTCCTGCAAGCTGTGCTCGGTTGTGGCTACGTAAAGCCTAATCACAAAAACAATTCTCGTGATGTCACATGGGTCTTCGTCGTAAGGTCCCGAAAAGATCTTGCGGCCAAGGTGATTCCGTTCTTTCGGGAATTTCGCCTTCGCACGGAAAAGCGTCATGACTTCGAAGTTTTTTCGAGGATCGTTAGCGCAATGTGCCAGGGCCGCCACCGAACCAAGGAAGGTCTCGCAGAGCTTCTGCGGTTGGCGTTCTCGATGAACAAGTCGGGCAAGTACCGGCGTGTATCACTTTCGAAGATTCTGAATGATCTGGAACCCTCAGAGACTGTACGCCAAACGTCACCGGATGCAGGTGATGAAGATACAGTCCGATCTGTACGGCGACGTGCAGAGGTGAGTCGAAAGACTTACCCGCCTTGCGAAATGCAAGGTCAGTAAGGCTCTGACGAGCCCGAAAGTAACAGATTGTCGGTCCCTATCTGCCGTGGGCGTTGGAAACTTGAAGGGAGCTGCTCCTAGTACGAGAGGACCGGAGTGGACGTACCTCTGGTGTTCCGGTTGTCACGCCAGTGGCATTGCCGGGTAGCTACGTACGGCAGGGATAACCGCTGAAAGCATCTAAGCGGGAAGCCCCCCCTGAGATTAGGTTTCCCGGGGATTTAATCCCCCTGAAGGGCCCTCGTAGACTACGAGGTTGATAGGCTGGGTGTGGAAGTGCAGCAATGTATGAAGCTAACCAGTACTAATTGCCCGTGAGGCTTGACCATATAACACCCAAGAAGTTTGGTGCCTCGAACGAAACAGACAGTGCGACAATGCACGATTCCTCCGAAACAGGAATCGCGCGAGACGGATCATTTCAAAGACGGCGGCTGACGATTCGGCCGCCACACCGGTTTGCCTGGCGACATTAGCGAACGGGAACCACCCGATCCCATCCCGAACTCGGAAGTGAAAACGTTCAGCGCCGATGGTAGTGTGGTGTATTCCATGCGAGAGTAGGTCATCGCCAGGCTTCTTAATGAAAAGCCCCGCTTCGAGTCGAAGCGGGGCTTATTTTATTCCGCGGCCCGGGCGTTACCCAGAATCTCTCGCAGCCGCGTCGCGATCTCATCGGAGGCCACGGTTTCGCCACCGCCGGTTTGACCGAGCGCGACATCTATCGCAGAGTTGCCGCGCGCATCGACGACGTCGACGTCGACGCCGTTGGCGATCAGATGCTCGGTCACGCGGCCCCAACCGCGGCTGATCGCCGCCAACAAGGGCGAATACCCTTCCCGCTCGACCATCGCGTTGTTATTGCGCCCGAGCATCGCCGTCCGATCGTAGCGCTCGACGACGCGTGCGTTGATGTCGGCGCCGGCTGCGAGCAGCATCTCGACGATCTCGATTGCGCGGGCCTCACTGTCGAAGCCGCCGCCACCGAAGCCGCCGCGGCCGCCGCCGAGTCCGGCCGCAACCATGAGTGGCGTCACGCCCATGACGTTCGGAAGATCGACAAGCGCGCCGTGCTCGATCAGGAGACGCATCGTCGGCAGATCCTGGGAAATCGCGGCGCGCAGGAGCGGTGTGCAGCCCGTCGTCAGCAGGGGATCGCTGAAGCGGCCGATGTTGCCGCCGCGGCCCGGTCGATGCATGTTGAGCTGAGGATTCGGATTGACCCCACCCGCGAGCAGCATCTCGACGATCTCGAATCCGGTCACTGGCCGCTCGTTGCCGGCGTCTTCGGCGAAGACGCCGCCGTCCGTGCGCGTGCCGCGACCGGCGTTCGCCACATCGACCGCGACATAGAGCGCCGTGCGCCCGTACCAGTCCCAGAGATGCGGGTTCGCTCCCCGCTCGAGCAAGAGCTTTGCCGTATCGAAGGCACCGTTGTCGAGCGCGATGATCAGCGGCGTCATGCCCTCGGGCGTCGGCCGATCGATGTCAGCGCCGGCGTCGAGAATGGCACTAACGCACGGTGTGCAGCCGGAGCGTGCGGCATAGAGCAGCGGTGTCAGCCCGCCGACCGGGCGATACTGCGCCCGCGGCTCGGACGTGATCTGCGACGGCCAGTCGAAGGCTTCGGTCCGAAACTCGACCTCGGCGCCGTGCTCGAGCAGAAGATCAACGATCTCGGGAAAGCGCGAATCGGCGGCCCAGATCAAAGCCGACTGGCCGCGCCAGGTTTCCCTGGCGTTGACGTCGGCACCATGCTCGAGCAGCAAACGCGCGATCTCGGTCGAGCCCGACCGTGCCGCGAGCATCAGGACGGTCTGACCGTCGGCGTTCAGCGCGTCCGGATCGGCGCCGGCGTCGAGCAGGGTCTCGACGAGCCCGAGCTCGGCGACCTTGGCGGCCTCGCCCAGCGGGCTCGAGCCGTAAGCATTGATCACATTGGGATCGGCGCCCCGCTCGAGCAGCAACGCGACGAGCTCGGTATCGATATGATAAACGGCCCAATGCAGCGGTGTCGTGCCGTCACCCTGCGCCTCGTTGACGTCGGCCCCGCTCTCGATCAGAGCGAGCGCCTGGCGACTCGCGCCGTCCTGAATCAGATCGGCGAGCTCGCGGGCTCCTGCCGGGCTCGTCAGGCTCGCGAGCACGGCGGCTGCGCAGAGGACGAATGAAGGACGGACGACCTGTGCCATGGCTCAGACGATATCGTGCGATAGCGTGTTGTAGTGGCCCCACATGCTCTTGTGTGCATCGTAGAGCAGTCTTCCCGGATCGTCGAAGCGACGCGCCAGCGCGTCGAGCGCACGGGAGCGATCGATATCGGCAGCGCTTTCGCCGGCGCGGATGCGCTCGAAGAGGATGTCGAACAGAGCGAGCATGAGCTCGTGCTCGGCCTCGACATAGGCGCGATCGACGACGGGACCGTAGGCTGGAACGAATTGCGTCCCGCTGTCGCTGATGTCGAGCAACAATCGAAGCGAATCGACGCGTCCGCCGAGCCAGCCGCCGCCGAACCAGTCGAGCTCGGGGTCGCGCGAGGGCGCGATCGCGTCGCCGACGGCGATCACGTTATCGTTCTCGAATTTCACATAGATGTCGCCGTCGGTATGCGCTTCGAGCAGGTAACCGTAGGCGATCGTCTCGCCACCGACGACGAGCTCGCCTTTGTCGAAGAAACTCATCGTCGGTTGCGCCTCGGGCGGCTCTGCCGGGTGATAGCGGTCCTCGGCCGGCAGGTAGTAGGGAGTCGCGAGCCGGAGGCGCGTCTTCTCGTGCGCGATGAGGCTCGCGCCGAGCTGCCGGATCGACGCGTTCGAGCCGATCTGGTCGAGATGCCAGTGGGTGTTGAACAGCGTCTCGATCCGATTCGGGTCCACGATGCCGGCGACGGTTTCGAGCAGGGCTTGCGTGTGAGATGCCCTGCCGCCGTCCACGAGAATGACGCCTGGCCCGCCGAGCACGACGACGTTGCCGCCGAATCCGCCAATGACGCTCAGGCGGTCGTTGACTCTCGTGATCTCGACAGTCGCGGCTTGTGCAGAGAGCCTCTCAGGTCCGAGCGCAGCAACGGCGGCCGCGCCCGCAAGCAAAGCGCGTCGATCGAGATATCCGCTGCCGGCTGCGATCGGCATGGGCTTAAGTCTCAGACGCCCGCGATCGGACCGGTCGAGTCGGCGAAGCTCTGCTCTTCGATACCGGCCTTGTTCAGAATCGTCAGCAGCAGGTTTGACAGTGTCGTGTGCTCGGGCAGGTCGATATGCCGGCCGCCGTTGAGCCTGCCGGCGCCGCCGCCGACGAGGACGTTCGGCAGCGGGTAGTTGTTGTGCCTGTCGCTGTTGCTCATGTTCGAGCCGTAGAGGAGCATCGAATGGTCGAGCAGCGATCCGTCGCCGTCCTCGATTCCGTCGAGCCTCTCGATGAATTCGGCAAAAACCTGCATGTGCCAGGTCTGGATGCGGACGAGCTTCTCGAGGCTCTCGCGCTTGTTCGCATGATGCGACAGCGGATGAAACGCATCCGACACGCCGATGTGGTTGTAAGTCCGGTTCGTGCCTTCGGCGACCATGATGTAGGACGCGACGCGCGTCAGATTCGCTTGGTAGGCGAGGGTGATCAGATCGAACATGAGCCTGACCTGATCGTCGAAATCAGGCAGCTCGCCGATCGGCGCCTCGGGCAGGTTGATGCCGGAGAGGTCGCGTTGCCCGGCCATCTCCACGCGCCGCTCGATCTCGCGGACGGTCTCGAGGTAGGCGTCGAGACGCCGGCGGTCGGAAGGACCGATCTGTCGCTTGAGGGCGGCCGTGCGATCGGAGATCAGGTCGAGCAGGCTCCGGGTTTGATTGGCGATCGCCTCTCGCTCGGCCGGCGTATCGCCTTCGCCGAAGAGCTGAATGAATACCTTGCGCGGATTGAACTCCATCGGCAACGGCGAGCTCGCGTCGCGGAACGACAGCGTCGAGCTGTAGTAACAACCACCGCTGCCGCCGCCGCAGGCGGCGGCCTGTATCGTCGTCTCCGATGCGACCTCGAGCGACGGCAGGGGCGTCTCCTGGCCGATGTGATTCGCGATCAGCTGGTCGATCGTCGGCGTCATGCTCGCGCCCGGCGTCGAGAGATTCGGTCTCGCGCCCGAAAGCCAAGTCGCGGGGTTGACGGAATGCACGGAATTCTGACTCGCCTTGTTCTCGAGGTTCGAGAACGAGGTCACGAGGCGCTTGTACTTCTCGAGCGGCGCCATGATGGGGCTGAGCTCGAAGCTCGCTCCGGCGCCTTGCGGCGTCCAGTGGTCCATCTCGGCTCCGTAGGCCGTGTTCCACATGATCGCGCCATGCGGGATATAGAAGAACCCGGCCCGTAAGCTCGGCGCGGCGGCCGTCTGGGCGAGCGCCGTCGCAGCCGGAATCATCGCATCGAGCAGCGGCAGGCCGATCGAGACGCCGAGCCCCTTGAGGGCCGTGCGGCGAGAGAGATGCTTCTTCGTCAGATACATGGCCTACTCCTCGTGCGGCAAGGCCTGCATGCGGAATGCGTCGCTCGAGACGATGCCCGCGACGATGGCGGACAGCGTGTAACCCTGCTCCTCGGCCTGGCGCACGACGCGGCGTACCTGCCGCATGTCATGATACTCGAGCTCACGGCCCAGGGCGTACATCATGAGCTTTTCCGTGAAGGCCTGCACGAACTGGTCGGGTCGCTCGAGCAAGGCCTCACGAAGCTCCACGGGCCCCGTGAGCGCCCGGCCGCTCGAGAGCACCGTCGCGGCGTCGATCGGCGCGTTTGCCGCCCGGTCCTCGTCACGCCACTCCCCGAGCACGGTGAAGTTCTCGAGCGCGATGCCGTAGGGGTCGATCACGCCGTGGCAGGCGTTGCAGTTCGGCGCCTCGCGATGCCGTTCGAGCCGGGCGCGGACCGTTTTCGGCTGCTCGCCTTCGGGCGTCGTGAGGTCTGTCTCGACGCCGGGTGGCGGTGGTGTCGGCGGCGTTCCGAGCAGCTTTTCGAGCACCCAGGCACCGCGGAGCACGGGCGAAGTGCGATCGCCATACGAAGTCCGCAGCAGGACCGCGGCCTTGCCGAGCAAGCCATGCCGCGCCGGATCGTCGAGCACGACGCGGCGGAACTGCGATCCGTATATGCCGTCGATGCCGTAGTGCTCGGCGAGCCGGTCGTTGACGAAGGTGTGCTCGCCTGTCAGCAGCTCTTTGACGTTGCGGTCCTCGAGCAGAATGCTCTCGAGAAACATCGTCATCTCGGTCGCGAAGTCGTCGCGCAGCTCTTCGGTGAAGTCGGGGAAGATTCCGGCATCCGGTTCGACCGCCGTCAGATCGTCGACATTGAGCCACCTGAGCGCGAAGACCGTCACGAGAGACTTGGCGCGCGGATCGTTCAACATGCGCTCGGCCTCGGCATCGATGACACCGGGCGCACTCAATCTGCCTTCGATGGCAGGATCCAGCAATTCGGCGTCCGGCACCGTACCCCATAGGAAGAACGACAGGCGTGATGCGAGCTCGAGATCGTCGAGGCGGTATTCGTGAAGCTCGCCGGACTCATCGGGGGGGCTGATCGAACGATAGAGAAACTCGGGGCTGACGAGCACTGCAGTGACGAGATGCTCGATGCCGGCATCGAACGAGCCGCCCGCACTGCGGCCGGTCTCGTAGAACGGCATGAGGGTGTCGATGTCCACGGCATCGACCGGGCGTCGAAACGCGCGCTGCGCGAGGTCTGCCGCGATTCGCTCGGCGCATTCGCGCTCGCGTGAGGCGACCTCGGGGGCACAGATAAACAGCTTTTCTCGACTCGGTGTCCGTGAGACGCCGGCCGCATTGAACGGACCGACGACCTCGATGCCGCCCGCGATCCGCGGCACGCGCAAGCTGTTGTTGAAGCTGAAGCCGCCATAGGGCACGAAGCCGTAGATGTGTCCGTCGGTGGCTGCCTGCGCGCGCTCGATGAACGTCACGACGACCTCGTGGTCGCCCGCCGTCACGTGCACGGGGATGTCGGAGAACCTTGCCATGATCTCGGCCTCTCCCGGCGCGCCACCCCTGTTGACGATCATGAGATCCTCCATGCCGCCGAACTCGAGGCGAAAGACCTCCTCGCGATCGATCAGCATGACGAACGTGTGCTCGGTTTCGAGCGCGCGCGCGTAGTTGGTGAGCTCGAGATCCGCGATCGTGAAACGATACTCGCCGTCTGCCGGGAAGTTGTGCACAAAGCGCGTGCCGCCGCGTGTGCCGAGCGGCAGGCCGTCAGTATGGAATTCCTGCGTGGCCGTGGTGCGCGGTGGCGGAAAATGGGCGCTCGCAAGCTTCGATTGCGGTTGCCCGACGGCCACACGGGCAACGGCGCGCGCGACGCCGACGTATTGCTCGAGAAATGCGGGTGAGACGCTGAGTGCCGCCGCCATGTTCGTGAAGCCATCGACCTCGATTTCCGTCGGTAGGTATTCGGCCGGATCGATATCGACGGCGAGCAAGTCCCTGACGGCCGCGGCGTACTCCGTGCGGCTCATGCGCTGGATCGGCACGTTGGCGGCCCGCGGCAGCCCGGTCGCCCGATCGAGCGAATCCTCGAGCCACGCGATCAGGCCCTCGAGCTCGGCGGCCTCGGGCCGAGGATTGCCCGGCGGCGGCATCAGGTGTCCTCGCAGCTTGCGCACCGCGGACTCGAAGGCCTCCGCGTGGGCGCCGATGTTGTCGGGGCCCAGGCCCGCGAAGCTCAGGTCACCCGACAGGTCGACGCCGTTGTGGCACTCGACGCAGTACTGCTCGATCAGCGCCCATTGGGCCTCCGGATCCGGGCCGCGGCCGGCCTGAAGCCAGAACAGGCCGCCGGCCACGAGGAGCCCGGCGGCGAGCCCCGCGTAGGCCCAGGAAGAAGGTGTGGGCTTGCTCATACGGCAAGAATAGAAGCCGGCTCGGGTCCCGTCCAGCAATCACGCGGCCATGCGGTAGGCCCTTTCGGGGCCGGCGTCCGGTCGGAGCCGCTGGCCAATCGCGGCGGCTCAGTCGGCGCCCAGATCGAGCAGGCTGAACGGGTCGACGCGGGCGTCGAGCACGCGTACGCCCCAATGCAGATGCGGCCCCGTAACGCGTCCCGTCGCGCCCGCGAGGCCGAGCACTTCGCCTTTCTCGAGCATCTGGCCCGGCTCGGCCAGGATCTCGGACAGGTGCAGATAGACGGAATAGACGCCGAGCCCATGATCGAGGAACACGGCGTTGCCGCTGAAAAAGAGATCCTTGGCGAGCACGACGCGGCCTCGGTTCGCTGCCTGGATCGGCGTGCCCGTGCCGGCGTTGAGATCCGCACCCGAATGCGGATTGCGCGGTTGGCCGTTGAAGACCCGGCGATGGCCGAAGTTGCGTCCGCCCGTCGTCCCCGGAACGGGAACCTCGAACGGCTCGCTCCAGTAACGCTCCGGCGTCAGGTTCGCATAAATCGCATCGATCTCGCGAGCCTCGCGCGCCGCGCGCTCCTGGTTCTCGGGACTCAGTTCGACATAACCTGGCTCGACGGTCAGCTCGGTCGTCGGGAACTGTTTTGCGGCGACGATCACCTGCCCCGTGTCGCGCTGCGTGCCGGCCGCGCCCAAGTCTTGCTCGATCACCAGCGCATGCGCGCCGGGCTCGGCGTCGAGATCCACGCCGATGACGGTCAGCCAGCGATCCCCGTCGCGCACGAACGGCACGCGGCGCTCGCCCCACTCGGCGTGCACGGCCTGAAGCCCGGGCTCGTGCGGGACGGTGACCTCGACGGCCTCGCCCTGCGCGCTAGCGAGATTCACGAGAGCCAGGATGACGGCATACATGACGGTAGCGTTCCTCGATCGTTGCCAGCGGCGACCTGCGACAGCAGACTAGCACTTCTCGCGCGCCGGGCAAGGTCGCGCATCGCCATCGGCCTTCAGGAGGCAGGGAACATCAGCGCCACACTGCATTACATCCACGATCCGCTTTGCGGGTGGTGCTATGCGGCCGAGCCGCTCGTCAAGGCCGCTGCCGAGGTGCCGGGACTTGCGCTTAAGCTTCACGGCGGCGGGCTCTGGCCCGAGCCGACACGGCTGCCGGAGGACATGCGCAACTACATTCGCGATGCCGACGAGCGCGCCGCGAAGTTGAGCGGCCAGCCTTACGGCGAGGCTTATCTGTCGGGACTCCTGCTCGACCCGACGTTGACGCTCGAATCGAGGCCGACGACTGCGGCCGTGCTCGCGGTCGAGTCGATCGACCCGTCGAAGGGGCTCGCGATGCTCACGGGCATTCAGCACGCGCACTGGGAGCACGGGCTCAAGGTCGTCGAGCGCGAGGTGCTGCGACGGATCGCCGGCGAGATCGGTCTCGATCGCGCGGCCTTCGAGACGGCGCTCGATGCCGTCGACGCCGATGCGCACATCGCGAGCACGCGGCGCATCATGCAGCAGATCGGCGCGGGCGGCTTTCCGGCATTCGTGCTCGAGATCGATGGTCAGTGGTCCGCCGTGCCGAACCGGCAATTCGCTTCCGATCCGCGAGGATTCGCGAGCTGGCTCGGCCGGATGCTCGGCGAGCACGCGGCCGCCTGAGGCATAATCGGGGCCGGGCTCCGAGAGCGGAGGTGAAGATGCCACAGCCAGAGCGATTGCATCACTACGCCTGGGTCACGAAGGACCAGGAGGCGAATCGCAAGTTCGTCGAGGACGTGCTCGGCATTCCGCTCGTGGCGACCTGGTGCGAGCGCACCTACAACCCCGAGGCCGGTCGCGAGCTCGAGTACTGTCACACGTTCTACGAGCTCGCCGACGGCGGCGCGCTCGCCTTCTTTCAGTTCGCCGAGCCCGAGCTCTACGAGGAGATGCGCCCGCGCCACCCGAAGCAGGCGCGCTTCTCGCACATTGCGCTCAAGGTCGACGCAAAGACCTTCGCCGAAGCGGAGCGCAGGCTCGAGGCCGCCGGCATTCCGTACCGGCTGACCGATCACGGCTACTGCAAGTCGCTCTACATGCAAACCCCCGACGAGCTCAAGCTCGAGTTCACGCTCGATCCGGACAATGCGGCGGAGATCGAGGCAATGCGCCGGGCCGACGCGCACTCGGAGCTCAAGCGCTGGCTCGCCGGCGACCGTACGCCGAACAACACCGAGCACATGAACGAATTCAAGTGATGCGGGCGCTGACGCCGATTCCGACGACGGTCGTCGGCAGCTATCCGCAACCGGGCTGGCTCATCGATCGCGACAAGCTCGGGTCGAAGGTCCCGCGTATTCGCATGCCCGAGATATGGCGCGTGGCGCCCGAGTTTCTCGCCGAAGCGCAGGACGATGCGACGAGGCTCGCGATCCGCGACATGGAGGCGGCCGGCATCGACATCATCAGCGACGGCGAGATCAGGCGCGAGAGCTACTCGAACCGGTTCGCGACGGCGCTCGACGGCGTCGATATCGACAATCCGGGCACGATCGTCAACCGCATCGGCACGCGTTCGGTCGTGCCGCGTATCGTCGGTCCGATCCGCCGCCGCCGACCCGTAGAGGTCGATGACGTCAGGTTCCTGCGCCGGGAGACGGCGAGGCCGATCAAGATCACCCTGCCCGGTCCGTTTACGATGTCTCAGCAGTCCGCGGACGAGCATTATCACGACGAGGAGGCTCTCGCGATGGCGTACGCTGCAGCCGTCAACGAGGAAATCCGGGATCTCGCGGCGGCCGGCGCCGACGTGATTCAGATCGACGAGCCCTGGCTCGAGGCGCGGGCCGAGAAGGCGCGCCGATACGGCGTCAAGGTCATCGACCGCGCGCTCGAAGGCGTTGCCGCGACGACGGCCGTTCATGTCTGCTTCGGTTACGCCGCGGCCGTCAGCGACAAGCCGGGAGCCTATTCGTTCCTGGCCGAGCTTGCGGTATCGGCCGCGCACCAGATCTCGATCGAAGCAGCGCAACCGAGACTCGATCCCGCGGTGCTCCGCGAGCTCGGCGGCAAGACCGTGATGCTCGGCGTCATCGACCTCGGATCTCCCGAGGTCGAGACACCTGAGGTCGTGGCCGACAGGATCCGGGCGGCACTCAAGCACATAGAGCCCTCGAGGCTCGTCGTCGCGCCCGACTGCGGCATGAAATACCTGCCGCGCGATCGCGCCTTCGCGAAGCTCCGCGCGCTCGCCAATGGCGCTGCAATCGTCAGGCGAGAGCTCGCCTGAGGCGGGTTAGCGGGCAGCCGCGGTCCGGCGCTGGTCCAGCCGCGACGGTGCAGTGGTCAGCCGCGGCCCGGCGCCGTCAGCGCGGTCAGTTCCAGTCGCGCTCGAGGCAGTTGTAGGGTACGACGGTCATCTCCGGCCGCCAGACGAAATAGCGCGACAGCGTGAAGGGCTCGGTGAAGTAGACAGGATCGGTCACCGTCACCGTGTAGTCGAGCCGCGTGTAGTCCTCGTTCGGCGTGAAACGCTCGACGAGGCTGATCCGGTCGCTTTGCGGCACGCCGTCGGGATCGAAGTACTGCGCCCGAAGACGATCGGTCTCGACGACGAGCGTCTCGCCCTCGAAGCGCCCGCGCGAGAAGCCCATCTGCGTCGGCGCATCGGGCGGCTCGGCCGAATCGCTCATGTAGATCGTGCGTCTGGAATCGTACTCCTCGATGCGCATCCGTATCGTGTCGCCGTCGCGCGCGAGCTCGACGGGCGCCGGCGTGATCATGATCAACGGCATGCCCTTGGTGCCGCAGCGCAGCAGATCGTTGTCGAGCGGATCCCATTTCGCGATTTCGGCACGCGCGGCGTCGTTGATCGGGTAGCCGCCCTTGAACATCGGGAACGCATCGCGGTCGGTCATGTTCGTCGACCAGACGCGAAAGATGCCGTCGGCGTTCGCGATCGCCTCCTCGACGTTCGAGTCGTCGTAGCCGCGCCCGATCAGGTTGCCTTGCCGGCCCGCCGGGAAATGGGGCGTGTTGGAGCCGAACGCGAGCTCATAGCCCGAAGCGAGCAGGATGTTCCTCGCGCTCATCTGATGCTCGGCCCGGCGTGCCGGCGCGCCCGCCATCGTGATGCGGTCGCCGGTTTCGATCAGGTCCTGCCGGATGCCGAGGATGCGCAGCACGACGGTCGCCGGCATCTCGGCCTCCCAGACGGCGCCGTCATCGGCCCGAAGCACGAGTCGCCCGTGCGGATTGCGCCACGAGATCTCCTCGACGACGCCCGCCACCTCGGCCGTGCGGCTGCCGTCGTAGATCGCAACCGTGCTGTGGTGGGCGCGGACTTGCGCTGCGACGGTCAGTAAGGACAAGAGGCTCAAGGGCGGAAGGACGCTGCGCATACGGCTCACCTTGATGTCACGCCGAAAGAGATGTCATGCCGCATCATCGATGGCGACGGCCGCATTGGCGCTGACGCCGGTTTCGTCCTGCGACTCGACCTCGCAGTACACGCCTTGCTGGAGCGGATCGTTGGCGTTGAAGACACGGCGCTTGGCGACGTGGCTGCGATAAGGTTCGAAGCCTTCGAATACGAAGGCCGAGGTCTCGTCGGGAAAGAAGATCTGGCTTGCGACGGTTTCGTCGGCCCCTAGCCAGACCTTGAAATGCAGATGCGGCGTACGGCCGCCATACCAGCTCGGGTAGACCGTCCGGAACCGGACCCAGCCGTCGGCATCGGTCAGCTGAGTGCCGCGCAGCCAGGTCTCGCCGAGCGCCGCATCGGCCGCGACACCGCCGACGCCCGGCTGCTCGGCATAGCCCGAGTAGAGTCCGATCGCATTGGCCTGCCACAGATCGACGCGCGCCGCGGCGAGCGTTGCGCAATCGCTTGCTCGCGTCACCTGAATCGCGACATCGAGGGGCAGGCCGGGCGAGCCGTCGCTGACGTCGGAGCGCATCAGCTCGGGGTCGAAGTAGAAGGGTCCTTCACCCGCGTTCTCGGTCAGCACACAGCGGGCGGCCTGGGCGAGCGCGTCGCCCGAAGCGAGCGAGGCGCCGGCCGCCGAGAGCACGAGCAGGCTCCGCCGCCGTCCGAGATCGATTTCGCCCCGGCGCCATTTCGGCGCGGGGCGGGGGCTCCGTTCGCTCATGTTCCCTCCGAATCGTTGCCGACCAGCATAGGCCAGTCGGCGAAACGAGCAAAGTCCGGCGATCCGTGACACCGAATTAATGGATCGGAGGCGCCGGGCTGTGTTGCAATCAGCCTCGCCGGCCGAATACTATCTCGTTCGAGGTATTTGGTCCGGGCAACCGAGGACGCGACTTGGATATCCAGCGGCCAGCGACCAACAAGCGACGCAATCGTCGCATCGCGGGCATAGGTGCCGCCGTGCTCGCCCTCGTCGCGCTGACAGTGCTCGCCGTCAGCCTCGCTCGCCGCCCGCCGGGCGTCGACGGCGACGCGCTCTGGAGCGCGCGCGTGACGCAAGGCGAGTTCGTCCACGAGGTATCGGCCAACGGCACGCTCGTCGCCCCCGAGATCCGCGCGATCACGAATCGCAGCGACGGCGTGGTCGAGCGCATCGTCGTGCTGCCGGGCCATGTCGTCGAGCCGGACGATGTCCTCGTCGAGCTCTCGAGCCCGCAGATTCAGAACGATCTCGAGGATGTGGGCTTCGAACTCGAGGCGGCCGAGGCCGAGGAGCGCCTGCGTCAGGCTCAGGGCGAGGACAAGCTGCTCGACATGCGCGCGAGCATGGCCAGCGCCGAGGCCGAATATACGAGCGCGCGGCTCGAAAGCGACGCCAAGGCGGCGCTCGGCGACGACGCGTCGGCGCTCGAGATCGAGCAGGCGAGAATCCGTGCCGAGCAGTTGCTCGAGCGGCTCGAAGCCGAGCGCGCCAAGCTCGCGCGCCAGCCGGAAACACGGGCGGCCGAGGACGCCGCGGCCGAGGCGAAGCTCGCGCAACAGCGGCAGAAGGTCATGCGACTGCAACGGCAGGCCGACGATCTTTTTGTTCGCGCCGGTATGTCCGGCGTCGTTCAGGAAATCAACGTCGAAGCCGGTGAGCGCGCGTCTGCCGGCACGGATATCGCACGCATCGTCAACCCCAGGCTGCTGATCGCCCGCGTGCGCGTCTCCGAGCGTGACGAGCCCAGGGTCGAGATCGGCCAGCCGGTCCGGCTCGAGATCGGCCGCGAGACGCTCGAGGGCCGGGTCTCTCGGATCGACCCGACGGTGCGCGACCGGCTCGTGACGCTCGATGTCGAGCTCGTCGGCGAGCCGAAGACGGCCTTGCGGCCCGACACGAGTGTCACGGCCCGAATCGAGCTCGACCGGGTGCCCGACACGCTGCTGCTTGATCGGCCCGTGCAATTGCGCGACGAGGACGAGACTGTCGCGCTGTTTCGGCGCATCGACGGCGACCGGGCCGAGCGCGTCACCGTCGCGGTGGGACGTGCCTCGCCGCGGCAGATCGAGATCGTCGACGGGCTCGAGCCCGGCGACGACGTGATCCTCGCCGATATGAGCGAGTGGGTGGATGAGCCGCTCGTCAGGATTCGCTGAGGGAGAACTGCGGAATCTCGAGGTGGAGCTCGTCGCCGATGGAGCGACGGAACGGCGAAACAGCGAAACAGCGAAACAGCATACGGGGGGGAGCCATGAACGACTCAGCGCCGTTGATCGTGCTGCGCGAGCTGCGCCGTGTCTATACGACAGAAACGCTCGAGACGCACGCGCTCGGCGGCATCGATCTGACGATAGCGCGCGGCGAGTACGTGACGATCGAGGGGCCGTCGGGCTGCGGCAAGTCGACGCTCTTGACCGTGCTCGGACTGCTCGACGAGCCGACCTCGGGGGAATACGAGCTCGCCGGCGTTCCGGTCAGCGACATCGACGCCGAGGAACGGGCGCGCCTGCGCAATCGTGAGATCGGCTTCGTCTTTCAGGCCTTCAATCTGATATCCGAGATGAGCGTCGCCGAGAACGTCGGCCTGCCGCTGACGTACCGCGACGGGGTCGGCAAGGACGAGTATCGGCAGGCCGTGGCAAAGGCGCTCGACCGCGTCAGCATGACGCATCGCGCCGAGCATCGCCCGAATCAGCTCTCGGGCGGACAGCAGCAGCGCGTCGCGGTCGCGCGGGCGCTCGTCGGCAACCCGTCGCTGATCCTCGCCGACGAGCCGACGGGCAATCTCGATCACGCCAACGGCGACCAGCTCATGGATCTGCTCGACGAGCTGCACGCCGACGGCGCGACACTGATCACCGTGACGCACAATCCCGTTTACGCGGAGCGTGCGACGCGGCGCATTCACATGCTCGACGGGCGATTGCAGAGTCCGGCCGCCGCTTGATGAAAGGGCTCGCCGCCGACTACGCGCGAACGCCGGTCGCGAGCGTTCTCGCCGTCGTCGTGCTCGCCGTCGCGATGGCCTTTGTCGTTTCCTTTCTCTCGCTCTATATCGATCTCGTCTACCAGCCGCATCCGGGCTTCGAGGAGAGCGGCGAGCTCGTCACGATCGGCCAAAACAACGGCCAGCGGATCAGCAGTATGTCGCAAGCGCTACTCGACAGCATCAACGAAGAAGTCGTCTCGTTAGCCGCGGCAAAGGGATTTATGACGACGAATCTTCAGCTCGGGCCCGATCGGGAGCAACGCCCCGTCGAGTTTCTCAGCCGCGGATTCTTCAGCGAGCTTCGTCCACGGCTTACGCTCGGCCGCGGATTCGATGAGCTCGATCATGCCGTCGATGCCGAACCAGTCGCGGTCATTGCCTATCGGTATTGGCAGGAAGCGTACGGCGGCTCGCCCGACGCAATCGGCGGCTGCCTGGATACCCTTCGAGATCGGTGCACCGCTTTATTTCGGCCCATTGGACAGGGTGCGAAACTTCCAGTTTCTCCGCGCGCTGGGACGGCTGGCGCCCGGCGCAGAACCGGCCGCGGTCGCCGCCGAGCTCGATGAGCGATACGAGGACATCGACGAGCAGGGCGTCATTCCCGACGAGCCGTTCGACGCGATGTCCGGCCTCGTGCTCGACATCAACGCCCAGCGCAACGCGAAGCGACAGTTACAGCTGTTTCTTGCGGGCAGCGTGTTGCTGGCCCTCGTCGCCGCTGCCAATGTAAGCCTGTTCCTTCTGTCGCGCGCACCGGGCCGGCGCCATGAGCTCGGCATCCGCATGTCCGTCGGAGCGCCGCTCAGGCGTCTTGGGCGCCAGCTTGCGACCGAGGCGTCCCTGCTGATCGTGGCAGCGACGGCCCTCGGATTGCTGGCCGGATTCTGGCTCCAAAGCTACCTCCAGGGCATCTCGTTTCTGGAAGGCGCTCGATGGCAAAGCGCCAGTTTGCTCGACTGGCGGGTGCTCGCCGTCATCGTTTCGTTTCTGTTGCTGCTGACTTTGCTCGTCTCGCTTGCGCCCGTGTTTGGCCTCAAGCGACTCGGCATCGCCTCGAGCAGTCGAAGCGTTGCGACCCGCGCCAACCTGACCCAACGCATCGCCTGCAGCGGGCAAATCGCGATCGCCGGAACCGTTGCCGCAGCCGCGATCGCCTTCGGCTGGTATCTCGCCCTGCTCGTGACGGCGGATCACGGGTACGACACGCGGGACGTCCACGCGGTCACGATGACTCAGCAACCCAATTTCGGACCCGCCTCGGGTCAGGACTTCACCGCGCGATTTGCGGAAAGGGAACGGCGGAGGCAAATTATCGCAGGCATACCCGGGATCGAGAGCGTCGCTTTCGGCACCGCCGCGCCGGGAGTGACTACGGGAACCCTGATAGCAAGAATTCCGCGCCCGATACCGCCGGGCGACAACGTTCAATTCGCCGCCGTGGCAGCCGGTCCTCAGTACTTCGAGATGCTCGACATCGATCTCATCGATGGGAGCTTCTACGAGGGCGACGAAGGCAACGCCATGATCGTCAACGAGGCGGCGGCCCGGCTCATCTGGGGTCGGGCCGACGTTGTCGGCGAGACCTTGCCGCTCTCGATCGGCGGCACCGGCGGCTCCGAGATGATCGGTGTCGTCGCCGATATCGCGCACGAGCATCCCGACGTCGAGGTCCCGCCGCGAGTCTACGTTCCCATCATGCCGTTCTTCGGCGGCGAGGTCGTTTTCGTTCGAAGCCCCTCGTCGTCGGCCGAGATTCGCGCCGCGACTCAGTCGCTGATCGACTCCGGCGATCTCGATTTCACAATCCGGGACGTGCAGCGGTTGAGCGAGCGCGTTGCGACGTTCCTCGCCGCTGACCGCGCCCGCAGCCTGTTGACGATCGTGTCGGCTATCGTCGTGCTCGTGGTTGCCGGGTCGGGTTTCTACGGGACCCAGCGGTTTCTCGTGTCGGCCGGACGGCGCGAGTATGCGATTCGCTCATCGATCGGCGCCGGCCCGAGGGCGCTCGGCAGGCTCGTCCTGGGCCGGGGCCTGGTTTTGAGCCTCCCCGGCCTCGTGCTCGGCGGACTTCTCGCGTTCATTGTCACGGCGTGGCTGCGCGACGATTTTGTGTCGCGCGAAGTCTCGCCCGGCGTCGTGACTGTATCGGTTGTCGCGGCACTCTTCGCCCTGATTCTCGCCGCGAGTCTCGGTCCGTCGCGCCAGGCGCGAAGGACCGAGCCCGCGCCCTTGCTGCGCGAGGAATAGCATCACACGGAGAGCAGCTTGCGGAGGCGATGCCGCGGGCGTACCAGATCGGCGAGTGTGTATCCGTCCGCCACGGAGAGGAACGCCTCGAGAGCCTGACGCAGCGCGCGCTTCAGAACGCAGGCCGGCTCGATCGCACAGGAACCGCGCCTCGACGCGTCCAGGCAGGGCACCAGGTCGAATCGATGCTCCGTCTCGCGGATGACGTCCCCTACGCGGATATCCTCAGCCGGGCGTGCCAATCGAAAGCCGCCGCCCTTGCCGCGAATCGTCGACAGATAGCCCGACGAGCTCAGGTGGTGAACGACCTTGACCAGATGGTTGCGTGAAATTCCGTATTGCGCCGCGATCTCGGGGATCGTGCTCCGTTCCGGTTCCGGCTTCGACGCCACGGAAATCAGGACTCTGAGGGCGTAGTCGGTAAATGTCGTAAGCTGCACGGCGGCGGTATCCTGAGCATCATTAAGATATATTTCTTGTATATCTTAAAGATCTTTCGCGCAAGAGGGATGGCCGCCTGGCGAGCGCGCTCGCGACGACCGGCTACGCGGCCGCAGGCACGATTCAGCTCGCTCGGGGCAGCGCTCGGACTCGGCATCGGTGTCGGCACGCTGGTCGGGCCGCGATTCACGCACCGGACCGCGCATCGCGCCTTGTACGCACAATCCGTAATCGGTCATTCTTGCGAGCCGCATCAGGCAGCACTAGCATAAGATGTATTTCTTGTACCAGTTCAACAGGTGGCGAGGTATGCCAAGGACAGCGCTCCGGTCTTACGGAATCTGCGTCTGCTGCTTAAGCTCGCTATGGTTCACCGCATGCGGCCAGCAGCGGGAAGCCGCCCTCGAGGATCTGGAATCGGCTGCGAGCGTCGGACAACCAGGCGGCTGGGCCGATGACCTGCAACTGGCGGCGCCAAGAGACCTCAATCCCGATCCGAACATCATCGAGATCGAGCTCGAAGCCCGCATCGAACCGATGGAGATTCGGCCGGGGACACTGACTCCGGTCTGGACCTATAACGGTGGACTGCCGGGTCCGCTCATCCGCGCCAAGGTCGGCGATACGATCATCGTTCACTTCAGCAATGCGCTGCCCGAAGCGACGAGCATCCACTGGCACGGCTTGCGACTGCCCAACGACATGGACGGCGTGCCCGGCATCACCCAGCCGCCGGTCGAACCCGGCGGAGAGTTCCGTTACGAGTTCGTCGCGCGCGATGCGGGAACGTTCTGGTATCACCCCCACATCAATTCGGCCGCCCAGGTCGGCCAGGGGCTCTATGGGCCGCTCGTCGTGGAGGATCCCGAAGACCCCGAAGCATTCGGCGACGTCGTCGTCCTGCTTCTGTCGGATATGAGCCTCGACGCGGACGGCCAGTTCCTGCCGGCGGACCATGGCGGCGCTTTCGGCGATCTCTTCGGGCGCGAGGGCAGCACGCTGCTCGTCAATGGCCGGGTCGTGCCCACCCTGAAGGTTCGCGCCGGCAAGCCGCAACGCTGGCGCGTCATCAACGGCGCGCGCGCCCGTTACTACACGATCGCGCTGCGCGGACATTCGATCGTCAAGCTCGGCGGCGACAACGGTCTGGCCGAGAGGTCGGCGCCGGTCAACCGCGTCGTCCTGGTCCCGGGCGAGCGCGCGGATCTCGTCGTAATCCCTTCGAGCGACCCGGATGCCACAGCCATGCTGCAGTGGATACCGACCGAAAGAGGCTTCGGCAGCGTGTTCAACCGCCCGCGGCAGGATATGTTGCGCATAGAAACCGTAGACGAGCCGTCCGTCGTGCCGATGGCCATTCCCGAGTTTCTCCGCGAGATCGAGCCCATCGATATCAGCGATGCCATCGAGCTCGACCTCGATCTGACGATCGCCGTGCAACGCACGCGCGAAGGCGACCAAATCGTCATGGGCATCAACGGCATACCTTACTGGGATAGCAAGCCGCTGATGGCAAGCATCGGACAGCACAGGTGTGGACCGTGATCAACGATGCGGCCTTTTCACACCCGTTTCACCTGCACGGCTATTTCTTTCAGGTGCTGGACGAGACCCGCATCCCGGAGTGGAAGGACACCGTGGACGTTCCCGCCGACTCTTCGGTGCGGATTGCCATCCGATTCGACGAGCGGCCCGGCGTTTGGATGTACCACTGCCATATTCTCGATCATGCCGAGGTGGGAATGATGGGGCATCTGTTCGTAGGGGCCGACGAGCACTCGACGCCGCCCGAGCTGCATCTGATGCACTGAGCGCCCCCCGGGAGGGGATGCGTACGTGAATCAGTAACCGGCGAGCTCGAGGTAGCCGACACCGCCGACGGGCTCGCCGCCCGCCGTGCCCGTGACCGACACGGCGCCCTCCCAGTAGCGCACGGAGACGTCGAGCTCCTGCTCGTCGAGACGCGGGCGGATCCCGAGCTCTAGATTCTGGTCCGGAACCGTGATGCGCCACGCCACGGGATAGGTGACGCCCGTTCGGCGGCTCGTCCATTCCCGGATCGGCGCCAGCTCGACGGAGCCGGCTTCCAGGCGCGTGACATTGCCCGCGGCATCGGCGATCGAGCCGCCGCTGAACCGGCTCGTGCTGCCGTCGCGGCCGCGCAGCCGATAGAACATCAGGTCGCGGCCGTCGTCGAGCTGCAGCGCGAACCAGTCCCAGCCCGCGATATCGGGCGAGAGCGCGCTCGTGCCCCACTCCCGATCCATCCACGCGGTGCCTTCGATCGCGACGGGCGCTCTGCCAGCGGACCGGACCTCTCCCTCGACGCGAAGCCTCGGCGCCGAGAAGTAGAACGACGCATTACCCGGTTCGGGCCCCCTTCGATCGAGGCCGTCGTCGCCCTGCGCGACGATGCGATCGAGCCCGGCAAGCGTCAGCTCGATGCCGAAGTCCGCATCGGCCGCCTCGAGCGCAACGCTGTCGCCCGAAAACCGCATCGCGAAATCCTCGACATTGACGACGACCGGTTCGCCCGGCTCGCCGGTCGGCGTCGCGCCGGCCAGGCCCGCGGCACCGCGGCTCAGACGCTCGGCCACCTGAAACCGCCGCCGCGCCGTGTCGGTCACGGTCAGGTGCGCCATCCAGACCTCGCTCGCCGCGAGCGATGACTCACGGATCGGCCCCGGTGCCGTCAGCGCGATCCTGAAGATCGTGAGCTCGAATCCGTAGTGCCGCTCGTCGTCATCGAAGACGTTACCCGTGAAATACCACCATTCGGTGCGAAAGCGGTCATGCGCGCCGTGATCCGCGGGAAAGACGAAGGCACGCCGTTCCGTCGCGCGGGCGAAGCCCGCCGAATCCTCGCCGCCTGCGAGATAGCGAACGCCCGTCACACCCGCGCCCGTGGCCGCGCGTCCTTCGTCGCGCTCGGGTCCGCAGCCGCCTAGCGCGAGACAGGCACCGAGGAAGGCCACGCAAGCGGCTACGATGACGCGGCGCTCAGTCATCGCGCCAGGCGAGCCCCATGTCGGCGCGCGCGCCAACGAGCGCCGGATAGATGCCGGCGAGGGCGGCCGCCGCGATCGCCATGCCGACTCCGGCGAGCATGGCGTCGATCGAGACGACGAAATCCATCGACCAGCCGAACGAGCGTCGGTTGATCACGTGCACGAGCAGCCAGGCGAGCGCGCTGCCGAGCGGGATCGCCGCGATGCCGGCCGCAAGCCCGAGCAGGCTCGTCTGGGCGAGATTTTGCGCGAAGAGCTGGCGGACCGACATGCCGAGGCTTCGGAGCACGGCAAACTCGCGCTCGCGTTCGAGGCCGAGCGCCATCAGCGCGCTCAGGATGCCGAGAAAGGCGACGATGCCGGCGAGCAGACGCAGAACCTCGGTGACTCTGAACGTCTGGTCGAAGATCTCTAGCGATACTTCGCGGATGAAGGACGTCGAGCGGATGCGCGTTGGCCGTTCCGGGCCGAGCTCGTCGCGAATCGCGGCCGCGAGCCCGCGCTCGTCGGCGCCGGGCGCGACGTGCACGCCGATGCTCGTCAGCGCATCGTCGCCGAACGCGCGGCGGTACGTCTGAAGCGCCATCGTGAGCTCGGCGCCCGCCGTGTTGTAGTCCCGATAGACGCCGGCGACCGCGAACGCCCTCAGGCCCCCAACGGTCGGCAGCTCGAGAGCGTCGCCGGCGCGAAGGCCGAGGCGATAGGCCAGCGGCTCCGCCATGAGCAGCGTGTCGTCGCCCGCGAGCAGGGTTTCGGCGGCGGCCGAGGCGGGCTCGACGACGTCGACGCCGTAACCTTCGGGGCCGGGCATCTGCGCACGCAGACTGAGCTCGCCGTTGGCCGTTGTGATCCGCGCGAGCCGCATGCGGCTCAGTCCGTCGACATCGGGCAAGCCTTCGATCGCCGCGAGCGCCGGCTCGATTTCGCCGGCCCAGCCGGGATCGATGTCGACGTAGAGATCGGCTGTGACGGTCGTGTCGATCCATTCGATGAGGCTCGCCCTGAAGCTTGCGATCATCAGCGCGATGCTGATCACGGTCGCAACGGCGACCACGAGCGCCGCCATCGCGACACCGGTTCGGCTCAGCGAGTCCGTGACGCCGCGCACGGCCATCCGCCCCGGCAATCCTGCGAGCCGCGCGACGGGCCGCTCGAGCCGGCGCATCAGGACGTGGGTCGCGAGCGGCACGAGCATGGCGCCCGCGACGAGGACGAGGAACAGCGCGACGAACGCCGGCCAGAGCCCGCTTTCGCTCAAGCGCACGATCACCACCGCCACGACGGCCGTCGGCACGGCGGCGAGCGCAAAGCGCCGCGCGAGCGTTCTGGCGCCGCGCTCGAGCCGGCTGCGCGTCGAGCTCGTGATCTCGCGCCGCGACGCGAGGACGGCCGGGATCAGCGCCGAGACCAGCGTTGCACCGATTCCGAGCGCCGCGCTCAGAAGATAGAGCAGGCCGGAAGGCTCCGCGGCGCCGAGCGCGCGGCGGAAATACAGATCGTCCAATGTTCTGAGCACGAGCTCGAGCAGGCCGGCCGACAACAGGCGCCCCAGCACGAGGCCTAGCAGCGTGCCGGCGATGCCGATGACGAGCGCCTCGCCGAGGAGCTTGGCGAGAAGCTCCCGACGGTCGAGGCCGATTGCGCGCAGCACGGCGATCGAGCGCCAGCGCTGCACGATCGTGAACGAGATCGTCGAGTAGATCAGGAACATACCGACGACGAGCGCGAGCAGACCGAGCGCCGTCAGGTTGATGTTGAAGGCACGCGTCAGCTGTCGCAGCGCCTGGTCCTCGGCGGCCGCCGGCACGAGCACGGTGCCGGCGGGGAGCGCATCGGCAAGCGCCGCAGCGGCTGTCGGATCGAGGCGCAGATCGATGCGGCTCAGCGAGCCCGGAAGGCCCCCGAGCTCCTGGACCGTGGCGATGTCCGCGACGAGGCGCGGCGAGCCCGCGGCATCAGCGATCGTGCCGATCACGGTTACCTCGTGCGTCTCTCCGCCGGCGCGCAGCGTGAGCGTCTCGCCGGCCGAGACCTCGAAGAGCGCCGCGATCGTGTCGTCGGCGAGGATCGCCCCGGGTTCGGTCAGGAGTCGAGCCGGATCGCCGCCGGCGATTGCCCCACGCGGGCCGCGGACGGTGGTCTCCTCGATCAGATCGACGCCTTCGAGCGTGACATCGACGGGCGGACCGCCGGCCCGTGAGAGCGTCACCGGCACCTCGAGAACGGGCGCCGAGTCGACGTAGCGCCGGTCGCGCTTCAGCGCGACGTAGTGGCTTTCCGGCATAAGACCCGCCACCGGCAGCAGCCGATGCGTCGTCTGCTCCCGGGCCGCCGTGCTCGAGGCGTCGAAGGCCCGCCGCGCGCTGTCGTTGGCGCGCTCGATGCCGAGAAAGACCGCGACACCGAGCGCGATGCCGGCGACCGCGAGCAGAAGCTGCCAGGGATGGCGGCGATAGAACCGCAGCGAGGACAGCGCGAGCAGGCGAAGCTTCATGCGATGGGCTCGAGTCTGCCGTTGACGATACGCAAGATGCGATCGGCGCGCGCGGCCGCATCGCGGCTGTGCGTTGCGACGATCAGTGTCGCGGCGTGATTGCGGCAGCTCTCGATCAGAAGATCGAGGACCTCGCCGGCCGTCTCGAGATCGAGGTTGCCCGTCGGCTCGTCGGTGATGACCAGGCTCGGCTCATGCGCCAGCGCGCGCGCAATCGCGACGCGCTGCTGCTCGCCACCCGAAAGCTCGTCGGGCAGGCGGTCGGCACAGCCCGAGAGCCCGAGCTGCTCGAGCAGCGTCGAAGCAC
The DNA here is from genome assembly GCA_035513215.1 of Gammaproteobacteria bacterium. Classification (GTDB taxonomy): domain Bacteria; phylum Pseudomonadota; class Gammaproteobacteria; order Steroidobacterales; family Rariloculaceae; genus DATCZB01. The sequence continues at coordinate 15,671 of DATKCK010000085.1, read as the reverse complement.
GCTCGAGCGCCTTTGGCCGGGCCATGCTGTTCAGGGCCAGCGGCAACTGAACGTTCTCGCAGGCGGTCAGCGTCGGCACGAGATTGAAGAACTGAAACACGAAGCCGAGCTCGCGGCGGCGGAACAGCGTCAGCTCCGTTTCGCTCATCCGTGCAAGCTCGTGCGGGCCGTGGCGGATCGATCCGCTGTCGGGAGACATCAGCCCGCCGATGAGCTTGAGCAGCGTCGACTTGCCCGAGCCGCTGCGGCCGACGACGGCGACGAACTCACCCGGCGCGATGCTCGCGGCCGCGCGATCGAGCACGACCTGAGTGCCGTAGGACTTGCAGACGGAATCGAGCTCGATACCGAGGCTCTCAGTCATCGCGTTCGAGCCTCTCCCAGGGGACGGCCACGAGGCGATTCTCGTGCTCGGCGAGCCAGGCGCGGATGCGGTAGTGCTGCGCGAGCGTCGCGGCGTCGATCGCGGTGGACGGCGCGCCGTCGACGACGATCCGCCCGCCATCCATGAGCAGGAGCCGCGAGCAGGCGCCGAGCGCAAGATTCAGATCGTGCAGCACGGCGACGACGAGACGCCCGGCGTCGCGGTAGCCGGCCAGAAGCGCCATCACGGCAAGCTGGTGATAAGGATCGAGACTCGCGACCGGCTCGTCGACGAGCAGGCACGGCGCGTCGACGGCAAAGGCGCGGGCGAGATGCGCCCGCATGCGCTCGCCGCCCGAGAGCCGGTCGACGGCCCGATCGGCAAGCCCGGTGACATCGGTCATCCGCATCGCGTGCTCGATGGCCTCGTGATCGGAGGTCTTGAGCCGCTCGCCGAAGCGCCGGTGCGGCAGGCGGCCGAGCGCGACGAGCTCGCGTACCGTCAGCGGCCAGTTCGCCCGGGGCGACTGCGGCAGGTAGGCGATCGCGCGCGCTCGGGCGGCGTTGCCGATGCTCGCGAGCGGCAGGCCCCGCCAGCTCACGCAGGCAGCCGGCGCCGGAATGCCGGCGAGCGCGCGCAACAGGCTCGTCTTGCCGGCGCCGTTCGGCCCGATCAGGCCGATCAGCTCGCCGGGCGCGAGCTCGATGCTCGTCGGGGCGACGGCGAGATAGTCGCCGTAACGCACCTCGACGTCAGTCGCGACGAGGCTCATGCGTTGAGCCCCGAAACGGGCCTGAAGCCCGCAAACCCATTGACTCCGCGGCTTCCAGGGCAGTATCGTGCTACTGAAATCCAAGTAGCACGACGGCCAGGAGGTCTTATGGCGGCGCAACTGATCAAGCGCGGGAACACCTTCCACGCGAAGTTCAACGTACCAACTCGACAGGCAAACCTGATCGGACGCCGACAAGTATGGCGAGCCCTGCGGGATGAGAACGGCAAGTCAGTAACCTCGAAGGTCGAAGCCGAGAGGATCTTCCACCGGACGGTGGCGGACATGATAGAGGAGGTAGAGGACGCCGTCTCCCGCGCCCTGGGCGCCGATCCTACAGCGCCGACTCCCCGTAGCATCCTCGAGACAGCAGCCGGTCTGCACCAGCAGGTTCAAGCCGGCGAACTGGACGAGGACTCCGCTGCTGAGATTCTCCATGACCACATGGAGCGCATGGCGGCCGCCCGCGGCGTCGACGGTGACGCCCCGCTTGGGGACATCCCTGGGGACATCCGCCGGGCAACCCAAACGGCCACCGCGAGGCTCACCGGCACGAAGGTCTACACCCTCGAGGAGTCGATCACCGACTACCTACGCGACCTCGAAGTCGCCCCGCGTACCCTCAGGTTGCGCACCAAGACCCTCGGCGACTTCCTGAAGTGGACCGGGCCCATCCTCCTGTCAGACGTCACCCGCGACCTCGCCGGCCGCTACGTGTCCGTGATCCGAAACGACGGCCGCGCCCCAACGACGCAGCGACAAGCCATCAGAATTCTCGCTACGTTCACCCGATGGTGCGACCTAGTGGGACGACCTCTTGGCGACTTCGAGCCGTTCCGGGCGCAAGCGGGCCGCATCAAGGGCCAAGGTCCCAACGCGTCCCGACCCTGGACCTCCGACCAGCTCGCCCTCCTCGAGGAACTCGACCCGGGCGACGTCCGCTACCTCGTCCCCGTACTGCTCCTCTACACCGGTTGCCGGCGCGAGGAGGTATGCCGACTGAGACCTGAGAACGTCGACCTCGAGGAGCGCAGCATCGCGATCTACCCCGACGGTGGCGGGAAGACGGCATCCGCGTCCCGTACGGTGCCCATACACCGAGACCTACTGCCCCTCCTGAAGTACCTCCTCGAGCACCCAGCTGAGGACGGCTTCCTGCTGCCCCTCAAGCCCGACCCCGACGGCCACCGAGGTCCCAGCGTCCGCTGGCTGGAGTGGTGCACGGCGCGCAAGCTGACCGGCCGGGACCGGCCGCAGCTTCATGGGCTGCGGAAGAGCTTCGCCGACCTGTGCGAGCAGAGCGACATGCCGGATAACGTCCGCAAGAGGATCCTCGGGCACAGCCTGAAGGGCATGGACGGTGTCTACCTGTCGAAGCGGTACCCGCTCGAGCGCCTGATCGAAGCCGTGGATAAGCTCGAGTTCCCCATGGAGGTCCGCGTGCCGTCCTGAGGGACTCCTTGTAGTACTCTCCCAGGCATGGGGTTAATCGCTCAGACTGCCATCGGCTTAGTGATCGCGGCTGGCCTCACTGGGCTAGGCGTGCTCGCGTTCAAGGAACCTGTTAAGTACGCACGCTTCGCCAGTCGTGTACTCCAGCCCCTGTCCCTCGCCTTTCTATGTATCCTCGCCGGGCTGCTACCCTACTTGACATTAAGCGCCCTCTCGCTGACCCGGGATATCCTCGCCGAGGATGGCGTCTCTACTTGGCTGGTCAACTCGGCTCAGCAACTCCGCACGTTCTTGGCCTTCTTTTGGGTGGTCGTGGCCATATGGGGTGGACTGGTTCTCTACATGTTCCTCCTCTGGTACCTCGGCAACGCGCTGCACCGGGAAGATCCCGAGGATGCAGACGACGCAGCGGAGGGACCTGAAGGGACGACCTGAAGGGACGACCGGCCCGGTTCGAAAACCCGTTTTCATTCGGCGCGAACTTGTCAGAGGCCAACTCGATAGTGAGCGTCGCGCGATGCCCCCGTGGGGTGGGCCCAGATTCCTCAGATCGCGCGCCCCGACACCTTATCTTCCTGGCCAGCGCACACGCTGCGACACATGCCGCGCCGCCGGCCGCGCGGGGCATGGGGAGGGGAGGGATATGCAATCCTGCCCGCTCTACCGAGGAGCATGGGAACTGAGTGACTCTGCGGGCTCCAGCCCGATGGTTGCTACTCGGGCTACCAGGGCGACCGCCGGCCGATCCTCAGGCCGCCTCAGGGGCGCTGTGGGCGAATTCGACCGTGAATGGGTCCAGGATCCTGCGTGCCGTACGGGGCAACTGGGGCGGCCTGACGGCATCCTAGGGGCATGGCGCTGGAGGGCCCGTCACTGCTGGGCCTGGAGGTGGCCAGGGATAGATGCGAATGATTCTCACATGCGACTGATTCCTATTGGCGTTTGCCTGTCATTATCTGTTTCATTCGACTGGACACCCATCCAGTAGTCGGCGCCCGGGTAGGCCCGCGGTCGTCCTGCTGTTTGGCCTGAGGTCGTCCTACTGCTGGCCGACGGTCCCGCCGCGGGTTCCCTTGAGGTCCAGCCGAAGGTCGTCACGCGGTCCCGCCACGGCGCCCTCGAGGTCCCCAAAATCAGACACGCTGTGAGCGCATTGGCGCGCAGCTTGTCACCATAACGTCAGCGAGCAGCACGGCCGAAGTCCAGCAACTGAGCCGATTCTCTACCCTGTCCACCATGACACTTGACAGATACGCTGTGATCACTCAAGCTCCGGGCCGTGGCTGCCTCATCGGCCACGCGGAGACAAGCGAACGGGTGAGGGCTGCGGGACAGCGAATCTCAGGCTTAGGGAGAACCCAATGCCAAAGCGAGACGCGCGGCGGCATGGGCAGCTGTGGTGGCTGTTCCGGCGGGCGAATGCATAACCCGAGCAAGTCGAGACGAAGGATCCGCGCGTCACCTAGCGGCGCCCTTTGGGGCGGCCGGCTGATAGCAAGGCCGGTCTGGCGATCCGCCGATTACTCGACGCGATGTCGACGGGCAGAGCACGCGCGCTAGGTCATGGTCTGGCGCTGTTCCGCGTCACCGATGAGTGCCTACGGAGGGCCGAAACCATGAACGTACTAGCAACGATCCGAAAGTTTCGCACCGAGCAGTTCCGCGTGATCGTCGACGCAATCGAAGACTACGACATGGACCTGTCGTGGGACGAGGACGGCAGCGTGCTGCGCAAGCTCGAGTCTGGCGAGTATGTCGCGTTCTGCGCTCGGGCTCGCGTCATCCATGACGAGCTTGGTGAGATTGCCAGCGACTACTTAGGCGGGTGCATCTATGCCGACATTGCCGAGTTTCAGGACCACCGAGAGTGTGCCGCACAGACGCGCAAGCTCCGGGCCGAGGAGGGCCGTGACGACATCGTGTGCGGCTCCTACTTCTCGGACATGGTCTCGGCAGTCTGTGAAGAGGCGCGCGCCGAAGTAACGCGCCTTCGATCCAAGGTCGCCGGACTGTACGTCCGCGCCGCTTGAGTGACTACAAGACGCCGTCTTACGGGGCGGCGCGTTGTGATCATTCGATTGGAGGAGAGGAGAACGAAATGGCCAAGTACAGCAAAGCGAAGCGTGACATCGCCCAGGAGGTGACCGACAAGCTCGTCGCCGCCCTGGAGTCGGGCGTGAATCCGTGGCGCCGACCATGGCGGTCCCTTGGAGTCGCCGGCCGCGGCTCCGTGATGCCGCACAACGCGTCGACCGGTAAAGCGTACCGCGGTGTCAATGTGATGCTCTGCGGGCTCGCTCAGCAAGCGGCCGGCTACACCTCGGCGGGCTGGCTGACGTTCAAGCAGGCTCGCGACCTAGGTGGCAACGTGAGGAAAGGCGAGAAGGGCACGCTGGTGGTCTTCTGGAAGTTCCTCGAGCGGCGCACCGAGGGCACCGACGGCACCGAGACCAAGTCACGGTTCCCGATGCTGCGCCACTACACCGTGTTCAACGTCGAGCAGTGCGACGGTCTGCCGGAGCGGATCACTAACCCGACGGGCGCCGAGCCTGAGGCAGTGCCCGACCTTGCGGCATGGGTGGCCGAGACGCTGAGCTGCCGCGTCGACCATGGCGGCGAGCGCGCCTGCTACATCCCCTCGGTGGACACCATCAAGTTGCCGCTCCGGTCCGCGTTCGAGACGGAAGCCGGCTATAGCGGGACGCTGCTGCATGAGGCGACGCACGCGACGGGTGTCAAGCATCGGCTCGACCGTCTCACGATGGCTCGTTTCGGATCCGAGGACTACGCGAAGGAAGAGCTGGTAGCCGAGGTCGGCGCCAGCATGCTCTGTGCGCACCTCGGGCTGGACTACGTCGTCGAGCATCACGCGTCCTATCTTGAGTCGTGGCTTAAAGCGCTGAAGGGCGACAAGCGCTACATCTTCTCGGCCGCGAGCGCGGCTCAGAAGGCTGTCGACTACGTCCTCGGTGCGGCTGCTGAGGAGGAACCCGAGGAGGTCGCCGAGGCTGCGTGAGTGGGCACGGACCTAGCAGCTCTGCGGGGCTGCTATCCCGTGTTCATTCACCGACGAGGAGGAGAAACGACGATGTACACGGAATGGGGTAGAAACGCGGGCCTGGGCCTCGAGATAGCCGATGAAGTGACGAAGGGCGCCGGCGTCCACCGCGTAGCTTACATCAAGCTCTGGCGGCTCCGACTGATTGTCTGTTGGGGCGCGTAGTCGAAACGGGCGCCACAACGGGCCCGTCTGTCGCGAACGTCCGATGCGGCACTGATGAGACGAAGGACACCGAGACGGAGGATAACAGCGGGACGACGCAGCAGTTGGAGCTGCTGCGCCGCCCCTGACCACCACGCGCAGACCAATAGGAGGTGCGCATCATGGCTATTCGCAATCTTACATCGCGGTCGAAGTTTGTTCGGCGGCCCGAAGGCCGAAACCATCCCCATGCCCGGCAGCTCGAGAGGGTGCAGGACTTCCTGGCCGGCCTTGAGACGGCACTCACGATGCCGCGCACGGTCACGCCCGAGCCCGCGGCGGCCGCCGGACTTCACCGCAAGCGCTCCAAGGTGGTTGCCCTACGCGCCTCCGAGGACGTCATGGTGGACGAGTTCAATGCCGCGGCCGGGGAGCGGGAAGCGTTCCTGCGTTCGGAGGAGGACCAGTGAGTGGCGGGGAGGGTGAACTGCGTCGGGCGCTGATCGCGTTCCTCGCCGAGTCGATCCTCGAGCGGCTGGATGTAGCTATCGAAGCGGGCGAGGTGGGCGATCCAGATATCCACAAGCACCTGAGGATCGCGCGCAGCCAGACGCGACGACTGAATGCACTGCTGAGGGAGCAGGACCGATGAGCGGCGGCGCACCTAGTGAAGAGTTGGTTCTGCACCTCATCGAGGACCTGCTCGCGCGGCTCGACGCTGCCATGCGCATCGACCGACTCCGGCACGAACACGTGCGAGTGGCGCACGGGCAGGCGCGCCGGTTGTACGCGTTACTCCGTCGAGGCTTCGATCATGAGTAAACTAGTGGACATGCCCATGCCCGAGCCGACACCCGAGCTGATCCTGGAGGTTCTCAAGGACTGCGGGTGGACCCGTAAAGAAGCGGCGCGCCGGCTCGGCATTAGCTATCCAAGCATGCGACGTTACTGCTCGGACCAGTGGATGAGCCGGGGCAACGCATCGCCAATGCCTAAGGCCGTGTGGGCGCTACTGTTGTTGCTCGCCGGGCGGCATCCAGAATACATGCTGGTTAGCCGCGGTGCAGTGGTGACGGACAAGCCACCCATCGCTTAACGGCACCGCCCGGCGGCGACCTACCAGAAGCGCAGCCGGAAGTGGCTCACGATCACGAGCAGACGGCCGAGCGTGATGAAGTGGGTCCGCTGGGTAGCCGCCCCGGCCGCGGTGGCCTCGACCGCGTTCTGGTACTTCAGGCCCGGCTCGACGGCCGCAGTCCAAGTTACGTCAATCATGGTCTCTACTCCCTTGTCGTTGTACGGCGACAGGGTACGACTCTGTCCCCGGCGCGCGTTGACGCTCATCGCACATTCGATGTGATCGAGTTCACGCTCCGGGGCGGCCTTTCAACTTAGGATCCAGACAACAGGAGAAGATATGAACGACGACGACGAGCGCGCGGCGAAGTTGCACGCGCTCCAACTGACCATCGAAGACACGATGGTGTCAAAGGGAGCCGAACGGTACCGGCACGAGGTCGAGTCCCGAGGGCTGTCCAATAGCGGACCTGGTAAAGCGCTGCGTGAGCGTGTTCTGCACCGAGTGGCGAAGGCCATCGAGGAATACGTGAAGCCGCGGCGGGGTGGGCGCGACACGCGCCGTAAGCTGCTGCGTGACATCGATCCCTACATCCTGGCCGACCTCACCATGCGGCGCGTGCTCGACGCCGCCGCCCAGAGGAAGAGGAAGTCCCTAACGTCCGTGGCGAAGGCTGTCGGCACGGCTGTGGAGTGGCACACGCGCGACCAGCAGCTCTACGCCGCGCATCAGGCCCTCTGGCGCCGCAAGCAGGAGCAACTGAAGAAAACAGATAACCCGTCGTTCCGCCGCGCGTCCATCGACGGCAGCGTACGGTCGATGCGGGCCTGGGCCGAGGAGCAGGGGCGCACCGAGCTGGCCACAAGGCTGGCCGAGGTGAAGGGCGTAGAGTGGACCAACTCCGAGGTGATTGACGCCGGAACGGCGCTGATCGACTGTTTCGCGCGAGCGTCGAAGCTGGTGACCACGGAGGAGGTGCGCAAGGGAAAGCGCGACTCGACTGTGATCGTCCGGTTCTCGGATGGTGCCGAGAAGTGGCTCGAAAGGCAGCACGGTTATCGCGAACTGCTCCGGCCGTTGCGGTTGCCGATGGTCGTGGAGCCACGGCCGTGGACCGCGCTGCGTGACGGCGGCTACCTCGACAACTCGAAGGCGAACGTGCCATTCATCAAGACAAAGGCGGCGACCATCGACATGGATGCCGCCGATATGGAGAACGCGTACAAGGCTGTCAGCCTGATCCAGAGCACGCCCTTGAGGGTCAACCGTTCCGTGCTCGAGGTCATGCTCGAGGTGTGGGACGCTGGCCACCTGCGCATCGGACGGGTACCACCGCGCTACCACGAGGACGGAGCCGCGCCGCTGCCGGAGTTGACGGAGGAGCAGAAACGCATGACGCCGGCCGAGCGGAAGGCGGACCCTGAGTGCCGCGCAGTGCTCCAGAGGAGGCGAGAAGCGCACGAGTTCAATGCGGACCTGAAGTCGGACATCGACACGTTCTCGCGCCTCATGTTGGTCGCCAAGGACTACGTCCAGCACGAACGATTTTGGTTGCCGTACAAGCTGGACTGGCGCCAGCGGTGTTACTCGGTCGTCACGACGCTGTCACCGCAAGGCGACCAGTTCAGTCGCGCCCTAGTCGAGTTCGCGGAGGGGCGCCGCATGGGCGACAGCGACAGTGCGGGCGCGTGGCTCGCAATCCACGGCGCCAATGTCTACGGCGAGAACAAGGTCGACTTCCAGGGTCGCATCGACTGGGTCGCGCAGCATGAGGAAGAGATTCTCGCGTCCGCCGCGGACCCGATGGCGAACACCTTCTGGCAGGACGCCGACGGCGGCGCCAAGGCGTGGCCCTTCCTGGCGTTCTGCTTTGAGTGGGCCGGTTATCGCCGCTTCGGCGACGACTGGTGCACCCACCTGCCAGTGGCCTTGGATGGCTCGAACAGCGGACTCCAGCACTTGAGCGCCATGATGCGCGACGCGGACGGCGCCGCGGCAACCAACGTGTCGCCGAGCGAGGCTCCGGCGGACATCTACACGGAAATCTGCGACATGGTCACGGCGCAGTTGAAGAGGAGCGCGGACCCGTGGGCGCGTGTATGGCTCGACGCTGGCATTGACCGCACAATCTGCAAACAGCCGACCATGACGTACGCCTACTCGGCCACAAGGAGTGGCATGGCGAAGCAGATCGAGTCCGCGCTCGCTGAGTTGGATCGGAAGGCGAAGGACGCCGGCAAGCCGAAGCAGAACTACCTGCCGTTCACGGCGCCGGACCAAACGAACTTCGAAGCCGCCAAGTTCCTGGCACCCATCGTGGAGGAGTGCATCAAGGAGCGACTACCACGCGCCGCCGCTGCGATGCGGTTCCTGATTGACTGCGCCAAGGTGGCCAACGAGGTCGACATGCCGCTGCGGTGGACCACGCCCGTCGGGGTCCCCGTCGCGCAGTTCTACCCGGCATGGGCTCAAGAACGCAAGAAGGTGTTCATCGACGGGCGGCGGCATGACTTGGTGATCAAGCGCCCGGTCACGGGGAAGGTCGACAAGAGGGGCACCAAGAGCGGCATCAGCCCGAACTTCGTGCACTCCCTGGACAGTTCGCACCTGCTGTGGACCGTGCTCGAGTGCCATGACGAGTTCGACATCACGGACTTCGCGATGGTCCATGACTCGTTCGGCACCCATGCAACCGAGTGCGACGTCATGGAGACGGTGCTGCGGGACGCGTTCGTCCGCCTGTACGAGGAGGACCGGCTTGAGGAGTTCCGTGCCGCCCTGCTCGAGCGGATACCTGAGGAGCTTCACGCCAAGGTCCCTCCGGTGCCGGAGAAGGGCACGTTCGACCTCGAAGCGGTCTGCGAGTCTCCGTACTTCTTCGCCTGAGGGCCCTTCTGCCCCATTTTGGTGCACCCTGGAGCCCGCGCCGTTGCTGGGGTCCGATTGAAGTCGCCCATTATGAAGCCCCTGGTAATCAGGGGCCACTCAGGAAGCACCTGCTTCCACCACCCATCAACAGGAGAAGACCCTATGCCATCGCCATCGCTGTCCATTCCCCGCGCCACCCTGTCGGCGCTCGAGACCGAAGCCGACGCCGCCGAGTCCGCCCGGGGCACCAGCCAGGGCGAGATAGAGGTGAATCGCCTCGCCACGCGCCTCGAGTTCCTCGAGAAAAACATCGCGGCCGCGAACGGCTCGCCGGATCCTGCGCTGGTTCGGGAAGCTGAAGCCGCCAAGGCCTCGCTCGAGTACCAAAAGGCGCGTAACGCCGAGCCGGCGGGCAATCCGTCGAACCTCGACCCAAAGCCCGGCGTGAACTGGGACGTGCAGCTGAACGGCCTGTATGAGGACCAGTTCCGCGGGGCCATCCTGGCCGAATGTCGCGCCCAGGCCCGTCACGGAATCCGACTGACGAACAAGGAAGCCGCCGAAATCGTGAGCCAACGCATCGAGCGTGATGGGCTGGACAAGGTGTTACCCGTGTTCGCCCGCGCGGCGGCGACGAAGGCGGCCCTCAAGTCTTAGACCTTCCTTGCAAAGGTGGTGGAGGTCCTCGCTGCCGTCGTCTCCAAGTTGGAGCGGCGGCGGCGCCGGACTTCGCCGCCTGATTCATTCACCAAGAGGAGAGACCTACGATGACCGAAGAGAAGATGACCGACCGCTGGTCCGCCGTCGCCGCGCCCTTGGCGGCACTGCTGAAGGACCTTGTTGATGCCAACCCGAGCGCGCTTTGGGATAACCCGGCCAACGTCGCGCCCTGGACGGGTGAGGACGCCTATAAGGCCCTGCGCAGCGAGCAACAGCAGAAGGGCGCGGAGGTGGCTGCTGCCATCGAGGCGTACATCGAGACCGGCGCTTTCGCCGAATTCGAGGCCGACGACCTGACTGCGTTATCGGCGCAGCTTCCGTACAGCCGCTATGTCCGTTTCACGGCGCAGTCGCTGCTGCCCGGCGGCAACGTCGCCGCAGCGCTGACGCAAGTGCCCTACAGCGAGGACATGGGCGTCGAGCCGAACGATCCGATCTACCTGTAAGAACGCTCCCTTAGCTGGGGAACCAGTCGTCGGTGTCCGTCCCGAGGGGCGGCGCCGACGGCGACCTGTGCCCGGCCAGTGGAGCCCTTCCCCAGCTGTATGGAGAACCAAATGTATCCGAGCATCGACACCCTAGTCGACCTCATGTCCGACCACTGGACCGCCCTCGGCAACGTCACGTCCGACGCCAACCGAGCATCATGGCGCCAAGTCTTCTCGACCTTCTCACGCAAGATCCGCGAGCATGGGACCGAGTACGAAGGTGATTGGCATGTCCTGTCGCCAGAGACCGGCGCCGGTAAATCCGAAGGCCTCAAGCTGTACGCGGCGGAGACCTCGAAGGGATCGAACCCACCCGGCATCCTGATCGTCGTTCGATTGATCCGACAAGCCGATGAGTTCGTGCGTGACATCAACGAACGCGCTGGCCGCGCGGTTGCCATTGCGCAGCACAGCGAGGCACCTGATGTCGCGCTCGAGGACCTCGAGAAGTTCCCCGTGCTCGTCGTCTGCCATGCCGCGTTTGCCGGCAAGGTCCGTTACAGCGACGCGTGGGACAAGTTCATGGCGCAGCCCGACGGCAAGCGTCGTCTCGTCGTGATCGACGAGGCTATCGATGTACTCGCCATTGCCCGCGTGCAACTGGAAGTGGTCGACCGTCTCATTGGACACGTGCCGCGCGAAGCTCGAGACCGCTGGCCGAAAGGCTACCTAGCGTTGACGAAGCTCGCCGACACCCTCGCTGAGATTGAGAAGCTGCCCGCCGAAGCGACGAAGGGACAGCGCGTCGTCATGACCTCGCAGCGCCGGGACTACCTCAACACGATGAGCCTCGACGGGGTCAGCGTTGACCAGCTCGAGGACCTCCAATCATTCATGCGCAGCTATCGTTACCTTATCCCCGGCAAGCGGGTAGAGAAGGGCAGCGAACAGAGACAACGCGACTACTGGGACGGAGTCCTAACGGACGTCCGCACCTTCTACCATTCGTTCCTGCTGCATCACAAAGCTGGACGCGTGGTTACACTGAACACAGCCGCGTGGGTGCTCCCCGACGACCGACAGGGCTGCGTAGTGCTCGACGCGACGGCCGACTTGGATCCCACGTACGAGCTGATGGCTCGCGAAGGGCTCGACGTGCTGAAGCACGCTCCGGTCCTGAGTAGACAGTACGGCAATGCCACCTTAAGGTGCTCCTTCGGTCACGCCGTCGGACGCTCCTCGCTGACCCACGCCCGGAAGGGCGAGCGGCCAGGAGTGGCGACGGAAGCACCGAAGCTCTACGCCGCGCTCGAGTCCGAAGCTGTTCGCCGAGCCGACACGAACCCGATGAGCCGGGTACTGATCGTTTGCCACAAGGACGCAGTCCCGTACCTCGGAGGATTCGAGACGTCCTTCGAGGTCGCGCTGGCCCACTACGGCCAGATCGACGGCCGCAACGACTGGGCCGAGTTCGACTCCGTCGTCATCTTCGGGCTCGACTACCGCCACCCGGCCGACGCGCCGGCGAAGGCAATGGCACTCCGGCCGGAGTTCCAATGTAACGATTGGTTGAACGACCCATCGAAGCGGGCCTACGGCTCCTACACCGACGTGAAACAGGCTATTGAGATTGGCACGATAACGAAGTCGGCCATTCAGGCCGTCAACCGCATCTGCGCCCGCAGAGTGATCGACGCGGAGGGTAACTGCCCGCCGTGCTCAATCTACGTGTTGTTGCCGGAGAACAGCACCGGCAGGGCTGTACACGACAAGCTGCTGGAGTTTATGCCTGGGATCGTCTCCGAGCCGTGGGCCTACGGTGGCGCCAAAGCAATCAAGCGGTCGAGGCATGAGGACGCCCTTGTGACGCTGGCCAGGACCATGAGCCCCGGTGACCGGTACTCGGCCACGGAAGCGAAGCAGGTACTCGGCGTGTCGCCGGCCGCGTGGAAGCGACTGGTTCCCAAGATGTGCTCCGAAACGAGCGACCTTGGGAAGACCTTGGCGGACCTTGGGGTCCGGTACGAGGTGACCGGCGCCGGTCAGACCAAGCGAGCTGCCCTCGTGAAGACCTGAAGTTATGGGGCTCACTTGTCCTATAACACCATAGAGCATGTGAGCCTCATAACGCCCTGGAACCCGCAGAAACACTAGACCTCGGTTTCACCGCCGTTCCGGCGAAGGCGACCCGAGGAGGGCTTTAGGGGACTCTTTGGCCTACTCCTTACACGTGGACACCTGTGAAGACGTAGGTTAGTGGATCCCCGTAGGAGTCCCCGGCGGTCTCCCGTACCCCCCCCCTCCTATAGCGGCTCCGCCGGTCTCACCTACGGCCGCCCGCCAACTGCTTCCTTCTATCGTGTCACCCCGCTGTGCGGGGCTTTAAGCCAGCCTGAGCAGTCCCCGCCTTCGGCGGATGCAACCTCAGAGACAGCAGCAGCTGTACCAACTTCAACAACCCCGCCGGTCAACACCCGGCACCACCTTGAGGAGAGAACTTTGACTACTGAGACGAAACCAATGTGCCCGGGCTGCATCGCCCGCTACCTCGCCGATGAAGCCCTCGACCAGCTCCCCGACGGTCCCGCCGCCGACGACCTAGCCAGCGCTTCCGCCTACTACCTCGTGCTGGCCCAGGCGGCCTTCCTGTTGACCGACGGCAACGGCCCGAGCCCGAACACCGAAGAGGAGAAGGCCGCGCTCGAGGCCCTTCTGCCCCTGCTACGCGCCAACGCCGCTGCGAACGGCACGGACCCAGATGCGTGGCACGCGGCTGACGATCACGACACGCTGCTGCTGCTCGCCGCTTCGCATGCAATGCAATACAGGGCGGAGGACGCCGTAGAGGCCGGCGAGGAAGGCGACCAGCAACTGCTGGCACTGCATTAGACACGGAGGAGAGACCAATGTCAGACGAATTCGTGAACGCCGCCATCATCGCGGCCCTCATCACTACCGTCATGCTGTACGCCGCCGTCCTGTACGTGCGCTCGACACGCGGGCGTGTCCCGCGACTGCTCCGCGCCGGCGGCGTCATCGTCGGATGGGGCGGGCTCGCCGCGGCAGCGACCTTCAGAGCGTACGCACTCTCGCTGTGCAAGCCGTGGGCGAACGTGCCCCTCGACCGCACATGCGTCGCCGACGTCGCCCTCGTGGCGCAGTTGGGTGCCGTCGCGGCCGTAGCGGCGTTCATCGCCCTTCACTTCATGTCTCGGCCGGCGCCGTCGCCCCTCGAGTTGACCCTCATGGAGGACGACGACGCATGAACGTCCTGAGCCCCGAGGAGCTATCCCTCATCGCGCGCTATCGCCGATCCACTCGGATCGCGTCGCCGATCCATGACCGACTGCACGAAGCGGGATTGCGCTGGTGCCGTGGCTGCGCCGAGGTGCGCTCAGTCGAATGCTTCTCGCCCTCGAAATCGTCCAAGCACGGATTGTTCACGCGCTGCCGCCGCTGCGTCCGCAAGTCACAAGCTGGAAAGCTCCGTGTCGCAGCCCCGTACGTCCCTGCGACGGACGCCGAGGTGCGCGAGTTCGCCCGCGTGTCGGGCCTGCTCGTCTACTACCGCAACTACGACTACCAAAAGCGTCGTCGCCGTCTTCAGGACGCGAAGAGGCGCCGGAAGAACCGCACACAACATTGAGGAGATCATGACTACCAACAACTCACCCGACGTCGACGTCGCCCTGGCGAAGCTCGCCGAGCAGATCGACGCCCTGAACGAACAAGCCGCCCGGCGCCAAGAGGAATACAGCACGCTCGAGCTGAAGGATCCGACACGGCCGGCCGTGCTGCGTGAAGTCCGCGGCCTTCATGCCGCTGCGTATGGCGCCATGGAGCGACGCTCCAGGATTGAAGGTGCCGTGCGCCAGCTACAAGCTTCTCACGCCTTCGAAGAGGAACTCCGCGCCAAGCACAAGAAGGCAACCGACTGGCTCGAGTTCGTGGGGAGAAACGATCCCCGTACGCGCGCCGCAGACGACGATGTCACGAAGGCGAACGCCGCAATCCGAGCGCTGCTAGAACGCCGTGCTCACCTGACGGAGCGCCTCGAAGCCGCCATATCCGCGGCGCAGTAACCCACCACCCACCACCACCAACAACGGAGAACGACCATGTGCGAACCCGTGTCACTCTCAACCGCGCTCATGGTCGCTTCATCGACTGCGGCCGTGTACGGCCAGTATCAGCAGGCCGGCGCACAGACCGATGCTCTCGCCCTCCAGCGACAGCACCAGCAAGAGGAGATTCAAGCCCAGGCCGACGAGCGTGCCGGCGAACGAGTCAAACAAGCTCGAGCCGAACGCGCGCGTCTACGCGTGGCAGCCGGCGAGGCCGGCGTGTCCGGTATCTCGTTCGAGGACCAGCTCTACGACACCTACCTGCAAGAGGACCTCGACCTGGGCATCCTCGCGAAGGACTCCCGTTTCGCCGACAGGGCGAGCGACGCGCGGTACCGCTCCGGCCTCGCCGGCGTCAATCGGCCGAGCGTCCTGGGCGCCGGACTCCAGATCGCCGGTGCGGGATACGCCGGGCACTCGCAAGGTCTCCAGATTAAGACCCCGTCGCGCCGGGTTACCGACGACGCCACCTAATCGCGCGCTCCGGCGTGCATCCACTTCCACCATCAACATAAGGAAATCTATAAGGGGTATCTAGTTAGCTCCACATCATACAAGATGTAGTGGTGCCGGACGAACCCAAGATGCCCGTTGCAGGCCGTGATTACCCACGGACCTGGGATCAGTTTCTGGATTGGTTTCCTGACGATGAGGCCTGCCGTC
>DATKCK010000084.1:0-10363 GCA_035513215.1 Gammaproteobacteria bacterium | reverse complement strand
GTGGTGGCCGAGCCCTTCATTCTTATGGGGCCGGCCACCACGCCACCACTGCCGCCTGCCTGGCCCCAAATCATCTGCTCCCGCAAACCGGGCAGTCGGGATCCTGCCTGAGCGCGATGGACTGCCAGTCACCGGTGATGGCATCCCAAAGCTTGAGAACGCCGGCGAGCGACGTGTCGCCGAGAATGACGAGCTTCATCGCTTCTGCGGCCATCAGCGTCCCGACTACGCCCGGCACGGGCGCGAACACACCGTTGCCGGCGCAGTCGCCGAGCAGCTCGTCGTCCTCGCTGTAGAGGCAGCGATAGCACGGGTCGCCGGGCCGGTTGCGAAACACCGTAAGCTGACCTTCGAAGCGCAGCGCCGCGCCGCTGACGAGCGGCCTGCCGGCGCCCACGCAGGCGCGGTTGATGCCGAGCCGGGTCGAGAAGTTGTCGGTGCAGTCGAGCACGACGTCGACGCCGGCGGCGGCTTCGGCCAGCGCCGCGTCGCCGAGCCGATCCGCCAGGCAATCGATCGTGATATCGGGATTGAGCCGGCGCAGCGCCTTTGCCGCCGCGTCGACCTTCAGCGAGTCGATGTCGCCTTCGTCAAACAGCACCTGACGCGGCAGGTTCGAAAGGTCGACGCGATCGAAGTCGTTGAGCACGAGCCGGCCGACACCGGAGCTCGTAAGATACTGCGCCGCCGGACAGCCGAGCCCGCCGACGCCGACGATCATCATGCTCGAACGCTCGAGCCTCTGCTGGCCGGCAGCGCCCACTTCGCGTAGAGCCACGTGCCTCGTGTAGCGCTTCGCATCCATCAGGCGTCGCTCGTGTCGAAACAGGCGACCCGCGGCAAGTCGGCGAGGTCGTCGATGGCGGCAGCGAGCCGCAGGCCCGATTCGGTCGCAAGCCGCGCCAGCGCATCGCGCTGATCGAAGCCGTGCTCGACGAGCATGCAACCACGCCCTGCAAGATGAGCCTCTGCGCCGCGAAGGATCGCGCGCTGCGCGTCGAGACCGTCGGCGCCGCCGTCGAGGGCCAGGCGCGGCTCATGACTCAACGAGAGCTCGAGGTCCAGGTCGTTGCTCGGCACGTAGGGCGGGTTCGAGACGATCAGATCGAATCGCTCGCCGGCGACCGCGCGATACCAGTCGGATCGCAGCCACCGGATCTCAAGGCCGTGCGTGGCGGCATTGGCACGCGCGACCGCGAGCGCCTCGTCATCGCAGTCGACCCCGGTGATCGCAAGATCGCGCCGCTCGTGCTTCAGGGCGAGCGCTATCGCGCCCGAGCCCGTCCCGAGATCGAGGACCCTCGCCCCGGCGTTCGCGAGACGAGCGAGTGCCGCATCGACGAGCGTTTCGGTCTCCGGCCTCGGCACCAGCACGGCTGGGCCGACGGCAAGCCGCAGCGAGTAGAACTCCTTGTGGCCGACGATGTAGGCCAGAGGCTCGCCGCCGGTTCGCCTCGCGACGAGGGCCTCGAAGCGTGAGGCCGCAGCCGCGCCGATCGCTCGCTCCGGTTGCGACATGACGGCCGCGCGCTCGAGCCCCGCCGACTCGGCGAGCAGCAACTCGGCTTCCAGGCGCGCGGTCTCAGTCACCGGACGAAGCGCTTCGACGGCGCTCGCGATCAGCGCGCCCGCCACGACCGACGATCGGGCAGCCATGCCGTTCATTCGGCTCCGCCGAAGTCCGTCAACAGCTTCGACTGGTGCTCGTTCATCAGCGCAAGGACGATCTCGTCGAGATCCCCCTCGAGGATCTCGCCGAGCCGGTTGAGCTTGAGATTGACGCGATGGTCCGTGATCCTCCCCTGTGGGAAGTTGTAAGTGCGAATCCGCTCCGAGCGGTCGCCGCTCCCGACCAGACCCCGGCGCAGCGCCGCCGTCTCGGTCTCGCGCTTCGTCTCTTCCGCCTCCCTGAGCTTGGCGGCGAGCAACGACATCGCGCGCGCTCTGTTCTTGTGCTGAGACCGCTCGTCCTGGCACTCGACGACGATGCCCGTCGGCAGGTGAGTCAGCCGGACCGCGGAATCGGTCTTGTTGACGTGCTGCCCGCCGGCGCCGGAAGAACGGTAAGTATCGACCCTGAGGTCCGACGGATCGATGGCGACATCCTCGATGTCCTCGGCCTCTGGCAGCACGGCGACCGTGCAGGCCGAGGTGTGGATCCGGCCGGACCCTTCGGTCTTCGGGACGCGCTGCACGCGATGCGCCCCGGATTCGAACTTGAGCTTCGAATAGGCGCCGTCGCCGACGACGCGGCTGATGACTTCCTTGTAGCCGCCGTGCTCGCCTTCGCTCGCGCTGAGCACCTCGACCTGCCAGCCCTGGAGCTCGGCGTACCGGTTGTACATGCGAAACAAGTCGCCCGCGAACAATGCCGCTTCGTCGCCGCCCGTGCCCGCTCTTATCTCGAGGAACAGGTTCGCATCGTCGTTCGGATCACGAGGAACGAGATGCACGAGCAGGGCCTGCTCGAGGCGCACCAGCTCGTCTTCGAGCCGATACGCTTCTTCCTCGCCGAGCGCCCGCATCTGAACGTCGTCGCCGGTGCGAATCTCCTCGGCCACCGCAAGATCCCCTGCGGCGGATTCGAAGGCCCTGAAGTCCTTCACGACGGGCTCGAGCCGCGAGAACTCGCGCGACAGCTCGCGATACCGGTTCTTGTCGGCTATGACGCCAGGATCGGCAAGAAGATGCGATACCTCCTCGAAGCGCTCGGCCAGCGCAGCGAGACGTTCACGAATCGAGGGCTTCACCCGGTAGCCGCAGCCTCGCCGATCAGGTGCACATCGCGCTGCGGATAAGCTATCGACATCATGATCGTCGGTTCCGGCTCCTTGAGCACCACTATGCGTTCCGTGATGCGTAATTGTTGCGCGAGGATTGTCCGCCAACAGGAAGTCCCGGACAAGGAGACTCAGGCTCGGGGACGGCCTGCCCCGAGTGCGTTATAGTCTTGCTCCATGCCCGCGACCAAGCCGCTATCCATCGTCGTCGCCTGCGCCGCCCTGGCCGGCTGCGCCGTCACTTCGACGGAAACCGCGTCGCGACCCGACCGCGTCGATGCGGATTCCTATCGGCTGCTCGGCGATCTGGCGCTCGCGCGGCAGCGCAGCGAGGAAGCGGCGGAGCATTATCTCAGCTCCGCGGCCGCCGCCGGCGATCCGGCGCTCGCGGAGCGTGCCGTGCGGATCGCGTACCAGCTCGGCCTCGATGCGCTCGGCCACCGCGCCGTTGCGAGGTGGCGCGAGCTCGACGAGAACAATCCGCTCTGCGATTACTTCTCCGGGATCTTCGAGATGCGCTCGGGCCGCACCGAGGCGGCGGTCGACGACTTCTCGGCGCTGCTCGACACGGTGGGGGACAGAGAGCTCGGCGGCGCTTTCGTCCTGATACTCGAGGCGCTGAGCGGCGAGCCCACGGTCGGGGTCGCGGCCGAGATCATGCGCGAGCTGACGCGGCGCTATCCGGCAACGCGCGAAAGCCACTACGGCATGGCCCAGCTCGCGCTGCGCGCGGGCGGCTTCGGGGTCGCACTCGAGGAAGCCCGGGCTGCAGTCGAGCTCGATCCGGAGTGGCCCGACGCGCAGCTTCTCTATGCGCGCACGCTGCTTCTCGCAGGCCGTTCCGACGAAGCGCTCGAGCTTGCCAGCGAGCTCGCCGATTCGTACGACGACGCCGAAATCAAACTGCAGTTCGCCGAGCTGCTTCTGTCGGCCGGCGAGACGCAGCGTGCCGAGACGCTGCTGGACGAGCTTTTGGAGCGCAATCCCGGCATGCCGGAAGCCATTCGCGCCCTGGCTTTCATGTCGCTCGCGGACGGCGACCTTGACGTGGCGCGGGAGCGGTTCGAGATGCTGAGGACCGACCAGGCCTACCGGGACGAAGCCTTCTTCTTTCTCGGCCGAATCTCCGAGCTCGAATCGGATTACCTTCAGGCCACGAGATCCTATTCGCGAGTCACGAACGGCATTCGCGCCGTCGATGCGCAAATCGCGACGGCCGCGATCCTGTACGACGAGATGGAGGATCCGGAAAGCGCGCTCCGGCACCTGCGCGAGTTCGGCAACGCCAACCCGCGATTCGCCTCCGAGATGCTCGTGGCGCAGGCAAGTTTGATGCTCGAGATGGAACGGCCGCAGGAAGCGATCGCGCTGATCGACGGCGCCATCAGCGGCGACGGACCGATCGCGGACCAGAGCCTGCGGGAAGCCCATGTCAGGTTCTACTCGGCGCTGATGGAGGATGCCGTCGACCGCGGAGATGATGAGGCGGCGGAGCGCTGGATCACCGAGGGCCTCGCGCGCTACCCGGGCAATCAGAGCCTTCGCTACTCGCAATCGCGGCTGCTGCAGGAGCAGGGACGGCTGCGGCGCGCCGTCGGCATTCTCGAGGACCTCGTCGACGAGTCGCCCGACAACCCGGTCTTCCTCAATGCCCTCGGCTATCTGCTGACCGACAGGCTCGACCGGCACACCGAGGCGCGGGGCTATATACAGCGCGCGCTGGCCATGAACCCGGAAAGCGGCGCAATTCTGGACAGCATGGGCTGGGTCCTGTTCGGCCTCGGCGAGTTCGAGCTCGCGCTCGACTACCTCGAGCGCAGTTATCGGGTCCTCGACGAGACCGAGGTGCTGGCGCATCTGATCGACGTTCACTGGGCGCTGGGCAACCGGGAGACGGCGCTCAGAATGCTCGAGGAGGGTCTGGTGGAATCGCCGGCCGACGCGTTCCTGACCGATGTCAGGGACCGATTGCGGCAATGAGAATCGCCCTGGCGCTCGCCGTTGCGGCGCTCGTCCTCACCGGCTGCGCCCGTACCGAGGTCGCCGACGACCGGCTCGGTTACGAGCGACGCCAGGCCGAGCTTGCCGCAATCGCCGACTGGGACATCAGCGGCCGCCTGGCCGTCGACACCGGCGAACGCGGCTATCAGGCTCGGTTTTCCTGGCATCAGCGGGGCAACCGGCTCGAACTGCTCGTCCAGGGCATCCTCGGCGCCCGCAGCTTTCGAGTGGCAGGCACCGAGGCCAGCCTTACCGTCGAGTCGCGCGGCGAGACCCACGTGCTGACGGACCCGGAGCGGCAGTTGTCCGAGATGCTCGGCTGGTGGCTGCCCTTGACCAGCATCGAGCACTGGCTGCTCGGTCATGCCGATCCCGACTACGATGCGGACTCCACCCGCGGCGCGTTCGATACGCTATCCGAGCTCGATCAGCGCGACTGGCGGATTCGCTACGAGGAGTACCAGCTTGCCGAGGACCGGCTCGTACCGCGCGTTATTACGCTAACGCAGGCGTCGCTCGAGCTTCGGCTTGCCATCCTCGACTTCGAATCGATCAGGATCGAGCCTTGAACTGATTCAACCGCCGCCAGACAATACCGCCGACGCGCTGATGGGGTGTAGCCAAGCGGTAAGGCAACGGGTTTTGATCCCGTCATTCGCAGGTTCGAATCCTGCCACCCCAGCCATTTCGGAACGCCACAGACCGAACGCCACAGACCGAAGGAAACTCAGCTTGGACGCCCAGACCCTGACGCTATTTTCCGGTCGCGCCCACCCGGAGCTCGCCCAGAGCATCGCACGGCACCTGGGAATACCGATGGGACGAATCAACGTCGGCCACTTCAGCGACGGCGAATCCAGCATCGAGATCCTCGACAACGTTCGCGGCCATACCGTGGTCCTGATCCAGCCGACCTGCCCGCCGACGAATCAGAACCTCATGGAGCTCTTGATCATGGCCGACGCCTGCCGGCGGGCTTCCGCGGCGCAGGTCGTCGCGCTGATCCCCTACTTCGGCTATGCGCGGCAGGATCGGCGGCCGCGGGCCGCCCGGGTTCCGATCACGTCCAAGCTCGTCGCCGATCTGATCGCGACCGCGGGCATCGACCGCGTCATCACCGTCGACATCCACGCCGATCAGATTCAGGGATTCTTCGACGTGCCATTCGACAACGTCTACGCGTCGCCGGTCCTGCTCGGCGACGCCTGGAAACAGGAATACGCGGATATGGTCGTGGTGTCGCCCGATGTCGGCGGCGTCGTCAGGGCCAGAGCGCTCGCCAAGCGTCTCGACGATGCGGAGCTCGCCATCATCGACAAGCGGCGTCCGCAGCCGAACATGGCCGAGATCATGAACATCATCGGCGTGGTCGAGGACAAGACCTGCGTCCTGATCGACGACATCGTCGATACGGCCGGAACCCTCTGCATCGCTGCCGAGGTACTCAAGAAGGAAGGCGCGCGGCGTGTCGTCGCCTACATAACCCACCCGGTGCTCTCGGGTCCGGCGGTCAGCCGGATCTCGCAATCCGGCCTCGACGAGGTCGTCGTGACCGACACGATTCCGCTCAGCGAGGCGGCCGAGGCCTGCGACCGTATCAGGCAGCTCAGCGTCGCCGAGCTGCTCGCCGAGACGGTCCGCCGAATCACGTCGGCCGAGTCCGTGAGCTCGCTCTACGTCGATTAGCGCGGCCCCGGAGCGCCTTGGCAGAGCCCCGGGGGAGCCTGTATCATGCGCGCCCTTCCGGAGGATTTGAGCCGTGAAATTCGAGATCAACGCCGAGACGCGCGGAGAAAAGGGGCGGGCTGAGAGCCGCAAGCTGCGCCGGCTCGGCCGCGTGCCGGCCATCGTCTACGGCGGCGGCCAGGAGCCCAAGGCCATCACGCTCGATCGCAACAGCCTCGCGATGCAGATGGATCTCGAATCGTTCTACACGAGCATCCTCAACCTTCAGATCGACAAGAAGGCCCAGCCTGTCGTGGTCAAGGAAGTCCAGCGCCATCCGGCCAGGTCGACCGTCATGCATCTCGATTTTCAGCGCGTGGTCGAGGACGAGGAGATCACGCTGAACGTGCCGATCCACTTCATCGGCGAGGACGTCGCCGTCGGAGCCAGGCAGCAGGGCGGCGTCATCGAGCACATCATTACCGACGTCGAGATTTCTTGCCTGCCGGCGAAGCTGCCCGAATACCTCGAGATCGACGTTACCGCGCTCGAATTGGACGAGATCATGCATCTTTCGGACATCAAGTATCCCGAAGGCGTGGAATCGACTCAGCTCGCGCACGGGCATGACTCGCCTGTCGTCGCCATTCATCCGCCAAGGCGCGAGGAAGTCGAGGAAGAGGCGGTCGAAGCGGAAGCGGCGGCGGCTCCGGACGCGGCCGGCGCGGAAGCTCCGGAAGCCGAGGCCGGGGACGAAGATTCCGACACCGACTAGTTGCCGTCGCGGCAACTTACCGCCCGTTCGTCGGGAGGCAATGCTCAGATGGGTCAGCCGATCGATTTGATCGCGGGTCTCGGAAATCCGGATCCGCAGTACCTCGCGACGCGCCACAATGCCGGCTTCTGGTTCGTCGATCTGCTCGCCAGAGACCTCGGTGCAAGCTTCAGCTCGGCGAGGAAGCTCGAGGCGGACACGGCCGAGATCATGCTCGCCGGCCGGCGCATCAGACTGTTGAAGCCGATGACGTATATGAACGAGTCCGGGCGGGCGCTCGCGAAAGCCATCAGCTACTTCAGGATTCCGAGCGAGAGCGTGCTCGTCGCCTACGACGAGATCGACTTTCCGGTCGGTCGCATCCGCCTCAAGTTCGGCGGCGGACATGCGGGACACAACGGCATGCGCAGCGCGATCGCGCATATCGGCGCCGAGTTCTGGCGGCTGCGCATCGGCGTGGGACACCCGGGGGAGCGAAGCAAGGTCACCGGACATGTCCTCAAGCGGGCGCCCGTATCGGAAGAGGATCTGATTCTCGGCTCGATCCGTGACGGGATCGAAGCGCTTCCGATGCTGATCGAGCGGGGCGGCGAGCATGCAATGACGATGCTGCACGCGCCGAAGAACGAGCAAAGCTGATCGCACGAGGCACCCGTGGGCATCAAATGCGGCATCGTCGGTCTGCCCAACGTCGGCAAGTCGACTCTCTTCAACGCCCTGACCGCGGCAGGAATTCCTGCCGAGAACTATCCCTTTTGCACGATCGATCCGAACGTCGGTGTCGTCAGCGTCCCCGATCCGAGGCTGGCCGCGATCGCGAGGATTGCCAGACCCGAGAAGATCGTGCCGACCGTCATCGAGTTCGTGGATATCGCAGGCCTCGTCGCGGGAGCCTCCAAGGGAGAAGGGCTCGGCAATCAGTTTCTGGCCCATATCCGCGAGACCGACGCCGTCGTTCATCTCGTGCGTTGCTTCGAGAACGACGACATCACGCATGTCGCCGGGCGCATCGATCCGCTCGACGATATCGAGACGATCGAGACCGAATTGCTGCTCGCGGACCTCGAGACCGCGACACGCAGCCTCGACAAGGCCGAGCGCAACGCGAAGACGGGGGAAAAGGAAGCGCTCGGGAAACGCGACCTGCTCCGCCGCCTCGTCGCCGAGTTCGAGGGCGGCCGGCCGGCGCGCGGTCTGACGGTTGCCCCCGCCGAGGCGAAATCGATTCGCGAGCTCACCCTGATCACGGCGAAACCCGTCTTGTTCATCGCCAACGTCGCCGAGAACGAGGTCGGCGGCAACCCCCAGGCGGATCGTGTTGCCGCCTACGCCGCCGGGCACGGCGCCGAGGCCGTCGTGATCTCGGCGGCGATCGAGGCGGAGCTTGCCGGGCTCGACGAGGCGGAGCGCAACGAATTCCTGAGCGATCTCGGGCTTTCCGAGCCCGGACTCGATCGCGTCATCCGGTCGGCCTACAGGCTGTTGGGACTGAAGACATTCTTCACGGCCGGACCCAAGGAGGTGCGGGCCTGGACCGTCAGGCGCGACGCCACGGCGCCGGAGGCAGCCGGCGCCATTCATACCGACTTCGAGCGCGGCTTCATCCGCGCCGAGGTCATTGCCTACGACGACTACGTCAGGCTCGGCGGCGAGCACGGCGCGCGCGAGGCCGGCCGGCTCAGGCTCGAGGGCAAGACCTACGTCGTCGCCGAAGGCGACATCTGCCACTTCCGCTTCAACGTATAGCGGAAATGGGGTCAGACACCTTTCAGGTTAACCTGAAAGGGGTCTGACCCCATTTCCGCCAGTTCCCCGGCGAGCTACGCTCCAGCACCAGATCAGGGCGCCGAAGGCGACGACCGTGCTCGGGATCGCGGCGTACTGAAGGGCGGTCCAGCGCCAGATGTTGAGCAGTGCCCCGACCCGAAAGAGGCCGCGGCGACGAGGCCGAACACGAGGAAGTCGTTGAGGCCTTGCACCCAGGAAACTCGGTGCATACATGGCGAAGACATGCCAGCGCACCACTGCCCTCGAACAGCGCCGCGGCCGACAGGGCGCCACCGAAGGCACCCGCCGCCCCCCCGAGCAGGAACCCTGCCCGCCGGCCGAAACGCCCCATCATCAGCGACGCGAGCGGGGCAACGAACATCGAGACGAGCACGATGACCGACAGCGGGAGGGTTGCGAGCGCGCGATTGTCGGCCAGCGCGGCGCCCGCGAGCCCGCCGAGCACGACATTGACCAGAATCTGACACCCGAGCACGGCGAACAGAATGGCAAGGTTCCGCCTTGGGTTCATCGGGTCTGGGTCGCGAGAATCGGCGGATTATGCCCGCTCCGGCAGCCCGATCCATAGAAGTCCCAAGGGCGCGCTCCGGGCGGAGCGATCAAGCTATAATTCGACGAACAAGAATCGGGGGAGCCCTCAGAATGCGTACCAGGACTTTTTCGTTGGCAGGAATACTGTTTGCCCTGACGCTGGCGGCGCCTGGTCAGGCCCAGGAGGGGCATCCGCTCAAGGGCTCCTGGATCGGCGAGTGGCAGGGCAACGAGACGCACGATGAGTTCGTGCTCGTCGTGCTCGACTGGAACGGCAGGGAAATCACCGGGATCATCAACCCGGGCACCGACAACATCGAGATCACGAATGCCGAGCTCGATCCCGAGAACTGGTCAGTGCGCATCGAAGCCGACGCCGAGGACGGCAGCGGGCGCGCCGTCGACTACGTCATCGAGGGGAACATCCAGGATCTCGAGCTGCCCAACCGCTACATCACCGGAACCTGGCAGAGCAGCGATGGGCGCGGGGATTTCGAGATTCGAAGACAATAGACCGATGCGACGTAAACTCTCACGCCCGATCCTGATCGGCATACTCGGCGCCGGCCTCGTGTCGGCCGCATCGGCCCATCACCCGATCCTCGGAAAGTTCGATCAGGACGATTCCCGGACGCTCGAAGGCATCGTCACCAAGGTCGACTGGCGCAATCCCCACGCGCACGTCTTCATGAACATCGTCGAAGGCGGCGAGACCTTTAACTGGGCCGTCGAGCTCGAAAGCCCGGCCGAGCTTCAGTTGAGCGGCTGGAGCCGCGAGACGCTCGTCCCGGGCGACGCCATCGTCGTCGACGGCATGCTTGCG
>DATKCK010000083.1:0-26902 GCA_035513215.1 Gammaproteobacteria bacterium | reverse complement strand
CAGGGAGACGCCGAGTATCCCCTCGTTGCCGACGACGGCGATCTCGGCCGATGACCCGTCTTCCATGACGTATATCAATGACACGATCGAGTTGATGGGGAAGTAAACGTGCTGAAGACGTTCGCCGGACTCGTACAGGACCTGACCGAGCGGAAGATCGACGAGCTCCAGATCCGGCAGCACGCGAGCGAACTCCGCGGCGGGCAGCGTTGCGAGCAGATTATTCTGTTTCGCATCCGGAATGCTCTCTTTGCGTACGAGCGGGCTCACGTCCAAACTCCCGAAAATCTTGACCTAGCCGAGTAGGCTACGGCAGGCCCCTGCGATGCTCCGTGCGCTAGCGTACACAACGGAGTGGTGGGCCTAAGGCCCGCAGCCGTATTACGCGTGGTCAGGTGAAAGGAGCAGCAGGCGGTCATTGTCCCGCTAATGTACGTTAACGCACTGAACAATGCTTCAGAATTCCATAAAGTAGTCACGTGAGTTGACGGATCTCATAGAGAACAGGCGTTCGTGGTCAACCGGCTCCCCACCCCCCCGCCGCGAGACGCATCATGAACGCCGTGCTGACCCGCTCGTGGGCCCCGCCCGCGAGTGGGCTTTTTCCCTGCGTTCGGCGAGCTAGTCGCGTAGATTGTCCCCGACGTCGTCGGCCAGATCTTCCACCTCATCGACTGCGTCACCGATCGCGTCGCCCGTGTTGTCGATCGCGTCGTCAATCCCCTCTCCGAATCGCTCCGCCGGGCCGTCTCGTTCGCATGCGAGGAGCGAAAGCATCATCAGCAATAGCGCAAACGTTTTCATCGATATCTCCATCGTTTTCGAGTGCGCGAATCGTTGCCGCTCTGCGCAAGGACAGTCTGTACGGCAGCGCACGTTCGCTGCACTGATAAGTTCGCCAACGTACAGACAGCTGTAGCGGTCGGACATACGCTGTTCGTCATCGAAGTCAGACTTATCCAGAGGCGGAAAAATATGAACATCATCGCTTGGCTAGTGGTCGGCGGACTCATCGGCTGGGCCGCGAGCGTCCTAATGGGCACGAACAACCAGCAAGGGATCGTGCTCAACGTCGTGGTCGGAATCGTCGGAGCCGTGCTTGGCGGATGGTTGCTCAGCAGCTTCGTCGGAGCGGGCACAATCAACCAGGGCAACTTCAGTCTACCCGGATTGCTCGTCTCCTTCCTCGGCGCCGTCATCCTCTTGTTTGGCGTGAAGCTCTTGCGGAGCGGGCGTGCATAAATCCGGCAATCCGTACCGCCGCATGCTAGAGACAGCGTGCTGGACGGGCGGCATGCTGCTGATCGTTCTGTACTTCGGCGCACGGGCGTATGGCGAGATCGAGCGACGACAGGCAGTCTCGAGCTTTGCCGAAGCGCGTTCCGTCGTGCAGGCGGAAGGCGGCGGCACGAGCGAGGCCGGACTCATCGCGCTCGACCCGACCGCCGGCGAGCCCTTCCCGACGGATGGCGTCCCCGATCAGACGCAGTGGTCGGCGAGCCGCATTCGAGCCTATGCGGCCGTTACGGCCGAAGGAACGCCGCTGCCGGGAGCGCTGTTGCGCATCCGCCGCGTCGGGCTCGAGGTCCCCGTGTACGCCGATACGAACGAGCGCAACCTGAACCGAGGAGCCGGGCTCATCGCGGGCACTGGCGTCCCGGACAGCGACGGCAACATCGCTATCGCCGCACATCGCGACGGTTACTTTCGCGTGCTCGAGCGCGTAGTCGTGGGCGACGTCCTGGAGCTCGACAGCCTGTCCCGGCAGCGGCGCTATCGAGTGACGGAGCTCGCCATTGTCGAGCCGACCGACATGTCACCGCTCGATGAGACGGATGCGCCGGCGCTAACGCTCGTGACGTGCTATCCGTTCCACTTCGCCGGCCCCGCACCGCAGCGCTACATCGTGCGGGCTTTGGCGATCGATTGAGAGAGGCCAGGCCTGCGCAATCGCACCGCCTGTCCAACAGCATCGTAAACCTGAGGGAAATGTAATGAAGACGACAATGATTAAGGCCGGTGGAATCCGGATGACGGCGGCGCTGATCAGCGCCCTTTGCCTGAGCGCGGCGGGCGCACAGCAACTCGATACGCGGGACCTGCCCACATCGAGCGTTGAGGCCGCAAGCTGTGCCGAAGTGGCGTGGAACGAGGAAATGCTCGCCCTCTATCCGCGGATCGCGGAAGGCTGCCAGGAGGTCGTTGTCTCGAACGACGTCAGGTGGGCCCGGTTCGAGGCGGACTTCGTGCGGAGCGACCGCGACGGATTGGTCACGCTGGATTTCAAGAACCGCGAAGGACTGCTTCTCGAGCAGATCGCGGTAACGCCCGCGTCGGAGCAACGCGTGCGAATCGACGGGCGCCCATACCGGTTCTCGGAACTCACCCGCGGCCAGCCGCTGAATGTATATGTTCCGGAAAACATCTTCGGAGTTGCCGTCGAACCCGGCGCCCCGCCCGAGCAGCTCGCACAGATCGTGCGCGACCCGACACGCCTGGCACAGGCGGATCCGGCGCCGCAGCTCGCGCAGGCGGATCCGGCGCCGCAGCTCGCGCAGGCGGACCGCGTGCCCGCGCAAGCCGAGCCGCGGCTTCCGAGCACGGCCGGCCCGTTGCCTCTGCTACTGATCGCTGGGCTCGTGTCCGCGCTCGCGGGCCTCGGTCTCACGATCCGACGCCGATTCAAAGCCAAAGTCGTGTCGCCAACAATATGAAGACTATCGCCCTTCTCACGGGATGGGCCTTGGCAGGCGCGCTGCCCGCGGCCGCGCATGCGCAGGAGGCCCAGCGCGGGCAAGCCATCGCAAGCTCGGACGTGTTGAGCCAGATCTCGATGTTCAACTACCGCGAGGGTCCGAAGTCGGACCTGTTCTTTCGCGGCACGCCGGTAGCGGCGACCGCGGAAGGCGATGCTCGAGTGGAGTACCAGGACGGCAATGCGCAGATCTCCGCTTCAGTGGAGAAACTGCCGGAGCCCGCGTCGCTCGGCCCTTACACGACCTACGTGCTGTGGGCGCTGACACCCGACGGCCGCGCGGCGAATCAAGGCGTGCTCACAGGACCCGAAGGGGGAAAGGGCAAGCTGCAAACGTCGCATGGCGCATCGCAGTTCGCGCTGATCGTCACGGCCGAGCCGCACTTCGCGGTCACTGTGCCGAGCACGATGATTGCGCTCTACAACGTCGCCGACGACGTGGAAGGTGAGGCGTCAAAGGTCACGACGCTCACGGAGCGCGCCGACTACTCGAGCCTCGCGCGCATCGCGATCGACGACGAGGCGAGCTCGGCCGAGATCGTTCAGGCCCGTTACGCCATCGCGATCGCCGACGCGGCCGGCGCAGACCGATTCGCGCCCGAGGCCTATTCGACGGCCGGCGAGAAGCTCGCCGCGGCCGAAGCGGCATTGCAGGGCAAGCGGGCCCAACGCCGAACCGTGCCCGGCCTCGCCCGCGAGGCCGTGACCGCCGGCGAGGACGCGCGCCGTGCTGCGATGATTGCCTCGGCCACATCGGAAGCGGCAGAGCAGCAGCTGGCCGCGGCGGCCGCGGCCACGGAATCCGCGAACGCAGCCGCGGCCCGAACCGCGGCCACGACAGCTGCGGCGACCGAGGTCGCGAGGGCGTCCGAGCGAGAGCGGTCCGATGCCGCGCGCAGCGATCTGCTCTCCCGGCTGAACTCCGCGTTGCCGACCCATGAATCGGACCGCGGACTAATCTCCGAGATCGGCGGCGTCCACTTCGCGACCGGCACGGCGGATATCGACATGTCGGCGCGCGAAAGTCTCGCCAGATTCTCGGGCATCGTGGCCTCTTACCCCGGCCTGCGGTTCCAGGTGGAGGGGCACACCGACAGCACGGGCAGCGTCGCGACCAATAACGAGCTCTCGCTACGGCGCGCGCTCGCGGCGCGCGACTATCTGATAGCACAAGGCGTTGCGGCGTCGAGCATCGACGTCTCGGGTCTCGGGTTGTCGCAGCCGATTGCCGACAACTCGACGAGCGAGGGGCGCGCGCGCAACCGCAGAGTCGAAATCGTGGTTTCCGGCGGACCGTTGGCCGTAAGATAGCCGGGACTCTCGCCAGATCCGCACTAAGGCCCAAGCAGAACCCCGGGCAGCCACGTCGCAAGCCCGGGCCATCCCGAGACGATGCCAAGCACGAGTATCTGAATCGCCACGAACGGCATGACGCCGCGATAGATGTCGCCGGTCGTCAGTGATTCGGGTGCGACACCGCGGAGATAGAACAGCGCGAACCCGAATGGCGGCGTCAGGAACGAGGTCTGCAGGTTGATTGCGATCATGACGCCAAGCCAGACGGGATCGAGTCCCATCGCGAGCAGGATGGGCGCGACGATCGGCACGACAACAAACGTGATCTCGATGAAGTCGAGCACGAAGCCGAGCAGAAACATCAGCAGCATGACCGAGGCCACGGCGCCGAAAGCGCCGCCCGGCAGGCTCATCAAGAAGTCCTGGACCAGGCGGTCGCCGCCGTAGCCGCGAAACACTAGCGAGAACAGCGATGCGCCGATCAGAATCAGAAACACCATGCTCGAGATTCGGATCGTGGTCTGCATGGCTTCGCGCAGGCGCTTGAGGTCGAGCGCTCGGCGCAGTCCCGCGAGCACGAGCGCGCCGACGGCGCCGACGGAGGCAGCCTCGGTCGGTGTCGCAAGCCCGAAGATGATCGAGCCGAGCACGGCCAAAATCAGCAACAGGGGCGGCGCGAGAGCGCCAAGCAGGGCACCCCAGTCGGCCTTCTCGCTATCCCGGCCCGCAGGCGGCATGGCGGCCGGTCTCAAGATCGCGACCGCGATCAGGTAGACGATGTAGAGCGCGACGAGCAGTAAGCCCGGTATCAGGGCGCCGGCAAAGAGGTCGCCAACCGAAACGGTGTCGGGATTGAAATTGTTCTGCGCGAGCTGCGCCTGGCTGTACGCGGACGAGAGCACATCGCCGAGCAGCACGAGCACGATCGACGGCGGAATGATCTGGCCCAGCGTCCCGGCCGCGCAGATCGTCCCGCTCGCGATCCTCGGGCTGTAGCCGCGGCGGAGCATCGTCGGCAGCGACAAGAGCCCCATCGTCACGACCGTAGCGCCGACGATGCCGGTGCTCGCGGCGAGCAGCATGCCGACAACCATGACCGAGATGCCGAGCCCTCCGCGCAGCGAGCCGAACAGCGCACTCAGATTGTCGAGGAGGTTCTCGGCGATCCGGGCCCGTTCGAGCGTCACGCCCATGAAGACGAAGAGCGGCACGGCCAAGAGCGTCTGGTTGCTCATGATGCCGAAGAGCCGATTCGGCATGGTCGCAAGGAAAGCGGCGTCGAAACCGCCGCCGACCATGCCGACGAGCGCAAAGATCAGCGCGACACCGCCGAGGCAGAATGCCACGGGGAAGCCGCTGATCAAAACGATGACGACAGCAGCAAACATCATGAGCGATACCCACTCCATGGCACTCGCCCTACGGCCCTTCGGTTGCACCGTCCGGTGCGTCGTCCGGACTCAGAAGCCTGCCGAGGTCGCCGAAGAGTCTCGCGACGGCCTGCACGCAGACGAGCCCGGCGGTCACCGGAATCAGGGTCTTGAGCAGGGGCACGGCCGGATACGCGAGCCCCCCGGCCTCGCGTGACCCTTCGCGGATCGACCACGAGACCGACACGTAGTCCCAGCTCGAGACGATCAGAAAGATCATCATTGGCAGCAGCAAGAGCAGGGTACCGAGGACTTCCACCAATGTGCGGCCGCGATCCGTCAGCTTGCGGTAGAAGATATCGACGCGGACGTGCTCATCGTGATGCAGGGTATAGGCAGCGGCGAGCATGAAGGCCGCCGCATGCATCCAAAGCACGCTCTCCTGCATCCAGATCCAGCCGAGATCGAAGACGTAGCGCAGCGCGACGATGACGAACTGAACCACGACCATAGGTAACATGACCCAGGCGATCGCGCGGCCCGTCCATTCGCCGAGGAGCTCCAGACGTCGCGGCCAGCTCACGGGCGATCAGTCCCGACTATCACGCTTCTGGAGTCGCCGCAGGAAGACCTGCATTTCCTTCTCGACTTGTCGATCCCCGCTTGCCTTCGCCACCGCGATCCCCCGCTCGAAGCTTTGCGCCGCATCTTCCGGCTTGTCCGCGGCAACCTGCGCCTGACCGAGCAGGCGCCACGCGGCAGAATAGTTGGGGTCGAGCGACACGGCAACTTCACCGTGCTCGACGGCACGCGACGCGTCACCGGTCTTCAGATACTGGCCGGCAAGCGCGAACCTGAGACCGGCCGAATCCTGTCCGGCGGCGAGCAGGGCTTCGAGCTTTTCGATCAAGGGTGCTATCCCCGCCAGAACACCGGTGTCACCAGCACGAGCAGGGTGAAGATCTCGAGCCGGCCGAGCAGCATCGCGCAGACGGCGGCCCACTTGGCAACGACGGAGACGTCGCCGAATCCGGCAGCAACGTCGCCGAGACCGGGGCCCAGGTTATTCAGCGTCGCTGCGACGGCCGAGAAGGCCGTCGACTGATCCATGCCGGTCATCATCATCACGACCAGGAGACCCACGAACACAACGACGTAGACCGCGAAGAACCCCCAGACCGCGTCGACGATGCGCGGATGCACGGCCTTGGCGCCGAGCTTGACGGGCACCTCGGCGCTCGGGTGCACGAGCCGCTGCAGCTCGCGCATCCCTTGCCGGTACATCAGCGTCCAGCGAACGACCTTCATGCCGCCGGCCGTGGACGCCGCACAGCCGCCGATGAAGCTCGAGAATAGCAGCAGCACCGGCAGGGCGCCCGGCCAGGCCGCGAATGAGTCGGTCGTAAACCCCGCCGTCGTCGCGATCGAGACGGCTTGAAAGAGGCTCGAGCGCAGCGTCTCGCCGAGCGTCGGATAGGTCTGCTGCCAGACCAGATACAACACGACGATCAAGAACAGCACGACGAGGATGCGGATGTAGGCCGTGAACTCCGGATCGGCAAGGTAATGCCTGACACTGCGCTCGCGAAAGGCCAGAAAATGCAGCGTGAAGTTGGCGGCCGAGACGATCATGAAGAAAACCGCGATCAGCTCGATCGCCACGCTGTCGAAATAGGCGAAGCTCAGGTCGTGCGTCGAGAAGCCGCCGATCGCGACGGTGGTCAGGCTGTGACAAAGGGCATCGAAGAAGGACATGCCGGCCGCCCAGTAGGCGAGGCAACAGGCGACAGTGATGCCGAGATAGATGTACCAGAGCGCCGCGGCCGTCTTCGTGATCTTCGGCGTCAGCTTCGCGTCCTTGACCGGACCGGGCAGCTCGGCCCGAAAGAGCTGCATCCCGCCGACGCCGAGCATGGGCAAAACGGCGACGGCGAGCACGATGATCCCGAGGCCGCCGAACCACTGGAGCTGCGCGCGGTAGTAGAGAATCGCCGGCGGCAAGGTATCGAGGCCGGTCAGCACCGTCGCGCCGGTTGTCGTCAGCCCCGACATGGACTCGAAAACAGCATCGGTAAACCCGACGTCGGGTCTTTCGGACAGAATCAGCGGCGCGGCACCGAAAAGGCCCAGCACGATCCAGAACAACGCGACGACGAGGAAGCCGTCGCGCAGCCTCAAGTCCCGCCTGGTCTTTCTCGCGGGAAACCAGAGCAAGAGACCGACCCCGGCGACGATCAGGAACGACTCGACGAAATCGATCCAGGTGCCGTCGTCATAAATCAGAGAGAAGGCGATGGGCGGCAGCATGCTGAGACTGAAGATCGTCAGCAGCAATCCCAGCACGCGCTGAATCGGTGAATTCGACATCGTTCGGCCTAGGAGCCGCCGTCGACCTCGAAGAGCCGCTCGACCTCGTCGATCTGGCGGCGATCGGCAACGAAGAGAATGACGTGATCGTCTTCCTCGATCAGCGTATCGTGATGCGCCATCATGACGCGGTCGCCGCGCACGATGGCGTTGATCGCGGCCCCGCGCGGCAGGCGAATCTCCTCGATCGTGCGACCGACGACTTCCGAACGACGAGAATCGCCGTGCGCAACGGCCTCGATGGCCTCGGCGGCACCACGCCGCAGCGAGTGAACCTTGACGACGTCGCCGCGCCTGACATGAGCCAAGAGCGTGCCGAGTGTGATCTCCTTCGGCGAGATCGCGATGTCGATCGTGCCAGCCTCGACGAGCTCGGCGTAGGCGGGGCGGTTGATCAGCGCCAACACCTTCCGCGCCCCGAGCCGCTTTGCCAGCATCGCCGAGAGAATGTTCGCCTCCTCGGCGTTGGTCACTGCGACGAAGACGTCCGCAGCGTCGATGTTCTCCTCGAGCAAGAGCTCCTCGTCGGCGGCATCGCCGTGCAGAACGATCGCGCGATCGAGGTCTTCCGAGATCCGACGCGCCTGCTCGAATCCACGCTCGATGATCTTGACCTGATTGGTTTTCTCGAGCGCCTGGGCAAGACGAAAACCGATATTGCCACCGCCGGCGATGACGACCCGTCGCACGGGATCGTCGAGCTTGCGCATTTCGCTCAGCACGGTTCGAATGTCTTTGCGCGCGGCAATGAAAAAGACCTCGTCCCCTTCCTCGACGACGGTGCTGCCGTCGGGAAGAATGCCGCGGCCGCCGCGATAGATCGCAACGACGCGGCAATCCACGTTCGGAATGTGATGCGGCAGCTCGCTGAGCGGGTGACCGATCAGCGCGCCGCCGCGATCCGCTCGAGTCGCTACGAGGCGGACGCGGCCGTCGGCGAACTCGAGCACCTGAAGGGCACCCGGATAGTGCACGAGCTGCTCGATGTGCTGCGTAACGAGCGCCTCGGGGCTGACGATGACGTCGACGGGAATACATCCGTCGTGAAAAAGCTCGGGATGGTCCGCGTAGGCACTGGCCCGGATTCTCGCGATTTTGGTCGGAACCTTGAACAGCGTATGAGCGATCTGGCAGGCGAGCATATTGCTCTCGTCGCTGTTGGTCAGCGCGATGATCATGTCGGCGTCCTTGGCATTCGCCCGCTCGAGCACTTCGGGGTAAGCCGCATCGCCGACGACGGTCCTGACGTCGAGCCGATCCTGAAGCTCGCGCAGGACTTCCGGATTACGGTCGACGATCGTGACCTCGTTGGCCTCTTCCCGCGCAAGGCTGTAGGCGGCCGTTGTACCCACCTGCCCAGCACCCAAAATAAGAATATTCATTGAAGCTCAAGGCCGCCTGCGGCGGCTATGTTACATGAGTTCGAGGTTGGCATAGGCCATGACCAGCCACTTCGTGCCGGCCGTCTCGAAATTGACCTGGACTCTCGCATGCGCGCCCGAGCCTTCGCTGTTGAGAACGACGCCCTCGCCGAACTTTCGGTGCCGCACGCGTCGTCCGAGAGAAACGCCGTTGATCGTTTCCCTCGTCGCTCTGAACGTCAGCGCAACGGGCCGGGCGACCCGCATTTGCGGCCTGATCTCCTCGATCAGCTCCGGTGGAATCTCGCGCAGGAAACGCGACGGCGCCGCGTAGCTGTCGTTTCGGTGCAACCGGCGCTGCTCGGCATAGCTGAGATAGAGCTGCTCGCGAGCCCGCGTCAGGCCGACATAGCAAAGCCGCCGCTCCTCCTCGAGCCCGTTGGCGTCGTTCAGCGATCGCTGGTGGGGAAAGAGCCCGTCCTCGAGCCCGCACAGAAATAGAAGCGGAAACTCGAGACCCTTGGCCGAATGCAGTGTCATGAGCTGCACGCTGTCCTCGAACTGCCCGGCCTGGGCCTCGCCGGACTCGAGCACCGCGTAGGACAAGAACTCCATCAAAGGCGGCAGGTCGGAATCCTCGTCGATCAATGCGTCTTTCGCGGCACTGACGAGCTCCTCGAGGTTCTCGACGCGGGCCTCGCCGCTCGCCGTAGTGTCCTTGAGATGATGCGCGATCAAGCCGCTTTTCGCGACGACGTGCTCGACCTGCTCATGCAGCGGCATCGAGCGCGTGCTTTCATCGAGATCTTCGACGAGCTTCAGAAAGCTCCACAGGGCATTGGCGGATCGCTTCGGCAACCGGCCCTCGGCAATGATCTCCTGCGCGGCGCGCCAAAGGCTGACGCCGATCCTGCGCGCGTGCTCGCGGACGATATCGACCGTACGCGCGCCAACGCCGCGCGTGGGCGTGTTGACGACGCGCTCGAAGGACGGATCGTCATCCCGGTTCGCGATGAGCCTCAGATAGGCCAGCGCATCCTTGATCTCGGCCCGCTCGAAGAAGCGCATGCCCCCGTAGACGCGATAGGGTATGCCGGCGGCGAGCAGCGCTTCCTCGAAGACACGCGACTGAGCGTTCGATCGATAGAGCACGGCGGCGTCGGAGCGGGCGTTACCGGCCTCGATGAAGTCGGCGATCCTGTTGATGACGAACGCGGCCTCGTCGCGCTCGTTGAAGGCCCCATAGAGCCTGATCGGCTCGCCGGTAGCGCCGTCGGTCCAGAGGTTCTTGCCCATGCGCTCGCCGTTGTTGGCGATGACCGCATTGGCGGCCTTGAGAATGGTGGCCGTCGACCGGTAGTTCTGCTCGAGCCTGAAGACCTGGGTGCCTGGAAAATCGCGCTCGAACTGGAACAGATTCTCGACACGAGCGCCGCGCCAGCGATAGATGGACTGGTCGTCGTCACCGACGACGAACGGCACGCCGCCGCCGGATGCCAGCAGCGTCACCCACCGATACTGGATCGCGTTCGTGTCCTGGAACTCGTCGACGAGAACGTGCCGGAAGCGCCGCTGGTACAGCTCGCGAACTTCGGCGTTGTCTCGCACGAGCTCGAGCACGCGTAGCAGGAGCTCGCCGAAATCGACGAGCGAGGCCTGCCCGCAGGCGTCCTCGTAGCGGCGGTACAGGTCGATCATCTGGCGCCGTGTCGGATTGCCGTCGTCGGGGATATCGGACACGCGCAGGCCTTCGTCCTTCTGGGCATTGATGAACCAGGCGAGCTCCCTGGGCGTCCACTGGCCGTCGTCGAGCCCGAGCGACTTCAGGAGCTTGCGGATCAGCCGCTGCTGGTCGTCGGAATCCATGATCTGGAACCCCTCGGCCAAGCCGGCCTCGCGCCAGTGCCGGCGCAGCAGGCGGTGGGCGAGCCCGTGGAAGGTGCCGATCCACAGGTGTCGCGTCGGCATGCCGAGCAGGACCTCGATCCGCTGCCGCATCTCGTTGGCCGCCTTGTTCGTGAAGGTCACGGCCATGATCTCCTGCGGCGCGACGCCCTCGACCCGAATCAGCCAGGCCACGCGATGCACGAGCACGCGGGTCTTGCCGCTGCCGGCGCCGGCCAGCACGAGGGTCGGCCGCGACTCGGCCGAGACGGCCGCGCGCTGGGCGTCGTTCAGCGGATCGAGGATTTCTGTAACGTCCATGGGTTTCAGCGCGTCTAACTGTCGACATTCTACGATGAGAGGGCCGGCCCCGCGTCCGCCGAACCTGGCTCGAGCGGTGGTAATATCCGGCTGGCCACCAGGGGGACAGGAATATTCTCGATCTGCTCTTGAATTGGGGTGACGCCCTCGATTTCGGCGTGGACGTCATCGCCTATCTGATCATGGCGCTCGTCGGCACGGTCTTCTTTCTGCTCAGGCTCCTGATGGCGCTCTTCTTCGGCGGCGACGGCGGCGATCTGGATGGCGATCTTGCCGACGTCGGCCATGGCGACTCCGCATTCAGCATGTTCTCGATATTGTCGATTCTCGCCTTCTTCATGGGCGCGGGATGGATGGGCCTGACCTGCCGTGTCGACTGGGGCCTGTCGAGCATTGTTTCGGCGTTCGCCGCAACCGGTTTCGGTCTCGTTCTGATGCTCCTCGCGTCAGCTCTGATGGCGTTCGCCAGGAGCCTGAACCAGACCGTCGAGTACGACCTGAACACGGCTATCGGCCACATCGCGAGTGTCTACATGTCGATCCCCGAACGGGGCGAGGGCCGCGGCAAGATCAAAGTCAACGTCTCCGGGCGCCTCAAGATGGTGGATGCCATCAGCAACGGGCCCTCGATCGGGGAGTTCAAAAGCGTCAAGGTGCTATCCGTCAGAGACGACGGCACGTTCATCGTGGAGCCGGAAGTCTGACTCCGCGCTGATCTCGACAGCAGAAAAATAAAGGAGAAGTCGTGGAAGGATTGTTTTCAGTCGGGCCCCTGATGCTCGTCGTTTCCATTATCCTTCTGATCGCCTTCTTCCTGGCGATCCTCGTCAAGCAATACAAACGCTGCCCATCGAACCGGATTCTCGTCGTCTACGGCAAGGTCGGCGGCACGCGCGCCGCGCGCTGTATTCACGGCGGCGGCACCTTCGTCGTGCCTCTGCTGCAAAGCTACAGCTTCCTGACGCTCGAGCCGCTGACGATCGACATCGAGCTGAAGAGCGCGCTGTCGAAGAAGAACATCCGCGTCAACGTGCCCTCTACGTTCACGATCGGCGTCTCGACCGACCCGAACATCATGAACAACGCAGCCGAGCGCCTGCTCGGTCTCGACGAGCATCAGATCAACATGCAGGCCAAAGACATCATTCTCGGCCAGATGCGTCTCGTCATCGCGACGCTCTCTATCGAGGAAATCAACCAGGATCGCGAGAAATTCCTCGACCTCGTCAACAAAAACGTCAATTTCGAGCTCAACAAGATCGGGCTCGAGATGATCAACGTCAACATCCGCGACATCATGGACGAGTCGGGCTACATCGAGGCGCTGGGCCAGAAGGCTGCCGCCGAGGCGATCAACCAGGCCAAGATCGAGGTCGCCGCCGCCGAGCGCGCCGGTGCGATCGGCGAGGCCGAGAACCTGCGGGAGCGCGACGTTTCGGTCGCCAATCAGCACGCCCAGGCCGCGACGGGAACGAAGGCCGCCGAGCGCGATCAGCGAATCCAGGTCGCCGGGCTCGAAGCCTCGGCGATCGAGGGCGAGAACGAGAGCAAGGCCAGTATCGCCGACTATCAGGCGCAGCTCGAGAGGCGCCAGGCAACCGCGAAAAGGGCCGGCGAGGTGGCATTGGCCGAGGCGGCGCGCGACGTTCTGATGGCCGAGAAGGAAGCGGAGATCGCGCGACTCGAGAAGCTAGAGGTCTCGAGGCAGATCGTCGAGCAGCGCAAGGTCGAGATCGAGGCCGACGCCGAGGCCGAGCGCATCCGGCGCATCGCCAGGGGCGAGGCCGACGGTGTACTGGCCAAGTACACGGCCGAAGCCGAAGGCACGCTCAAGGTCCTCGAGGCCAAAGCCAAGGGTTACGAGCAGCTCCTCGCCGCCTGCGCCGACCGCAAGGACATAGCGCCGGCCCTGCTGCTGATCGAGCAGTTGCCGACGCTCGTCGCGGAGCAGGTCAAGGCGATCCAGAACTTAAAGATCGACAAGATCACCGTCTGGGACAGCGCCGGCGCCAGCGACAAGAGCGCATCGTCAACGGCCGGATTTCTGCGCGGCATGATCGGCGCGCTGCCGCCGATTCACGATCTGGCGAAGCAGGCCGGCATCGAGCTGCCCGACGTGCTCGGCAAGGTCGAGGACACGGCTCCCAAGCCGAAAGAGGATTGACAGACGACGCAGCGCGTCATTCGGCGACTCGATTCAGGCGATCGTGTAAGTAGACGTAAAAGAGCGCCTGATTCAGCGCCGTCTGATTCAGATTCGCGGCGCCGCCGTGGCCGCCTTCGATATTCTCGTAGTAGAGCACGTCATGCCCCTGTTGCTCCATGCGCGCGACCATCTTGCGCGCGTGCGCCGGATGAACGCGGTCGTCGCGCGTCGAGGTGAAGAAGAAAATCTCCGGGTAATCGGCCTCCGCCGAAACGTTCTGATAGGGCGAATACCGGCTGATATAGGCCCAGTCATCGGGGTCGTCGGGATTGCCGTACTCGGCCATCCAGCTCGCGCCGGCCAGGAGCAGGTGATAGCGGCGCATGTCGAGCAACGGCACCTGGCACACCACGGCGTTGAAGAGATCGGGCCGCTGCACGAACGCGGCGCCGACGAGAAGCCCGCCGTTGCTGCCGCCGCGGATGCCGAGAAACTCGGGGTCGGTGATGTCGCGTGCGATCAGATCCTCGGCGACGGCAATGAAATCGTCGTAGGCGCGCTGCCGGTTCTCCTTGAGCGCCGCCTGATGCCAGGCTGGGCCGAACTCCCCGCCGCCACGGATATTGGCCACGACGAAAACGCCGCCGTGCTCGAGCCAGCCCGTGCCGACCGTCGCCGAGTACGACGGCGCTTCGCTGATCTCGAATCCGCCGTAACCGTAAAGCAGCGTGGGATTGCGTGCGCCGGGCTCGAATCCGCGCGGCTTGACGACGAAATAGGGAACTGCCGTTCCGTCTGCCGACGTTGCCGTTAGCTGCTCGACGGTCATGCCGTCGGCATCGAAGAACGCCGGCTGGCGCTTGACGCCGGTTGCCTCGCCCGTGGCGGCATCGGCCTCGAAGAGACTCGGCGGCGTCAGGAAATCGGTGTAGCCGAAATAGAACCGGTCGCTCGCAAGCTCGGTGCTGACAATGCCGATCGAGCCCCGTTCCGGCGCTTGCAGATCCTCGAGCTGCCAACCGGAAGCCGCGCGCCGCAGGACGGCGAGGCGGCTGACCACATTGTCGAGCACATTCAGCACGAGGGTGTTCTTTGTTCGGCTGACGCCCGCGAGAAAGGCCGTCGCCGTCGGCTCGAACAGTATCTCGAAACGCGCACTGCCTTCGGCCAGTGGCCCGATCGGCGCGGCGATGAGCGCGCCCTGCGGCAGCGTCTCATTCTCCCGCGGCCAGTCGGTCTTGAGCTCGACCAGCGCCTGACCGTCGATGACCCCTGCGAGCTCGGCATCCTCGGGCAGCTCGAGGCGCCTGAGCCCGTTGTCCTCGAGCAGGAAATAGTTGAACGTGTAGAAGCTCGTCGCCTGCACGACGACATCGTGGAAGGCGCTGCCGTCCCAAAGCCGATAGCCGGACACGCTGACGTTGGCCCGATCGCCTTCGAACACGGTCTCGGCCTCAGAAATCGGCGTGTCGCGGCGCCAGATCCTGACGATTCGAGGGTAGCCCGAGTCCGTCAGGCTGCCGTCGCCGAAATCGGTGCCGACGAATATGCTGTCCCGGTCGCGCCATGCGACATCGCTCTTCGCTTCGGGCAGCGTGAACCCGTCCTCGACGAATCGCCGCTGGGTGAGATCGAACTCGCGCACCACGGTCGCATCGGCGCCGCCGCGCGACAGCGCGATCAGGCAACGGTCGTACTGCGGATAACGGCAGCTCGCGCCGCTCCAGACCCAGTTCTCGCCTTCCTCGGCTGCCAGCGCATCGAGATCGATAACCGTCTCCCAGCGGGGGTTGGTCTCACGGTAT
Organism: Gammaproteobacteria bacterium; assembly: GCA_035513215.1. Taxonomy (GTDB): domain Bacteria; phylum Pseudomonadota; class Gammaproteobacteria; order Steroidobacterales; family Rariloculaceae; genus DATCZB01. The sequence goes on along the minus strand of DATKCK010000083.1, from coordinate 11,597 downwards.
TCCTCCACGCTGACGCGTCGCCAGATTCCGCGAACGTGCTCGGCGTCGCGCCAGAAGTTATAGACGAAGCCTCCGATCTGGCTCGGCGAAGGGATGCGCTCGTCGGAATTGAGGATCTCGAGATTGCGCTCGTAGATCGTCGTAAACAGCGGATGTGCCTCGAGCCTCGCGAGCGTGCGTGCGTTGTGCTCGCGGGCGAAGTCGAGCGCCGGTTCGCTTTCGACTTCCTCGAGCCAGAGGTAGGGATCCTCCTGCGCAAGCGCCGGACCGAGCATGCAGACCCCCGTCAGAAGAAACCGTAACTTGAGCATGGTGCGCATTCGCAGGTTCCCACCGACAGATTCAGGGCGACCACAGAAGCGGCTGGTAATGGTCGAGCAGCAGAAACGTGAAGAGCGCAACCAGATAGCTGATCGAGTAGTGAAACGTCCTGAGCGCGACGCGGCTGTCGTCCGTTCGTTTCAGCACGATGGCGTAGTAGAGAAACCCCGATCCGAGCAAGAGCGCGGCGATGAGATACAGCGGCCCGCTCATGCCCGTCAGATAGGGCAGCAGGGTCACGATCACGAGCAGGATCGTGTAATAAAAGACAAAGGACTTGGTAACCGCAACGCCGTGTGTCACGGGCAGCATCGGAATGTCGGCCTTTTCGTAATCCGACTTGCGCGAGATCGCGAGCGCCCAGAAATGGGGCGGCGTCCAGGTGAAGATGATCAGAAACAGCAACAGGGCATAGGCCGGCACGTCGTTCTGCACGGCCGCCCAGCCGAGTACGGGAGGCGCGGCGCCGGCGGCGCCGCCGATGACGATGTTCTGCGGCGTCGCACGCTTCAGATAGACCGTGTAAATGACGGCGTAGCCGATCAGCGCGAAGAACGTCAGCACGGCTGTCAGCGGGTTGATCAGCAGCGTCAGCATGCCGATGCCGATGAGCCCGAGCGCGAGCGCGAAAGCCATGGCATCGCGCTCGCTGACGCGCCCCATCGGCAGCGGGCGTCCGCGCGTCCGCGTCATCGTCTCGTCGAACCGGCGGTCGAGCACGTGGTTGACGGCCGCGCCCGACGCCGCCGCAAGGCCGATGCCGAGGCTGCCGAACACCAGCACGTCCCAGGGCACCATGCCGGGCGTCGAGAGGAACATGCCGATCACGGCGGTGAAGACGAGGAGCTGAACGACGCGCGGCTTGGTCAGCGCGTAGTAGTCGCGCCAGCTCGAGTCGGCGACTTCAGCTCGTTTGCCAAATTCTCTGGTTAGCATGAACCACCGTGAAGAGCAGAATCGCGGCAACCCCATTGTGCGCGACGGCGACCGCCAACGGAACACCGAATAGCACGATGCTGACGCCGAGGCCGAGCTGAACGGCGAGCGCCGCGGCAACGGCCCCGCCGGCCGGCCGGCCGCCCGGCGTCAGATTGAGCCGCCAGGCAAAAAGACCGAGCAGGACCGCGGCGACGACGGCGCCGAGCCTATGCACGAAGTGAATCGCAACCCGCGCCGGATGATCCAGCACGCCACCTTCGTAGTCGGGGCCGATCTCGTGGATAAGGTCGAATCCCTGACGGAAATCCGCGATCTCGGGCCACCATTGGGTCTGGCATGTCGGAAAATCGGGGCAGGCCAGCGCGGCATAGTTGGCGCTCGTCCAGCCTCCGAGAAATATCTGGACGACAAGTGCCGCGCCCGCGACGATGCCGAGCACTCTGAGCCGAACGCCCCCTCGAACCGGAACCGGCCTAAGCCGCGAGAGCCAGAGGAACACGGCCGCAACGCTCAATCCGCCGACGAGATGAGCCATGACGACCTGCGGCAGCAGCTTGAGCGTCACGGTCCACATGCCGAGCATACCCTGGAAGATCACGAGCGCGAGCAGCACGACCGGCAAGACGACGGGTCGCCCCGAACGGTTCCGGAAGACGACGGCGAGCACGGCCAGCGCGAGCGAAATCATCCCGAGCACCGTCGCGGCGAAGCGGTGGATCATCTCGCGCCACGCCTTGCCCTGCTCGAGTGGACGCTCGGCCAGCAAGGCCTGCGCCGCGGGATCCGTTTCGATGCTCCCGGAGACGACGAGGCGGCCGTAGCACCCCGGCCAGTCCGGACAGCCGAGCCCCGCGTCGGTCAGACGCACCCAGGCGCCCATCGTCACGACGACGAGGCTCAGCACGAGGCCCGCGCGCGCGAGATTGACGAACCACTTTTCGCTCATCCGATTCGAGATACGTTCAGCAAGCGCTCGAGATCCTCGAGCAGGCGGCCCTGATCGGCATCGGCCGGATAGCTCAGGATCAGATTTCCGAGCGGATCGACGACGAAATACCGCCCATCCGCGAGCCGTTCGGGCCCGAGCAATCGAGCCAGCGCGGCGCCTTCCGGCGTATCGACGTCGATCGCAGGCATCACCGGCGCGTTCTCGATCAGCTCCCGGTCGGGATTCGGTGTGAGCTCGAATCCACCGAAAGTGTCTCGGCCGACATAGAGCACGATCGCCAGCACGAACTGTCCGACGAACACGATGGTCAGCAGCGTTAGCGGTGAGACGAGGCGCTTCATCGCGCTTCGCGCGGCGACTTGCGGTGCGAGCGAATCGCCGCGCCGACCGCCAAAACGAACGCGAGCGCCGCCAGGCCGAACCATTGCACGGCATAGGCGAGGTTGCGGTCGTCGAGGTCGCGCGGCACCGCCCATTCGCGCACATATCCGGCATCGGCATCGGGATCGAGCAGCAGCTGGAAAGGGATTAGGTTCCGCCCGAGCACGGTCTCGAGATCGCCGAAATCCGGAAACGACATCACGACGACGGGACGATCGGCCGGCTCCGCTGCGCCGCCGAGCCTGAGCCCGGCGCGGGGCAGCCGGTCGATGCGCCCGCGCAGCGTCGTCGCCTCGCCCGCGAGCGCGATGTCGGGCAACTCGTCGCGACTCGACGCAGCCGGCACCCAGCCGCGATTGACGACGAGAAGCCGATCGAGCCCGTCTACGGCGAATGGCGTCAGCACCTCATAGCCCACTCGTCCGTCGCGCATCATGTTGTCGAGCAGGATCTGAATATCGGCTTCGTAGCGGCCCGAAAGCGTCATCCTCCGGTAACGATGCGTTTCGGCATCCAACGCGCCCACGGGCCGATCGAGCGTAGGCAGGCCGCCCGCGCGGTCGAAGCGCTCTTCGATCTCGCGATTGACTTCGGCGCGCTCGAGCTGCCATCGTCCGAGCGAGACGAAGCCCGCGGACAGAAGCAGGACGAAGCCGGGAACGATCCATGACCTTGGGTGAAGCATGCGTTTGATCGTCATTATTCTACTGCTGGCCGCTGTTGCCAGCCTCGCGTACGGCGCTTCGGGCCTCGTACGCTCGCGTGCCGACTCGAGCGAGCGCCTGCACCGGATGTTGCGCATGAGGATAGGCTTCTCGATCGCCGTGTTTCTGCTCCTCCTGCTGGCCTGGCAGGCCGGCCTGATCGAGCCGCACGGGCTCGGGGACTAGATCCAGTAGACGAAAACGAAAAGCCCGAGCCAGACGATATCGACGAAGTGCCAGTACCAGGCCGTCGCTTCGAACGCGAAGTGATGTTCCGGCGTGAAATGCCCGCGCAGCACTCGCAGCCAGATCACGATCAGCATGATCGTGCCGAGCGTGACATGAAGCCCGTGAAAGCCCGTCATCACGAAAAACGTCGAGCCGTAGATCCCCGTGTCGAGACGGAGCCCGAGCTCCGTGTAGGCATGTATGTACTCGTCCACCTGGAGCACGAGGAAAACGACGCCGAGCAGCCAGGTGGCGGCCAGCCAGACGATAAGGCCACCGCGCTTGCCGGCCCGCAGACAGTGGTGGGCCAAGGTTACCGTCACGCCGCTCGACAGCAGAATCGCCGTGTTGATCGCCGGAATGCCCCAGGCCGGCATGATCTCGAAGTCCGGGGTGCGGCCCGGTCCGGCCGTCGGCCAGGTATTCTCGAAGTCGTCCCAGAGGAAGAAATGCGTGAAGAAGTTGTTGCCCTCGCCGGCGAGCCAGGGAACCACGAGCTGCCGCGCGTAAAACAGCGTCGTAAAGAACACCGCGAAAAACATGATCTCGGAGAAGATGAACCAGCTCATGCCCCAGCGGAACGAGCCGTCGACCTGCGCGTTGTAGGCGCCTCGCTCGCTCTCGCCGATCACCGTGCCGAACCAGCCGAACAGCATGATCACGAGGACGATCGTGCCCGCGAGCGCGACGACGAGACCGCCGCCCGACTGATTCATGGCGAGCGCCGCGCCGACGACGATCAGGAAGAGGCCGATCGAGCCCAGAATCGGCCAGCGGGTGCCGTGCGGAACGTAGTAGCGGTCGGGATTTGGTTCCATACCTCACTCGAGCGCAAAGAGCGCGTAGGACAAGGTCAGCGTATCGATGTTCGAAGGCAGCTTGGGATCGACCATGAAGGTCACGCCCATCTTGCGACCCTCGTTGGGGCCGAAAGCCTGCTCCGTGAAGCAGAAGCACTCGATCTTCTTCAGGTACTCGGCCGCTGTTCCGGGCGCGACGCTCGGGACCGACTGGCTGATTACGCCTGAATCTCGGAGGTTCCTCGCGAAATAGGTCGTCTCGTAGATTCGCCCCGGCTGCACCTCCATGGAGCCTGTCGTCGGGCTGAACTCGAACGGCGCGCGCCGGTCGACCGAGGCGAGGAACTCGAGCCTGATGCTGCGGCCGACAACGGGCTGCTCGACCACCGTCTGGGCGCCCGACGCCGTGCGCCCGCCGAACCCCGTCAGATCGCAGAAGACGTCGTAGATCGGAACCAGCGCGAAGCCGAAGCCGAACATCGCGACGGCGAGCGCTGCGAGCTTCACGGTGAGTCGGGTGTCGCGCATCGAAGCCTCTAGAGAACGACGCCGATCCAGACGATGTAGCCGATGTAAACGGCAAGCGCGAAGAGCGCGAGCGCGAGGGCCGTGACTTTGACGCTTCGCGAGGTCATTCGATTCTTGGAGGCGTATCGAACGTGTGGTGCGGCGCCGGCGATGGCACGGTCCACTCGAGACCCTCAGCGCCGTCCCAGACCTGGGCTGTCGCCGTCTCTCCGCCGCGCATGCATTTGATGACGACCCAGAGGAACAAAAGCTGCGACAGCCCCATCGTGAAAGCCCCGATGCTCGAGATCAGATTGAACTCGGCGAACTGCGTCGCATAGTCCGGAATGCGGCGGGGCATGCCGGCAAGCCCGAGAAAGTGCTGCGGGAAGAAGGTCACGTTGACCGATATCGCCGTCAGCCAGAAGTGCCATTTGGCGAGCCGCTCGTCGTACATGAAGCCGGTCATTTTAGGCAGCCAGTAATACGCGCCGGCGAATGCCCCGAACAGCGCGCCCGGCACGAGCACGTAATGGAAGTGCGCGACGACGAAATAGCTGTCGTGGTACTGAATATCCGCCGGCGCTATGGCGAGCATGAGCCCCGAGAATCCGCCGAGCGTGAACAGGAACAGGAATGCCAGCGCGAACAGCATCGGCGTCTCGAACGTCAGCGAACCTCGCCAGAGCGTGGCTGTCCAGTTGAAGATCTTCACGCCCGTCGGCACCGCGATGATCATCGTAGTCAGCATGAAGAAGAGCTGACCGCCGAGCGGCATTCCGACCGTGAACATGTGGTGCGCCCATACGACCAGCGACAGAAACGCGATCGAAGCGGTCGCATATACCATGGCCGCATAGCCGAAGAGCGGCTTGCGCGAGAACGCCGGGATCACGTGAGAGATCACGCCGAAGGCCGGCAGAATGATGATATAGACCTCGGGATGGCCGAAGAACCAGAAGATGTGCTGGAACAGCACCGGGTCGCCGCCGCCGGCCGCCTCGAAGAAGCTCGTACCGAAGAAACGATCCGTCAGGAGCATCGTCACGCCGCCGGCGAGCACGGGCATCGCAAGCAGGAGCAGATACGCCGTGATCAGCCAGGCCCAGACGAACATCGGCATTTTCAGCAGCGACATCCCGGGCGCGCGCAGGTTCATGATCGTCACGATGATGTTGATCGCGGCCATGATCGAGGACATGCCGAGCAGGTGAACCGCGAAGATCACGAACGGCAACGCATCGCCGGTTTGCAGAACGAGCGGTGGATATAGAGTCCAGCCCGAAGCGGGGCCCCCGCCGTCGAAGAAGAGCGTCATGACGAGCAGCGCCGCGGCGAACGGCAGCAGCCAGAACGACCAGTTGTTGAGGCGCGGCAGCGCCATGTCGGGGGCGCCGATCATCATCGGAATCAGCCAGTTCGCGAAGCCCGCGAAGGCCGGCATGATCATGCCGAATACCATGACCAGCGCGTGCACGGTCGTCATCTGATTGAAGAAGTGCGGGTTTTCGAACTGAATGCCCGGGACGGCGAGCTCGGCGCGAACGTAGAGCGCCATCGCGCCGCCGACGAAGAGCATCGCGAGGCTGAACAGCAGATACAGCGTGCCAATATCCTTGTGATTCGTCGTAGTGATCCAGCGCATGCACCACGCAAGGAAGCCCTTGCTTTTGTGGCTGCCGTGCACGTCGGCTACTGTGCTACTCATTGAATGCAGTCCTCGAGCCTGAGCCCCGCCGGTTTTCTGAGAAGGCCGGAGCCGTCGCGCCCCTTTCGGCCAGCCAGTCCGCGAACGCATCGCGGCTCACGACCTCGACGACGATCGGCATGAAGCCGTGATCCATGCCGCAGAGCTCGGCGCACTGTCCCCGGTAGACGCCGGTCTCGGTCGCCTCGAACCAGGTCTCGTTGACGAAACCCGGGATCGCGTCCTTCTTGACGCCGAACTCCGGCACCCACCAGGAATGCAGGACGTCGGCCGCCGTCACGAGGACGCGGATCTTGGTGTCGACGGGAACGACGAGGCGCTGATCGACCTCGAGCAGATAGTTCTCGACCGAACGGGGATCGACGCCGGAGCCCGGTTGCCGCGCGACGTCGCTGCCGCGGTCGAGCCGGCTGTAGAACGAGACGCCATGATCGATGAACTCGTAGTGCCACTGCCACTGGTAACCCGTGATCTTGACCGAGAGCTCCGAGTTGCGGGTGTCCTCGAGACGGACCAGCGTATCGGCCGCGGGCACGGCCATCGCGATCAGGATCGCGGCCGGGATCACGGTCCAGATGACCTCGACCGTTGCGTTGTGGGTGAACCTGGCCGGCGTGGCATGCGCGGACTTTCGGAACTTGACGATAGCGACGATCATCGCCGCGTAGACGCCGGCGGCGATAACGGCGCACACGAGCAGAATCTGCATGTGCAGCGTATAGATATCCCGGCTCGAGGTCGTCACGCCCTCCGGCATGTTGAGCTCGAAATCTGCCAGGGCGGGGGCGGCCAACAATAGCGCGCCCGCCGCGATGGCAGCGCCGATCGCGCTGAGATAGCTCTTCATTCAGATCCCTTGAATTTGGCCGGGCCGGCGGACCTTGCCCGGATGGCGACATTCTACCAGCTCAGCCCGCGATCACAGCCTGAGGTTTTCCCCTACTTGATTCGACGCCGCGACTTGAGCTCTTCGAGGGGCACGAGAATCTCGCCGCCGCCGTGTTCGCGCGACGGCCGAGCAGCCCCGAAAGCCTGTCCGAAGATCAGCTCGACCGTCAGGCCCAGGCGGCCCTCGCCCTGATCCTGCCAGAGCGCCTCGACGAAGCGGTGCCAGCGGCCGCGTCCCGTCAGCCCGCGGCGGCGCCCGCCCGCCGTGTTCGTCGAGCCGGTCGCCCTCAAGTCGCGAATCGCCGCGCTGAGCTCGGCGTAGCTGACCTTGAGCCGATCGACGTCGAGCACGGGCTCCTCGAGCCCGGCCGCGACCGCAAGGTCGCCGAGCGTCTGCACGTCGAAAAAGCCGTGGACGTGAATCGCGTCGTCGGCGCGCGCCCAGGCCTGCCTCAGCTCCTTCAGCGAATCCGGCCCGAGCGACGAGAACATCAGAACCCCGGTGGCGCCGAGGACGCGTCTCGCCTCGGCAAAGAAACGGTCGGGCCGCGCCCAGGGCAGGACCATGTTGGCAAACAGAAGCTCGACCGAGCGGTCGGGAAACGGAAGGCTCGTGACGTCGCCCGCAATCCTCGCGAATTCGCCGGGAACGGCTCGCCTCAGCATTTGCAGGCTCGAGTCGAACGCAACGACTCTCGCTTCCGGGAAGCGCCGTTTCAGCTCACGCGCGCTCTCGGCGAGCGCGCAGCCGAGATCGACGAAGGTGCCTGACTCGATCCTCAGGCCATCCATACGATCGAGCAGCCGGCGCCTCGCTTCGTCATGAATGAAGCATGCGCTCGAAAAGCTTCGCGCCGCCTGATCGAACCTGGATCGGCTCGATTCGGCTTCCGGCAGGGCAAGCTCGGCGGCGAGCCGCGGCATGACCCGCCTCAGCCCGCGGTTTCGCCGGCCTGATCGGGCGGAGGTGTAGCGACGAGCCCGAGGCGCGCGAACAGGGCTTCGTCTTCGTTGGTGCCGGGATTGTCCGTCGTCAGCAGCTTGTCGCCATAGAAGATCGAGTTCGCGCCCGCGAGAAAGCAAAGCGCCTGCATCTCGTCGCTGAATCCGGTCCGGCCGGCCGAGAGACGAAGCTCCGCGGCCGGCATCAGCACTCTGGCCACGGCGAGCGTCCTGACGAACTCGAGCGCATCGAGCTCGGGGGCCTCCTCGAGCGGCGTGCCGGGCACGGCGACGAGGCGGTTGATCGGGACGCTATCCGGGTGCTCCGGCAGGGTCGCAAGCGTGTGCAGGAAATCGATCCGGTCGTCGCGCGACTCGCCGAGCCCGAGTATCCCGCCGCAGCAGACCTTTAGCCCCGCGTCCCGCACGCGGCGCAGCGTCTCGAGGCGGTCGGCGTAGGTCCGGGTCGAGATGATCTCGGAGTAAAAGCTCTCCGAGGTATCGAGATTGTGATTGTAGTAATCGAGGCCGGCATTTTTGAGCCGTTCTGCCTGGCCCTCGCGCAGCAGCCCGAGTGTGACGCAGGACTCCATTCCGAGGCGCTTGACCTCCGCGATCATCTCGACGATCGGCTCGAGATCGGCCTCCTTGGGTCCGCGCAGGGACGCGCCCATGCAGAAGCGTGTCGCGCCCGCTGCCTTCGCGCGCCGCGCCGCCTCGCGGACCTCGGCCAGCGGCATCAGCGGATGATCGGCCAGCCCCGTGTTGTAGCGCACGCTTTGCGGACAGTAGGCGCAATCTTCGGGGCAGCGGCCAGTCTTGATCGACAAGAGCGTCGAGACCTGCACCTGATTGGGATCGAAGCGGCGCCGGTGAATCGTGGCCGCCGAATAGATCAAATCGTTGAACGGCTGCGCGAACAGCGCCGCGACCTCCGCGCGGCTCCAGTCGTTGCGGATGGCTCTGGAATCGGCCTCGAGCGCTGTTTGTGGCAATGCTGTCGACATATGCAGGCTGCCTCCGGCCCCACGTAGCTGCGACTATCGAGAGTGTAGGAGGCCTTTTGGACCTGTCAAATCGCGCCCTGTCCCAGGCCTTGCTGAGCTGGCTCCATCGACTCGGTGCCGGATCGTGCCCGCGTTGCAGCTTCGAATCGCCCGACGGATTCTGCGGCGACTGCCAGCGCGACTTTCCGCGCATCGAGTCGCCCTGCCTGCGCTGCGGGCTGCCCTCGCCCTGCGACCGCTGCCCGGCGCTCGCCGCCGACTGGCACATCGACGCCGTGCGCGCGCCTTTCGTCTACGGCCCGCCGCTCGCGCAGTATCTTCAGAATCTCAAGTACGGGCGCGAGCGACATCTCGGCCGCGCGCTCGGGCAACTGCTCGCCGCCGGCATCGTCGCGGCCGGGCCCGACGTCGATGCGCTCGTCGCCGTCCCCCTGCACCGGAGGCGCCTGCGCCTGCGAACGTTCAACCAAGCCGACGAGATCGGTGTCGCCGTCGCGAAGCTGACCGGAACACCCTTGCTCAGCACCGGAGTTCGACGCGCAATCGACACGCGACCGCAGACCGAGCTCGACCGCGCCGAGCGCATGCGCGGTCCGCGACGCGCCTTTCGTGTCGACCGGAACTTACGAGGCATGCGCGTCGCAATCATCGACGACGTCATTACGACGGGCGCGACAGTCAACGCGCTCGCATCGGCGCTGAAGGCCGCGGGCGCAGTCCACGTCGAAGTGTGGGCCGTCGCGCGGAGCATCGGCGCTCGGCGAGTCAGCCAGATGCGACCAAATACAAGCCGTGCGGCTCACGCACCGCGTTGACGGAATCATCGACCTGGTCGTCTGCGCGGTCCTCGAGCCGATACCCGCACCTGGGGATGACGCGCCCGTCGTGGCGCGCGAAATAAAGCTCGCCATCGATGTCCCTTCTGATGGCGAAGCGCCCTTCGTGCAACAGTCGATGGTGCTGTGTGCAAAGCAGCGTCAGATTCCTCTCGCTGGTCTCGCCGCCTTCGGCCCAGTGCTCGATGTGGTGCGCGTCGAGGTAGTGCGTGCGCGGGCAGCCCGGGAACGTGCAGCCCCTGTCGCGGGCGACGAGGGCACGCTTGAGCGCCGTTGGCACGGTGCGCGTCTTGCGGCCGACATCGAGCGGCACGCCATTCTGATCCTCGACGACTTCGACGATGCTGCCGTCGCAGGTGAGTCGTCTGATCGTCTCAATCGGCAGGTCAGATCGCGCCACCCCTCCGCGGAGGGATTCTGCACTATCTTGGTGCGAAACCCCTCCATGGAGGGGTTCTGCCCGTGCCTCGCCCGCCGTCCCGCTAATGAGGGCCGACGCATCGACATGGACGACGACCTGATAGTGATCGGCCGCGCTCGAGTTACCGCCATTGCCGCTGAGATACGCCCTCGCGATCTCAATCGCAGCATCGGCCTGCTCGGCGTGCCAGCCGCTCGTATCGAACTCGGGTCCGAGGTTTCCCTTGCCGGCCTCGACGGCACGATCGATCGCGTTTGCGAAAATCTCACCATCCTCGATCGGCACTTCGAGTGTGATGCGCATGATTCCAGCCTCAGGCTGCCGCAGGATCGTCAGCGAGCGCCGCTCCCACACCGCGCGCGCCGCATCGACTGATTCGGGCAACACATTGCGCATCTGCCGGCAACGTGCCTCGACCTGCGCCGACGTTGCCTTGAGCGCATACGCGAGCAGCAGGTCCTCATTGCGCGCATTCGCGACGCGTGTCAGCGCCCTGGCCTTGGAGTACGACAGCCGCCCGGATGCGAAAGCCGACGAGATCGCCGACAGCCCGCGCAGCGCGTGCGCCGTTCTGATCTTTTCCCTCGCCGCCGACAACGACAGGCCGCAGCGCCAGGCCAGCCACTCCGAACAGTTCTCAAAACTCCACTTGGCAAAGCCGAGCCGGTCGTCGAACTCACGGACCAGCACCAGCAGGCGGTAGGTCTCGGCGTTGAGACGGCGCGATAGCGACAGGATCGCAGCGTCGAGCTCGTCGATCGATCGCAACCCTTCGTCGGCGGAAATCCGGGCAAGGGAGGCACTCATTTTGCTCTACTGTATCTGTGTAAGGGGTATCCACTTAGCTCCATCAACCCCTACATGTTGTGTTCTGCCTTTCGGGCGATTTGCGCATAGGTGACCGGCTCGGTCACGAGCGCCTGTTCAAGCATGCGGTAGAACAGCAGGCCCCGTGAGCGCGAAGTT
>DATKCK010000082.1:0-27934 GCA_035513215.1 Gammaproteobacteria bacterium | reverse complement strand
CAGTAATGTAGCAGCAGAGCATCGAGCGTATCCTGAGCTTCGATGCGGGCTTCGACGGTTATCCGGGTGTTACCCGAATAAGCTGATCCCGCTTGAGAAGGCCCTTGCCATTTGCGCATAGCAGATATATTATGCGCAACTTTATTCACTGCTGACCGCCATGCCCTCCGCAACCGCCGAAGAACGCAACGAGCGGCGGCTCGCAATTGCGACGCTGCTGCGTGAGCACGACATCGAGCGCCAGTCCGAGCTCGTCGCGTTGTTGCGCGCGGCAGGCTACGCCGCGACGCAGTCGAGCGTCAGCCGCGACCTCAAGGACATGGGTGCCGTCAAGCAAAAGAACGGCTACAGATTGCCCGAGAGCGAATCGAACGGCAACGGCGACTCGCTGCAGGAGATCGCCGAGTTCGTGCGCGAGATACGCCCGGCCGGCGCGAACCTGATCGTCGTCACGACAGCGACCGGCGCCGCTCAGCGCGTCGCCGTGACGCTCGACCGCATTCACTGGCCCGAGGTCGTCGGCACACTGTCCGGCGACGACACGATCTTCATCGCGACGGCGACGGCGGCGCAGCAGCGCAAGCTGCGCGCGCGCCTGAAGCAGAGCCTGACCAAGGGATAGTCATGAGCCAGAAAGACAATCCGATCGTCCTCGCCTTCTCCGGCGGCCTCGACACGTCGTTCTGCGTGCCGTGGCTCGCCGAGACCTACGGGCGAAGCGTCGTCACGGCGACGGTCAACACCGGCGGCCTTGACGAGGCCGCGAGCGCCGCGCTCGCCGACAAGGCGAGCCGGCTCGGCGCCGTCGAGCACATCGAGGTCGATGCGCGGCGCGAGTTCTTCGATACCGTGATCCGCTACCTGATCTTCGGCAATGTCAGACGCGGCAATCTGTATCCGCTTTGCGTCGGCGCCGAGCGCGGCGTGCAGGCGCGGCATCTGGCCGCCGTCGCCAAGCGGCTCGGCTCCTCGACCGTCGCGCACGGCTGCACGGCGGCCGGCAACGATCAGGTGCGGTTCGAGGTCGTGCTGAAGGCGCTCGCGCCGGAGCTCGAGATTCTGGCGCCGGTCAGGGACAACGCCTTCGAGCGGCAGTCGCAGATCGACTATCTGACCGAACGCGGAATGCCGCTGCCGGTCAAGGGCTCGGCCTACTCGATCAACCGGGGCCTTTGGGGCGTGACAATCGGCGGCACCGAGACGCTCGGCTCGACTGCCTCGATTCCCGAGTCGGCCTGGGTGCTCTCGAGCGGCGCGCTCGATGCCGCCCCGGCTCCGGCCACGGTCGAGATCGGTTTCGAGCAGGGCGCGCCGGTCGCCGTCGACGGCGAGACGCTCGACCCCGTTGCGCTGATCGAGCGCCTCGAGACGCTGGGTGCCACTTATGCTGTCGGCCGCGGCATCCATCTCGGCGATACGATCATCGGCACGAAGGGCCGGGTCGCGTTCGAGGCGCCGGCCGCCGCGATTCTGATCGACGCGCATCGCGAGCTCGAGAAACTGACGCTCGGCAAGGAGCAGGCCCGGTTCAAGGATCAGCTCGCGCTCGGTTACGGCGATCTGATTCACGAGGGCAAGCAGCTCGATCCCGTCTGCGCCGACATCGAGGCGTTCTTCCGGTCCTCGCAGCGGCGCGTCACGGGACGCGTCTTCGTCGAGCTTCGCCCCGGACGGCTGTTCGTGACCGGCGTCGAGTCGCCGCACTCGCTGATGGCAGCGACGCGCGGCAAGTACGGCGAGTCGGCCGGCGAATGGACGAGCGCCGACGCCGTCGGCTTCTCGCGGATCCTGGCGCTGCCCGGCATGCTACATGCGCGGGCCGGCCGCACGTCCGGCGGGGAGTGCTGACATGCAATCGATCGTCGTCGACAAGATCGCATCGGTCGCGCTCGCCGCCGACATCGGGCACGAGATCTGGATCAGCCACGAGATTCCGTGCGAGGAAGGCGTGCTGATCGCGGCCGAGGTGCTGAACTCGAAATCGACGTACAACACGCTCGAGCTGACCAGCGGGCGCATGGCGCACCTGAAGCAGGGCGACGTCATCGTCGCCGCGCTCGGGCACCGCAAGGCGCTATTCGGCTACTCGGGTCATCTGCCGGACAAGCTCGCGCCGGGCGATCGCGTGCAGATTCTGAACCTCGGCGGCGTTGCCGGGATCTGCGATTCGATCAACCCGTCGCACGGAGCGCCATTCGAATGCAGGGTGCTCGGCGTCGTGCTCGACTTCCCGTATCTCGGCGAGCGCGTCGGCGTGCCGGCCCGCGTCGCCGCCAGGGAGCTGATCAAGGATCGGCCCGTGAACGGATCGAAGGTCCCGGTCGTCGCGCTGGCCGGAACCTGCATGAACTCGGGCAAGACAGCCGCCGCCTGCGCGATCGTGAGCCGGTTCCGTCACAACGGCCTGACCGTCGATGCCTTCAAGGCGACGGGCGTTGCGCTACGCCGGGACATTCTCGCGATGGAAGACGCGGGCGCCCGCAACGTCGAAATCTTCACCGACTATGGCATCGTCGCGACGACGTCGGCCAACGCGCCGGATCTGACCCGAAACCTGCTCGCCGATCTCGACGAGCAAAAGCCCGATGTCATCGTGTTCGAGCTCGGCGATGGTCTGCTCGGCGCTTACGGCGTCGAGGCGATCCTGAAGGACGAGTCGATACGAAACCGTCTGACGGCCGTCGTCCTTTCGGCCAACGATCCGGTCTCGGCCTGGGGCGGCATCAGGCTCCTGCGCGAGGAATTCGACATCGAGCCTGCCGTTGTCACCGGTCCCGCGACCGACAATCAGGTCGGCATCGACATCATCCGCGAGCGATCGAAGGTGCCGGCGATCAATGCGATGACGGACGGCCCGGAACTCGGCGACCTGCTGCAGGCGCGTCTCGGTCTCGGCGCTCGCGACGCGGCCAACGCAGGCAGCGCGGCCAGCGCGGAGCGGTCGACATGAGCGCGAGCTGGCCGGTCGTGATCCTCGGCGGCACGGGCTATGTGGCCGGCGAGATGGCGAGGCTCGTCACCGGGCACCCGAACCTCGTGCTCGCGGCGAGCGCCTCGACGAGCCAGGCCGGGCAGCGCCTCGCCGCGAGCTTCCCGCATCTTGCGCCGGCCGTCGCCGATCAGCGCTTCGTCGCGCTCGACGACGCGCTCGGCATCATCGCGTCGGCACCGCATACGGTGCTGCTCTCGGCCGCGCCGCACGGCGAATCGGCCGAAGTCATCGGCCGCGCGCTCGACCAGGCGGCCGATGCGGGTGTCAAGCTCACCGTCGTCGATGCCTCGGCCGACTTTCGTTTCGCCGACCCTGAAGCGTTCGCCGCGGTCTACGGCAAGCCGCATCCGCGGCCCGAGCTCCTCGCGCAATTCACCTGCGCGGTGCCCGAGCACCACGCCCAGCTGACATCGGCCCACGCGGCTCAGCCCGGCTGTTTCGCAACTTCGATGTTGCTCGGGATCGTCCCGCTCACCGCGGCCGGCATCGCGGAGCCGAAGTTCCAGGTCAGCGCGGTCACCGGCAGCACCGGCGCGGGCCGGACGCCGCGCGACACGACGCATCATCCGGAGCGCCAGAGTAACCTGTTCGCCTATCAGCCGCTCGCGCACCGGCACCAGCCCGAGGTCGAAGCGCTGGCGCAGGCCGCAGTGGGCGTCGTCGTCGACGTCAGCTTCGTGCCGCACTCGGGCCCGTTCGCGCGCGGCATCCATGCGACGATCTTCGCAAGACTCACAAGGCGCGCGACGAGCGACGACGTTAATGCGGCGCTCGCCGATTTCTACGGCGATTCGCCGCTCGTGCACGTCGACGCCGCGCTGCCGCGCGTCAAGGACGTCGCCGGTAGCTGTCACGCGGCCCTGAGCGCGCGGGTCGACGGCGACACCGTCGTCGTCTGCGCCGTGCTCGACAACCTGCTCAAAGGGGCGGCCGGCGGCTGCCTGCAGTGGGTCAATCGCATCCTCGGCCTGCCCGAGACGACCGGGATCGCGGCGCCGGCGCCGGGGTGGATCTGATGACAGGCGCGCATCTCGACGAGGTTTATCCGATCATGGCATTTCAACCGGTCCGCGGTCACGACGTCTGGCTCGAGGATGCCGCCGGCCGGCGCGTGCTCGATCTTTACGGCGGTCATGCGGTCGCGGCGCTCGGCTACGGCCATCCGACGCTGATCGAGGCGATCGAGCGGCAGACCGAGGCGATGGTGTTTCAAAGTAACGCGGCCAGGCTCTCGGTCCGTGACCGCGCCGCCGAGAAGCTCGCGGCCTTCGCCGGCCTCGGACTGACGCGCGTCTTCTTCGTCAACTCGGGCGCCGAGGCGAACGAGAATGCGCTCCGGCTCGCATTTCGCGTCACAGGCAGAAAGCGCGTCGTCGCGATCGAGCACGGCTTTCACGGCCGGACGGCAGCGGCCGCGGCCGTCAGCTTCGGCTCGGATCGCGGCTGGTACGGATTTCCGTCGCTGCCTTTCGAGGTCAGCTTCGTGCCGCGCGACGACGTCGACGCGCTGACCGCGGCCGTCGACGAGGACACGGCCGCCGTCATTCTCGAGCCGGTTCAGGGACTGGCCGGCGCCTACGATCTCGCGCCCGAGTTTCTTAACGCCGCCCGGTCGGCGACGCGGGCTGCCGGCGCGATGCTGATATTCGACGAGGTGCAATCCGGCATGGGCCGGCTCGGCGCGCCTTTCGGGGCCAACCTTTACGGCATCGAGCCGGATCTTTTGACGACGGCGAAGGGCCTCGCCGGCGGCATTCCGGCCGGCGCCGTTCTGATGCGGCCCGAGATCACGGACGGTCTGAAAAGCGGCGATCTCGGCACGACTTTCGGCGGCGGCCCGGTTGCTGCGGCCGCGATCGAGGCCGTCATCGACACGATCGCCGCCGAGTCGCTGCTCGACAACGTCCGAAAGGTTTCCGAGCGGATTCGCTCGACCTGTCTGACCGGCCCCGTCGAGTCGATGCAGGGACAGGGCTTTCTGCTCGGCCTGAAGACCCGGCAGCCGGCGGCGAAGTTGCGCGACGCGCTGCTCGAGCGGGACATTCTGACCGGCACGAGCGCGGACGCTCATGTTCTGCGACTGCTGCCGCCGCTGACTTTGAACAGCGAGCACGTCGAACGGCTCGCCACTGCGCTTGGAGAAATCGATGCTTGAATTCAACGATCTGGCCGACTGCTCGAGTGAGCAGATAGAGACGCTGCTCGAGCTTGCGAAGCGGCTCGACACCCATCCCGAGCCGCGAGCGCTCGAAGGCAAGGTGCTGGCGCTGCTTTTCCTGAGTCCCTCGCTGAGAACGCTGGCGTCGTTCCAGGCCGCGATGTTCCGGCTCGGCGGCGGCGCCTTCGTCATCTCGCCCGAGATGTCGATCCACGGGCTCGAGACGCGCGCCGGCATCGTCATGGACGGCGCCGCGGCCGAGCACGTCAAGGAGGCCGTGCCCGTCATCGCCTCCTACGGCGACGCGCTCGGGATCCGGGCATTCGCGCAACGGCGCAATCTCGCCGACGACCTTGCCGACAAGGCGTTCAAGGAGCTGGCCGATCTCGCCGAGAATCCCGTCATCAACATGGAGTCGGCGATCAATCATCCGTGCCAGAGCCTGGCCGACTGGAAGACGATGGACGATCTCGGCGTGCCGCGTCAGGGCGGGCGCTTCGTGCTGTCCTGGGCCTATCATCCGCGTCCGCTGCCGCTCGCCGTGCCGGCGGCGACGGTGCACATGGCCGCGATGCGGGGCATGGACGTCGTGGTGCATCGGCCCGCGGGCTTCGAGCTGCCGCCGCCGATCATGGACAAGGCGCACAGGGCGGCCGAAGCGTCGGGCGGCAGCGTCGTCGAGACCGACGACAGGCAGAAGGCGACCGAAGGCGCCGACATCATCTATGCGAAGTCGTGGTCGTCGACGCTGCACTACGGCAACGACCCGGCCGACAAGAAGCTGCGCGAGGATCTCGTGCACTGGTGCGTCGACGACAGCTGGTTCGACAACGCCAAGCGCGAAGCGCGCTTCATGCACTGCCTGCCCGTCCGGCGCGGCGTCGTGGTCCAGGACCACGTGCTCGACGGACCGCGCAGCGTGGTGATCGCCGAAGCGAGAAATCGCATGGTCGTGCAGATGGCCGTGCTGCATCAGCTGATGAACGGCAGCGGATGATGACGAGACTCACCGGCAACGAAAGAACGATCGCGGTCACGGCGCTGAAGCATGCGGCGCCCTATATCCGCATGTACAAGGGCAAGGTCTTCGTGCTGAAGGCCGGCGGCGAGGCGTTCGACACGCCCGAGGCCACGCGGCGTCTCGTCGAGCAGATCGGGATCCTGCATCAGGTCGGCATTCGCGTCGTGCTCGTGCACGGCGGCGGCCCGCAATCGACGGCGCTCGCCGAGCGGCTCGACGTCGAAGCGCATTTCGTCGACGGCCGCAGGGTCACGGACGGCGCTGCACTCAGCGTCATGACGATGGTGCTGAACGGCGAGATCAACACGCAGATCGTCGCGGCGTGCCGGGCGCTCGGCGTGCCGGCCGTCGGCATCAGCGGCGTCGATGCCGGCCTCGTCAGCGCAACCAAGCGCCCGCCCGTCAGGCGCGATGACGGGCAGGCCGTCGACTACGGCTACGTCGGCGACATCACGAGCGTCGACCCGACCGTGCTCGATAATCTGCTCGACGACAATCTCGTGCCGATCGTGAGCCCGTTGTCGGCCGACGCGTCGGGCACGCTGCTCAATATCAATGCCGATACGGTCGCGGCGGCGATTGCCGGTGCTCTCAAGGCCGAGAAGCTGATTCTCGCCACCGGCGTACCCGGCATACTCGAGAATCTCGCCGACCCGCGCTCGCTGATCTCCTACGTCGACGGCGCAGGACTCGAGCAGCTCAGAAACACCGGCAAGCTCAGCGACGGCATGCTGCCGAAGGTCGCCGCGATCGAGCACGCGCTCGCCGCCGGCGTGCCGCGCGTGCACGTCATCTCGTATTCCCAGCCCGATGGGCTCTTGCTCGAGGTGTTCACGAACGAAGGCACCGGGACACTCGTCGTCGCCGACATGAACGAGCTCAGCGCCGCTGAGCAGCGGGTGTAGCAGGCCGTGGCGCGACTCTGGGACAAGGGCAAGACGCTCGACGAGCGGATCCTCGCGTTCACGGCCGGCGAGGACCATCGTCTCGACGAGCGGCTCGTCGCTTATGACGTCAAGGCATCGATCGCGCATGCGCGCATGCTCGAGAAGCAGGGCCTGCTCCAGCCGTTCGAGTGCGCCGCGATTGCGGATGGGCTCAAAGCCCTCGGCGAAGCGCACGCAAGCGGAGAATGGTCGATCGATCTCACCGACGAGGACGTCCACACGGCGCTCGAGCGGCGGCTGATCGAACGGATCGGCGAGCCGGGCGGCCGCGTGCATCTCGGGCGTTCGCGCAACGATCAGGTGCTCGCGGCCTTGCGCCTTTACATGAAAGACGCCATCCGCGGGCTCGCCGGGCTCGCGGCCGACGTCGTCGCATCACTCGAAGCTATCGCCGCCGCGCAGGGCTCGATCCCGCTGCCGGGCTACACGCACATGCAGCCGGCAATGCCGAGCAGCGTCGGCCTCTGGGCCGAAGGCTTCGCGGCCGAGATCGCCGACGATCGCGAAGGGCTGCTCGCCGCGGCGCGCAGGGCCGACAAGTCGCCGCTCGGCTCGGCCGCAGGCTACGGCACGCCGAAGCTGCCGATCGATCGCGAGGCAACGCGAGCCGCACTCGGTTTCGCCGAGGTTCACGAGCCCGTGACGGCCGTGCAGCTCAGCCGCGGCAAGGCCGAAGCCTCGCTGCTGTTCGAGCTCGCGCTGACGAGCGCCGATCTCGGCCGGCTCGCGGCCGATCTGATGCTCTTCTATATGCAGGAGCTCGCCTTCGTCTCGCTGCCCGAGGAGATGACGACCGGCTCTTCGATCATGCCGCAGAAGCGCAACCCGGACGTTTTCGAGCTCGTTCGCGCCGCGTCGGCCACGGTCGCGAGCGCCCTCGCCGAAGCGCTCGCGCTGACGGCCAAGCTGCCGTCCGGTTACCATCGCGACCTCCAGCGGCTCAAGAGCCCGCTGTTCCGCGGCATCGATCTGACGATGGATTGCCTCGCGATCATGGCGCACGCGCTTCGCTCGGTCCGCTTCGATGCCGCGAAGATCTCGCTCGATCCGGCGCTCTTTGCGGCTGAGAAGGCGAACGAGCTCGTCCTCAAGGACGGTATTCCGTTTCGCGAAGCCTATCGGCGCGTCGCGGCCGGTTTCGCCGCGGACGCCGCGGACGGCGCGGACGAATGACCCGGCGCTCGCGCCATATCCTGGTCGCCGTCCTGATGCTGCTCGGGCTCGCAGGCTGCGGACAGATGGGTCCTTTGTACCTGCCCGATAACCTGCCCGCCGAGCCGGCCAGCGAAGGCGACCAGGGCGACGAGCAGGATGAGTAAGAAGCCCGTCGTTCTGATCGACGGCTCGTCGTATCTGTATCGGGCCTTCCACGTGCCGAATCTCCAGCGGCTCAGCAACTCGGCCGGCGCTCCGACCGGGGCCGTGCACGGCATCCTGAACATGACGAACCGGCTCCTGACGGACTACGACCCCGAGCAGATCGCCGTCGTCTTCGATGCGCCGGGCAAGACATTCCGCGATGACATGTATCCCGAATACAAGGCCAACCGCCCTCCGATGCCCGACGAGCTCAGGTCGCAGATCGAGCCTTCACTGGCCGCGATCGAGGCACTCGGCATCAAGGTCATCCGCATCGCCGGCGTCGAAGCCGATGACGTGATCGGCACGCTCGCAACAGCGGCGAGCGCCGAGGGCCTCGAGACCGTCATATCGACGACCGACAAGGACATGACCCAGCTCGTCGACGACAACGTGCTCGTGCTGAACACGATGGACGACCGCAGGCTCGATGCGGAAGGCGTCACGCAACGGTACGGCGTCGCACCGTCGCAGATCATCGACTACCTGACGCTGATCGGGGACAGCTCGGACAACATCCCCGGCGTTCCCGGCGTCGGCCCGAAGACCGCACAGAAATGGCTTGCGGAATACGGTGACCTCGATGGCGTCATCGCGCACGCCGACGACATCGCCGGCAAGGCCGGTGAGAATCTGAGGACCGCGCTCGACTCGTTGCCGCTCTACGAGGCGCTGGTGACGATCAAGTGCGACCTTGAGCTTCCCTTCGAGCTCGATGAGCTCAGGCGCCGGCCCGTCGACAACGAGAAGCTGCGCGCCGTTCTCGAGCCGCTCGAGATGTTCAATCTGCTGCGCCGTTTCCTGAGCCTTGGCGAGACGGCGCCCGAGCCCGAAAGCGGCACGAGCTACGAGGTCGTGCTTACAAGAGAGGCGCTCGACCGCTGGATCGAGCGGATCGAAGCGGCGCCGTTGACGGCGTTCGACACCGAGACGACGAGCTTGAGATACATGGAGGCCGAGCTCGTCGGGTTATCGCTCGGCTCCGATCCGCTGACGGCCGCCTACGTTCCCGTTGCGCATGCCTACGTCGGCGCGCCGGAGCAGCTCGGCCGCGACGAGGTGCTGGCTGCGCTCAAACCCTGGCTCGAAGACGAGACGAAAAAGAAAGTCGGCCATCACCTGAAATACGATGCCCACGTTCTCGAGAACTACGGCATCGTGCTCGCCGGCATCGAGCACGACACGATGCTCGAATCCTACGTGTTGAACTCGACGGCGACCCGCCACGACATGGACTCGGTCGCGGCGAGGTACCTCGGCATCACGACGACGAAGTACGAGGACGTCACGGGCAAGGGCGCGAAGCAGATCGGATTCGCCGACGTCGAGATCGAGCGCGCCGGTGCCTACGCCGCCCAGGACGCCGACGTCAGCCTGAGGCTCCACCGGACCCTCTGGCCGATGCTCGAGGCGGAGCCGGATCTTGCGGGCGTCTACACGGAGATCGAGCGGCCGCTTATTCACGTGCTTCAGCGCATGGAGCACACGGGCGTGCTCGTCGACGCCAGGATGCTCGCGCGCCAGAGCAACGAGCTCGCTGCAGCCATGCAGGCGACCGAGGCGGCGGCGTTCGCCGAAGCCGGCGGCGAGTTCATGATCGGATCGCCGAAACAGCTCCAGGAGGTGCTATTCGGCAAGCTCGGGCTGCCCGTCCTCGGCAAGACGCCGAAGGGCCAGCCGTCGACGGCCGAGAACGTGCTCGCCGAGCTTGCCGAGGACTATGCGTTGCCGGCGCTGATACTCGAATACCGGGCGCTTTCGAAGCTCAAATCGACCTACACCGACAAGCTGCCACGCGAGATCAACCCGAGGACGGGCCGCATTCACACCTCTTATCATCAGGCCATCGCGGCAACGGGAAGGCTCTCCTCGTCCGATCCGAATCTCCAGAACATTCCGATCCGAAAGGCCGAAGGCCGGCGCATCCGGCAGGCCTTCATCGCGCCGAAGGGCCACGTTCTGATCGCGGCCGACTACTCGCAGATCGAGCTCAGGATCATGGCGCACCTGTCCGGCGACGAGGGTCTGATCGCGGCTTTCCGCGAAGAGCAGGACGTGCACCGCGCGACGGCAGCCGAGGTCTTCGGCGTCGGCACAAAGGATGTCGACGCCGAGCAGCGCCGGTCCGCCAAGGCGATCAATTTCGGGCTGATCTACGGCATGTCGGCCTATGGTCTCGCCAGGCAGCTCGGGATCGGGCGCCAGGAAGCGCAGCAGTATGTCAACCTCTATTTCGAGCGCTACCCGGGCGTCAAGGCTTTCATGGACTCGACGCGTGAGCTTGCGCGCGAGCAGGGATTCGTCAGCACGGTCTTCGGGCGGCGCCTTTACCTGCCGGATATCAACGCGCGCAACAGGCAGCGCCGCGAGTATGCCGAGCGCAGCGCGATCAATGCGCCGATGCAGGGCACGGCCGCCGACATCATCAAGCGGGCGATGCTCGAGGTTCAGAGCCAGATCGACGACGACGGCCTGCCGGGCCGCCTGATCATGCAGGTCCACGACGAGCTCGTCCTCGAGGTCGAGGAAGGGGCCGCGGAACCGGCGAAGGAGCGGCTCGCCGGGATCATGCAGGGAGCCGCCGAGCTCGCGGTCCCACTGCGGGTCGAGGCTCATCAGGGCGCGAACTGGGACGAGGCGCACTAGCGCCAGCCCCGACCCGTGCCGGCCGGGCCAGCCCCAAGCGGGTACTGCGAGGCATAGGGAACTTTCGTGCGGGGTGCCGGCCTAAATTATTGCGTCTATGCCAGGCGCTCCCGCTACCCTCCCTTTTTGCAAGCGGGATCGGCCCGGGGACCCCACCCGGGCATTGAGTCCCCGGGCGCGTCCCCAAAAACCCGCGCCCGGGGCTTTTTTTATCGGCCCGATTCGAGCCGCAGCCATCCGAGCAGCTGGCGCCCGGCCTCCTCGACACCTGTTCCGTTCAGCGCCGAAAACAGGATGACGGCCGCGGAGTCGCCGGCGGTCTTCCGGACCCCGAGCGCCTGGGTCGCCGCCTGGCTGCGCGACAGCTTGTCGGATTTGGTCAGCAGGATCGCAACCGGGATCTCGAGCTCTGCCGCCATCGCGAGCATTGTCTCGTCGCTGTCCTTGAGGCCGCGGCGGATGTCGGCCGTGAGAATGAGGCCCTCGAGGGACCGGCGTCGCGCGAAATAGCCGTCGATCAGCGCTCGCCAGTCCTCTCGCACGCGGTCCGGCACGCGGGCGAAACCGTAGCCCGGCAGGTCGACGAGTCGCGAGCCTTCGGCGAGCTCGAAGAAATTGATCAGGCGGGTCCGGCCCGGCGTCTTGCTGACGCGCGCGAGATTCGTCCGGCCCGTGATCCGGTTGATCGCGCTCGACTTGCCCGAGTTCGACCGGCCGACGAACGCGACCTCGGCGCCGGCGTCGTCCGGGAAACCCTCGGGGCCCGCGGCGCTTTTCAGGAATCTCGCCTGCATATCCATCGCTCGCCGGGAATTTCGAGGCGACCGGCGCTGATCGCAAAGGGCGCTTAGTGTACAATCGCCGCGCTTTTCCAACGAAAAACCTGAAGATCGTGCAGCTTTCGACCGACCGCGTCCGGCGCCTGACCAGCTCTACCTTGCTTTTCCTGACGGCGGGTGCGATGACCCTGCTCGGCGCGGGCCGTCTCTACGCCCAGCAAGGGTCGGCCGAAGCCGGACAGGCGAAGTCGGCCGTCTGCGCCGCCTGCCATGGGGCCGACGGCAATTCCGCGGCCAATGCCGAATGGCCCTCGCTCGCGGCCCAGCATGCGGCCTACACGGTCCGTCAGCTCGAGGCCTACAAGGACGGTCAGCGTCCGGACCCCGGCATGCAGGGCTTCGCGCAATCGCTGACCGACGAGGACATGCGAGACCTCGCCGCGTTCTATGCGACGCAGCCGATCACGGTCAAGGGCACCGATCCGGAGCTCGTCGAGCGCGGCCAGCGAATCTATCGCGGCGGCATCGCCGAGCGCGGCGTCGCAGCCTGCATCGCCTGCCATGGCCCGTCCGGCAAAGGCAACCCGCTCGCCGGTTACCCGCGGGTGAGTCACCAGCACTCACCCTATCTCGCGACGACCTTGCGCGCCTACCGGTCGGGCTCGCGCCGATCGGACGCGCCGTTGAACCAAATGATGCGAAACGTTGCCGAACTCTTACTCGACGACGAGATTGAAGCCCTCGCAAGCTATATGCAGGGACTCAACTGACAACGAGGAGCGCAAGCGTGAAACGAATCATCTCCCTGACGGCAGTCTTGATCCTCGGCGCGGCCTGCGGCCAGACCGAGAACACGAGCACGGCGGCCCAGAATCAACCGGCGGCGGCCGCGACACAGGCCGCCGCGAACCAGGCCGCCGCGAACCAGGCCGTCGAGACTCCGGCAGTCCAAACTGCGCGACCCGAAACTGCGGCGCCTGCCGCGGCAGCAGCGTCGAGCGAGCCGGCCGCAACCGATACGGCGGGGCGCGTCGAGCTGGCCCAGGTCGACCTCGGCAGCGTCGAGGCGGCGGGCTTCATCGAAGGGCGGCACTATCGCCGCCTGTCGCCGACCCAGAGCACGAGCACGAGCCCGGAGCAGGTCGAGGTCGCCGAGTTCTTCATGTACAGCTGCATCCACTGCTATAACCTCGAGCCTTTCGTCGAAGCCTGGTTGCCCGACAAGCCCGACTACATCAACTTCGTCCGCATTCCGACGACCTGGAATCCGACCGTGCGCATGCACGCGCAGGCGTTCTACGCGGCCCAGGCGCTCGGCAAGGGTGAGGAGATGCACTGGCCGTTCTTCCGCGAGATGCACGAGAACGGCAACTTCATCCAGACACCGGCCGCGATGGCCCAGTTCTTCGGCCGTTTCGACGTCAATAACGACGAGTTCGAGAGCGTCTTCGACTCCTTCGGCGTGAACAATCAAGTCAATCGCGCTGAGGAGCTCGCCCGCCGGTATCGCGTCGACTCGACGCCAACGATCGTCATCAACGGCAAGTACACGACCGGCACGGGCATGGCGGATCCGGTCAACGGCAATCCCGAGCGGATGTTCGAGCTCATCGAGGCGCTCTCGGTCGCCGAGATGGGCCGCTAGCCGCAACGGCGCTGCTAGAAGTCGTCCTGCGGCTCGTCTATGCCGTAGGGGTCGGCGTGAATAATGACCTCCGCGCGCGGAAAGCGCGCCATTAGTACCCGCTCGACCCCAACCGAGATTTCGTGCACTCGAGCCAGCGGCAGCCTCGGCTCGAGCTCGAGATGAAGCTGGATGAACTCGTGCGTTCCCGACGTTCGCGTCCGAAGATCGTGAACGCCGAGCACCTCGGGATGGCGTCTTGCGAGCTCGAGGATCTCCCGCCTCTGCTCGCCCGGCAGCTCGCGGTCGAGCAGCACGTCAAACGCCTGGAGCACGATGGTCCTGACACTCGTGACGATGATGACGACGACGATCAGGCCGAGGACGGGATCCGCGCGATGCCAGCCGAGCCAGGCGCTCGCCGCGATCGCGACGAGCACGGCGATGTTCGTCAGGACGTCGGCCTTGTAATGAACGGCATCGGCGCCGATCGCGATCGAGCCCGTTCGGCCGACGACGAACCGCTGGTAGACGACGAGCGAGATCGTCAGCGCAAGCGAGACGAGCGTGACGAGAACGCCGGCGGCGGGCGCGGCTATCGGCTCGGGAGCCAGCAGGCGCGTGACGGCCTCGAAACAGACGTAGGCCGCGGAGCCTGCGATGACGAGCGACTGAACGAGTCCCGCGACCGCCTCGAGCTTGCCGTGCCCGAAGCGATGCTCGCGGTCGGCGGGCTCGAGCGCAAAACGCACGGCCACCAGTATCATGATCGACGCGAGCAGGTCGAGCACGGAATCGGCCAGCGATCCGAGCATGGCGATCGAGCCCGTCGTGAGCCAGGCCCAGGCCTTGAGCGTCACGAGCGTAACGGCGACGGCAACCGATGCGACGCCGGCCGAGCGAATCAGACGCTTCATTGCCGGGGTCAGGGGCTTGCGGACTGCCCTGTCGTCCGTCATGCCTCGATCCGGCGGATACCGGCGAGGCGGCGCGCGGCCTCGGTCAGCGTCGCCGCCTGCTTGGCGAAACAGAAGCGAACGAGCCGCGCCTCGGGCGGGGACTCGTAAAACACCGAAATCGGAATCGTCGCGACGCCGTGCTCGACCGTCAGCCGGCGCGAGAATTCGACGTCGTCGAGATCCGATATCGCGCCGTAGTCGGCGAGCTGAAAATAGGTTCCGGCCGCGGGCGTGAATCGAAACGGCGTACCGGTCATCGCGGACAGAAAGTCGTCGCGCTTCTCGCGATAGAGCTCGGGCAGGGCCGTATAGTGCACGGGGTTCTCGAGCAGGTAGTCCGCGATCGCATGCTGGATCGGCGTCGTCGTCGCGAAAGTGCAGAACTGATGCACGCGTCGGAGCTCCGACGTCAGTGGCGCCGGCGCGATCGCATAGCCGACCTTCCAGCCGGTAGCATGAAAGGTCTTGCCGTAAGACGAGATTGCGATGCCGCGGTCCCTCAGCGCGGGATTGGCAAGTATGCCCGCGTGACCGGCCGGATCGAACACGATGTGCTCGTAGACTTCGTCGCTCAGCAGATAGCAGTCCCAGGGGGCGAGCGTCGCGGCGAGCTCCGCCAGCTCTTCCCGCGCGAGCAGCGTGCCCGAAGGGTTATGCGGCGTGTTTATCACGACGAGGCGCGTTCGTTCGTTGAGCGCCGCTTTGAGCCGATCGAAGTCGATTCTGAAGTCGGGCGGCGCGAGCGGCAGATGCACGGTGGCGGCGCCCGCGAGCGTGATCGCCGGCGCATAGGAGTCGTAGGCCGGATCGAAGACGATGACTTCCTCTCCTGACCCTGCGAGGGCCAGAACCGCGCAAAAGATCGCCTCCGTGGCACCGCTCGTGATCGTGATCTCGGACTCGACATCCGGCGCGACGCCGAATCGCCGCTCGACCTCGGCCGCGATCGTCTCGCGCAGCGCCATCACTCCTGCCATCGGCGCGTACTGGTTGCGGTGACCCGCAAGGTGGCGGCTAACGAGCTCGATCAGCCGCCGCGGCGGATCGAAATCGGGAAATCCCTGCGACAGATTGACGGCGCCGTGCTGCTCGGCGAGCCGGCTCATGACGGTGAAGATCGTCGTGCCGGTGTTCGGCAGCTTACTGACCGGAATCCTGAGCGTCATTGCCTCGCGGCGATGCGGTAGAGCGTCATACCGATGGCGGCGATCACGGCGAGACCCGCCCAGGGTGTCAGGTCGATACCGAAGGCGAGGATCTCGGAGCTGCCGCTGCTCGCGATCGGCATGGCGAGGGCGATTCCGATCAGCGCCTCGCCGGTAATGAGGCCGGCCGCAAACAGGACGCCGGCGCGCGAGGCCGCGCGGCCCTTTCGGGCACGGGCGACTGCATGCGCGATCAGGCCCCCGGCGAGTATCGGCACGGACAGCTCGAGCGGCAGATAGAGCCCGACCGCGACGGCGAGCACCGGAGCGCGCCACGCGCTGCCGCGAATCCTCAAGGTCTCGTCGATCAGAATCATCAGGATGCCTATACCGGCGCCGCTTGCGACCATGCGCCACGGCAGACCACCGCCGAAGACCCCCTGGGCCACGGAGGCCATCAGCGTCGCCTGCGGCGCGGGCAGGGCATCGGGCTGATCGGCCGTCGGGGCGCCGAAGCCGTAGGCTTGCAACAGAAGGTTCAGTATCGGCGCCATGACGAAAACGGCCGCGATGACGCCGACGCACTGCATCACCTGCTGTTTCCACGGCGTCGCGCCCACAAGGTAGCCGGCCTTCAGGTCCTGCATGTTGTCGCCGCCTATCGCGGCCGCGCAGCAGACGACGGCGCCGACCATGATCGCGGCCGCGGGGCCGACGCCCGCGTCACGACCCATGATGAGCAGCAGGAGCAGCGACGCGAACAGGATCGTCGCGATCGTGACGCCCGACACGGGATTCTGGGACGAGCCGACGAGGCCGGCCATATAGGCCGCGACGGCGGAGAACAGGAATCCGGCGACGACCATGATGAGGGTCATCGCGAGCGCCGCGCCGACGGAGCCGACGATCGCGTAGTACAGGGCCGCGACCGGCACGACGAACAGCGCGACGCCGATCAGAACCCAACGCATCGGCGTATCGTGCTCGGTCGGGTTCAGGATCTCCGTTCGCTGCGCGAGACCGCTTCTGAGACCGCTCAACAGGGAGCCGCGCATCGAGAACAATGCCCAGATGCCGCCGACGAGCATCGCGCCGACGCCGAGGTACCGGATCCTGCTGGTCCAGATCGCGCCCGCGAGATCGGCCGCCGGCAGCCCCCCGGCGAACTGCGCCGCCAGCACCGGATCGCCGTCGAGCAGCCAGGTCGAATAGATCGGGATCGCGACATACCACGAGATCGCGCCGCCGAGAAAGACGAGCACGGCGACGTTGAGACCGACGATGTAACCGACGCCGATCAGCGCCGGTGCGAGGTTCGTTCCGACATAGGCGATCGTGCTCTGTCCGGCATAGCCGGCAGCCTGCGCCGTCGACGGCCAGAGGCGAAAACCCGTCTCGCAGAGCTTGGTGACGCCGCCGATCAGCGCCGCGAGCCCGATCAGCTTCGCGCCGCCGCGATCGTCGCCGGCGCGCAGAACCTCGGCCGTGGCCGTGCCCTCAGGATAGGCGAGCTGCTGCTCGACGATCAGCGAGCGGCGCAGCGGAATCGTGAACAGAACGCCGAGCAGCCCGCCGAGGCCCGCGACGATCGAAACCCAGATGTAGTCGAATGTATTCCAGTAATTGAGGATGATCAGCGCCGGGAACGTGAAGATGACCCCGGCTGCGAGCGACTCGCCGGCCGAGGCGGCCGTCTGCACGATGTTGTTCTCGAGAATGTTCGAGTCGCGAAAGAGCTTCAGGATCGCCATCGAGATCACGGCGGCGGGGATCGAGGCGGACACCGTCATTCCCACCCTCAGGCCGAGATAGGCATTCGCGCTCGCGAGCACGACCGAAAGCACGATGCCGAGCCCGATCGCGCGGACGGTTAGCTGGCGCACGGCGGGGGCAATTTCAAGGGCGTAGCTCACTCGACATCGGAGTTCGCCTCCTTCTCCGCCTCGACCTTCTCCGCCTCGACCTTCTCGGGCAGCAGGATGCGCGCGAGAATGATGCCGGCTTCGTAAAGGATATAGATCGGTATCGCGAGCATGGTCTGCGAGAACATGTCGGGCGGTGTCAGGAACATGCCGGCGACGAAGGCGCCGAGAAACACATAGGGCCGAATCTTGCCGAGCGTCCTGACCGAGGCGAGCCCGCTCCAGACGAGCATGAAGGTCGCGATCGGCACCTCGAAGGCGAGCCCGAACGCGAGAAACATCCTGAGGACGAAGCTCAGGTACTCGTTGATATCGGGCGAGAGCTGGATCGCGTCGGGCGCGACGGAGAAGATGAACGAGAAGACCAGATGGAATACGACGAAGTAGGCGAACGCAATTCCGCCATAAAACAGGAGGATGCTCGAGACGAGGAGCGGAATCGCGAATCGCTTCTCGCGTCGATAGAGGCCGGGCGCAACGAAGCGCCAGGCCTGATGGAGCACGACCGGCATCGCGAGAAACAGGGCCGCATAGAACGCGGTCTTCAACGGCATCATGAACGGCGATATGACGCCGATCGCGATCGGGCTCGCCCCTTCTGGCAGCGTGTCGAGCAGCGGCCTCGAGACCAGGTTGAATATCTGCTCCTGAAACGGCAGCAGGCAGAGGAAGATCAAAAACACCGCGACGAACGCGCGGATGAGACGCTGACGCAGCTCGACGAGATGAGAGACGAGCGTGCCTTCGGCGAGCTCCTCTTGCTTGTCGTCGCTTTGCTCGACGTCCGCCATCAGCCCGGCTTCTTGTCGTCCTCGGGCGCGGGGCGGGCGCTCTCCTTCGCGGCGCCGTCAGCGCCGGCTTCGGTCGCGGCAGCCGCTTCCGCCGGGGAATCGGGTTGCCTCGCAGCATCCGGTGCCTTCGCAGCGGAATGCTCGGCCGCACCGGCCCGCTCTGCATTAGGCGAATCCCGCGATCCCGCAATGCTGTCGTCGGGACGACTCTTGCTGTCTTTCGTGTTGCTGTCTTTCTTCTTGCTGTCTTTCTCGATGTCGGCGAGTGCGACCTCGCGCTCGAGCTGATAGCGCAGTTGATTCGCCGTGCGGCGCGCCTTCCCGACCCACCGGCCGATCTGGGATGCGACCCGCGGCAAGCGCTCGGGACCCAGAATCAAGAGGCCGATGACGACGAGAACGATGAGCTCGGAGGGACCGATGCCGGACAAGGTCGCGTTCCAGGGCGCTTAGTGCTGCTTTTCCTTTTCCGCCTGCTCCGAGAACTCGGCGTCAGGCTTCTCACCGGACTCGATCTGGGGCGTCTGCTTCTTCGAGGCCGCGGACTTGTCGTCGTCGTCGCTCATGGCCTTCTTGAATCCCTTGATCGCGCCGCCGATATCGCCGCCGAAATTCTTGAGCTTCGCCGTGCCGAAAATGAGAATCACGATGCCGAAGATGATCAGCAACTGAACGGGACTGATTCCGCCGAACCCCATTGCTCTTCTCCCGATAACTCCAAGACGATCAATGATACGCGAAAGGCGATTTCAGTTATGTGGGGGCGTCACGCGCAAAGAAAAGGTCACGGGCCCGTCGTTGACGAGCGCAACCTGCATCGTTGCGCCGAAACGTCCGGTGGCCGCGGCCTGGCCGCGTTTCCTGACCGCGTCCGTCAGCGCCTCGAAGAGCCGGCGCGCCTCGCCCGGCGGCGCCGAACCGGAGAAGCTCGGCCGGTGGCCCGAGTCGGTATCGGCCGCAAGCGTGAACTGGGGCACGAGCAGCAGCTCCGCTCTAGCCGCGGCCAGGTCGAGATTCATGCGGCCCTGCCCGTCGGCGAACAGCCTGAATCGGGTGAGGCGCTCGGCCATGCGCTCGGCCTCGGCCTCACCGTCCCCACGCTCGACGGCCA
The DNA here is from genome assembly GCA_035513215.1 of Gammaproteobacteria bacterium. Taxonomy (GTDB): domain Bacteria; phylum Pseudomonadota; class Gammaproteobacteria; order Steroidobacterales; family Rariloculaceae; genus DATCZB01. Next base: position 8,480 of record DATKCK010000082.1, on the reverse strand, counting down.
CGAGCGCGAGCATGCCGCGGCCGATGGCGGCGATCCGCTCACCGTCCACGCTGACGCTGGCCTCGGCGACGCGCTGGAGCAGCGCGATCATGGCGCCGATTCATCCAAAAGTGGGGGTCTACACGAACCACTCTCTAATATGTTATAGAGATATATAGGATCGATTTCCCACCCTTCTACGAATTTTGCAGACAAAATAGCTTTACTATTCCACGAGTCGATCATCCAGGTTCGGAGCGTCGCATTGGACCGATCCTCAATGACAGAAATCTGGGACCTCGGCCCGATCACGGCCGTCCCGGTTACCGCCGGTCCCGCTTCCCGTATTGCCCGGAACGCGCCTGTGCGTGACGGGCCCGATCTGCTATTAGTAGGGCAAGAATCCTTCGGAGTCTATTCGGACCATGAAACGACGCCATTTCATAGGCGGCCTGACCGGTGCCGCCGCCGTCAGCGCCTGCCAGCCCGCGGCCCGGACAGGCTCGGCCTCCGCCTCGACCGAAACCTTCGAATGGAAGCTCGTGACGACCTGGCCGCCGAATTTCCCGGGGCTCGGCACTGGCGTCAATACGCTCGTGCGCTACATCGAGGCGATGAGCGCGGGCCGGATCCGGATCCAGGTCTATGCCGCGAACGAGCTGATCCCGGCGCTCGAGGTCTTCGACGCCGTCTCGCGCGGCACGGCCGAGATCGGCCACGGCGCGGCCTACTACTGGCGGGGCCAGAGCGAGGCGGCGCAGTTCTTCTGCTCGATCCCGTTCGGGATGAACGCCCACGAGATGAACGGCTGGCTGTACTACGGTGGCGGGCTCGAGCTCTGGCGCGAGATCTACGAGCCGTTCAATCTGATGCCGTTCCCGGCCGGCAACACAGGCGTACAGATGGGCGGCTGGTTCAACAAGCGGATCGACTCGATTGCCGACCTTCAGGGCCTGAAGATGCGCATCCCCGGCGTCGGCGGCGAGGTGCTGAAGCTCGCCGGCGGCACGCCGGTGACGCTCGCCGGGTCCGAGATCTTCACGGCGCTCCAGACGGGCAGCATCGACGCGACGGAATGGGTCGGACCCTACAACGATCTCGCGATGGGTCTGCATCAGGTCGCGCGCTACTACTACTACCCGGGCTGGCAGGAGCCTGGCCCGACGCTCGAATGCATCATCAACCGGGCGGCCTGGGACTCGCTGCCCGACGATCTCAAGGCGATGGTCGAGGTCGCCTGTCAGGCGACCAACATGGATATGACCTCGGAATACATGGCCCGCAACGCCGCCGCCCTGCGGCAGCTCGAGGAGAACCCGAATGTCGAGATCCTGAATTTCCCGGAGCCCGTGCTCGAGAACCTCAAGCGTCTGACCTTCGAGTTCATCGAGGGCCTGGCCGCTTCCGACGCGCGGGTCGAGCGCGTCTGGACCTCCTATCGCACGTTTCTCGAGGAATCGGCGACCTGGCAGCGGGTCTCCGAGCAGGCCTATCTATCGACCCGGGCCTGAGCGCCGCGGCGATTTCGGATTACCCGGAAGGCCCCGATTTGCTAACATTCACAGGCTGAGAGCGGTGCAGTCGCCGTATTAAAAAGGACATGACGCTATGAGATGGATCTTGGGTACGGCTCTGATTGCGAGCTTCGCTGTCGCTGGCCCCGCCTGGTCGCAGGACTGCGCCGCTACGATCGAGGGCAACGACGCGCTCCAGTTCAACCTGAGCGAGATCAGGGTCAGCTCGAGCTGCGAGTCGTTCACGCTGACGCTAAAGCACGTCGGCACGCTGGCCGAGAACATCATGGGCCACAACTGGGTACTGACCACGACGCCCGACTACCAGGCCGTGGCGCAGGCAGGACAGGCCGCGGGCGCGGACAACGAATACGTGCCTCCGGGAGATCAGAGAGTGCTAGCCGCTACGGCTCTGATCGGCGGCGGCGAGGAAACTTCGATCAGCTTCGATCCGTCGGAGCTCGAGCCGGGTGCAGACTACACCTATTTCTGCAGCTTCCCGGCGCACTATGTCCTGATGAAGGGCAAACTGATCGTCGAATAAAATAACGCGCTAACGAGACGGCGGTCGCGGGGTCGACCGTCGGGAATCTGGGGAAGGTTTCGGGAATCTGGGGAAAGGTTTTATGGCTGTAGCTTTGGCCGTCGTGCTTGTTGTGCTGGTCGTCGGCTCGCTGGTCTATCACTTTCTGAGCCCCTGGTACTTCACCGAGATCGCCTCGAACTGGGATCTGATCGACCTGACGGTCGATATCACGTTCTGGGTCTGCGGATTCGTCTTCGTCGCCGTCAACCTGTTCACGGCCTACTGCGTCGTCAAGTTCCGCCACCGGCCCGGACACAAGGCCCACTACGAGCCCGAGAGCCACAAGCTCGAAATCGGGCTGACCATCTTCACATCCATCGGCGTCGCCGCGATGCTCGCGCCCGGGCTCATCGCCTGGGGTGACTTCGTGCGCGTGCCCGAGGGCGCGATGCAGGTCGAAGCCGTGGGCAAGCAGTGGCACTGGAGCTATCGCTTCCCGGGCGAGGACGGGCAGTTCGGCAACACCGATGTCCGTCAGATGACGGTCGACAATCCCCTCGGCGTCGATCCCTCGGACCCTGCCGGTGAAGACGACATCGTCGTCACGCAGCCGATCGTGCATCTGCCGCTCGATCAGGATACGCATATGCTGCTGCGCTCGAGCGACGTGCTGCACAACTTCACCGTCCCGCAGTTCCGCGTGAAGATGGATCTCGTGCCCGGGATGGTCACATATCAATGGTTCAGGCCGACGGTCGAGGGAACCTACGAGGTGCTTTGCGAGGAGCTCTGCGGGATCGGGCATTTCGCCATGCGCAGTAAGGTCGTCGTCCAATCCCGGGATGCTTTCGAAACCTGGCTCGACGCGCAGCCGACCTTTGCCGAGACTCAGGATAGGCCCGTCGGCAACCCCACGCGCGGCGCGACGACCTATGCCGTCTGCCTCGCCTGTCACGGCGCCGAGGGCCAGGGAAACCAGGCGATGAACGCCCCGAAGCTGGCCGGCCAGGAGCCCTGGTACATTCGCCGCCAGATCGCGAATTACCAGAGCGGGCGGCGCGGCACGGAAGACAACATCGCCGTGCAGATGGCGGCGATGGCCGCCGTCATGACGACTCCGGGCGTCATCGAGGACGTCATCGCCTATATCGGGACGTTCCCCGACGAGCCGGCCGAGACGACGATCGTCGGCGATGTCGACCGCGGCCGCGGGCTGTATCAGACCTGCGCGCTCTGTCACGGCGACGAAGGTCAGGGCAGCTGGAACGCCAATGCGCCCAGGCTCGCCGGCATGAGCGACTGGTCTCTGCACCGCCAGCTGATGAAATTCAAGGAACCCGATCCGGCTGCGCGCCGCGGCGGGCATCCCGACGACATCTACGGCGACCAGATGAACCTGATGGCCGTGCTGCTCAAAGACGAAGCCGCAATCAGCGACGTCATCGCGTACATCAATACGCTGCCGTAGACGATCTCAGGAATTCGGGAGGAAGTTCGAGAATGGCATACGTTGCAATCGCCGACCGGGACCACGAGCAGCATCTGCACGACCCGGATACGTTCATCACCAAATACGTCTGGAGCCAGGACCACAAGGTCATCGCGATCCAGTACGGCGGGACCGCAATCGCGATGGGCGTCATCGCGCTTGCCCTGTCGCTCTTGATGCGGCTTCAGATCGGCTTTCCCGACACCTTCAACATCACGCCGTACGAGTACTACCAGTACGTGACCATGCACGGCATGATCATGGTCATCTATCTCCTGACCGCTCTCTTTCTCGGTGGCTTCGGCAACTATCTGATTCCGCTCATGTGCGGTGCCAGGGACATGGTGTTCCCGTACATGAACATGCTGAGCTTCTGGGTATTCCTGGTCGCCTGCATCATTCTGTGCATCAGCTTCTTCGTGCCCGGCGGCCCTACGGGAGCCGGCTGGACGCTCTATCCGCCGCAGGCGATTCTCCAGGGAACGCCAGGGGTCGACTGGGGCATCGTTCTCATGCTGCTGTCGCTCGCGGTCTTCATCGTCGCGTTCACGATGGGGGGCTTGAACTACGTCACGACCGTGCTCCAGGCGCGCTGCCGCGGCATGACGCTGATGCGCCTGCCGCTGTCGGTCTGGGGCATCTTCGTCGCGACGATTCTCGGCCTGCTCGCGTTTCCGGCGCTGCTCGTGGCCGCCATCATGATGCTGCTCGACCGCGCGATCGACACAAGCTTCTTCATGCCGTCGCTGCTGTCGATGGGCGAGGCGCTCGACACGCAGGGAGGCAGCCCGATTCTGTTCCAGCATCTTTTCTGGTTCTTCGGGCACCCCGAGGTCTATATCGTCGCCCTGCCGGCCTTCGGCCTCGTATCGGATCTTCTGAGCACGCACGCGCGCAAGAACATCTTCGGCTATCGCATGATGGTCTGGGCCATCATCGCAATCGGCGCGCTGTCATTCGTCGTCTGGGCGCACCATATGTATGTCAGCGGCATGAACCCGTATTTCGGGTTCTTCTTCGCGACGACGACACTGATCATCGCCGTGCCAACGGCGATCAAAGTCTACAACTGGGTACTGACGCTCTGGCGCGGCGACCTGCATTTCAACCTGCCGATGCTGTGGGCCACGGGCTTCATCTTCACGTTCGTCCACGGCGGTTTGACCGGCCTCTTTCTCGGCAACGTGACGGTCGACCTGCCGCTGTCGGATACCTATTTCGTGGTCGGTCATTTCCACATGGTCATGGGCGTATCGCCGATCATGGTGCTGTTCGGCGCGATCTATCACTGGTTCCCGAAGATGACGGGCAAGATGCCGAACAAGACGCTCGGCACGATCCACTTCTGGATGACGTTCCTCGGCACCTACGCGATCTACCTGCCGATGCATTACGTCGGCATTCTCGGCATGCCGCGCCGTTACTATGCCTACGGCGACACGGACTTCATTCCGGAAAGCGCCGCCATCGCCAATGAGGGCATCACGATTGCCGCGATTTTCGTCGCGGTGGCACAGGTCATCTTCTTCATCAACATTTTCTACAGTATGTGGAAGGGCAAGGACTCGGGCCCGAATCCCTGGCGCGCGACGACGCTCGAGTGGCAGACGCCCGACACGCCGCCGAAGCACGGCAACTGGGGGCCGGAGCTTCCCGAGGTGCATCGCTGGGCCTACGATTACAGCGTGCCCGGCGACGATGGGGATTACATCCCACAGAATCATCCGATCAAGCCCGGCGAGGCCAGCGTAGGGGCTTAGGGGCGCAACCATGTTCACGCTGCTTTTCTTCGCTATGTGCTTCGCCATGGTCGTCGCCTTCCTGCTGATCCGGCGGCTCCAGGAGAAGCCCTGGACCCAGCACGGCATCCTCGAAGGGAGCCAGGACGGGCTGACCTCATCGGCGCCCAAGGTCGGGCTCTGGGCGTTTCTCGGCGTCGTGACGAGCGTCTTCGCCGTATTCATCGGCGCCTATTTCATGCGCATGGACACGACCCACGGCGGCATCGCGGCCGGGCACATGCACGGCTGGGTCGCGCTCGACGAGCCGGCCATTCTCTGGGTCAACACAATCCTGCTGATCCTCGCCAGCATTGCGATACAGCTCGCCCACGGCTTCGGCTCTTCGGGCCGCGGCCGCGCCGGGATGCGGCGCTACTTCAACGCCGCGGGCCTTCTGACGATGGCCTTTCTCGTCGGCCAGATCTTCGCCTGGCGCGAGCTCTACGCGACGGGCAACTATGGCGTATCGAGCCCGGCGTTTGCGTTTTTCGTCCTGCTGACGGCCGTGCACGGCCTGCATCTCGTCGGCGGACTCGTCGCCTGGAGTCGCGCGGCATCGAGGATTCGCCGCGGTCTCGAAAAGGCCGAGCTTCACGAAGTGGCAGCCCTGAGGCAAAGCGTTGCGCTCTGCGCGACCTACTGGCACTACTTGCTGCTGATCTGGCTCATCGTGTTCGCAATGCTGTTGTCTACCTGAGATTCGAGGAAGTTCCGACCCATGGCACAACAAGGCACGGCCGCCGCCGACAAGAAACACTGGGATTCGATAGTCACCGACTGGTCGGCCGACAAGCAGACGTTCCAAGTGCCGTGGGGCAAGGCCATGATGTGGATCTTCCTGCTCAGCGACACGTTCATCTTCACGTCCTTTCTCGTCGGTTACGGTCACGACCGCATCTCGACGGCGGCCGCCTGGCCGAACGCAAGCGAAGTCTTTGCGCTGACGATCTTCGGCATCGACATGCCGCTGATCCTGATCGCGATCATGACCTTCGTGCTGATCACCTCGAGCGGCACGATGGCGATGGCCGTCAACTACGGCTATCGCGGCGACCGGGCTCGGGCAGCATCGCTGATGCTGATCACGGCGGCCTTCGGCGCCATCTTCGTCGGCATGCAGGCCTTCGAGTGGACCAAGCTCATCGAGGAAGGCGTCAGGCCCTGGGAAAACCCCTTCGGCGCCGAGCAGTTCGGCGCCGCGTTCTTCATGATCACGGGCTTTCACGGGCTGCACGTCTCGGCCGGCGTCATTTACCTCTTCATCGTGGCGCGCCGCGTCATCACGGGCTATTACGAGAAACCGGAGCGCAAGGGCAATTACGAGATCGTCGAGATCGTGGGACTGTACTGGCACTTCGTCGATCTCGTCTGGGTATTCATCTTCGCTTTCTTCTATCTCTGGTGAGGCTCAAGGCTCATGGCAACCGAAGGACAACAACACCCGCTTTCGATCTACTTCTGGATCTGGGGCCTGCTGTTTCTGTTCAGCGCTTTCTCTTACGGGACCGATTTCCTTCCGGAAGGGCTCGTCCGCTGGGGACTCATTCTGCTCTTGATGGTCCTCAAGGCCGGCTTCATCATCGCGATCTTCATGCACATGGCCTGGGAGCGCGTCGCGCTGATCTGGGCCATCCTCGGGCCGCCCGTGCTCCTGCTATTCCTGATCGGCTTCATGGTCTATGAAGGCGATTACACGGAGGCGACGCGCGTCGACTCGTTCACCGCGCCGCCCGAGCCCGTAGGGCTGGAGCATCACTGATCATGTTGTGGTGGCTCGCCGGTGTCGCCGTCTGCTGCCTGATCTGGGCCGGTATCTGGAAACGGGATATCGGCCTCGCTTTCGGCATCCTGATCGGCGTGCTGCTGGCGTGGCTTTTGTCCTATTTCGTTAGACCTTATGTGACTGGTATGGAAGACATTCCCCTCTGGCTACCGCCGTTGCCGCTCGCCACCGTGGCCGTGCTGCTGTTGGTCTACGGTGCGTTGATCTGGTTGCGCGGCAACGAAGGCCTGCCCAAACCGAAACACCACGACTCGGACGAGCATCACCGCTAAATCGGGGTCAGCTCTCTCTCGCTAGACCTCGCGGGGAGCGCGGCCCCTTTGAACGGCGCCTGGTCGTCGGCGGCCAATCACGTCCAAAACGCCCTGTGTTCGCTTAGGCACAGACGGGCTCGCCGCGATGTGGACAATGCATGTATGAACCGGGCGCACCAGGCAAATCGCCTCATCGCCGATCTGCCGCACGCATCAAGGAAACGCCTGCTGGCGAGCTGCGATAACGTCGATCTCGCCTTCGGCGACGTGCTTTGCGCGCGCGGCGATCGCATTCGACATGTCTACTTTCCCGTGGACGGCTTCATTTCCAAGCTGACTCCGGTGGACGGCCGCATGAGCCTGGAAGTGGGTCTGGTCGGCTACGAGGGCATGCTCGGCGTCGGCGTGGCGCTTGGGGTCAATACCGCTGCGCTGGACGCTTTGGTTCAGGGCGCCGGCCGGTCGTTGCGGATCGGCGTCCCGAAGTTCCGCAGCGAGCTCAGCGCAAGCCCGGCTTTGCGACGAATGACGCATCGATATATCTACGTGCTCATGGCCCAATTGTCCCAGGCCGCCGCGTGTCTGAGCCGCCACTTGCTGGATGCGCGGCTCGCCCGATGGCTGCTGATGACTCACGACCGTACGAGCTCGAACGAGCTGCGCATCACGCATGAGCTACTCGCGCAAATGCTTGGCGTCCGCCGTGTGGGAGTCACGAAGGCTGCGGGCCTGCTGCAGGCGCGAAAGTTGCTCAGGTACAACCGCGGCGATATCACGATCATCGACCGCGCGGGCCTCGAGGCCGCCTCTTGCGGCTGCTACCGGGCCGGAAGGGACATCTACGAACGCATCCTCTCGAAGGAAGCCTGACAGCACCGGCTCGCCGACGCGCCCGCAGAGCGTCGCCGACGCAATGCCTATCGCGACATCAGCGTCGGGCTATCGGGCAGCAGTCGCTCGAACTCCTGCTTTACGACCAGATAGCACTCACACACGCGCCGTTCCAGTGCCGACCTGTCGAGCACGGTAATCTTGCCCCGCTTGTAGGCGATGATTCCGGCATCCTGCAGCCGCCCTGCCGCCTCTGTGACGCCTTCACGCCGCACGCCGAGCATGTTGGCGATCAGCTCCTGCGTCATCGTCAATTCGTTCAA
>DATKCK010000081.1:0-34221 GCA_035513215.1 Gammaproteobacteria bacterium | reverse complement strand
TTCGTCTAGCTCTAGCGTATGGCGCCATCGGCGTCCCCGGAAACCCTCACCGCCACGTGACCTCCATCGCAAAGAAGTGATCGAACACTTCCCGATTCGGGTGATTCGCATCGTTGCGCTCGGGGCTTCGAATATAAAAGTCGAGCTGCTGGCTTGCCGGATTGATGGCGCCAGCCTCCCCGGAGCTCGGCTCGAGCATCACCTCAAGCGTTTCGCGGTCGCGCATTCCTTGCGTGACCATGAAATGAATCTCATAGTCGTCGTAGAGCGGGTCGCCGTTGAGCGTCGCATGACCGTAGCCCCAGCCTGCGACCCAAAGAATGCTCTTTGGCCAGTTCATGTCGCCGCAGCCGGAATTGCCGTGCTCGAACAGGTACGCGGCGATGCCACCGTCCTGGCACGGTGAGAACTCGTTGAACCGATCGAGCTCGATCACGTACAGGCCCTCAGGCAATTGCAGCTCGGCACGGAACGTGCCCGTGTTCTCGATTTCATTCAAGTCGAACTCGACTTCCCCGTGCACGGCGCGCAGGTTCGTCGCATCGTCGCCCATGTGATCCCACGGCGATTCATCGTCGAGCGTCCCGGCCTGATAGATGCGCGTGCCGCGGATGACGAAGCGGCCGTCATAGAGCTCGTGCTGGCTCGGCGCATAGATTCCCATGGCCGTGCCGGGCTGCGTCCGCGGGCCGCGCTCGGGCTGCGCGTGGGCGCTCACGCTCACAGCGAGCGTGACGAGTGCAAAAAGGGTGGTGAAACGGAACATCAGATTCTCCTCTGTCGTTTTTGGACCATCGCTACCGAAGAGTTAGCAGCTCAAAATCGTCGAAATGCGTCACGCTGTCGGCCTTCGTCCAAAGGCCGACCTGGCCGGCCTGCCCGAATGCGGCATCTTCCGCCTGGAACAGCTCCTCACCGTTGAAGTAGACCGTGAACCGGGACCCTTGGAACGTCACACCCAGCGTGCTCCAGACGCCCTGCTGAACAGGATGATCCACACCGTAATCCCCTTCCCGTCCCACGGGGTCGAGTGCGGAGCGCTCGCCGTTCTCGACTTTGTAGAGCACGACATTGTCCTCGAGAGCGTTTGCGCGCACGACGTAGTAGTTATTCTCGTCGATGTAGCGCCAGACGAGACCGGCTGCCTGGTCGACGCGCCCCGCTACGGGCTTGAACCGTGTGCGAACCTCGCCATCAACGACATTGCTCGCGGCGAGAATCGCGAGCGGGAATCGTTGCGACGTCCGGTCCGAAGAAAGCTGCGCGAGCACGCGCCCTCCGCCTAGGGACGCGTCGTCGTGCTCGATTTGCCAGCGCGGGGGATCACCCCTGTTTGTCATCGCGGTGATCCACCCGGCCGGAACGGACTGAAGCTCCGCCGAGTCGAAATCGATCACCTCTGCGGCCGATGGACCAGACATGAGCAGCAGAACTGCGCCGACGCGTGCCGCCCTCCAACGAGATCTTGATGGATATGTCATCACTCCGACCCCTCAAGAATACAGTGAGTAAAGAAGCCCGGCGACGCCGCACGCAACGATTACGGTGACGACGCCGGCGCGGAAACACCACAACGCAAGCAACGCAGCGCTCGCGAGCAGCACCGAGAACCATTCGAAACGGCCCGCCAGGGGCGCTTCGACAGTCGCCTCCGGCCAGAACACGTGCCAACCAAAAAAGACAGCCAAACTCAGGATAACGCCGACGACGGCAGCCGTGATTCCAGTCAACGGCGCCGTGAGCTTGATGTCCTCACGGCTCGCCTCGACGGCGGGCCCGCCGATCAGGATGAATAGAAAGGACGGCAGAAACGTGAAAAACGTCGCGACGGCCGCACCCGCGACGCCAGCGGCCAGTAGGCTGTCGCTCCCGAAGATCTGTTCCGCCCAGGCGCCGACAAAACCGACGAACGCCACGACCATGATCAGCGGTCCCGGCGTCGTCTCGCCGAGCGCGAGACCGTCGATCATCTGCTCGGCCGTCAACCAGTCATGAGTTTCCACGGCGCCTTGATAGACATACGGCAATACCGCATAGGCGCCACCGAACGTGACCAGGGCGGCCTTCGTGAAGAACCACGCCATTTGCGTCAAGGTACCTTGCACACCGAACGTCGCACCGAGAATGCCCTCGACGGCTGCCCAGAGCGCCAGTCCGATCAGTCCATAGGTGAATGCGCTTCGCCGACTGAAACGCGCGTGAGGCGGCGCTGGCGTGCGGTCGTCGATCAGTGCCGATCCCGGCCGACTGGTGTAGTGTACCGCATGGTCGCCGATTCGGAACTTCTGCGGCGCAAGCCGCCCGCCGACGAAGCCGATGCACGCCGCTACCAAGACAATGAGCGGGAAAGGCAGATCGACGACTGTGATCGCAAGAAATGCCGCAGCAGCCACGATCCACAAGGCGCCATTGCGTAATGCGCGCGAGCCTATACGGTAGGCGGCGAACGCGACGATTGCCGTAACGGCCGGCTTGATGCCATAGAGGACGCCCGCAATGGCTGGCACGTCCCCATAACTCAGATAGACGGCGCTCAACACGCAAAGGATCGCAAGCGACGGCAGCACGAACAACGCACCAGCCACGATGCCGCCGACCGTGCCGTGCATGAGCCACCCGATGTAGGTCGCGAGCTGCTGCGCCTCCGGTCCGGGCAGCACCATCGTGTAGTTGAGCGCATGCATGAACCGCGCCTCGCTGATCCATCGGCGCCGCTCGACAAGCTCGGCATGCATGAGCGAAATCTGCCCTGCCGGGCCGCCAAAGCTGATGAAGCCGAGCTTGAGCCAGTACAGCATCGCGCGCCTAAACGTGAGCGGCGCGGGAATAAAGGCCGTGGCGCTCATCCTGCGGTCCTCGAGAAGTGCTCGTAGAGCGCATCGAGCACGGGCGTGATGCCGGTAAGCAGTGCGTCGTCGTCGGATGTGCCTTCGCGTAGGCCGGACAGGACAGCTTCGAAGCCGGCGGCCTCTGCGACAGCCTCTCCCCCGACATCGAGGTGATGAACGAGTGCTCCGATGCGCGCCAGTCCTTCATCGTCGCTCAGGCCGAAGCTCGTGAGCAGCACCTCGAAAGTGACGAGGTCGCCGACGTGCGTGAATGCGGCGCCGTCAAAGTCGAATCCATGCGCCTCTGAAGGACAGTCCGACGGCTTCTCCAGCCACAGGAACGTGGCCTCCGAATCGATGAAGCGGAGAATCAACCATGCGCTCGCCACGCGGTCTACCCACAGACGTCGCCGCGTGGCCCATCGTTGGCGTCTAAACGCCTTTCGGTCCCGCAGCGCAACCGCACCATCGGAAGCGACGGGCTCCTCGGGCGAGAACCGTAGATTCACCAACGCTGCAAGCTTGTCGAGTCTCTCACACGCGCGCTTCTGACCTTCGCCGGGGAAGAAATCGATCGCGACGATCGCTTCGAGGTTTCGCTCGATCTGTCGCAACCGCCGACGCGCCGCGGCTTCGTTCAGCTTCGGCACGTCGGTTCGCAGTTTCGCGAATGCGGCGTTTAGCTCGTCGTACATTTCACCGCGATCGAACAGCGCTTCCAGCCGGGGCTCGGTCTGGCGAGCCTGCGCGGGGATCTCGAGGAGCCATGCGGCCCCTCCATCGGATTCAGTCGATGCCACAAGCGCAATGAGGCGCTCATGATTCGCGCCCGACGCCGGCAAAAGCGTCACACCATCCCGGAGGCTCGCGGCACCGAGTTCCTTCAGCGTCCGCCACAGCTGGACACGCGCGGTTGCGGCGTCAGCACCGCGCAGGGTCGCGGCCAGAAGGAGCCACTTGGGCATGGATTCTCGCAAGTCTGTAATGACTATTACATATCGTTATTTTAATTACACCTCTTTCTCGTGTCAGCGGCAACGACTTGACAGGCTAGACAAGAGTGCCAGCATGAGCAATCAACGCTGGTCGGCTCCGCTCGCCTCTTCAGCGTGAGCCAACTCCTACTCGCCCGCACCACGTGGGTTGCCCGAAGGCATCGACGATAGATGTCCTCAGGCTAGGCGTGTGCGCCTCTTGGAACGTGACCTGGTGGTGCTGTAAGCGGTCCGCGATCAGGCTTAGAACCGGAAGTCGGCCACCAGACTCAGCGTGCGGAACCGGCCGAGGAGCCAGGTGTCCTCGTAGTAAGCCGTCGTAGCGTACTCCTCATCGAACAGGTTTTCGGCCTTGAGCGTCAGACCGATATTGTTTTCCAGCGGCCAATGCACGGACGCGTCCACGACCGTATATGAGGGAATGGGCCAGGTGGCCTCGAAGCGGTCACCGACATAGCGCACGTCGGCGATGACGCGAAAGCCGCCGTCCGAGTTCCAGGCAAAGCCGAGATTGGCGGTCTCCTCGGGTACGTAGTTCGGCGTGGCGCCGGTGTTGGTCTCGGCATTCAGCGCCGCGACGCTGCCGTAGATCTGGAAGCTCGGAGTGACTGCATAGTTGTAGCCGATCTCAATGCCCTGCGAGGTCTGCTCCGGTATCACGATCAGGTCGTTCGGGTCGGACGAGTTCGGATCGTCCTCCACCAGATTGTTCCTGGTGATGTCGAACAGGGCAACGGTCCATTGCAGGCCCGTCCCGCCGACCTGATGCTTCAAGCCGACCTCGACCAGCTCGCTCTCGATCATGTCGGCTTCCCGATTTGCCGATGACGCAGTAACCACGGAGCTACTCGGGTGCGTCGCGCCGGTGCCGTATTGCGCGTAGAAAACCGTCTGGTCGTTGACATTGAATACGGTGCCGACGCGTCCGGTGACGACATCGACCTGCTGATCGATCGGCACCTCGCCGAGGCGCACATAGCCCGTCTGGTAGTCATCGTATCGCAGCGCACCGACGAGCGATAGCCTGTCGCTCAGATAGAGCTGGGCCTCACCGAACAGCGCGATCTGGGATACGTCCGACATGTTGTCGAGCAGCACGGGCGCGTCGGTGAGGTCGAGAAGGGTGCCCGGCTGGAAGTTGATGGCGCTGACCGTGTCGAAATCGTTGCCGAAATCGATCGGGTCCGGATTGGCCGGGCCGAAGTTGGTCGGGCGCAGGAACGAAATGTCGTTGGCCTCGATGCCGATCGAAGCCCTGATCCGCCGATCCATCGGCTCGATGCCGAGGCTAGCCCGGATACCATTATGATCCATGTCGTGGCCGATGACGAGCGGATCGAACCGATCGACGGTCTGGTTCACGGCGTCGTAGCTGTAGTATTCGGTGTTCTTCCAGAAGCGATCCGTCGACAGCCGGAACACTTCCGTTTGCAGGTCGAGCGTATCGGAGACTCGCCAGTCGGCGCGCAACCGTATCGAATCGTCCTGATAGCGGATCTCTGCGTCCGCGACGTTGAAGTTCTGCTCTGTGAGCAGGTCGAGAAAGCCGAAGTTTATAAGGGGTGAGCCGAAGTACTTCATCGGCTCCTGATCGCCGTAGTCGTAACGAGCGCTGATCGCGACATCGGGACTCACGTCCCATCGCAACGCGAACGAGAACATCTCGGCGTCGCTTTCGCTGTTTCTGATCCAGTTGTCCGACTGGCCCCTGCTGTAATCCAGGCGATAAGCCAGCGAATCGGAGATCGGTCCGGTCGTGTCGATGCCGACGAAGCTCGTATCGTCTTCGCCCATCAGCAGCCGGACATCGGTGCTGCGCTCGAACTGCGGACGGCGCGGGATCACGTTGATTGCGCCCCCGATGCCGCCCTCTCCGTAGAGCACTGAAGAAGGCCCCTTGAGCACCTCAATGCGCTCGGTGCTCCAAGTGTCAAACGGAAACGTGATCGTTCCAGCCGCCGTAAAGTAGTTGGTACCATCGTAGAGTTTCGTGACCGTGCCCTGGCCGCGAAAGCCCCGCGCGGCGATGCTCGAATGGCCGTTACCTGGATCGGACTCGTTGGTGAAGCCGGCGCTGCGCGTTACAGCCTCGATGACGCTCGTATCGACGCGGGCGCGAATCGCGTTGCCGTCGATGACGTCGACGGTGGCGGGCGTTTCGAGAAGGGTCAGCCCCAGCCGGCTGCCCGTCTCCGCCGCTCCGGTGCCCTGCGTGCCGTAAACCACGACCACCTCGGTCGGCCGTTCGCTTGCGGTCTGCTGCGCGAGCACGGCAGGGGCCGTGGTGCTGCAAGTGGTGGCGATGGCGAGGACGAGAGCTTTCTTTTTCACGGGGTTTCTCCGAGTAGACAAACGGTATCCTCCCTGGTCCGGGTGGGCGGGCAGTTCGCGGATACTAGGCGTCAGCGCGCCGCGCCGGTACGTAAATGACGGCTATTAAACGGTTAATTAACGTTAACCGACGTTAACGCCAGCCCTGCAGTCCAGGCAGCGTGCGGGTTCGGCCCTCGAGACGGATTAGAAGACTCGCCTCACGCCGATGACAACGGAGGTCACGGCGAAGGCGAATCCCGCGATACTCAGTACGATGACGGTAAGGTCCCAGACGGCTCCGAGACGGGTCAGCCAGACGAAATCGAGGCTGTGCAGGCCGTTGAATAGCCAGCGGCCTAAGCGTGTGGCATCTGTCTCGCGAGTGATGAGGGCTCCCGACAACAGGTCGACATGATACCAGCTCGACTCGCGGTCATCGAACCGGACCCGGTATACGGGCAGCGGCCGGTAGCGATTATGGCGCGTGTAATAGTAGTCGTCGTACTCCTCGAGTACCTCGGTCGAAACGACCCGCGCATCGGGCAGAAAGTTGGGCGCGGCCCGCTCGACCCTCTCCCGCAACGCGTCGACGGCTGCCTGGCGCGCGAGTCCTGCAACCAACGGTGAGCGCCGGTCGGCCGCATGCTTGGCGACGAGATGGGTCACGCCATCGATTTGCCGCCACTCGAATTCCTTGACGCCCGAAACATCAGTCAGGTCTTCTGGCACAGTCGCGGCATCGAGTCCGCGCAGCTCGCCGCCAGTATACCGCGCGAGCTGCGGCTCGAGCGGCGCGTCCGGATCGAAGATGCCCCACGGAGTCATCGACATCAATCCGCTGAAGATGAAGGTGCTGACGAAGATCAGGGATACCAGGCCGAGCAAATGGTGCCATTTCAGCATGCCGCGGAAAGGCGAAATGGAGCCTGTCGGATAGCGCGGCCGTACACGCAAGCGCATGAAACCCAGGATGGCGCCGGTCACGACCGAGATGATGCCGACGATGGAGATATAGACGACGACGTCGACCCATAGGCTGCGGTGACGGCGAAGCTGATAGGGGTAGATCCAGTGAATCGTCGATCCGAGCCAGTTCCAGGCACGTTCGCTGCGGTCGGTATCGCGAACGATCTGTCCCGTGTTGTCAGAGACATATAGCACAGTGCCCGCGGCGTCCTGAAGTTGGACGCGATGCAGCGGCCGGTGCGGATTCAGAACCTCCGAGACCGTCCATTGGTCCATTTCGGCGACACCGTCGTAGGTCGGCACAGCGGGCGATGTGAGAAAGCCGGATGCACGCACCGTACCGAGCGCTATGCCCTCATCGGTGCCGGCGAAACGCTGCCCATCGTCGGCGAAGACGACGGCCGTGGAGCCGACTGCATCGCTCATCTCATAAGCGGGGCGATCGCCGAGCATCGAGAGCGTCAGGCCCGCGACGGGTCCGGTCAATCCGCCGCCGGCAACGGCCTCTGCCGGGGTCACGTCGACGTCCGTCAGGACCAAAGCAGGGCGCTGCGCGAGACGTTCGTCCTCGGTCAGCTCTGGGTACTCGACGTACATCATGATGATGCCCGTCGCGAACCAGAGCGCGAACAGCAGGCACATCGTAACGCCGAGCCAGCGATGCGTGACGACGAGCCAGTGCTTTATGCGGAGTTGCATGAACGGCTGCTACGATTCCAAGATTCGATTGTCTGAAGTCGGCGGCTCAGTACGGCGAAGCGCAGTTCCAAATGAATACGGCCAACGCCTTGATCGTCGCACGATCGAGAGTGTCGGCCCAGGGCGGCCACTGCCCGAGCCGGCCGTTCGCAGTCAAGACGCATCGCGGAAGCCATTGCAGCTGGCTGAACGGGCGCATATCCATCCTCCTGGTGCGAAGAGCATGTTATCTCGCGCCGACGCCGGCGCCAGTTAAGGTTCGTTGTTTAACTGTTAACTGGCAGCGTTAACGAAGCCGTGCTGCTCCCTGCGGCCCGCGCGATGACCTTGCGGCAGTATCAGCTGTGGCGGAGTCGGCGTCGACCGGATCGGAGCTAAAGGAGCGTCTTCGACTTCAACGAGGTTCGATGCTGCGAGACCTGCCGACCGACAGAACTCTCAAACTGGCCGAAAAAGCATTGGATTGACGCAACCTCACGCGTAATATCGCTGAAATGAACGCAGGCAGGGCACGAGTCACGATCGCCCTTCTGGCAACCGGGCTACTGGTTGTAGGCCCCGTCGCGGCGTGCATTTGCGTCGACACACAGATGGCCGAGATGCCGTGTTGCCCGGACGGCTCGATGGCCGATGAATCGCCGCCTTCCGACCTCGATACTCAGGCAGCCGATCTGACGTGCCAGCCCGTCTCGGCCAGCCCGCTGCCCGGGGGTCCGAACGATCTGCCCGCAGCTTCGCCCTTCGTCACCCTCGCTTATCCGGACTTTGCGCCGCGCGCTCCGCCGGCGTGCCTCGGCCCGCATTATCGGGCCGCGGATACCTCCCCTCCGATTTATCTCGTCACGCTGCGCTTACGGGTTTAGACGCAGGCCTTGGACCGAGCGACCGCTCGGGCGACTCCGCATGTCTGTTTCTTCTGCCGTGGAGTATGGCCGTGTCAATTGTTTCCTCCGATCGATTCCATTCGTCTGGCGATGGCGCGAAGCCGGTCATGCGGCGCTTCAAACTGGGCGCAGCGATAGTCGTCGCCATTCTGGCCTATCCGGGCGTCGCGGCAGCACAAACCGACGCCGGGCGATCGCCTTTCGGCCAATCGCTGACCGTCGACGCGCTCGTCGCCGCCGTCATATCGGAAAGTCCGCGCCTGGCGGCAATCGACGCGCTGGCCGAGGCGGCAGCCTATCGCGTCGAGGTCGCCGGCGCCTTCGACGATCCGACGCTGAGCTTAGCGACGGCGCCGCGATCGTCCGACAGCAACATCGACGTGAGCCAGCGCCTGCCATGGCCGGGCACGCTGCGCGCGCGCGAGTCAGCGGCCGAAAGCGACGTCCTTGCGACTCGCCGGCGTGTCGACGTGGAGCGGCTGATGCTGACGCTCGCTGCCAAGTCCGCCTATGCCGAGTGGTACTTCATCGAACGCGCAATCGCGGTCCATGCCGAGACCGAAGTCCTGCTCGATCAAATCATTGCCACGGCCGAAACGCGCTATGCGGCGGGCAGCGCCTCGCGGCAGGATGTGCTTCAGGCCGAGGTCGAAAGGGCCAATCTCGAAGCTCACGGGCTCGGCCTGATGCGTCGACGAACCGCGACGCTCGCGCATATCAATGCCCTGATGAGTCGCCCGCCCGATGCCGCCTTGCCGCCCGCCGGGCCGATCCCGGTCGGGCAGCCGCTTCTCGATGCGGCGGCGCTCGAACGCCGGGCCCTCGATGGCCATCCCGAGCTCAGGCAGCTCGACGCGGAAATCGCGGGCGCCGAGAATCGTGCCGAGCTTGCCGAGCTCGCTTTTCGCCCCGACTTTCAGGTCCGCGCCGGCTACAACACGCTTTGGGACGAGAGCGACAAGAGACCCGTGATCGGCGTTTCGATCAACGTGCCGCTCGCCCGCTCCAAGCGGCGCGCGGAGCAGAGCCGCGCCGAGGCCGAGACACGCCGGGCGCAAAGTCTGCTCGCCGATCGGCGCGCCGTGCTGCTCGGCGAGCTCGCACGGGCACGCGCCGAGGTCGAAGAGGCAGCCGCCATTGTCGATCTGCATGAACGGGAGCTCCTGCCGCTGGCCGATGAGTATCTCGCAGTCGCCCTCGCCGACTACGAAAGCGGTAGCGGTGCGTTTCTGAACGTCATGACGGCCGAAGACCGGCTGCTGTCCATCCGATTGGCCGGAGAGCGTGCGCGTGCCGACTACCTGCGAAGCCTGGCTGACCTCGAGCGCTGGGCCGGCGGGCCGGTCGATGCCCTAAGCGCGCGTTGATCAAGGAGACGATGATGAATACCCGCAAAACTGCCATTGCCGTTTCGGCACTCATCGGCGCCGTAGCCGTCATCTCGATCGGACTCGTGTTCTACTTCACGAACGCCGGGCGCGGCGGCGCAAGCGACTCGACCGCGGCGCGCCCGGAAATCGCGGCAGGCATGACACGCGTTCGCGCCGGCAATCTCGAGATCGGGGTCACGACGGACCCGCCCGTTCCGCGCGTCGGCGAGAATCGATTGATTCTCGAGCTCAGGGACGGCGCGGGTAATCCGCTCTCCGCGCAGGTATCGGCCGTCGCGCGGATGCCGGCAATGGGCGCGATGCCCGAGATGCAGGCACCGGCCGATCTAAACGAGACGGCACCCGGCCGCTTCGAAGGCTCGATGAATCTGTCGATGCGCGGCGAATGGCCGCTGACGATCGCGATCGAAGACCCGCAATCGGGACAGGAGGAGCGTCTGACATTCGACCTGGCGACCGATCGCGCCGGGCTCTCCGTTTCGTCCGGAGGCACGCCGATCGGCGACGCCACGGCCGGCGCCGGCAACGAGGCCGCACCCGATGACGGCGTCGTCATCACGATCGACAACCGGCGGCGCCAGATGATCGGTGTCGAGACCGGAGAGGCCGCTTTGCGCGAGCTGACGATCCAGGTTCGCGCCGTCGGCAAGGTCGCGTACGACGAGCGGCGATTGTCCGAGGTCACGCTCAGGTTCGACGCGTTCATCGGCGATCTGTACGCCGATTACGTCGGCATGCCGATTACCGCCGGCGAGCCGCTTTTCACGGTCTACGGCCCGGCGCTGCTCGCGGCCCAGCGTGAGTACCTCGAGACACTCGAGCGGCGCGGCGCGGGCGAGAGCTCGCTGCTTCGCGCCGCGCGGCAACGGCTGCGCCTCTGGGATCTCGCCGACGCCGAGGTCGAAGCGCTCGAGCGCCGGGGAGAACCGGCCGACTATGTCACGATCAGGGCGCCGCGGTCCGGCACGCTGATTGCGCGCAATGTCGCAGACGGCAGCGCCGTTCGCACGGGCGAGACCTTGTTGGCGATCGCCGACCTGTCACAGGTCTGGGTCGAGGCGCAGGTGTTCGAAGCCGACCTCGACCTCATCGAGGCCGGCATGAGCGCCGTCGTCACGCTGCCGTATCTGCCGGAGCGCCGATACGAAGCGAGCGTCGATTACATCTACCCCTACCTCGACGCCGCGACGCGCACCGGACGCCTCCGCCTGACGCTCGACAACGCGGACGGCGCGCTGAAGCCCGACATGTACGCCGAGGTGTCGCTGCAGGCGAGCCTCGGTGAGCGCCTGACGGTAGCCGAGGAAGCGGTGATCATCGCGGGCGAAACGCGCGTCGTCTTCGTCGATCTGGGACAGGGGCGCCTCAGGCCGACAAGGATTCGGACGGGCCGGCGCGCCGAGGGGCGGATCGAAGTGCTCGAGGGCCTTGGCACCGGGGATCGAGTCGTGACGTCCGGTAACTTCCTGCTCGCCGCGGAGACCCGGCTCCGGACGGGGCTGACCCAATGGTGACGACCACGGAGCGGCGGGGGCCGCTCGAACGGCTGATTGCGTACTCGGCGCGCAACTGGCTGCTGACGCTGCTGCTCGTCGCGGCCGCCGCCGCCTGGGGCTACCGTTCGCTCGTCAACGCGCCGCTCGACGCAATTCCGGATCTCTCGGACGTGCAGGTCATCGTCTTCACGAACTGGCCCGGGCGCAGTCCCGATCTTGTCGAGGACCAGATCACCTATCCGCTCACGACGACGCTGCTTGCGGCCCCCGAGGTTCGTTTCGTCCGCGGCCAGAGCATGATGGGCCTCTCGTTCGTCTACGTGATCTTCGAGGACGGCACCGACATCTACTGGGCGCGCTCGCGCGTGCTCGAGTACCTGAGCTCGGCCGCTGCCAGGCTACCGGACGGCGTGCAGCCGACGCTCGGGCCCGATGCGACCGGCGTCGGCTGGGTCTACCAGTACGCGCTTGTCGACGAGAGCGGCAATCAGAGCCTCGCGGATCTTCGGAGCCTCCAGGACTTCAATCTGCGCTATGCGCTCGAATCGGTCGAGGGCGTGGCCGAGGTCGCATCGGTCGGCGGCTTCGTCAAGGAGTATCAGATCAACGTCGACCCGAACCGGCTCGCCAGTTACGGCATCGGTTTGCCGGCCGTCATTGCGGCGGTACGCGCCTCGAACAACGACGTCGGCGGGCGCGTGCTCGAGGTCGCCGGGCACGAGCAGTTCATTCGCGGCCGAGGCTATGTCGAGTCCGTCGCCGACCTCGAGCAGGTCGTCATCGGGCTCGGCGACGGCGGCGTGCCGATCCGCGTCGCCGACGTTGCGACGGTCAGCCTCGGCCCGGCGCTGCAGCGCGGTCAGGCGGATCTCGACGGGGAAGGCGTCACGGTCGGCGGCATCGTCGTCATGCGTTACGGCGAGAATGCGCTCGATGTCATCGCTCGCGTCAAGGTGCGGATCGAGGATCTGCGTGCGAGCCTGCCGCCCGGCGTCGAGATCGTGCCGGTCTACGACCGCTCGAGCCTGATCGAGCGGGCGATCGGGACGCTCAAGCGGACACTGATTGAGGAGATGCTGATCGTCTCGCTCGTCATCGCGCTGTTCCTGTTGCACGCGCGCTCGGCACTCATCGCGATCCTGACGCTGCCCATTGCGATCCTGCTGTCGTTCGTTCCGATGTTCTATCAGGGGCTGACGGCCAACATCATGTCGCTCGGCGGCATCGCGGTTGCCATCGGCGCAATGGTCGACGCGGCCATCGTCATCATCGACAACATCCACAAGCGCCTCCAGGGCGAGCGGCTCGAGGGCGAGAGCCGGACGCGCGCGATCATCGAAGCGATGCAGGAGGTCGGGCCAAGCATCTTCTTCTCGCTCCTCATAATTACTGTCTCCTTCGTGCCGGTCTTCGCGCTCGAAGGCACCGAGGGGCGGCTCTTCAAGCCCCTTGCGTTCACGAAGACCTATTCGATGGGCTTCGCGGCGCTCTTGTCGGTGACGCTGATACCCGCCCTCGCCGTCCTGTTCATCAGAGGCCGGATCCGCGGCGATCGGAGCTGCCTCAATCGAGCGCTGACGGCCGCTTACGGGCCGATCGTGCGCTTCGCGGTCCGATGGCGCTGGCCCGTCGTGCTCGCCGCCGTTGCGGCGATCGTCGTGACCGTGCCGGCCTATCGCTCGCTCGGCAACGAGTTCATGCCGCCGCTCAACGAAGGCAGCATCCTCTACATGCCGACCTCGGTGCCCGGCATGTCGATCGCGGAGGTGACTCGGGTCATGCAAACCATGGACCGCGAGCTGATGAAGTTCCCCGAGGTCGAGCGCGTGTTCGGCAAGGCCGGCCGCAGCACGAGCCCGACCGATCCCGCGCCGCTGAACATGATCGAGACGAACATCATGCTGAAGCCCGAGAGCGAATGGCGCGACGGTGTGACCTTCGACGGCCTGATCGGGGAGATGGATGCGGCCATGCGCTTTCCCGGCATGCCGAACGTCTGGTGGATGCCGATTCAGACGCGCACCGAGATGCTCGCGACCGGCATTCGCTCCGCGCTCGGCATCAAGGTTTTCGGGCCCGATCTGGCGACGATCGAGCGCGTCGGCGTCGACATCGAGCGGGCGCTACAGGCCGACGAGCGCACGGCGCCCTACACGCGAAGCGCCTTCGCCGAGCGGACAACCGGCGGCTATTTCATGGACTTCGATATCGACCGTGCGGCCGCGGCGCGCTTCGGCCTCAATGTCGGCGACGTGCAGGCCGTCATCGAAGCCGCGATAGGCGGCATGCTCGTCGGCGAGACGGTCGAGGGCCGCGAGCGCTACGGCATCCTGGTCCGGTACGCGCGCGAATACCGTGACAGCATCGAGGCGCTCGAGCGCGCCTTCGTGCCGACGGCCGATGGCGCGCAGATTCCGATCACGCAGGTCGCCGACATCGTGTTCAGGACCGGCCCGCCGTCGCTGCGCAACGAGGACGGCCAGCTCGTCAGCTTCGTCAACGTCGATGTCGCGAGCTCGATCGGCATCGCCGACTATGTCGAGACGGCGCGCCAGGTCGTCGCCGAGCGGGTGGCGCTTCCCGCAGGCTATCGCCTCGAGTGGGCCGGGCAGTTCACCTATTTCGAACGCGCGAAGGCACGGCTTGCGATCCTGGTTCCCCTGACGGTCTTCGCGATCTTCTTCATGCTGTTCCTGCACCGGAAGTCGCTGACGGAAACGCTGATCGTCATGACGGCGCTGCCGTTCTCCCTGATAGGCAGCGTCTGGCTGCTGGCCGCGCTCGATTACAATCTCAGCGTCGCAGTCGCCGTCGGCATGATCGCCGTCGCCGGGCTCGCCGTCGAGCTTGGGCTACTCATGATGCTCTATCTCGATCTCGCCTGGCGCCGCCGCCGCGACGAAGGCGGGATCGCAAGCCGAGGCGACCTCACGGCTGCAATCACGGACGGTGCGAGCCGGCGCATCCGGCCGATGCTGATGACGGGGCTTGCGCTCTTCATGGGGCTCGTCCCGATCATGTACAGCACGGGCTCCGGCGCCGACGTCATGAAGCGCATCGCGGCGCCGATGCTCGGCGGCGTCGGTTCGGCGCTCGTTCTCGTGCTGATCGTGTTTCCGGCCATCTATTCGTTCTGGCGCGGACGCGGATTGCCTAGGGCTGCGTCCACGAACGTCAACGAGGCAGGAGTCTCTTGAGATCGTTCTTTATTCACGAGGAGTCTGAGATGAAACATGAAATCGGATCGGGAGTTATGGTCGCGATGGTGGCCGTGTTCCTTGGTGGTTGCGGCGAGTCCGCGCCAACGACGAGCGAGAGTTCGGAGCAGTCCGGAAATATGCCGGAAATGCCACGCTCGGCAGCCGACGGTGAACATGTCGCGCAAGGCACGGTGAATTCGATCGATCTTGCGGCGGGCACGATCAATATCTCGCACGAGCCGGTCGAGAGCGCGGGCTGGCCAGCGATGACGATGAATTTCCGGCTTGCCGATCCGGACGCGGCAAGCCGTGTCGAAGCCGGAGCGACGATCGAGTTTCGATTCACACTGGACGGCGGCGGCACGGTGACGGCCATCGAAACCGAGCGCTAGCTCGAGGCGGCGCTCGCCGTCCTTGACGTAGAACACGGCCTTGGCGACAAGATCGTCCATAACCAGGCCTCTTAGCCTTCCTTGACTGAAGGCACGGACGCCTCGTCGTCGAGCCGCTCGCTCAACACGATCTCGTGGCCGTCCGGGTCGGTAACCGAGAATTCGACGTCGCAATGCGGCATGCGCTCCGGCTCACGTGACAACGGCACGCTTGCCCGCACCTGTTCGGCCAGGTCGAGCAGCGAGGAACCCGTGACCCGTACATATGCCGCCCACCCCTGGCTCACGGGCGTTTCGCGAGACAGTTGGAGCATCAGCTCGCAGGTGTCTCGACTGAGCAGGGCGAAGGAATAGGGCTCTTCCTCCGGGAAGGTCCAGGCCTCGAAACCCAGTACCTCCTCGTACCATCGAACGCTCTTCGCAACGTTCGAGACCTGAAGCACGGGAACGGCAGTCTGGAACGTCATGGCGACTTCAGAGGGGAACCGAATCTGAGACAATTGCCGTCGGGATCGAGAACGTAGATCTCCCTCCGGTCCCAGGTTTGATCCGTGGGCTCGAGATCGACGTTGTCGAGCGCGAAGCCGAGCAGCCACCGAATCATCGATTCATCTCACTGACCTTTTCGAACGCTTCTGATCTTCGCGGCGATCGCCGAAGCGCTCGGAACCCTTTCCGCGCCCGGATAAACGCGGCAACCCACGCCGTCTCCTTTACCCTGACCGCCTACGTCAACGCCATTGACCAGAATCGTGGGTGAGCCCCAGCTGCGCAGTTCCTCGGGCGTTGCCGGATCGAGAATATCGACCGTTCGATAGCCGGTAATTCCGCAATCGGAAAGGGCCCGCTCGAGGTTTGCCTTCGCGGCCTCCGCGAGAGGACAACCGTCGAAGGCGAGGAACTGTATCGTCGAGTCACTCATCGATGTTTAATGACGTTGCAGGGTAGCGGGCATACGTCGAGCCGTTTGGCCCATCATTCCCTGGCGCATTTGCAGCTGGTTCATCCGGCACTCGTCGTCGCCGCTCGGGCACTCCTGAGCGAGACCCGGGCCCATTCGGCCCTGCATCATCTGTTTTTGCCCGATCATTTTTTCACCGCTCAAGGTTCAGGAGAAAAAGACGCCGTCATGACGGCAGTTACCAACACGACCACGAGAATCAGGAGCCATTCAGCCAGAACTGAGCGTCGGAAGCCCTTCAGGGCGGATTGCTCCCCTTTGAAGATTGCCGGCCCGAACCGCCATCTGTTCATCGCGGCCAGCCCCATCAGAATAGCGAAACCGAAAACCTTCGATATGAGTGATAGTCCGTACGGGGTACGCAGGCTCGACAGGTCCGGCAAAAGCAGGCTCGCCAGCACGATTCCAGCGATGAAGATCACGGGCACCGACCAAACGGCGACGCTCGAGAATCGCTCTATGATTGCGCCGGCGACGGCGAAGTCTTCGTATCGCGTTACCGCCGCTAATGGCCATAGAGAGCCGAACCAGAAGGCCGCGGCGAAGAGGTGAGTAATGAGGAGGGGCGCCAGGAGCCAGCGTTGAGGATGCGCGGCCGTGTGTCCCATGAACGCGAACGAGGCGATGACCAGCGACGCACCCGTCAGGGCGATGCCTTCGCCGGATCGGCCGGGCTTCAGCCATCCCCCGACGATCATGACGAGACCGAGTGTGCGGATCGCAGTGGTTGTGCCAAAGTCCGACGCGAGCAGCATCGACTGCAGTGAACCGTCGAAGATTCCGCTCATTGCGCCGGCTAGGCGCACGGGCTCGACGATTGCATGCGCGATGGTCAGTGCGAGTCCGGATGCAGCGATCGGAAGCGCCAATGCGCGGATCCTCTGAGCGGATCGGTCGAGATCCCTGCCGAAGACCCAGATGAAAACGGGCATGCCTGCAGCCAGCAATGCGGCGGCGAAGGCAAGCCCGCGCAGGCCGATCGCGACGAAATCGGCCATGGGCGCCTAGCTGACAGAGTCGGCGAAGTCTTTCAGTGGGCGCCGCCGCCTTCGTCCGCGGGTTGTACTGCGGGCACCGGCGCGTGCTGCGAATGCGCGTCCTGGCCATCCTCGGCGCCAACGGCGAACATGAATTCTCCGGACATGACGTGTGTGTCTTCGGACAGCGCGCGCCAGGTTACGACGTAATGCCCGTCTTCGAGCGTCGCCGGTAGCGCCACCGAAAAATTTTCGGCCGCTACGGATAGCAGTGGCCCGAGGCTTTGCTTTTGCGCTCCGTCCCTTTGAATGACTAGCACAGTCAATCGAACGGGCTCCGAGAACGTAAGCTGCACGCCCTCGGGCGCGGTCGCGACATTGGCGCGATCCGCCGGAACAGTCTCGGTCAGCTCCGTATGCGCCAGTGCCGATTGCACAGCGAGCGTGGCGAGAGTCATCGTGATTAGCCGCAAGGTTCTCATGGCCGTCGTCTCCTAGAACCAGAATCGCAATCCCATCATTATCGCCTTTTCGGCGATGCTGCGACGCGCAACATTCACTGCCACCATTTTGCAGCCACCTGGCCGACATCCGACGACATCAACAGAACGATCATGCGCTTGCAGGCAGATCGCCAGAACGGTGCCGAATTGTACCGGCCGGCGTCCGACGGCGCTATTCGCACGGATCGGCCAAGAGACTGGTCAATCTCGTTACGATGGCCGGCCGATGGCTCTCCGATCTCGAGCTGACGGGCACTACGGATTCAGAGACTTCGACCGCCCAACGCGCCGCAATCTGGCTGACTGGGCGCAGGCATGCCAGGCGGATCCGGCCAGTATGAGCCAGAGGCCCGCGAGCCAGACGAGCGGCTCGACCTGGAACGCAAGGCCCAGGCAGCAAACGAGCCCGAGCGCGGCTATCCAGCGTGGATAGAGCCGGTCACGAGACGCGATCCGCAGCGCGGCCAGGTTGGTCAGCGCGTAATAGACGAGCACGGCGAAGGCGCTGAACGACCACGTGGTTCTGACGTCGCCGATTGTCACGAGCCCGGCAATCACGGCAGCCGACGCGAGCACGGCCAACGGCGGCGTCGTGCCGGCCCGATTCAGCCGCGCGAAGACCGAGAACAGATCGCCGCGGCGCGCCATCGCGAGCATGACGCGCGAGAGCCCGAGAATCAGATTGAGCGCAACGCCGAGCATGGCCGTCAGCGCGCCGATCGCGAGAATCCCGCCGCCGAAAGGCACACCATACCGTTCCGCGACGATCGCAAGCGGCGCCGCCTCGGTTCCCGTTGCCGCGAACAGGCCGTCGGCCCCGGCCACGCCGATGCCGACCACAGCCACGGCCCCGTAGAGCAGCATGACGGCCGCTGCGCTGAGGGCGATTGCCCTTGGGATCGTTCGCCGCGGATCGCGCACCTCCTCGCCCAGCGTCGCGATGCGCGCATAGCCCGTGTAGGCGACGAACATCAGCGCCGTCGCCTCGAGCCAGGCGCGAATGCCTCTCTCTCCGGGGAAGAAGGGCATCAGATTCCCGCCTTGTATCTCCGGCACGCCGGCGGCAACGAAGAACACGAGCGAGAGCAAGGTGATCGTCACGATTACCGTGTTCGTGCATGAGAACGCCTGATGCCGGCGAGCACGACGGCCGTCAGTACGGCGACGGCGAGCAGCGCGAGCGGAACCAGCAAACTGCGCGACCACCCGAGAGCGTGCAGCGCATACCCCGAGAACCCGAGCGCTGCCGTGGCCGCCGAGGCCGACTTCGCGATCAGAAAGACCCAGCCGGCCGTGAAGCCGGCCCAGGAGTTGAGGTAGACGTAGCCGTACTCGTAGGCGCCGCCGCTGACCGGATGCGCCGCTGCGAGCTGGGCGCTGCTGAGCCCGTTGCACAGCGCGACGGCGGCTGCGGCGGCCAGCGCGAGCAGGACCGAGGGGCCGGCGAGACCCGCCCCGAGCCCGATGCTGACGAAGACACCGGTGCCGATCATCGCGCCGAGCCCGAGTATCGTTGCCCCGAATGTGCCGAGTTCCCGCCGCAGCCGCGCCTCTGGCATCATCGCCGGCACCCTATTAACGAAATACGATAACGAAGCCAGATAATAGCGGAATGCTGCCCGGATGTGAGTCGGCCGGTGCCGGCATATACTTTCCCGGGACCGACGACACAACTCGGCATGAACGTGCCCAAATCAAAGAAATATCCCGGCAAGTCCGGTAACGAGCTCGAGATCTACGGAGGCCTGATCAGGCTGCACGTGCTGCACCATGCCTGCGAGGAATCGATCTTCGGGCTCGGCATCATCGAAGAATTGCGGCGCCACGGCTATAACCTGAGCCCCGGCACGCTCTATCCGATGTTGCATGGCATGGAGCGCAAGGGCTATCTCGAATCCTACGAAGATCCTGAGGACGGCCGCAGACGCCGCATGTATCGGGCCACGGCCGCAGGCCGCAAGGCGCTGCGGGACGCCAGGCACAAGGTCAGGGAGCTGTTCGGGGAGCTCATCGAGGAGCGCGCGAAACGCGACCGGTGAAGCACTCCCGGGCGGCGGCCAGGCTTCGCCCGGGCGGCAACGAACGACGCCGCGCGATCGGTCCCGTCGAACGAGGGGCCGGGTTGCCGCATTCCCGCATTCCCGCATGGCCGTTAATATCGGATATCGATAACGAACACCGCTAACGACCGCCACCCGTGCCGATAGTCCGAACGTGGGAGAGCGTCATGAAACCCTTCACATATCTCGTCCCCCTGGCCCTTCTCGCCGCCACCGCGCAAGCGCAAGACGCGACGGAATCTGCCGAGCCGCGAATGCCGGCCGGTATCGGCGGGCTGGATGAGGGGCAAGCCCGCGCGCCGAGCGCCGATTGGCTCCTCGATGCTGTCGACGACGAGGAACGATTTCGGCGCATCCAGATCTATGCCGGCGGAACCTACGAGCAAATGTGGCAGATCGGCTACCGTTACGAGCAGGTCTACGATGCGATCCTGAACGAGAACTTGGAGCTCGCGCTGCATCACTGGGGCAAGCTGCGCTCCGTCTTCAACGTGGCCCTGATGAAGCGGCCGAACCGTACTCCGAACGCCGAGCTGATGTTTCTGAACGAGAGCTGGGGACGGCTCGATGACGCACTGCGCCAGAATGACATCGATGACAGCCGGCAGATCTTCCTCCAGGAACGGGTGATCTGCATGGCCTGCCACGTCGCCGAAGGCATGCCTTTCTGAATGACGCGTCACTGTTCAGGGAGACGGCGGCCTTCCCGACCGATTGAGCGCCGATCATGCCGCCCCGGTTGCATCGTCATACCGAAGAGCGCGCTGCAAGACGTCCCCTCCCCGGCGCCGCGCTGCTCGCGCTGGGTGCATGCGCGCTCTGTGCCCCGAGCGCCGCGCCCGCCCAGTCCGTCGATGGCTCGCTGCTGCAAAGCACCCGCAATCTCTTTGGCGTTCTCGAGCCCGTGCGGCCCGGAGCCCTCGACGCTCCCGTCGTGACACCGGGCCGGCAGCTATTCTGGGACGAGCGGATCTCAATCAACGGATCGACAGCCTTCGCGAGCTGTCATACGCGCGACGCCTGGGGCGCGGATGCCCGCCGTTTTTCAGTCGACGCACGCGGGCGCTTGACGGGCCGGCCGCCCTCATTTCCGATCGTTATAGACGTAGACGTGGGCCGCTCGAAGTCCGACGCGTCGCCCCAGTAGAGCGCCGGATGGGCATTGAAGATCTGCAGGCCGCTCATGAGGAGTATCGGCAGGCAAAGCGCATTGACCCAATGCGCTATCCGTATCGGAACGGCGTGACGATAGACCATTCTCCGGCCCCGCACGGGTGCAATCCGCCGTCAGTCCGTCAATCGATCGCGAAGCAATAGAAGAGCCCCGCGCCGCCCGAGCTGGCGAAAGCTTCCTGACTGCAGCCGGATGTGGGATGGACTGAGTTCCAAGAGTTGACGCCTTCCTGCAAGCCCATGCGGTCATGGTGGCCGACCATCGCGCGTCCCTCACTGCTGCTCGTCCAGTTGCCGCAGGTCATGTCCTCGCCGGGTGGGAACGCCGTGCCGTCCGGTCGCGAGCCCGTCAGGATGTCGTGAATGTTGATCTCGTCGCCGACGCCGCCGATCGTCCCGTATTGCTCGGTCAGGGCCATTTCCTTGTCGATGCGGTTGTCGCCCGCGTGCAGCTGCTCGAGATTCGCGGCGATGAGCAATCCCGCGGCGTTGTACCAGGGCCCGGGGGCGATCCGATCGCGTGCGTTGACGGCCGGCTCGGTGTCAGTGGCCTGCGTGCTCAGGTAGGCGCGCCAGGTGTGATCGCCGGCGTATTCGGCCTCGGCCAGTGCCTGGCAGTGCGCGTCCGCGCCCGCGAGGCCGCCGAGATCGCCGCCGTTGCCGGAGCCCGTGCTCGTGATGAAGAAGCTCATGACCGACTGCTCACCGCCCATCGGCAGGCTTTCGGGAACGTCCTGACCACCGACAGTCGGCGGGGACTCGGCCGTGTCTCCGGATCCTCCCTGACCGCAGCCGGCGCAGATCGCCGCAAGCGCGACTGCCGCGCCGATGCCGCTTACCCTGCATGGACATGCTTGTTTGAACATTCGAAACCTCCGGGACGCATCCGGGATATCTTCAGGGAAGAACGATAGTCGAAACACGATAACGGTCATCGATAATGAGCGCAAGTCGTTGCCGACTCGCGTTTCGGCTCAATGCTTCGTTCGGGACCGCATCTCGCCGCGTCCAGGCGGGCGACGGACATCCCGATTGAGGTCGCGAAGTACCATACAAGCGGCCTTCCGGCCGCGATCCCGAATTCGCGGCCTGGAGGCCGCTCCTACAAGGAAGGCTGCGGGTGGATGCCCGGCACGTTCAAGCGAATTCGGTAAACGTGCTCGCAGGCGGTGATGTAGAGCATGCGGCTGTCGATATCGCCGAAAGCGACATTCGTCGCGCAGACTTGCTGCTGCGGCTCGCCGGCCGGGACCGGCAGTTCGATGACGCCGAGCCGCGTGCCGTCGGGCGCCGTGATGCGCACGTCGCCGGGGCCGGCGCCGGACGTCGTGTACAGATTGCCTTCGCGGTCGACCTTCATGCCGTCGCTGCCTTCGCCCGCGATGAAGATTTGCTGCCCGGAGATCGAACCATCGGCGGCGACGTCGAACCGCAGGATATTCTGAAAGCCGGCATTCATATAAAGATGCAGCTCGTCGGGGGAGAGCACGATGCCGTTCGGCCAGCCCCCGGGGTTGTCGGCATTGCTATAGAGCAGGGTCGTGTTGCCGTCTTTAAGCAGATACACGCCGCTGAACGGCAGCTCAGCGGCCGGGTTCGCGAGACCGTCGCGCAGGCCGAAGATACTGTCGGTCATGTAGATCGCGCCGTCGGAGCGAATCCAGAGATCATTCGGGCCGTTGAAGCGCTTGCCGTCGTAGCGATCGGCGAGCACCGTGGGCGTGCCGTCGGGCTCGAGCCGCATGACGGCGCGGTCGGGCGTTGCGAGATAGACGAGCCTGCCCTGCGCATCGAGCGAAAGGCCGTTCGGGCCGATCAGCAGCACGGCCATGCGCCCGCGCCGGGTTTGATAGCCGGCTTTCGTGGTCTCCTCGCCGCTATAGCCGCTGCGCTCGAGGAAGACGGAAATCTCACCGCCGGGTTGCCAGCGGTAGATCACGTTCGAGATCAGATCGCTGAAGAGCAAGTAGCCTCCCTCTTCGTCGGGTACCCATACCGGTCCTTCGGTGAGGCCGAAGCGGTCGCCGAGCAGTTCGAGCTCGGCGCTGGGCGCGACGATCGCATCGAGAGCCGGGTCGAGCTTCACGATGCGGAACGGCCGCGGCGTTGGCGACTGCGCGTGAGCCGCAACCGAGCAAGCGATCGCGATAACGGCGAGCAGGGATACGTAGTTCGATCGTTGCATGGTTCGCTCGCCTCGGTTCGCGCCGTTCATTCGGCCGCGCCGCCCGTGCCGAATTGCACGGACTCCGCGATGCTCGGAAACACGTGAATTCGCGAGGCGAAACGCCAGCCATCGGAAGTTCTAACGTACACATCCTCGTAGCCGCCTTGCAGCTCGCTCTGCGTGGGCTTGCCGCCGACGCCGATCGCGAGCAGATAGGACTTACCCGTCACCCCGTCCGCGGTCGGCGTGATCACGTGATTGACGATGATGTGGCTGATGCCGTAGCCCATGAGCGTGGCGGGGTCGCGGCAGCCTTCGGGTCCACCGCCCGCCGCCATCGCGAGCGCATCGCGGCCGCTGGCTCGGAACCGGCGTTGCTCGGGCGGTATTCCCCATTCGTCGGCGACGGCAAACTCACCGTCCGCCGTGAACAAATCCGCGTAGTCGTAACCGCCGTTCGTGCAGCGATCGATCGCATGCGCGTAACGTGCCGAGAGCTGCTCGATCTCGGCGTAATCG
This sequence comes from Gammaproteobacteria bacterium, assembly GCA_035513215.1. Lineage (GTDB taxonomy): Bacteria > Pseudomonadota > Gammaproteobacteria > Steroidobacterales > Rariloculaceae > DATCZB01. The sequence continues at coordinate 10,697 of DATKCK010000081.1, read as the reverse complement.
AGTGCCGACAGGCCCGGCTCGCTCGCGAGCTGTGGCTTATCGTCGGGCGCTTGCGCGTGCCCAACACCGATCGCGGCGATCATGACGGCGGTCGTTCGAACCAGTATTTGCATGGCTTACTCCGGCAATGCGAACACGTAGAGGTTGTTGGCGGTGCCCGCGGCGCGCTGATCCGGCGTCAAGCTCGCGAGACCGAACGTATTCAGCGACCCGCCCGTGCTGATCGCAACGTATTGCCGGCCGTCGACGGCGAAGGTGGCCGGGTAGCCGGTCACGTGCGAGCCTAGATTCACTTCCCACAGGATTTCGCCCGTACGTTGGTCGTAGGCGCGGAAGCGACCGTTGACGTCGCCGCCGAAGAGCAGCCCGCTGCCCGTTGCCATGAGCGACGTAACGCCGGCGCGTTGCTCGTGCTTCCAGACGGTTGCGCCGGTCTCGACCGAGATCGCTTCGATCGTGCCGACGTTCTCTTCGCCTGGCGCGATCTGATCGCGGTTTGCGAGGCCGTAGAGATCGTCGAGGCTCGGCGTATCCGAGACAGACCGCGAAGTCATGCACGTATTTTGCAGCGGGTAATACATGAGCCCAGTCAGCGGGCTATACGCGCCCGCGTGGAAATTCTTGCCGCCGAGCAGGCTCGGGCAGATGAGAATCTCCTGGCCCGCGCGCGTGAACATCTTCTCGGCAGCTACGGTCGCGGCGCCGGATTCCGTGTTGATGCTCTCGATCACGTTTTGCTGCACGGTCGGACGCGCCCATAGGAACTGCCCGCTCTCGCGATCGAGTGTATAGACGAGGCCGGTTTTGCCGGGTACGCCGGTGATGACTTTGCGCGGTTCGCCGGAACGTACGCGAGGATTGATCCACTCGACCGAATCCGGGTCCGGCGCGACGGCCGTATCGACGAGCAACCGCTCGAAAGGATGGTCGAGATCCCAGTGATCGACAACATGCTGGAAGTACCACACGATCTCGCCCGTATCGGCGTCGAGCGCGAGCGTCGAGTTGTGGTAAAGATACTGCTCGTCGTTGCCGGCGAGCATGAATTTAGGCGCCGGCGACGTCACCGAAGTGCCCACGTATATCTGGTCGAGCTCGGGGTCGTAGCTCGACACCATCCAGCTGCCGACGTGGCGGCGCTCCTCGAACGGAATATCGCCCCAGGTCTCGTCGCCGGGCTCCCCGGGCCCCGGAATGAGGCGCGTGCGCCAGACCTCCTGGCCAGTCATCGCGTCGAACGCGGTGATCACGCACGCATCGGGCCCGCCTTCGGGCTCGCAGCTGCGTCCCGAGACGACTTTGCCGTTCGCGATGATCGGGCCTGAGCTGTGCTGCGCGCCGCGCCGATAATCGAGAATCATCGTTTCCCAGTCGAGCTCGCCGGTGCGCGCATCGAGCGCGTACGCGTAGTTGTCCGCGCCGTTGTCGAGAATGTAGTTGCCGTAGATCGCGAGATTGCGATTGATCGATGGAAACGGAATGTAGTCGTTGTTGTCGTCCTGGACCGGGCGGCGATATTCCCAGATCAGATCGCCGGTGTCGGCTTCGATCGCCTGCGTAATGTCGTTGGGGTTCGGAAAGTACATGATGCCGTCGTAGACTAGCGGCGTGCCTTCCTGCACGCCCTGCCCGATGGGGCGTGTCCAAACCAGACGGAGCTGGCCGACGTTGCGGCGGTTGACCTGGTCAAGCGGGCTATAGGCCCAGTGATTTTGCGTGCGCCGCCACATCAACCAGTCGGCCGGCGCGGGATTCTCGAGGATTTCGTCCGTGACCGGCACGAACTGTGACTCTTGAGCAGCCGTGGGCAAGGTCGCCGCGGTTCCGCAGGCGAGCGCGATGAAGAAGCCAAGTCGAGACATCGGGGTCCCCCTGTTACTCGCGAGCCCGGATTCTAGCAGTACGGGACCTCACGAAACGCGCCTATCCCAGCAATGGTCAATGCGGCCGGATCAGCCTATTCTCGAATCTCAGGCAGAGGAGGGACGAGCATGCGTCGCAACGTCGCGAGCTTCTGGCGTCCATCCATCAATCCTGCCAAGAAGTCAGAACGCGACGCGATCTCGTTGCGCGCGGTCAGTGTCTGCAGAATCGCCTGGTATCCGAAGATGAGCGCCTCGGCCTCGGTTCGCTTCAATCTCATTGAATCAGCAGCACGTACTGGGCGCATCTCCCGGTACGCCTTGCTCTACGTTTCGGCCGTACGCGTCGAGACCGCGCATCTTGCGGTAGTTCTTTTCCAGCGCTTTGAAGTCCGCTTCGGAAACGACTCCAGACTTGCGTAGGGCAAAGAGAGCCGATCGTATGGACACGTCACCACCGTCTGATCGTGATTGCGCTCCGCATTTCGGACACCGAACCAGCGCCGCTCTGATTCCTTTCGATTCCCAGATTGCCCTGCGCATTTCGGACATGCGTTCACAGAACTCCGCTAACTCCTCCCCGGTTGCCGCCGGTATCCAGATAGCCCATGTAGATCTTGTCGTCAGCGGACTGTAGTGTGTTTCTGCATAATCACCGCCGCGCGTCAACCATTCGCCGTGGGCGATTGCATTCTCGAGCCTGGCGTCGTCGATGCCTGCGGTGTTCTGCGCGTTCGCCGAGAGGGTGAACCCGGCGGCTGCAAGCGCCGTCGCACAATGCATCCTGCATTTTCGCATGTTTCCTCTCCGCTCCTACCCTGCCCCGCGTCGCGCCTACTCGGCTGAAAAATGCCAGCAGAACGTTCCCGGGACGCCCGGCCTCGAGAAAAATAGCCTCAGGCGCACGAGATCGACCACGGTCAATCCAATTCTCCTCATGGCTTCGTCGTCCTGTCGAAAAGCTTCTTTGGGAATGCGTGGCCGAACAGGGCGCTTGACGAACTGGTTGCACTCGAAAGCGGTGAGACCAGATGAGCTCATGACATTGCTTCGCTAGCACATCCCGCGCGCCGCTCGCGCCGCACATCCATGATGCTTATCGGCGGGTCAAATCAGGGCCTCAATACGGTACGCACGCGGGAAAAACGTGCGCAAGTCTTGTGTCTATCCAACGCCCGATCCATAGGCAACGAACCGCGATGGTATGCTCTTATTGTCGCAACGCCCTTCTGAAAGCCAGCAAGCCATGCAGGATATCGAGCGCCACTCTTCTTCGACCACGTAAGCCATTTCTTTAGCTCGAAAAATGTGAAGTCAGTCTCAAAACCGCAATGAGGCCGTTTGCCCAGACTGGCCCGCCACGCTTCGTTACGGATGTGTGAACCCGGCACTCGTCCATCCTTGGTCGATAGTTTAGTTTGTGAGTCTAACTGCAGCCGAACGCAGTCAACAGTTCCCTATCGCCGTTGATCCCTCGAGTACCCCAATGTCACCAAGCGAGGCGAGCAAGACCCAGATCAAGCCGCGGGAGCCGGAGGGCGGTCCGGCCCTCTCGGTCGAACAGCGTCTTCAAGTGCTTGTCGAGCTATCGACAGAGTATTACTGGGAACTCGACGCGGCAGCGCGCTTTACGACGATTCTTCACGGAAACTCCGAAAACCGGGAACACGCGGCGTCACACCTGCTCGGAAGGACGCGATGGGAGATCGACGGGTCGCCCCTCGACGGAACATGGGAAGATCATAAATCGGTCATCGAATCGCGACGAGAGTTTTCAGGGCTTGTCGTTGAGCGACCCGAGCCTGACGGCTCATTTCGCTACTTCGAATCGAGCGGTCGTCCGCAGTTTGATGTCAATGGCACGTTCATCGGATATGCGGGCGTCACGAGAGAAGTCACGAACGAAGTCCGCGAACGTCAGCTCCACGAGCTTGACGCGACACTTGCCCGGCTATTCGTCACGGAAGACTCCGAGAACAAACCGTCGCTCGCTCTTGAGGCCGTCTGCGAATCGGAACGATGGGAGTCCGGGAAGTACTGGAGCTTCGATGTCGAACGAAGCGCGGCAAGCGTTGCCGCCAGAGCGTTTCTCGGCAGTGACACGCATCCCGTTGAGTCCCCCGAAAAGAAGGAGCGCAATAGGCGCTTGAGCGAGCACTTCGTCCGCATTGCGTCTCGTTCCGGAGAGATTTTTTGGACAGATGATCTGTCACGCTTCAACGAGGGTCCCGGGCAATCACACGCGGATTGTGCCGTCCTCGTACCGGTGATCTTGCGAGGAAAGCCCATCGGCGCCATCGAGTTTCGGAGTCCACGCATTTTGCCGCTGAATGACAGCCTGGAAAGCTTGCTGTCTCGACTCGCCACACAGTTCGCAAGCGTTTACGAACGCGAATACACCATGCGGCAGCTCAGAGACAGCCAGGAGCGATACTCAAGCACGATCGAGCTGGCCGCGATCGGCATAAGCCATGTCGCCCTCGATGGCAAATTCCTGCATGCAAACAAGGCGCTCGTTGAGATGCTCGACTACTCGGAGCGCGAACTCAAGGAGAAGACGGTCAAAGACATTTCGCATCCGGACGATCAGGGCATCACCGATACGATGGTCGAAAAGATGACGGCACGTGAGATCGGATCCTTCACGGCGGAGAAGCGGTATATCTCGAAAAATGGCGAGATCATCTGGGTACGCATCAACTCGACGATGAAATGGGACAAGGATGGCAATCCCGCGTACCACATTTCGACTGTCGAGAATATATCCGACAGGAAGAAGGCCGAGGAACGCGTCGCCTTTCTCGCCACGCACGACGAGTTGACGCGTCTACCGAGCCGGACGTTCTTCAACGAGATACTGGGTCGCTCGATTCGGTCGGCGAGGCGCAGGGGGATGCGCCATCTCGCGATTCTGTTCATAGACCTGGACCGATTCAAGATCGTCAACGATTCGTTGGGCCACGGCGCAGGCGATGCCTTGCTGCGGGAAGTCGGTGCCAGAATCTCCGGTTGTGTTCGCAGCGGGGATTGCGTCGCCAGGCATGGTGGCGATGAGTTCATCGTTCTCCTCGAAGACATGGACTCACCAGACGACGCGTCGCTTGTCGCGCGAAAAATCATTGCTGCAGTGCACGAGCCGATCGTGCTTGAAGGGCAAGAGTGTCGGGTAACCGTGAGCATCGGGATAGCCCTGTTCCCCGAGCACGGAACCGAGGCCGGCGTGCTCACTCGGAACGGTGATGTCGCCATGTATGCGGCTAAACAGAATGGCAAAAACTGCCTGGCCGTCTATTCTCCTGACCTGGCGCCGATGAGCCTTGAGCGCCTGACATTGGAGCAGCATCTCCAGCAGGCCCTGGATCGAGGCGAGTTCCGCATACAGTATCAGCCCAAGGTCGATGCGCAGACGGGAGAGATAGAAGGGGTCGAGGCATTGCTGCGATGGTGGAACCACGAGCTCGGCACGATCACCCCGGCACAGTTCATCCCGGTTGCGGAAGATACGGGTCTCATCGTCCCAATTGGAAAGTGGGTCTTGCGTCAGGCATGCGAACAGAGCGTCTCATGGCTCCGCGCTGGCCTACCACGGATCACCATGTGCGTGAATCTCTCGCCCAGGCAGTTCAGTCATGGGAGTTTGCTGCAGGATGTCCGTGACATCCTTGAGCAAACGCAAATGCCGCCAGAGTTGCTGGAATTGGAGATCACAGAAAGCATGCTCGTATCCGACATCGAGCGCGCGATCGAGATCGCATCCCAGATACGAGACTTGGGTATTCGTCTTGCGATTGACGATTTTGGGACAGGTTACTCTTCGCTGGTGCAGCTCAAGCGATTCCCGCTCGATACCTTGAAGATCGACCGTTCGTTCATTCGCGACCTTCCAGGTTCCAAGGAAGACAAGGCCATTATCGAAGCGATCATAGCAATGGGAAAGACACTTGGCGTTACTGTGGTCGCCGAGGGCGTCGAATCGCCGGTTCAGAGAGACTTCCTGGGCCAGAGCGCGTGCGACCAGCTGCAAGGCTTCCTGTACGGTAAGCCGTCGCATCCCGACGTCGTGGCGGAAGCGCTCGCGTCGAACACGCGTACGTTCCGAACGATCGCGCAAGCGTTCGACACCGGCGCGTTCCCAGCACCTGACTCCTCTGCATCGGTGAAGATTCCCAGCGCCACGCCTAAGACATGAAGACCACCGGCATTCTCAGAGGCACGATTCGACAGCCCCGGCGGGTCGATCCGGACAAAGATGCGCAGGTTCTAGTCGATGCCTACCTCGCGATTCAGGAATGCCACCAGATACTTCCACGCCAAGTAATAGATCGCCATGCCGACCGGCACCATCGGCAGGGCAAACTGCCACTGGATGTCGAACACGTCGAGCGAGCGTGCCAGCGCGAAGCCGGCAGGCATTAGCACCAGCGGCAATGCGGCTCCGTGCATGGCAAGCGGCCACCGAAAGCGGGAACGTAATCCCAGATACAGCATGTTCCATACGCCCCACACGTTCGGCACCACTGCCATCGGGAACAAGATTGCGCGGTCTAGGGGCGCGCCCGGCAGTGGAATGACGAACTGACTGGAGACCTCGAAGTAGTAACGGTTGTAGGCATAGATGCACATAATGATGAGCAAGAATAGCGTGGGTACGACGATGCCTGCCATGTAGGCACTCAAGTAAGGATGCGATTGCATTTCTAAAACCTCCTTTCACTGGAGCCGGCTTCTTCCCGCCCCTACAGGTGATATACGAGCAGCCAGAGCCATTCCGGAAAGAACAGCAATGAGACGGCCGCTGCCACGCCTAGTCCTATATCGATCAGAGACCAACGTGGGCGCTCGGCCAACCGTTCCACGAGCAACGGCCAGACGTCATGCCGTGAGGCACTAGCCTTTGTTGGCGGCAGCGCCTCGCGTAGATCGGCACACCGAGTGCTACGGCGATTTCCTCTTGGGTCCGCTCCTCGATCAGTGCCAGCGTAGCGACAACTCGCAGCTTCGATTGCAGTGAATCGAACGCCCGCACGATGGCATCGGCCTGCGCCTGTCGACTTGCGTCACCCGCGCTGCCTGAATGCTCGATAGGCGTTGCCTCCATCTCTCCGCCCCGGATGGCGCGGTGTCGCCGTGTCGATTTCAACAGATCGATCGCCACACGCGTCGCGATACGGCGCATCCACGCCCCGAAGCTGCGGGACGGGTCGAAGCGTGCACGGCTGCGGTAACAGCGCCAGAACGCCTCAACGACTCCATCTTCAGCAATCGATTCGTCGCGGACGATGCGGAGAATCCATCGGTACACGTCATGCTCGAACCCCCGGAATAGCATCTCAAACGCTGCGTGGTCACCGTCCACGAACCGCTGCAATAAGGCTTGGTCGAGTTTGTTCGACATTTCTACCTGGTCTTACCGGCCGACGAGGAGAAAAGTTCCGTTCAGGCGAGCCTGAAGGCGAATTCTGCTTGGGAATAGTACTTTCAGCCGCTCGGACTTCGATCGACTTCTATTTATGAAGACGGAGCGGGGAGCTTTAGCTGAGAGACTCTGCTACGAGGAAGGCTACGACCGGACTATAAGGGGTCGACGCAGGCCAACCACCACCGCCGGAAACCATATCATCTGCTTGGCCGCCCGCTGCTGGTCTCCCTTTTTGCTGGAGTCTAGCTGGCCAGTCTACTTTTCCAGTGCTACGCTCAACCTATCCAGCAAGGATACCAGCTCGCCGATGAGCTCAACCTGATCAGGATCGAGAGCCATGATGGCTTCGTTCAGATAGCTCAGATATCGCTCGCTACTGCGCTCATACATCCGACGCCCTTTAGCTGTCGTTGAAAGTAGCACGCTGCGCTTATCGTCGCTGGCATCGCGTCGCCTGATGAAGCCCGCGCTCTCAAGAGACGCGATCATTCTGGAGACGGTTGCCGGCCTAAGTTGTTCAAGAGCGGCTACTCTCGTCACCGATATCGGCCCATGCATGTAAATAGTCGTCAGAGTCCGGAACCGTTCTGGCGTGAAACCGCGGGGAAGCTCAACCTGGCTGAGATTGTGGGAAATCCTCTTGACACTCGAATAAAGGCTGGCTGCCATGCATTCTTGCTGGTTCGCGGATTTCATGTGCTGGGCAAGCTTCCCGCTCGATGGACTCTAGCGCTGGCGATTCGCCCGGGAATCATAACGCGGGTGCGAGTCTGAGTGAAACGAAATGCCGATGCACAGGTGATGGGGACGCGGCTTCGGTCTCGAGCTGGGTGCCCTCTGCTCCCAATGCGCTCTCTTCCCAGTTCTGCCCGTCGAACATCTCCACCGCCAAGAAACTTGAAGCCTTTGCACGGGCTCCGAAGTGCAGCGGCCGTTAGCGCCGCCGTGATCGGCGGAATCGTCTCGTCGACGCTGCTGACGTTGTTCGTGCTGCCCGCACTCTACAGCATGGTGAACAAGGACGACGCGAGGCCGGCGTACGAGGGGTCAGACCCGCGGGTCCGACCCCTCTTCGGGAATTTCGCGAGGAAGGCGCCTAATGCCTCTCCTCGCCGGCGGCTCGAAAGCGCCTCTGTGGTGAAAGTAGACGAGACTCGCAGCCATGCGCATTGCGCGGGTGCCGAGCAGGAGGTCGAAAGCCGTATCGCTTTGGCAGTGATCGAACAGAAAGCGTAGTAGCCGCTTCGCTCGAAAGCTCGGGTAGCCGTCGACGAACCAGCCGCTCGGATCCTCGCACTTGCCGCTCAGATAGCCGGCAATGGCGTGCCCGGCCGCGCTGCCGTGCTTCAAGGCCGTATGGATCCCGCCCGCGGTGACCGGCGACACCATGCCGGCGGCGTCGCCGACGAGCAAGGCCCGCCGCGCCGCAGCGGGACGAACGACGCCGCCGCATGGGATCAATCCGGCGCGGATGCAACTCGGCTCGAGATCGCGAAAGTCGAACACGGGCGCGACTTTGTCGAGAAAAGCCCTCATCGCCGCATTGGGATGAACCGGTTTGCCGCGGAGTCGGCGAGCCAAACCGACCTGCGCTTCGTGCACTCCCGCGATTACCCAGCCTATGTAGCCCGGCGCTATCCGGCGGTCGATGAAGCAGTGGAGCTTGCCGGGCTCCACAACCTCCGTCCCGGCATATTCATGCTCGACCCCGAAGAGAAACTTGCGGCTGCGGCCGAGCCCGAGCGTTGCCGCGACGCGCGAGCGCGAACCATCGGCGCCGACGAGGAAACGCGCGGCGCCGAGCTCGCCGAGGTCGAATCCGCCGCGCGCGCGCTTGGCATCGCGAAACGTCGTCCCGTAGGCGATCCGCGCGCCGGCCTTTTCGGCCTGGCGCGCCAGCCAGCGCATCACGTTCGCGGTATCAGTCGCCAGGAAGTAATAGCCCGGCGCGGCCAGATCGACCCACTGCATGCTCGGCGAATACAGACGAACGCCATCGACGCGACGAACGAGCTCGGCCGGCAGCCCGTCGAGCAGCGCGATCTGGTCGATGGCGTCCTTGACGATGATGCCCGTGGTGTGCAGCTTCTCGCCCGGATCGCTCTTGCGCTCCAACACCGTCACGCGCAGCCCGCTGACCGCGAGCGACTTCGCGCAGGCGAGACCCGCGAAGCTTGCGCCAACGACGACGCAATCCGAGCGATCGTCGACGGATTCACTGCGATGAACCGCTTTGCGGTCTTTCATGCGCGTCGATTGGATGCGTCCATAGTGCCCAGCAGCACGATATACTAGAGGTCGCGCTATGTGCAAGTACTTTATAAGGGAAAGTCGATGGCCTGAATCGAGAGCGAAGCATGGCATACGACTTGCGCGAGCCCCGCGTGCTCACGCCCGATGGCGACGAAAGCGAAGTGGAATTCCCGATCAGTGAGACTAATCGTCAGAGCTCTGGCGCCTGAGCTAGATAGTGTGCAGCTGGGAAGGATGGAGACGCTGAATGCATGCGCCGCGAATCTCAGATAACAGGTTCATGGCGGCCCTACTGGCGCGATTTGTGCTCCGTGGATTGCTGCTTCTGCTCCGCTAAGCGACGGACACGCTCAGCACGACGCCGAAGCCATTTGGGATCGTCTGTGTTGTTCGGCGAGTTAATCTGTGCCTCAATGTCGTCAGCGATCGTGAAATGCTCAATCGCGCTGAACTTTCGCATGCCCGATACGCCATCAAGTCGTCCTTTCTCGATCTTCGACATTCTGATCAAACGGCAACAACGGGTCGACTTGGACCGGATGCCCGGATCATATCACCCGTTGAATGACCGACGGAAAACGGGAAAAGAAACGGCCACTCAGGCCGCAGCTTTGGCGAGCGTCGGAAAACGAGCAGGTCCCGGGCGGCCACTGGCGCCCGAACGCCCAAGAAACCTACTTACCTTTTCGGCCATAGTGGGCCGGTCGATGCTATTCGAAACAGATCACCGACTCTTGCTCGCAGCAAAGCCGTAATGCTCGTTGCCTCAACGTGATTAGCCCCGACTTAAGCTCGCGCACTAGTTCGCTCTCCTGGCTGGAAGCACTCGCGATTCGGGCCTCAAAAGCTTGAATTCTTATCCTGATCGCCACATCCAACTCGCACCCCTGTTCAAGCAATCGGTCTAACACTCGCGAACTGCTCGCCAACCGCTCTTCTATGGTGTCGGCCGACACCAGCTCCGCAACTTGCCGTTCCGCAGCTTGCCTTTCACTGCGTAATTCTCGCACGAGGTCTTCGGAAGCAATGACGTCCAAATCTTCCTCATCTTCGCTTGCTTGCTGAGCCGATGCGGGAGACGCGAGGAGCATTACCAGCAAGACTGAAGAGAGACGCATACAGTCCATTTAGACACTCCCAATTTATCGACTCACTTGGGTCGA
>DATKCK010000080.1:0-11345 GCA_035513215.1 Gammaproteobacteria bacterium | reverse complement strand
CTCAGAAACATCGCGGCGCAGATCGAGGTCAATGCCTACGCGGCCGATGCGCGGGCCGAGTCGAGCGTTCGCGTACCGGACGAGATCCTCAACCCGCAGTTCTAGCGGCTATGTGGAGGCGGCGGCTTTCGCGTCGTCGTCGAACGACATGCCGACGATGCCGTAGCCGGCGTCGACGTAAAGCGTCTGCCCCGTGATGCCGGCGGCAAGGTCCGAGCAGAGAAACGCCGCGGCGTTGCCGACTTCCTCGATGCTGACGTTGCGTTTGAGCGGCGAAGCCTCGCCGACCTTCGCGAGCATCTGACGCAGGCCCTTGACGCCCGAGGCCGCAAGCGTGCGGATCGGGCCCGCCGAGATTGCGTTGACGCGGATGTTGGCGGGCCCGAGATCGAGCGCGAGAAAGCGCACGTTGGCCTCGAGGCTCGCCTTGGCGAGGCCCATGACGTTGTAGCTCGGCAGCGCGCGCACGGCGCCGAGGTAGCTCAGCGTCAGGATCGCGCCGGCGCGGCCCTGCATTGCGGGCTCGGCCTTCTTCGCGAGCGCCGCGAGACTGTAGCTCGAGACGTCGTGGGCCACGCGGAAGCCCTCGCGATTGACGGCATCGATGTAGCGTCCCTCGAGCTGGTCGGCCGGGGCGAAGGCGACCGAGTGCACGAGGATGTCGAAGCCGTCCCAGACCTTGCCGAGGCGCTCGAAGAAGGCATCGATCTGATCGTCGAAGCCGACGTCGAGCGGCAGCACGATGTCGCTGCCGAGCTCGGCCGCCATCTTGCCGACGCGCGCTTCGAGCTTCTCGGTCTGGTAGCCGAACGCGAGCTCGGCGCCCTCGCGGCGCATCGCGCCCGCGATGCCATAGGCGATCGAGCGATTGCTCGCAAGGCCGATGACGACGGCGCGCTTGCCGGCGAGAAAAGCCATATGCGCTTCCCGATGAACGACGGGAGAGAAGCTTAGGTGCTTTGCTCGGTGACGTCCACAAACAGGACGAGCGACTGGCCGGGCTGAAGGTAGCGATCGACGGACAGCGAATTCCAGTCGAGCAGCTCGCCGACCGTGACGCGAAAGCGGCCCGCGATCGACGCGAGCGAATCGCCGCGGCGAACGACGTAGTTGACGCGGCGGATCGCCGACGGCCCTTCGAGGCTCGCGACCGATGCCGCGGGCGGATCGTCGGTCCAGACGACGAGATTGCGGCCGACCGAGAGCACGTCGCCCGGCGCCATCGCGTTCCAGCGCGCAAGCGCCTCGGTGCCGACGCCGAAGCGCCGCGCGATCGACCAGAGCGAGTCGCCGGCCCTGACCACGTAATCGATGCGGGCGCCGTCGCGCTCGCGGTTCTGCTCGGCCTCGGTCCTCGCTTCGACGCTCAGGCTATAGCGGCCGACGGCGGCCGAGGCATGCGGAACCATCAGATGGTCGCCGGCGCGGATGACGTTGCCGGCGAGCCCGTTGACGTCGCGCAGCACGCCGGGCGTCGTTTCGTAGTCCTCGGCGATCTCGCTCAGCGTCTCGCCGCGGCTGATCTCGTGCCGCGTCCAGCGAACGCGCTCGGCCGGCGGCAGCGTCGCGAGCGCCGCCTCGATCGCGGGCGCGTCGGCGGCCGGCACGAGCAGGCGGTGCGGGCCGTCCGGATCGGTCGCCCAGCGGTTGATGCCGGGATTGAGCTCGTAGAGCGTGTCGACGCTCAAGCTAGCGACCTCGGCCGCAAGCGCGATGTCGATCTGGCCGCCAGTCTCGACGACAGCGAAATAGGGCGCGTCCTCGATCTCCGGCAGCTCGATGCCGTGCGCGTTGGCGTTCGCGACGAGCGCGGTGATCGCGAGCAGCTTCGGCACGTAGGACGCCGTCTCGGATCGAAGGTCGGATCGGATGCCCCAGAAATCGGCCGGCCGCCCCTCGGCCCTTGCCCGCTCGATGGCGCGCGCGACGTGGCCTTCGCCGGAATTGTAGCCGGCGACGGCGAGCAGCCAGTCGCCGTCGAAGCGCTCGTGCAGATGCTCGAGATAGTCGAGCGCGGCCCGCGTCGAATCGACGATGTCGCGGCGTCCGTCGTACCACCAGTTCTGCTTGACCCCGAGCATGTCGCCCGTGCCCGGAATGATCTGCCAGAGCCCGGACGCGCGGCCGCGCGAGTAGGCGAAAGGATCGAACGCGCTCTCGACGATCGGCAGCAGCGCGAGGTCGAGCGGCATGCCGCGCGCCTCGAGCTGGCCTGCGATGTGGTGCAGGTAGCGCTCGCCGCGGCCGAAGACGCGCGCGATGTAGTCCGGGCTGCGCGCATACGAGGCAAGCTCGGCGAGGACGGCCTCGTCGTCGCTCGCGGGCAGTGAGAAGCCGCGTACGAGGCGCGAGACCAGGTCCAGCGCCGGTGCGGGGATCGTCTGGAGGTCCGCCGTGCCGGCGATCAGGCGGGATTCGGAGACGAAGACGGGGTCGGGTGGAGGGCGTGGGGCCGTAGGGTCTGGGGCCGTAGGGTCAGACCCCGAGGGGTCTGACCCGGAGCTCTGCGACGCCGCAGGGTCATGCGACGCCGTAGGGTCTGACCCCTTGGGGTCTGACCCGGATCCTGCCGACCCGGATCTTTCCGGCATCAGCGTGCAGCCGCCGAGCAGCAGCGCCGTGAGCGCCGCGGTCAGACCGATGCGAAAGCGTGAGCTGGTTCTCATTCCTGGTCCGCTTGGTCCCGCAACGCTTAGGATTGGCCTTCATCCTACCCGAAGCCGACGGGCGCGCAAGGGAGTGGTTCACGGGTACAATCCCTTCATGCAGCCGCAGAACTGGTTGGGGACGCCACTCGGTCGCCGATGTCTCAGCCACGAGCAGCGCCTCGTGCGCCGCGCGCTCGATTGCGTCTTCGGCATCGAGCTGCTACAGGTCGGGACGTGGGGCCCGCGCGATGCGTTCATCCGCCACGCGAGGACCCAGCGAGTCGCGATCCTCGACGACCGCGCCAACGGCGGCGAGCCCGACGTCGTCAGCCGGCTCGATCGGCTCGGTATCGTATCCGACTCGATCGACGCCATCCTGATGCCGCACACGCTCGAGCGCTGCGACTCGCCGCACGCCGCGCTGCGCGAGGCGGCGCGCGTGCTCCGCCCCGACGGCTGCCTGATCGCGCTCGGCTTCCTGCCGACCGGCCTTTGGGGCATGCGCCACCTGCTCGCGCGCGGCGGGTACCCGGCCGGCAGCCGGCATCTGATTCGCATCGGCCGCCTGCACGACTGGCTCGAGCTTTTGAGTTTCGACGTCGACCCCGCCGTCAACTACTGCCATACGCTGCCGCTCGAGCGGTTCCGACGCGTCGGCGGCTGGCCGCGCGAGCGCTGGGCAAACCGCTGGCTGCCGATGCTCGCCGGCGGCTACATGACCATCGCCAGGAAGCGCGCCGTCTCGCTGACGCCCGTGCGCGGCGTCAGGCAGCGCCCGCGGCTTCGCGCGGTCGGCGGTCTCGTCGAGCCGACGACGCGCGTATCGAGACGCGCCTCGGATTGATGAAGGCCAGCCGCGATTGAAGGAAGTTGTCGCGTTCACCGACGGTGCCTGTCGAGGCAACCCGGGTCCGGGCGGCTGGGGCGTTGTGCTGCGCTCCGGCGAGCGCGAGCGCCGGCTCTCGGGCGGCGAGCCCGAGACGACGAACAACCGCATGGAGCTCACGGCCGCGATCGAGGCGCTCGCGGCGCTGAAGGAGCCGTGCCGCGTCAGCCTCTATACCGATTCGACCTATGTCAGGAACGGCATCACCGAGTGGCTGCCGAACTGGAAGCGGCGCGGCTGGCGAACGGTCGACAAAAAGCCGGTCAAGAATATCGACCTCTGGCAACGGCTCGAGGCCGTGACGAACGGCCACGACGTCGACTGGCACTGGGTCAGGGGCCATGCGGGGCATCCGGGCAACGAGCTCGCCGATGAGCTCGCCAATCGCGGACTCGAGGAGGCGCTGACGGTGGGAGAGATGCGATGAGACAGGTTGTGCTCGATACGGAGACGACGGGACTCGATGCCGCGGCCGGTCACAGGATCATCGAGATCGGCTGCGTCGAGCTCTTGTACCGTCGCTATTCGGACCGCAACTTTCATCGCTACGTCAATCCCGAGCGCAGCGTCGACCCGGGCGCGCTGGCCGTGCACGGCATCGAGGAGGAGTTCCTCGCGATGCAGCCGATCTTCGGCGACATCGTCGACGAGTTTCTCGAATTCGTCGAGGGCAGCGAGCTCGTGATCCACAACGCCGGGTTCGACGTCGGCTTCATCAACGAGGAGCTGAAACGTCTCGGCGCGCGCATCGCCGACATCCGCGACATCTGCGAGGTGCGCGATACGCTCGCGCTCGCGCGCCGCATGCACCCCGGCCAGCGCAACAGCCTCGACGCGCTCGCGAAGCGCTACATGGTCGACAACTCGATGCGCGAGCTGCACGGCGCGCTGCTCGATGCGAGGATTCTGGCCGAGGTCTATCTCGTCATGACCGGCGGGCAGACGAGCCTGATGCTCGACGCCGCGTCGACCGCCATGGACGAGCCGGGTAAGCCTGCGGCGACGCTCGATCGCGCGGGCCTCGATCTCGTCGTCCTCGCCGCGAGCGACGCCGAGCTCGATGCGCACGACGCGATGCTCGAGCGGATCCGGAAGTTGAGCGGCCGCGCGCCGATCTGGGACGAGATCGCGGCGCGCGAGGCCGAGACGCCTTATTAGGGACGGAAGATTCGCGTTTTCTGCATCACCGCGGATCCCGATCGGCCGACGATCGCGACTTTCGCCGGCCTTCGGAATGCGGGCGTCGAGATGACCGTGGCCTGCCAGCCGGTACGCGGCGTCCACGAGACGCTCCGCGCCGCCGGCGTGACGGTCTTCGATCTGTCGTTTAAGGGTCAGATCGACCGGGAGGCCATCGCGAAGCTGCGGGGCGAGCTCGAGCGCGGCCGCTACGATATCCTGCATCTTTTCAGCAACCGGGCGCTACAGAACGGGCTGATCGCGGCGCGCGGGCTGCCCGTTCGGATCGTGACCTATCGCGGCATCGTCGGCAATCTGAGCTTTTTCAATCCCGTGTCGTGGATGCGTTTTCTGAATCCGCGCATCGACCGCATCGTTTGCGTCTGCGATGCCGTCAGGGATTATTTTCTTGGGATGCACCCGGCGTTCCTGCGGCTTCCCGCAAGCCGCCTCGTCAGGATTTACAAGGGGCACAGCCTCGACTGGTATCGGGCCGAGCCCGCGGATCTTGCGGGCTTCGGCGTACCGGCCGGCGCGTTCGTCGTCAGCGTCGTCGCCAATTATCGGCCGCGCAAGGGATTCGAGGTGCTCGTGGAGGCGCTCGAGCGGCTGCCTCGCGAGCTCGGTGTCCACCTGGTGATCGTCGGTCGCATCGACAACCGCAGGTTCGAGCGCCGCGTCGCGGCGAGTCCCTCGGCCGACCGAATCCACTGTCTCGGTAATCGCAGCGATGCGCCGGCGCTTGCGGCCGCGAGCAACGTGTTCGTCCTGCCGTCGACCCGGCGCGAGGGACTCGCGCGTTCGCTGATCGAGGCGATGGCCTATGCGCGGCCGTGCGTCGTCACCGATTGCGGCGGGAGCCCCGAGCTCGTCGTCGACGGCGAGTCCGGAATTGTCGTGCCGGTCCGGGATCCCGAGGCGATTGCCGCGGCGATCAAGAAGCTGATCGCCGATCCCGATCTCAGGCGCAGGCTCGGCGCGGCGGCGCGCGAGCGGATCCGGACGCATTTCCGGATCGAGGATACGATCGAGCAGACGCTTGCGATGTATCGGAGTCTCGTGGCGGGGAATCGATGAAGCTCGCGAAGATCCAAAACAGCGTCGTCAAGGCGTGGTACCAGTTCCGGACGCCGCGGCGACTCCGGGACACGACATGGAAAGGGCAGTACTGGCGCGATGCGGGCCGGTTTCGGGACGTCGCCTGCCGGTGGTGCCCGATGCTCGACGCGACCCGGCACGCCTGTCGCGTCCCGTTCGGGACGCCGCTCAGAAAATGCGTCGTGGCCTCGACCGAGGCGCATTTGCGCGTCGCGCCGGGCACGATGGCGCTCGAGATCGGCAGTCATCGCCACTCGCACGGCCGGCGCATCATCGAGGCCCGCGGCGGCACCTGGACGGGCATCGAGCCGAGCCTGGGTCCCGGGGTCCCGGCACGGATCGGCGCGGGCGGCTACGGGCATGCCGCCGGGATTCCGTTTCCGGATGCGACGTTCGATCTCGTCTTCGGCAATCAGTCGATCGAGCACTGGGACGAGGCGCATCCGAATATCCCTGAGCGGGCGAGCCACGAAGAATGCCTCGCGGAGATCGCGCGCGTGCTCAAGCCCGGCGGGCGGCTCTATCTCGATGCGCCGATTCATTTGCATGGGCATGAGATGTTCGTTCTTCGGGATCTGGGGCGGATCGAAGCGTTGCTCGACCGGGGGTTGTGGGAAGGCATCGAGCTCGAGCGGTGGCGGCGGGAGTGGGAGCCGCTCGAGCAGTATCCGACGCCTGTCGGGGATCGGGCGCGGTGGCCGGGGGCGGTGGGGCTTGGTGATGAGGTCTCGGTCTGGTTGCTCGTGATCACGGCGACGAGACGTTGAGCAGCGGTGAGCGCCCGATTCATCGGCCGAGCGGCGGCGCCAGGCAGACAAGCTTCTGAAAAGCCTCTAGAATCCGCGTGCTTCAGCGCAGTTTTGTTCTCAGGACCCTCCCATGGCGGACCAGCACACGCTCAGCCCGGCGGCGTCCCAACGCTGCCGCGAGGCTCGACGATCTTGAAATGCTTGCGCTGAACGAAGTCAGAATCGGCATCATCGGGCTCGGCTACGTCGGTCTGCCGCTTGCGCTCGAGTTCGGCAAGCGCTATCCGACGGTGGGTTTCGATATCAGCGAGCGGCGCATCGCCGAGCTCGAAGCGGGCAGGGACTCGACGCTCGAGGCGACTCCCGAGGAGCTTGAGGCCGCGGCTGAGCTGAGCTTCACGTCCGATCCCGAGGCGCTGCGGGACTGCAACGTCTATATCGTGACGGTGCCGACGCCCGTCGGGCGCGACAAACGCCCGGTGCTGACGCCGCTCAGGCTCGCCAGTGAAACGGTTGGCAAGGTTATCGGCAAGGGCGACTTCGTCATCTACGAGTCGACGGTCTATCCCGGTTGCACCGAGGAGTTCTGCGTGCCGATCGTCGAGCAGGTATCCCGCCTTAGGCTCAATGAGGACTTTTTCGCCGGCTACAGCCCGGAGCGCATCAATCCTGGCGACAGGGGACATCGACTGACATCGATCGTAAAGGTCACCTCGGGCTCGACGCCCGAAGCCGCGGATTTCGTCGACGCGCTTTATGCGAGCATCGTCCCTGCCGGGACGCACCGCGCGCCGAGCCTCATGGTCGCCGAAGCCGCCAAGGTCATCGAGAACACGCAGCGCGACGTCAATATCGGACTCATCAACGAGCTCGCCCTGATCTTCGAAAAGCTCGGTCTCGATACGAGCGAGGTGCTCGAGGCCGCAGGAACGAAGTGGAACTTTCTGCCGTTCAGGCCCGGGCTCGTCGGCGGGCATTGCATCGGCGTCGACCCCTATTACCTGACGGCCAAAGCCGAGCAAGTGGGCTACCGGCCCGAGGTGATCCTGACCGGGCGAAGGCTCAACGACTCGATGGCGCAATACGTTGCGAACCGCGTGCTGAAGCTCATGATCCGGAAGAACATCGCCCCGTCGGGCTCGCGCGTGCTCGTGCTCGGCCTCGCCTTCAAGGAGAACTGCCCGGACGTGCGCAACACCAAGGTCGCGGATCTCGTGCGCGAGCTCGAGGCTTTCCGGTGCAAGGTCGAGGTTTACGACCCCTGGGTGGACCGGGACGCGGCCGTGCACGAGTACGGTATCAGGCCGATCGACGAGCCGGAGATTGGCGCCTACGATGCAATCGTCGTCGCCGTGGCGCATCGCGAGTTCGTCGCGCTGGGTTTCGAGGGTATCCGCCGGTTCGGTGGGCCGAATGTCGTGATTTACGATATCAAGAGCCTGTTGCCGAAAGACAAGGTAGACGGACGGCTCTGAATGCGGCATAAGGTGCTTAGCAGGACTAATCAATGGTATGACGGACCAGCATGAAGATTCTCGTTACGGGCGCCGCAGGCTTCATCGGCTTTCACACGGCGAAGAAGCTCCTCGAACGAGGCGAGGAGGTCATCGGGCTCGATAATCTCAACGCCTATTACGACATCACGCTCAAGGACGCGCGGCTCAGCCGGCTAGAGCCCGAGCCGAACTTTCGCTTCGTCCGCCTCGATCTCGCCGACCGCGACGGCATGCAGGCGCTGTTTGCGGCCGAGAAGTTCGACCGCGTGATCCATCTCGGCGCCCAGGCCGGCGTTCGGTACAGCATCGAGGCGCCTTATGCCTATGTGGATAGCAATCTCGTCGGGACGATGTGCGTACTCGAGGGCTGCCGGCATTCCGGCGTCGAGCATCTCGTCTTTGCCTCGACGAGCTCGGTCTACGGTGCTAACACGAAGATGCCGTTCACCGTGCATCAGAACGTCGATCATCCACTCTCTCTCTACGCCGCGACCAAGAAGTCGAACGAGCTCATGGCGCACAGCTATGCGAGCCTCTACGGCATGCCGGTGACGGGCTTGCGTTTTTTTACCGTGTACGGGCCCTTTGGCCGGCCCGACATGGCGCTCTTCGCGTTCACGAAGAACATTCTGGCCGGCAAGCCCATAGACGTCTTCAACTACGGCCATCACCGGCGCGATTTCACGTATATCGACGACATCGTCGATGGCATCGTCGGCGCGGCCGATCGCATCGCGAAGCCGAATCCCGGCTGGGACGGCGACGATCCGGACCCCGCCTCGAGCAAGGCGCCGTACCGCATCTACAACATCGGCAACCAGCAGCCGATCGAGCTCATGCGCTACATCGAGGTGCTCGAGGAGTGCCTCGGCCGCAAGGCAGAGAAAAACCTGCTGCCGATGCAACCCGGTGACGTGCCCGACACCTGGGCCGACGTCGAGGATCTCGTCGAGGACGTCGGCTTCCGGCCCGCGATCCCCGTCGAGGTCGGCGTCAAGCGCTTCGTCGACTGGTACCTCGACTACTACAAGGTGAGTTAACGGGTCAGACCCCTGTGCTTACAGACCAATCAAGGTACCGAGCTTAGCCCGCGCCTCGGCCAGCGTTGCCGCCGGAACGCTGGTGCCCGAAAAGCCGATCGGCCGCGCCTGCGTATCGATACTCCGAACGTGACTCGTCAACACCTCGCCCTGGATCGCGAGGCTTTCGGGCAAGACCACGCTGGTCCTGAAAGGTCGAACACGGGAGGTAATGGGACAGACGATCGCAAAGCGGCTGGCTCGATAGAAAGCGGCGGGCGACAGCACGAGCGCGGGACGGCGCCCATCCTGCTCGCGGCCGAGTCTCGGATCGAAATCCGTCCAGACGATATCGCCGGCATCGGGGACGTACGTCGTCACTCGACGACTTCGAGGCCGAGATCCTCGCCCCAGTCGAAGGCGTCGTGTATGGCCTCGGGCGTCATGCCCTCGAGCAGCTCGTCGAGATCGAACACGGGCCGGTTGACGGAGATCACGATGGTCTGACCCTCGGCGTCGATATCGACCCGCGCCCCCTCGGTCAGCCCGACCCGAGCCGCAATCGTTTTGGGCACGCGCACCCCGAGACTATTGCCCCATTTGGAAACCTGGACCTGCATGACCGGCCAGCGTAAGGGATATACGCCGGATATACAACGTCCAAATACCGCCAGATCGACCCTATTCGAAAAGGGCGCCTAGCCCGACGCCCACGTTCGGCAGGGCCGCCGGCGCAATCGTCTCGCCAAGGTCGGGGCGATCGACGAGCACATACGTCAGCTCGTGAGGCGCGCGGTATCGCTCGAGCTTGCGGCCCTCGACATCGACGATCCAGCACTCGGGAATGCCGTGACGCGCATAGAGCGGCGCCTTGATGGTGCGGTCGTAGACGAGCGTCGTGTCGGCGACCTCGATGACGAGCAGGACGTCTCCCGGCCCCGGGTGCGCCGATTTGTAGAAATCCACGCGCGGCAACACGAGTGCGATATCCGGCTCCGGTTCCGAATACTCGCTCAACCGAATGGGGTTCTGAACCTGAACGATCGCGTTATCGCCCACCGCACGTTGCAGGATGCGCGACAGGTGGTTGACGGTCCCGGCGTGCCGGCTTCCGATCGGCGGCATGTCGATGATCTCTCCCTCGATCAGCTCGACCCGCTCGCCCGGGATCAGGATTCCCACTTCCGCCATTCGGTAATAGTCCGTTACCGTGAACGGATGGCGGTTGAATGTGTCGTCAGCGATGGTCGACATCGATTGCTCCTCGCGAATCATCGGCCGTCAGCGCAGCGTACAGCAACGACAGAAACTGCTCCAATCGCTCCGTTTCGGAGATAATCCGCTGTTATGTCGGGACAAAAAAGCAAGTACGGCCCGCACACGGCCGCCTGGCGCCGCCTGGCCAGGACGGCCGAGGCGATTCGGGAGCAGTCGATTACCGACCTCTTCGGGTCCAACGCCATGCGCTTCGAGCGATTCTCGGCCGAGGCCGAGGGCCTGCTGCTCGACTTCTCCCGCCAGCGCCTCGACGAGACTGCGCTCGAGGCCCTGCTCGACCTGGCCGACGAGACCGATGTCCGTGGCTGGATCGACCGCATGTTCGCGGGCGAATCGATCAACAACACCGAGAATCGGGCGGCGCTTCACATCGCTCTACGTCGCCCGGCAAGCATGCCGATCGAGGTCGCGGGCGAAAACGTCATGCCGCTCGTCGAGGCCGAGCGCAAGCGCATGCGGCGGATGGCCGATGCGCTGCATGCCTGGGAGCTCAGGGGCGCGACGGGCCGGCCGATCGACACGATCGTCAATATCGGGATCGGCGGCTCCGATCTCGGCATCGTCATGGCCGTGACCGCGCTCGCCGAGCACCGGCTCAAGGGGCTCAAGGTGCATTGCGTTTCGAACGTCGACGGGGTCGCGCTGTCGCACGTGCTCGCCGACGCAGATCCGGAGACGACGCTCTTCGTCATCTGCTCGAAGACCTTCACTACGCTCGAGACGCTGACGAATGCGAACGCCGCGCGCGAATGGCTGCTCGAGCAGGGCGGCAGGGGCGCCGTGGCCGCGCAATGCGTCGCCGTTTCGACAAACCACGACGCCATGGATGCCTTCGGCATCGCGCCCGACATGCGCTTCACGATCTGGGACTGGGTCGGCGGGCGGTATTCGCTCTGGTCGGCCGTGGGTCTCACGGTCGCGCTCAGCGTCGGCTCGGCGCACTTCGACGCCATGCTGAACGGCGCGCATCAGCTCGATGCGCATTTCGAGAC
>DATKCK010000079.1:0-18777 GCA_035513215.1 Gammaproteobacteria bacterium | reverse complement strand
GCCGCGCGGGTCCGGGCTGTAGACGGCACCCGTGGCACAGGCCGACAGCGTGAGCGCGAAGGCAAGCACGAGAACGATCCGGCTCATTGCACCGCGCCCCTGAGCCAGGTTCTGATCCGGGAGCCGAGCCGCGCGCGGTCGCTGCCGCAGTCGGTCGCTTTCGGCGGGCGGTCGCCGCCCTCGAGCGAGAGACGCACGGCCCTGGGACAGGACGCATCGGTCTCGAGCCCCGTATCGAAATCGACCCAGCTTGCCTGGTAGCCCGAGGGCACGGGCACCGAGTACGACCGCGTCTGAAGCCCCGCCATGGTGGCGGCGAAGACCTGCGACGCGCCGGTGCCGCCCGTCAGGCCCGTCGGCGCGTTGTCGTCGTTGCCGATCCACGCGACGACGAGGTGATCGTTGCTGAATCCGGCGAACCAGCTGTCGCGAAAGCTGTCGGACGTGCCCGTCTTGCCGGCCGTGACGAGCGACTCGGGCAGGCGGCTCGCGGCCGTCCGACCCGTGCCGAGCCGCATGACCTCGACGAGCGCCTGGTTCAGCTCGTAGACGTCGCCGGGATCGACGGTTTGCTCGATGTCGATCGGGTAGTGCCGGATCGTCGCGCCATCGGCAGCGACGACGCTGCGAACGCTTCGAAGCGGCATGCGGAAACCGCCGTTGGCGAGCGTGTTGTAGATCTGCGTGACTTCGAGCGGCGTGAGCTCGAAGGCGCCGAGCAACAGCGACGGATATTCTGCCGGCAGCTCCTCGAGACCGAGGCGGCGGAGCAGATCGATGATCTCCGGCAGGCCGATATCGAGCCCGAGACGCACCGTCGCCTGATTGAAGGACTCGGCCAGCGCGCGGATCGCCGTGACCGGGCCGTGCGACTCGTCGTCGAAATTGGTCGGCGACCAGACCGTGCCTCCGGGCACCGGCACGCTGATCGGCTCGTCGGATACGAGGCTTGCGAGCGAGTGCCGGCCGGACTCGAGCGCGGCGAGGTAGACCGCGGGCTTTATCAGCGAGCCGACCGGACGATTCGCGTTCAGGGCGCGATTGAAGCCGTCGAAGCCCGTCTGGCGGCCGCCGACGATGGCGCGCACCTCGGCATTGTGCGGATTGGTCACGATTACGGCGCCCTCGAGCGGCGGGCGATTGGCTTCGAAGCGCTCGACCTCGACGCTGAGGGCCCATTCGGCGAGCGCCTGCGTTGCCGGATCGAGCGTCGTATAGACGCGTAGGCCCGAAGCCTCGAGATCGCTCTCTTCGTAGTCGCGATCGAGCTGGCGGCGGACGAGATCGAGGAACGGCGCATAGTAAGCCGCCTGGCGGCTCCGTCGATCGACGATCCCGAGAGGACGCCGTTTGGCCGCGGCTTCGATCTCGCGCGTGATGACATCCTGCGAAGCCATCAGATCGAGCACGAGATCGCGCCGCTCGAGCGCCCGCTGACCGTTCCGAAACGGATCGTAATACGACGGCCCGCGAACGACGGCGACCAGAAGCGCAATCTCGTGAATGTCGAGCTCGCCCAGAGGCTTGCCGAAGTAGAAGCGGCTCGCGAGGCCGAAGCCGTGGATCGCGCGCGTGCCGTCCTGTCCGAGATAGACCTCGTTGATGTAGGTCTGTAGCAGCTCGTCCTTGTCGTAACGGAGCTCCAGGCTCATCGCCATGAAGGCCTCGCTGATCTTGCGACGCCAGGTTCGATCGTTGCTCAGGAAGAAGCTGCGCACGAGCTGCTGCGTCAGCGTGCTCGCGCCCTGCTGAATCTCGCCCGCCGTCACGTTGACGAGGGCGGCGCGCGCGATCGCCCGGAAGTCGACACCGATGTGCCGCTCGTAGCGCCTGTCCTCGACGGCGATCAGTGCCGACTCCAGAAGCTCGGGCACCTCGTTGGGCACGACGACGATCCGGTCCTCGCCGTGCACCGGATAGATGCTGCCGATCAGGAGCGGGTCGAGCTGGAGAATCGGGATCGGCTGGCCGTCGGGCCCGGTGATGCCGGCGATCGCATCGCCGGCGAAGCGTATCGTCGCGGCCTGGCCGGCCGTGCTCGTGCCGGCGTAGTCGAAGCTGCGCGTGTGAAGCTCTATGCCGTCGCGCGTCTCGAGGAACTGCCCGCTGACCGGCGGCCCATCGGTCTCGCGATAGCCGAGACGGACGAGCTCGATCGTCAGGTCGCCGCGCGCCAGACGGCGCCCGCCATAGAGCTCGATCGGCGCCGCATAGACCAGCGCCGGGCGGTCCCAGCTGCGGGCGCTGAACTCGCTCGTGACGCGCCAGGCCAGGAAAAAGCCATAAACGACGGCGGCGAACAGCGCGGCGGAGGCGGTGATGAAAACGTAGCGCGCGAAACGGCGCTTTTCCCTGCGCGGCATGTCGGAAAGCTTACAGCAGTCGGGACGTCGTTTCCCTAGCGGGCGGCCTAATTGAGGAGACGGTCGAGAATGGCATCCTCGACCCGCTCGCGGACTCCCTGGCGCACCTCGCGCCGCGCCCAGTCCTGAAGGAGCTGGCTGATGTCGAGGCCGACCTCGATCTCGGGAAAACTGCCCTTCAGCGTGAAATTGAACGGAATCGGGTCGTTCGCAATCGTTCGGTTCAGATCCTCGCAGCCGGCAATCGGGACGGATCCCGTCAGCGATGCCCGATGCTCGGTGTCGATCCGCTGGTCGACGAGCCTGATGCCGCCGCGCCCGGTCAGCTCGAGGTAGCCCGTCGCCGCATAGATGTCCGATGTCGAGGCGACGCCTTCGCTGACCGTGGCTGTCGCGCGTATCACGGAATAGAGCGTGGCATTCGGCGCGCCGGCCGGCGCCGGCAGTCCTCGTGCGGAGTTGACGGTCTCGCAAAGCCTGCGGCCGAGGTTCATGCCTTCGATCTCGCCGTTCGTGAACGCAACGCCGATCTGTCCCGCGGCCGACGCCAGCGCGTCGTTGATCGTCTCGCCGCTGCCGGCAAGATCGAGATCGACGTTGCCGGTTCCGCTCAGGGACGCGTCGCCGAGCATCGCCGTCAGCAGCGGCTCGATCGCGACATCGCCGAGGTCGCCGGTCAGGCGCACGACGCTCGGTGCGTCGGTCGCGTCGATCGTGAGCCCACCGGCGAATGATCCACCGTAAAGCTCGGTCCGGACCGAGCTCAGCGCGGCGCGGCCGTCGCCGAAGGCGACGTCGGTCGAAAGCTGCTCGAACTCCATGCCGCCGATGCGCAAGCTGCCGACGCTCGCCGAGCCCGTGACGTTCGTTGCGGTCAGCGGCTCGCTCGCCAGGCGCAGGTCGCCGAGGCGCTTTTCGCCGGCGACCGCCGCGGCGGCTGCCGGCGGCGCTGCCGGCGCGGCGTCGGCGCCCGCGGCAGCGCGCGGCGGCAGGTAGCGGTCCGCGTCGATGCGGTCGGCGCGGAGCACGAACCGGTACTCGGGATCGGCGAAGTTCGAGACGTCGAGCTCGCCCGTGATGCGCGAGTCGTCTAGCTCGATCGCGATGTCGCGAAACTCGCCGGCGGAACCCGTGGTCTCGAAAGATGCCGCGACCTCGGCGGATCGGAACGCCGTCGGATCGGAGGTTTGCGGGACTGGCAGGGCGAATCGTGCCAGCAGCTCACGCGGCGAGAACTCGGCCAGCGCCGCCCGGCCGGACAGCGCGAGCGCGTCGCCCGAGGCGGCGACGGTCAGCTCGCCGTCGCCCGAGAGCCCATAGGCCGTCAGCTCGAGCGGCGCAAATGCTGCCGTGCTGCTTGCCGGCTCGTAGACGAAGCTCGTCGCGAGCCGGAACTCGCCGAGGTTCGTCGCCACGAGCGGCGCCGGCAGCCAGGCGCCGAACAGCGAGCCGAGCAGCCGGTTGTCGAGACCCGTGGCCGTCAGCGTGCCGTCGATCTCGGTCGGTGCATCGAGGTCGTCGATTGAGAGCCGCCCCTCGACTCGGGCGTCGTCGAGCGTGATCGAGAGGCCCGTGACGTTGACGCCGCGGCTCCCGGCGCCGCGCGTCAGCGAGGCGCTCGAGGACGCGGTCGAGATCGCGCGCAGGTCGATGGCCTCGGGGAGCCTCGGCCCGAGCAGCGCGAGCAGCGGCTCGCTCGGTCGAAACGGCGCGAGCTCGATCGTGGCGCTCAGGCCCGAGTCGGGCGCGAGTGCCGCGCGACCCGTGGCTTCGACGCCGAGCAGGTTCGCCGTATAGCGTTCGACGACCAGCGTGCCCGAGGCCAGCCCGAGGTCGAAGCGGGCGCTGGCGGCGACGCCGCCCGAAGCGGCCGCCGAGCCGCCGGGCGCGAGATCCGCCGGCACGCCGGCACCGAGCGCCTCGAGCAGGCCGGCGACGGTTTCGCTTCGCAACTCGACCGTGCCTGTCAGCCGGGGGTCGGACAGCATCGTGACGCCCGAGAGATTCAGGCTCGCCGCGACCGCGCCGGCACTCGCCGCGAGGCCGTTGACGACGAGACTCCCGGTCTCGGTATCGAGCTCGAACGACAAGAGCCTGGCGCCGAGCTCGAGCCTGTCCGGCCCGACGGGCGGGCGCGCGAACGTTGCGGCGAGCTCGGCCGGGCCTGAGCGCAGCACGCCCGCATCGAGCGCGAGCGCGTCGAGCCCGAGCGTCGCCGCGGCCCGCTCCTGCCCGCGCGAGTCGAGCAGTCGGATGGCGGCCTCGATCTCGCTGAGCTCGATCACGGGGCTCACTGCGGCGATCGCCGCGAGCTCGATCGCGGCCGAGGCCTGCGTGGCGACGTCGAGCAGCGACAGCGACAACGACAGCTCGACCGGATCATCGTCGTTGACGGGGCCCGTGACGAGCGTCAGATCGCGCGCCAGGTGGGTGACTTCGCCTTGCCGGTCGTGCCAGAGAATGCGCGCGTTCCTGAGCTCGATGCCTTCGACGGCGAGCGTGTTGATGACCGGCCGCCCGGGCTCGGCTGCGCCGGCCGACGGCGCCTCGGGCGCCGGCGTTTCGAGCAGCGTGGTCCAGTTGCCGCGCCCGTCGGTATCGGTGCCGAGGTTGACGTTGATGCCGTCGAGGATCACGCGTCCGATCTGTATGTTGCGCTTGAGCAGGGGCCAGACGCGCACGCGGGCCGACAGCGAATCGACGGTGACGAAGCTGCGGTCGCCGAACGCCGGGTCGTCGCTCAGCGAGACGCCGCCGGTCTCGACAGCGAACCAGGGGAAAAGGCTGAACTCGATGTCGTCATCGATCGCGAGTGTCCGCCCGGTCCGGTCCGCAACGTAGGCCGTGATCTCGTCCTTGTAATCGTTGAGGTCGAAACTGCGAACGACGATGACGGCGACAATGAAAAGGAGCACAACGGCTCCGGCCAGGACGGCAAGAACGATTCGTAGTGCTTTCATAATCCGCCTGGCGCAGACCCTGGGGCCGCATCCGATAACCGGTTCAGCATAGCGCGCCTGGGGGGCCCGGCAAATACTCGGGCCAGCCTCGCAACGCATAAGCTTGAGGCCATAATGTCGCTTCCTCGGTGAACGGACGGTGAATATGGAATACGTGAGCCTCGGCCGTACCGGCGTCAAGGTCAGTCGGCTCTGCCTCGGCACGATGATGTTCGGCCGCAGCACCGGCGAGAAGGAGTCGCTCGCGATGATCGAGCATGCGCTCGGCGCCGGCATCAACTTCGTCGATACGGCCAACGGCTACGCCCAGGGCGAGAGCGAGAGGATCACGGGCAAGGCGATCACGAGCTCCGGCCGGCGCGCCGAGCTCGTGATCGCGACCAAGGCTTTCATGCCGATGGACGGCAACGATCCGAACGCCCGGGGCCTGAGCCGCCGTCATCTGGTCCAGGCCTGCGACGACTCGCTGAAGCGCCTCGGCACGGACTGGATCGATCTCTATCAGATGCACCGGCCCGACGCCGACGTGCCGATCGACGAGACGCTGCGCGCCCTCGACGACCTGATCCGGGCCGGGAAGGTGCGCTATATCGGCACGAGCATGTTTGCCGGCTGGAAGATCGTCGAGGCGCTGTGGGCTTCGAAGGATCTCGGCCTGAACCGCTTCGTCAGCGAGCAGTGCGCCTACCACCTGCTCGATCGGACCGCCGAGCGGGAGGTGCTGCCGGCCGCGCAGAGTTTCGGCATCGCCGTTCTGACCTGGGGTCCGCTTTGCGGCGGGCTCTTGACCGGCAAGTACCGCCGCGACGATCAGGGCGCCGAAGGGCGCTGGCACGGCGGCAAGGACAATTTCGGCCGGCCCGTCACGCCGGCTGCCTTCGATCTGATCGAGGCGCTGATCGCGCACGCGGCCGACAAGGGCTGCACGCCGTCGCAGCTCGCGCTCGCGTGGAACGCCGCGCAGCCGGGCGTCACGACGCCGATCATCGGCCCGCGAACCATGGAGCAGCTCGTCGACAACCTCGGCGCCCTCGAGGTCGAGCTGACGCCGGAGGATGCCGCGCGCATCGATGCCGCTGCCCCGCCGAAATCCGCGACGCTGCGCTACTACGACGCCGCCGTCGCGATCGACACGCGCCCGAACCTCGGGCGGTGGTAATTGGGGTCAGACCCCTTTCAGGTTGGGTCAGACCCCTTTCAGCTTTCGTCGCCATTGGAGGCCGAGCCTGAAAGGGGTCTGACCCAACCTGAACGGGGTCTGACCCCATTCTGACCGTGCTAAAGTCGCGGCCCGTGACACAGCAGTCCCAGGCATCGGCGCAGCCCTCGATTATCGGTCCGAAGATCGAGACCGATCCGGATCTGCCGTTTCACGAGAGCCTCGTGCACATGCTCTGGCACGCGGTCGACGGCCGGCCCGATAACACGGCCGTCATTTTTCAGGAGCGCAGGATCACGTACCGGGAATTCGGCCGCGCGACGAACGGGCTGGCGGCCCTGCTGCGCGGCGTCGAGCCCGGGCCCGGCCCGATCGTTCTGCTGATGCCGAACTCGATCGAGATGGACGTCGCGCTGATGGCCGTGATGACGACGGGTGTCCAGGTCGCGCCCGTCAATCCGTTCTTCACGGTTCCCGAGATCCTCAAGGTGCTCGACGGTTTCGAGGCCCGGGCCATCGTCTGCGACGCGACGACGCGTGAGAAAGCCGATGCCGTTGCGTCGAAAATCGGCGTCACGCGCGTCGTCACGGTCGGTGCCGGCGGCGAGCTGCTCGCGCAATGGACCGGCGATGCGGCGCTCGGGAGGCGGCCCGATGCGATGCCTTCGGCCGACGACCTCGCGCTCGCGATCTTCACCGGCGGCTCGACCGGCGTGCCGAAGGGCGTCGACCATACCCATCGCGGGCTCATGTGGGGGCTCGTCCAGCACGTCAGCGTCTGGCCGATTCCGTTCGGCGAGGGCGTTTTTCTGAACGTCGCGCCGATGTTCCATATCTGGGGGCTCGGCTATGCGACCTGGGTGCCGATCTACACGGCAGGCACGCTGGTCATGATTCCGAAGTACGAGCCCGACGAGGTCGTGCGGGGCCTGGCCTCGCATCGCGTGACGATCTTCGCAGGCGGCCCGGCGCCGATCTACATGGGCCTTCTGACGAGCCCCCTGTTCGACCAGGTCGATCTGTCGGCATTGAAATACTGCATCTCGGGCGGCGCGCCGGTGCCCGAGGATCTGCATCACGAGTGGCTCGAGAAGACGGGCTGCCCGCTGCTCGAAGGTTGGGGCATGTCGGAAGGCGCGCCGTTCTGCCTCAACCCCTACGACGGCGAGCGCCGCCTGCTCTCGGTCGGCAATCCGGTGCCCGGGACTTCGGTGCAGGTCGTCGATCTCGAAACCGGGACACGGGTTCTGCCGCTCGGCGAGGCCGGCGAGGTCCGTGTCAAGGGTCCGCAGCTGATGACGGGTTATCACGACAAGCCCGAGGAAACGGCGATCGCAGTGCGCGACGGCTACATGTATACCGGCGACATCGGCTACGTCGACGAGGACGGGTTTCTTTATCTCGTCGACCGCAAGAAGGACATGATTCTCGTCGGCGGCTATAACGTCTATCCGCGCGAGATCGACGAGGTGCTGTTCAATCACCCGGCCATACGCGAGGCCGCGACCGTCGGCAAGCGCGACGACCGGCTCGGCGAGGTCGTGGTCGCCTTCGTCGCGCTCGAGAAGGAAGCCGACCTCGACGAGGCGGCGTTTTTCGCGTATTGCCGGGAAAACCTCGTCAAGTACAAGCGCCCGGTCGAGGTCACCTTCATCGACGCCTTGCCGCGCACCGGCACCAACAAGATCGACCGCATCACGATGAGAAAGATGGCCGCCGCCGGAGACGATGGCGATTAAGCGCAGCCGCGCGCCGGCGGGGCGCGTCGTCACGCTCGAGCACACCTCGAAGCTGCTCGCCGACAATCCGCTCGGCGATCCCGACGTGCGTCTGATCGATGTCTGGCTGCCGCCGCAGTACGATCAGGCGCGAGGGAAGGGACGCGGCAAACGCTTTCCCGTGCTGTTCGATCTGGTCGGCTACACCGGCAGCGGCAAGTCACATACGAACTGGCGCGCCTTCGACGAGAATGTCCCGGAACGCGCCGCGCGTCTGATCCACAACAGGAAGCTCGACCCCTGCATCATCGTCTTTCCCGATTGCTTCACGGCGCTCGGCGGTAATCAGTACATCAACTCGAGCGCCATCGGCCCCTATGCCGAGTATCTGACGCGCGAGCTCATTCCCCTCGTCGACGGCGAGTTCAGGACGCTCGCCTCACGCGAGCACCGGGGCTGTTTCGGCAAATCGTCCGGCGGTTACGGCGCGATTGTCCACGGCATGAAATATGCGCGCTACTGGGGCGCGATCGCGAATCACTCGGGCGACGCGTATTTCGATTTCGTCTATCGCGCCGACTGGCCGAACACGCTCGATGAGCTCGCAAAGCACCGCAAGCCGCGGCCGTCGGAAGGCGAGACCGATGCAGCGGCGATGACGGCGGGCGCCGACGGTTGCGACGACGGCAGGGTCAGGAGATTTCTCGATCGGGTCCACAAGCGGGACAGCCTGACGAGCGCCGAGGTCCATTGCCTGATGAACCTCGCCATGGCCGCGAGCTACGACCCGGACCCCGGGGCGCCGAACGGCTTTCGCCTGCCGTTCACGCTCGATACCGGGGAATTGATTTCCGCCCGCTGGCGCCGCTGGCTCGAGCACGATCCGATCAATCTCGTCGCGCGTTACGCGAAGAACCTCAAGACGCTGCGCGGCATCTATATCGACTGCGGCTGGCGCGACCAGTACCGGATTCACTACGGAACGCGGATTCTCTCGGCCAGGCTCAAGGCGCACGGCATCGAGCACCGCTACGAGGAGTTCGACGGCACGCATTCGGGCATCGATCACCGGATGGATCGGAGCCTGCCGTTTCTTATCGAGGCGCTGGCCTGAGCGCGGCGGCGCGCCCGGATCAGTTCGCTCTTTTGGCGCCGCTGCCGATCAGACTGTCGTAGTCGGATACGAGACGAAACGCGCGGGTCAGATTTTCGATGAAGGTCGAATGGCCTATCAGGGACGGGCGCGGGCGATTGACGATCCTGTTGTTGACCATGCCGAACACGATGTGCGTGGCAAAGCGAGCGTTGTCGCGCTCCGATTCCGTCAGCACCCGGCCGGAATCCCGTTCGATCCTATCCATCAGCGACGCGACGAAGCCCTGAGCCGCGTCGTTGAGCGGCGCCCAGAACTCCGGATCGGTGGTGCTGCGAACGAGGGCGGCGCGCCAGAATCGCCGGTGTCGCCAATAGTATTTGACGAGGTCTTCGATCAGCGCATCGACCAGCGTCTCGCGCGAGGCCGTCGCGAATAGCCGCTCGTGGGCGCGAAGCCGCACCCGAAGGTGATGTGCGACCATCGCCTCGAAGAACTCGTCCTTGCTCTCGAAGCGCGCATAGAAGGCCCCGACGGAGTAACCGGCGGCACCGGCAAACTCGGCAATCGTGATCGCCTCGAACTCGCGCTTCTCGAGCAGCTTGAATCCGGTCGTGACAAGCGCCTCGTAGGTTTTCCGGCTTCGTTCTTGTCTTATCGTCCGGCCAGGGCTTACTGGCACTTCGCGACCTCTCTCATCACCGGGGACCACAGTCCTTGTTGCGCCCAGCCGCTATCAGAGTCTCGGCCGGGCACGTTGTCAACCTCGGGCCAGGGACCGTGAAAAACGCGGCTGGAGCTTGACTAAAGAATCCGAATCGGTATTGTGATTCTGTTTATTAGAAGGTCTGTTGCCTGTTTGCAACAAAAGATCCGATCAGGGGACTTAAGTCCGAGAAACGAGACCACCTCGGGGGGAGGATCAATGAAAGGGAAGCAAGCAGCGGCCGGATTCGTTCCGGGTCGCAAATCGAGCCTGTCGGTTGCCGTCATGCTGGCGCTCGGTGGAGCCCAAACTGTGGCGTATGCGCAGGACGACGCCGAGCAGCAGTCGGCCGGGGCCGAGGAAGTCGTCATTACTACCGGTACGCGTCTGCGCAATACCGGCATGGACATGCCGAACCCGGTCACCGTCGTGACGCGCGAGGAAATCGCGATCATCGCGCCGACGAATCTGATCGAGGGACTCGCCGAATTGCCCCAGTTCTACGGCTCGGCGACGACACAAAACCCCGACGCATTCTTCCAGTCGACGGGCGCCGGATCGCTCAACCTGCGCGGCTTGCAAAGCAAGCGCACGCTGCAGCTGCTCGATGGACGCCGCGTCGTGCAATCGACGATATTCGGCGGGCCGGATATCAACCTGTTTCCCGAGAACGTCGTCAGGACGGTAGAGACCGTCACGGGCGGGGCGACGGCCGCTTACGGCACGGACGCCGTCGCCGGTGTCGTCAATTTCGTCCTCGATACCGGTTTCGAAGGCTTCAGAGGGAATTTCTCCACCGGCCAGAACGACAAGGGGCACGGTGATCATTACGAAGCTTCCTTCGGCGCAGGATTTGCTCTCGGCGACAACACGCATCTGCTCGTGAACCTCGAAAAGAGTGAGCAGGACCCGATCTGGGGCGAGCAGGTTCTCGAATACGACTGGTACCGTGCTCGCGCGCTGCTGAACAACCCCGACCCGAATGCGGGGGACTCGCCGAGCAACCCGTTCTATGTCGCCGGGGACAATGTGCGCAGCAGCGGCTACTCGGGGGACGGCCTCTTCCATTTCACGGCGGCTCAGGGTGGCCCGCAGATTCTCGATTCCAGCGGCAACCCTTCTGCGTTCGTGGAGGGATCTCCCTGTTCCTTGTTCATTGCCACGGCCTATGGCTGCTCGACCACGAACGGCGGCTCTCCGAGCGTCGATAGCGGCGTACCGGGTTATGCGATCAGTCCGGATAGTGGCCGCGAGAACATCTTCGGCTACATCGAGCACGAGTTCGAGAGCGGTTTCACGCTCTACGGTCAGGCCATTTCCGGCGAAGCGGAATTCACGTCGAAGAACATCGGTGGCCTCTTCCCGTATCCCCCGATCCCGCCACTGCGCAGGAATTTCACGATCCACAGCGGCAACCCGTTCCTTCCCGCCGCGATTCAAGCGCAGATGGACGCCAACGGCCTGGCGTCGGTCCCGTTCAGCCGCATCGGCATGCCTGAGGACATCGCGTTCGATGCCCATACGCAGCAGACCACCGAGACCGACTCGCTGACGGGCGGTTTCGAGTATGAGTTCGAAGGGGACGGCTTCTTCGACGGCTGGCTGCTCAGAGGCTACTACCAGAGCGGTGAAACGGACGTCAAAGCCATCCAGCGCGGCGGCATCCGTCTCGACCGCATCTTCCTCGCGGCCGATGTGGTTCTCGACGGCAGCGGCCAGCCCGCCTGCAACGTCACGGTGACGACCGCCGGCACCGCCGATCCCCTCTATCAGGATTGCGTGCCGTTGAATCTCTTCGGTCGGGGCCAGGCTTCTCCCGAGGCCGTCGATTGGGTGACGGGCTTCGAGGCCGGTGTGCCGATCAACGCCCAGGGTTTCCTCTCGGCCACCGAGTCGTTGCCGCACAGCTATATCTCGGGTGAGAACAAGCAGCGGGTCATCAATATCCAGCAGGATGTCTGGGAGGTCGCGATCGACGGCGTGATCGCCGAGGGCTGGGCCGGGCCGATCACGATGGCGATGGGCTACGGTTTTCGCGAGGAATCCTTCGCCCAGGTCGTGGAAGTCGGACCGGGCGGCAATATCAATGCCGATCCAAGGTTCCGGCCGGTCATGGCGAACGACCCGGCGCTCGGCATTCGCGGCGTGCCGGGCGGTAACGCCGCATCCGGCAACTCCGTCGAGATTCAGTTCTCGAATGTGCCGTTCGCACGCGGCGAGCAGGACGTGAAGGAGGCTTTCACCGAGTTCCTGGTTCCGCTCGTCGCCGATCGCACGGGCGTGCGACAGTTGAACTTTTCCGGCGCCATGCGCTGGGCCGACTACTCGGGTGCAGGACAGGTGCAATCGTGGAAGACCGGTCTCGACTGGGCCATCGTCGATTCGCTGCGCCTTCGCACGACCGTTTCCCAGGACGTCCGCGCCGCGACGATGGGCGAGAAGTTCGATCGTACCGGCGGCCTGGGGAATGTAACCGACTATCTGCTCGATCCCGGCGGTGGTCTCTCGTACGGCATCACGATCTTCTCGAACGGGTCGCCGGACATCAAGCCGGAAAACGCCAAGACCAAGACGGTCGGTTTCGTCTTCCAGCCGGTCGAGCTACGCGGTCTCAGCGTGTCGATGGACTGGTACACCGTGGAGGTCACGGACAACATCCAGCAAAGCTCGGCCGCATCGGTGGTCGAAGGCTGCTACGTTGATAACGACCCGTTCCTTTGCTCGCTGATCACGCGCGGCGGCCCGCCGAGCACCGAGGACCCGAGTATCAATTACATCTCGCTCGTCGGCGTTCCGTTTTACAACCAGGCCGCGGTCGAAGCGACCGGCATCGATTTCGAGGTCAACTATCGGCGTGACGTGGACTGGTTCGGCGGCGGCGAGACCGTCAATATGCGCCTCCTGGGCAGCTGGCTCGACGAACGCAACAACGTCGCCGTCGATGGCAGCGTCACCGAGCTTGCGGGCAGCTTCGGTCTGCCGGAATGGACATCGGTGATCCAGGGTGGCTACAACAGGGGGCCGCTGAGCCTGGGACTGTCCGTGCGTTACGCCGATTCGATGATCCAGAACCGCAACTGGAACTTCAACGGCAACAGCGCGCGATGGGACGTGGCCGACAACGAGATCGCGTCCGAGACGCTCGTCGATGCGCGATTCAATTATCAGTTCGAAACCGGCAACGGCGACCTCGGGCTCTTCTTCAACATCAATAACCTGTTCGACGAGGGTCCGGAAGAGTTCCTGGGCATATTCAGCTCCAACTTCTCGACCGGAACCGGCCTCGGCGTCACCGGCGAAGGCGATCGGGGCCGACGCTACACCGTCGGCGTGCGACTGGACTTCTAGTCAAGCGAACTGGCCGTCCCCTGCCAGAGTCCTGCGAGAAAGCCCGGTCAGAAATGGCCGGGCTTTTCTCATTGCGCGGGACGGGG
The DNA here is from genome assembly GCA_035513215.1 of Gammaproteobacteria bacterium. GTDB lineage: Bacteria > Pseudomonadota > Gammaproteobacteria > Steroidobacterales > Rariloculaceae > DATCZB01. The sequence continues at coordinate 5,344 of DATKCK010000079.1, read as the reverse complement.
CACGGCGGCGCTATCGGCGCCGGCCGATCGCGACGGCGCAGACGTCCGTGCCGTTGGCGAGGCAATCGAAGCCGATGGTCCCCGCGTCCGGATCGTAGTCGAACGGCTCGAGCGTATAGGGGTTGCGATAGCGCGAGCTCTGCACGACCGCCTGCGGCCGGCGATTCGGGTTCTGCGCAATCTCGGCCTGCAGCAGCACGAGCGCGATACGGCCGTCGAGGTCGTGGACGCGGCTGATGTAATCCGCATGGCCGATCCGCGATGCCATCCACTTGAGGATGAACTTGCCGCCGAGGTTGTAAAGAGGTGGTGGCACGGCTCGTACGTCATAGGCCAACGGCTCATACGCGCCCTGGTCGTAGAATTCGCTGGCACTGAGCGATGCCTTGAGTTGTAAGGGGATCGTCGTGGTAAAGAAATACTCGTTCAGCGTCGCATTCTCCTGCAGCGCAAGGCGCGCGAGCGCCGGGGGGCCATCGAGCATTAGCGCGTACGGCTTTTCGCTCAGCAGGCTGATTCGAAGCTCGGCCAGAAAGGTCTCGCCGATGTCGCGCTCGTCAGCGGTCAGCGGCGACAGGATTCGATCGACCGCACCGATTTCATCGGCGCTCAGATCCCTCTCGCGCAAGAGCGTCGACAGAAACGTCGTATCGTTGCGCAAGCCGGCGAGCGCGACCATTTTCGCAATGAGCGACTGACCGTCGCGCAGCATCCGTTTCCAGAACGCGACGTCCTCGGCGATGTCGGCAAGGATCTCCTCGTTCGATCCCGTCCGGAACTCGAGCGCGAGGCGGATTCTCGCGATCGCCATCAGTTCGCCATTGAAGGGGACGGGCGTCGAGACGTCGTATTCCTGATTCTCCTCGAAGCGCGGCGTGCTCAGGATCGTCTCGTAACGGTCGAGCAGCAGCCGCAGTCTCGGATGATTCGCATCGGCCAGAGCCGCGTCTGCGATCAGCCGGTCGGCGCAATCGATTGCGAAGCGCGCGTTGCAGTCGATGGCGGGAAAGATCCCGTTCCAGACGTCTTGCGTTTCCGGATTGCCGAGAATGTCGCCGATCTCCTGCTCCGACAGCGTTATGTCCTCGCCGCTTTCGAAGCGTTGCCGCAAGATTTCGATGATCGCGAGTCCCGCCCGCCGCGGATCCCGGTCGCTCGCCGCCGGAAATCCATAAATCAGCGCGTAGGCGTTACCTTCCATCGATACCGGCCGCGGTGGCGCGAGCCGGGCGAGATCCGGGTGAAGCGTTTCGTCGAACCAGGAAAGGTTGATGAAAATCGTAAGCGCGACGAGAACGCCGGCCAGGATGCCGATCCGGGCGGCGGCGACGCGCAGTTGCTTCGATACGTCCATGTCTCAATCTCCAGCCGATCGATCCGTGCATCCTTTCAGCTTTCCGCGCCGCCGGCATGAGCGAAACATCCGCGCTTGCTGAGTGCGTATGGGACTCATCGAAGCGAGAGACTACACTGCTCGAATGATGCGCGATTCTCCGCCCGTCTATCTGAGCGGCGATCTCAGGATTTGTCCGGCGCTCGGACAGGTCATGACCGAAGCGGGCGCAACGATTCGGCTCGGGCCCGTCAATATGAAGGTCCTCGAAGCGCTGTTGACCCGTTCGGGAAGCGTCGTCAGCCGGAGCGAGCTGTTCGAGGCTGTCTGGAGGAATCAGGCGATCGGCGAGGATGCCCTGACCCGCTGCGTATCCGATATCCGCGCCGAGCTCAGAACGCTGTCAGGACGCGACTGGATCGAGACGCTGCCGAAGCGCGGTTACCGCTGGATCGGCGATGTCCGGCAGGCCAGCCTCGCCGAAACCGCTCCGTCCGCGCCGGCGCCTGTGCCGGCGCGCGAACGTACCGAAAGGCCCGAACACGGCGCGACGCGTCTCGCGTCGCCGCAGAAGGCACTGCGGCTCGCCGGTCGCGGTGTCGGCTATCTCGTCGCGCTCGTCGTGATGGCGAGTTTCGTCGTCTGGATCATCGATCGTTTCTCGGGCCCGCCGACGCCGGTCGTGGCCGTGCTGCCGGTCGCGGTCGGAGCGGCCGAGAGCGGCGTTGCCGCCGAGCTCGATCTCGAGCTCGCGAGCTACTTCATGGATCTGGGGCGCGTTCGTGTCCTGTCACGAAGCGCGATCGAGTCGCGTCCTTCGAATCCGTTTCCGTTCTTCCACTACGAGTTCGGCGCCCGGTGGCTCGTCGAGAGCGATCTTCGCGAGGTCGGGGGACACAGGATACTGACGATCAATGTCGCCGACGCGCGCACGGGTATCGTCGAGTTCCAGGTGACTGAGCCGATCGACGATTCGGGTTCCGGCGGTCGCGGCGTGCCGGAAGCGGCGCTTTCGTCGCTCGGCCGGTTCATCTACGCCGAGCTCGAGCTCGCCCGCTGATCAGTATTCGAGATCGAGTAGCGGGTCAGGCGCGCAGAATGAATCCGTTCAGATAGGCGCTCTCCGGAAATCTGAGCGCAACGGGATGATCGGGCGGCTGCTCGAGGCGTTCGAGAATCCTTGCATCGCGTCCCGCTTCCTGCGCCGCCTGCGCGATGACCTTTTGCAGCAGTGAAGCGTCGACGTGTCCCGAGCACGAGAAGCTTGCGAGAACGCCGTTCGGGCTCAGCACCTCGAAAGCGACACGATTGACGTCCTTGTAGGCCCGGCAGCCTTTGGTCAGCTGTTCCGCCGTGTGCACGAACTTGGGCGGATCGAGCACGATCAGGTCGAATCGCTTGCCCGCGTCGCGTAGCGCGCGCAGCGTCTCGGCAACATCCCCGCGAATGGAGTGACACGGGGCGGCGAGACCGTTGATTTCTGACGCACAACGCAAGCTCTCGAGCGCGGCCGTGGAGGAGTCGATGAAGGTCGCATCGGTGGCACCGGCTTGAAGGCAGTGCAGCCCGAATGCGCCGGAATAGGAGTACGCGTCGAGCACGCGCCTGCCGCACGCGAAGCGTGCGACCCGCAGCCGGTTGAAGCGCTGATCGAGGTAAGCGCCGGTCTTCTGGCCGTGAGTGAGATCGAGCCGCTGGATGAGTCCCTCGATCTCGAGCTCGAGCGGTTGGGGAGGCGGTGTGCCGGCCAGCACGCCGGTCGACGCAGCCAGCCCCTCCTTGCGCCGGACCGCGGCATCGGAACGCTCGAAGATCCCCTGTGCCGACAGCGAGCGCTGCAGATAGGCGACTACCTCATCGCGCCAGGCTTCGATGCCCGCGGACAGAAACTGGCAGACGAGGTAATCGCCATAGCGATCGACGATGAGGCCCGGGAGTCCGTCGGATTCGCTGAAGACCAGGCGGCATGCGGCGGAATCTAACAGGCCGAGCTCGCGTCGACAGTCGATTGCGTGTTCGAGCCGGTCACCGATGAAGCCCGCATCGATGGCTGCCGACTCATCGAAGGTCCAGGCTCGCAGACGGATTTGCGACGCCGGCGACCACGCCGCTTGTGCGAGAAACTCGCCGGAGTGGCTGAGCACGCGGACGGTCGCGCCCGGCGAGACGTCGCCGACGACACGCTCGACGGCGCCCGAGAAGATCCACGGGTGCCGGCGCCGCAGCGATTTCTCCCGCTGCGGCTTCAGATAAGCCGTGGCTACGCTGTTGCGCATCGCAGTTGCGCTTTCACCGCACTCTGCGGACTCGCCGTAAGAATCTCATAAGCATATGTTTATTATACTAATTATCCGATTGATCCAACTTGCGCCGAGCGTATGATAGCGAGCGCCGACGCATGTCGGTGGTTTCCTCAGGAGCAAACTTCGATGGAACAGCAAAAGGACAAAGGCAAGCCGCAGCAAGTTAAGCCTGCTGCCAAGCCGCAACCCAAGCCCGCCCCGAAATTCGAACCGGCCAAAGGCCCAGGTGCTGCGAAGAAGAAGTAGCACTCATTGATTGACGAGACGGCGGTTGCGAAAGCGAGCGCCGTCTCTTTTTTTCGATGGGGCGAATTCGACGAGAACGATCCGAAACAGGCGATCTGCAGCCGGCTGAAGCGTAAGCGCCTACAGGTGCGAGAACAGCGCATCGACAGGATAGGGCAGGCGCAGCTTCGGCATCTCCTCGCGGGAAAAATACTGCAGCGACTTCGTCTCTTCGTCGATCGGGTTCGACGATCGGCCGACGATCTCGCATCGATAGAGCGCGCCGATGATCTCGACGCGGTCGCCGTTCGGGTACTCGTAGCGGTATTCGGCGCCGCCGAAAACGAGGACGACGTTCAAGGGGCGCACGATCAGCCCGGTTTCCTCCTCGATCTCGCGCACGAGCGCAACCTCGGGATGCTCGCCGGGCTCGACGGCGCCGCCGGGAACGAACCAGCCCGCCTCGTGCGTCTTGCTCTGGAGCAGGATCCGGCCCGCCTCGTCGGGTATGACGCCGCCGACGGCCGGGTAGAGGATCAGATCGCGTCCGATCCTTCGCCTCAGATCGCGATAGTACGGGGACAGGGTCACGGCGCGGTGGCGAGGCAGGTGCGTTTCATGCGGCCATTCTAAACAATGTGGAGTCGGCGCCCTTTTCCGACTCGGCCGTGGACGGATGGGGGTGCTCCGGCTCGGACAGTCCTCGCGTTTGGTGGCGTTGGGGTCGGAGTCTTTGTCGGCGGAACGCATCCGACGTCTATAGAAGGCGCTGCGGAACTCGCCTGAGCACCCCCATCCGTCCACGGCCGAGCCGGAAAAGGGCGCCGACACCTTATCATTGGTAGGTGAACGATGAGACGCCGTACGCCGATCTGACGCCGGACGTGATTCTGGATGCGATCGAGTCCGTGGGGATTGAAACTAGCGGGAGCATTCTGGCGCTCAACAGCTATGAGAACCGGGTTTATCAGATCGGGACCGAGACCGGGTTCGTGGTGGCGAAGTTTTATCGGCCGGGGCGGTGGTCGGATGCGGCGATACTGGAGGAGCATGAGTTCTCGGCCGAGCTTGCGGCGCTCGAGATTCCGGTCGTGCCGCCGCTCGAGCTCGAGGGAGCCACGCTGAATCGTCACGCGGATTATCGCTTTGCGGTGTTCGAGCGGCGGGGCGGGCGCTGGCCGGAGCTCGCGACGAGCGACGAGCGGCAGTGGATGGGGCGCTTTCTCGGCAGGATACACGCCGCGGGCGCCGCGGGCCGGTTCGTGCACCGGGCGTCGCTCTCGATCGAGCGACTCGGCGAGGAGCCGGTCGCGGAGTTGCTCGGGAGCGACTGGATTCCGGCGCATCTTCAGTCGGCCTACGAAGGGATCACGGCGGATCTGCTTCCCGCGATCCGGCGGCGCTTCCGCGAGGTGAGCGGCATTGCAGCCATTCGCATCCACGGGGACTGTCATCCGGGGAATGTGCTATGGACCGACGACGG
>DATKCK010000078.1:0-101761 GCA_035513215.1 Gammaproteobacteria bacterium | reverse complement strand
CCATCGGAGAGCGGAATTGTATTGCGCGTCACCGGACCACCGATGTACTTGCCTCGCACGATCGCGAGGTCGCGAAAATTCAGGGAGGCCGCATGCATGCGGACCAGCACTTCGGTCGGTCCGGGCTCCGGGTCGGACCTTTCGGCCGCAACCAGGCCTTCGAACGAGCTTGCGCCCGCGATCACTTCATAGACATTCATGGGCTTTCGTTTTGCGCTAGAGTCTGGCCAGCATACACAACTTGCGATCGATCGTGCTCGATCGGAGCCGCTCCGAGGAGTCAGCCGATGTCGGACAACGTGCTCGTGATACCCGCGACGGTAAAGGTCGGGCCCGACTTCCCGCAACTGCTGCCGCTGGCGAACGGCGATCTCAAGGCCGCCGCCGAATGCACGCGCGCGGAGGTCGGCGAGGCCGTCGCGGAATGCCGCGGCATGGCCAGGGCAAGCCGCGAGCGCCTCGAGCAGGCCTATCGCGAGCACGTGAAGGACCTTGAGCTCCTCGCCCAGGTCTCGGCCTATTACGAGCGTTTCGACCAGTGGAGCGCGCTCCGCGAAGGACGCAATGTCCGCGAGATTCTCTGGCAGGTCGAGACTTCCGAGGGCTGAACAGGACGGATTGCCCTTAGGATCAGGCGATGGATGCGCTGCCCGTATTGACGACCGAGATGGCGATCGTGCTCGGCGTCGTCGTTCTGGCCGTCGTGCTGTTCGCGACGGAGATTCTGCGTGTCGACGTCGTTGCCCTGCTCGTCGTGACTCTGCTCGGTCTCCTGATCTATCTGCCGGGGCTGAACGAGCTGCTCGAGCCGGAGCTGTTGTTCGCGGGCTTGTCGAGCGATGCCGTCGTTTCGATCATTGCCGTGATGATACTGGGCGCCGGCCTCGACAAGACCGGCGTCATGGATCAGGTTGCCGGGGCGATTCTCCGCTACGGCGGTCACACCGAAGCAAAGATCGTTGCAATGGTATCCGGCACGGTCGCGCTGATATCGTCCTTCATGCAGAACGTCGGCGCCGCATCGCTATTCGTGCCGGTAGTTTCCCGCATCTCGGCGCGAACCCGGCTGCCGATGTCCCGGCTCATCATGCCGATGGGCTTCTGCGCCATTCTAGGCGGGACGACGACGATGGTCGCATCGAGCCCGCTGATCATGCTCAACGACCTGCTCGACACATCGAACCGCGGATTGCCTGCCGATCGCCGGATGGAGCCGTTCGACCTCTTTTCCGTCGCGCCCGTCGGCATCGCGCTCGTGGTCGCGGGGCTGGCCTATTTCATTGTCTTTGGGCGTTACGTGCTGCCGCAGGGGGAAATCAAGCGCGGCAAGCTGCGCGGATTCGGCACTGCACGCTATATGCGGCACGTTCACGGCATCAACGCGGCCGTGCGGGAAGTCGAGGTGCCGGCCGGAAGCCCCTTGGCCGGCCGGGATCTGGCCAGCCTTCAGCATCAGTACGAGGCGAAAATCGTCGCCCTGCATCACGCGGGCGCCTCCGTCGTATCGCCGCCGATCGAGGCCGCGCTGCCTGCCCCCTCGACGATCGCGGTCATCGCCGAGTCCGATGAGCTCAAGCGTTTCATCGAAGCAGGCGGGTTGATTCTTAGGCCGAAGCTGAAGGACTTTCGCTACATGCTGGCACGGGCCGTGGCCGGCATCGCCGAGGTCGTCGTGCCGCCGGATTCGAGCCTCATCGGCGAGACCGTACGCGACCTGCGCTTGCGTGAGAAGACGGGACTGAGCCTGCTCAGCATCTACCGCTCGGGAAAGGCGATCACGAGCGCATTGCAGGAAGTCCCTTTCGCGGCCGGCGACACGCTGATCGCCCACACCCGCTGGGAGGATCTTGCCAGGCTCGAGAAGGATCGGAATTTCGTCGTCGTCACGGCCGACTATCCTCGCCAGGAGCAGAGCCCCTACAAGGTCGCGCTCGCGATCGCGTTTCTCGCCGTATCGCTGGGCCTGATTCTGTTGACGGACATTGCGCTGCCGGTGGCGCTGATGACCGGCGCGGTCGGCATGATCGCATTCGGGCTCCTGACGATGGACGAGGCCTACCGATCGATCAGCTGGACGACGGTTTTCCTGCTCGCCGGGCTCCTGCCGCTCGGCGGCGCCGTCGAGGCCTCGGGGCTCGCCAGCTACATCGCCGCGCACCTTCAGAACAACTTCGGCGCCCTGCCCGTCTGGCTGCTCCAGGCCGTGCTCGCCGTGCTCGCGGCCATGTTCACGCTGATCATCTCGAACGTCGGCGCGACGGTGCTGCTGGTCCCGATCGCGGTCAACCTTGCCGTCGCCGTCGGCGCGGACCCCGCCATGTTCGCCCTGACCGTCGCGATCTCAACCTCGAACTCATTCATATTGCCGACCCACCAGGTCAACGCCCTCCTTCTCGGCCCCGGCGGCTACCACGTCCGCGACTTCCTGAAAGCCGGCAGCCTGATGAGCCTGATCTTCCTCGTCGTCTCGCTAGTCATGCTCAACATCCTGTTCTAGGACGTTCTGCTCGGGATCTTCCGACGCCGCCAAACGTTCCGCGAGGCCGGGTGCGTGAGGATGGGGGCCGCAGGCGAGTTCCGCAGCGCGCCGCTCGAGTCCAGAAGAGCGACACCGGCCCGCGCGCGAGGACTGTCTGAGCCGGCGGCCCCCGTCCTCACGCGCCCGGCCGGGTGACACGCCCAAAGACCACGAGGAACCCGATGCCGGCCACGATGACGGCAAGATTGACGAGCGAGACCTGCCCGAACCACACCGTGCTGCCCCCAACGAAGATCGCCCCGGCGAGGAAGGCGAGGCGGCGCAGAACCGCGTAAGAGCGCCGCCGCCGCCTCCCCTGCATCCCGCGCGCCATCAGCGCCGCCGCCACGAGCGTGGTCGCGATGGCATAGGCGATGGCCGGCCACGAGCCGTCGAGCAGGAGCGCCGGGTTGTAGCACCACAGAATCGGCAACAGATAGGCCATCGCCGCGAGCTTTAAGCCTTCCCAGGATGTCGACCACATGCCGCTGCCGGCAAGGCCCGCGGCGACGTAACTTGCGACGGCCACGGGCGGCGTCAGGAACGACAGCAGGCCGAAATAGAAGATGAAGAGATGAGCGCCCATCGGCGATATGCCCATCTCGATCAGCGCGGGCACGAGAACGACATAGAGCACGACGTAAATTGCCGTCGTCGGCATGCCCATGCCGAGCACAATCGAGATCGCGGCCGTCAGCAGCAGCATGACGAAGAGACCCGCTTCGCCGCCGACCTGGGTCAAGACGAGCGAGAGCGAGAACCCGAGACCGGTGCTGTTCATGACGCCGATCACGACGCCGGCGCCGCCGGCGATCATCAGCAACGGCAACATGCCCTCGCCGGTGCCGAACGCCATGGCCCGCAAGTCCTCGAGCGGTGGCAGGCGGCGCTCGCGGATCACGCTGAGGATCACGAGCGCCAGCGCCGCGACGAGCGCGGACCAGGCCGGATCGAAGCGCATGACGAAAAGCAGGAAGACGAGGACGACGAGCGGCAGCAGGAACACCCACCCGCGCCGCAGCAACGGGCGCATGCGCGGCAACTCGGACTTCGGCAGACCGTGCAGGCCGAAGCGCGCTGCGATCGAATCGACCTGCAGAAAGAGGCAGACGTAATAGAGCAGCGCCGGCACGAGCGCTGCGAGCACGACATCCGAATACGGCACCTGGAGAAAATCGGCAATCAGGAATGCCGTCGCACCCATCACGGGCGGCGCGAACTGGCCGCCGTTGGACGCCACGGCTTCGATGGCTGCGGCGAACTCGGGCTTGAAGCCCGATTTCTTCATCAGCGGAATCGTGACTATCCCTGTCGACATGATGTTGCCGACAGCGGTGCCGTTGATGGAGCCGAAGATGCTCGATGCGACGATGGCAACCTTGGCGGGCCCGCCGCGCCGGCTACCCATCACCGACATCGCCAGATCGGTGAAAAACACGATTGCGCCGCTGACCTGCATGACCCGACCGAGCACGATGAACGCGAGCACGAGCGTTGCGACGATCGTCAGAACGCGTCCCGGAACGGCGTTGCCGTCGGCATACAGATAAAACAGAAAGTCTCCCGGCGACTGGTACGCCGCCTGGAACGGGCCGGGCACGAGATGGCCGAAGAGCCCGTAAACGAACAGGGCCCAGACGAGAATCGTGATCGGCAGCCCCGCATGCTTGCGCATGGCCTCGATCAGCAGGACCAGCGCCATCAGCGCCGGGATGAGCTTTGCCGCGGTCACGCCTTCGATGTCGAGAAACCAGGCGTTCTGATTGACCGACATCCAGACCCAGGCGCCGATGGCGATGAGCCCGAGCAGCGCGTCGATCCAGCGTCGAGACGCGACATACGGTGCGCGCAGCAAGGCCGCCGCGACCGAGATGCCGAGCAGCGGTCCGAGCCATTCCGTCTCGGCCAGTGAGACGTCGACGAGCCGCGGCAGATCGAGGATCCACGCGATCCCGAGGACGACGATTGCGGCAAGGCAGGCTTTCTCGAAGAGATCGAGGATCCTGTCCACCAGCACGCGCCTCAGCGCGCTTTCTCGAGAAAGGGCACGAGACGCTCTGCGATCGCCTCTGCCGCTCCCTCGAGGTGGAAGTGATGGCGTCCGTCGATCCGATGCACCTCGATGTCGGCGAACAGGTCCAGCATCTCGCCGTAGAGCTCCATCTCGCCGAAAGGGCTGTCGTTCGCCAGAACGCAGATCACGGGCGCCGTCACGCGCCCGACGAAAGCCGCGAGCAGCTCGCGGGTCAGCCGAAATTCCGATCCAGCCTTCAGGCGCTGGTCGGCCTGCCATTGCCACCCCCCCGCGACGCGGGCGAGAGAGCGCCTCGCGAGCATCTCGGCGGCCTCGGGACTCACCGGCGAGAACGAGCCGACACGTTCGGCGATCGCCTCGTCGCGCGACGCGAAGACGCGGCCGCTGCGATCGCGCAGCTCGCGCGAGCGCTCGAGCGCCTCGGCGAGGTTCTCGGGCGCGGCAGCCGCCTCGCCGATGAACGGGAGCCCGCCTTCGATCAGCAGCAGCCGCTCGACGCGATCGGGAAACGTGCCGGCGAAGAGCGTGGCGGCAGCGGCGCCGCGCGAGTGCCCGAGCAGGCTAAAGCGATCCCAGCCTAGCTCGCCCGCGACCTCGATCACGTCGCCGACATCCTGCCAGAGGTTGTAACCGGCATCGGGCGAGCGCTTCCCGCTCCTGCCGTGACCGGCGGCGTCGAGCGCAATGACATGACAACCGGCAAGCCGCGGCGACAGCAGCTCGAAGCTGCCGGCATTATCGAGCCAGCCGTGCAGCGCGATGACACGCCGGCCGCCCGACGCGCCCCACTCGAGCGCGGCGAGCCGATACGCCGGCAGACGGAACTCTCGTTCGACCGGGGGCGGCAGGGCGCCCGGGCGCGCCGCCTGGCTCATCGTTAGAGGCTTAGTCGGGAGACCGGCCGAGGCGCCGATAGTATTCGGCGACGGCATCCTCGAAACCCTGTGCCACCTGAGTCGGCGCCTCGGTTCGCACCGTCGACTCGGCGCCATTGGAATCGGCCTGGAGCCTGAGCTCGATCTGCTCGGTCAGGTTGATCAGCCCCTGGACCTCGGCTTCGACGAGCTCGGGATTGCCTCTGAGACTGCCGCGCAGCGCGTCGCCGAGCTCGCGCACGGACCGAAGCTCCTCGTCGCTCAAGCCGATTCCACGCAGCTGCTGGCCGAGGTTGATCAGATCTGCGCCGGTGGCGCCGAGCTGCTCTCGCAGCTCGGCGACTCTGTCGGGGTCGTTCCAGAAATCGTTGGCCAGCGGATCCCAGAGGCCGCCGGCGTTGACGTCGACGAGATCGTTCGGCCCCAGGGCGCCGCCATTGCGGTCGAAGCCGAAAACGCCGCCGAAGTCGCCCTGCCCGTTCCGCGGCCCGCCCTGCTGACCGCCGCCTTGCTGACCCTGCTGGCCCTGCTGGCCCTGCTGGCCCTGGCCCGGCTGCCCGCGCTGGCCGGCAGCCCGGGCCGCGGCAAGCTGCCGCCGCACGTTCTGAATCTCGGAAATCAGCTCGGCATTCGGATCGGGCTCATCGAGGTCGCCTTCGACGACCTCGCGCAGCGCGAGCTCCTCGGCACGCGCGGCGTTGCGCTCGAGATCGCGCAGCGCCGACGTGATGTTGATGTCGAAGGCCGCAACGCGGGCGCCGTCACCGCGCCAGATCAGGCTTGCGCCGGCCTCGAGATTCGCGCTGACCTGCGTTTCCTGCAGCTCGGCCAGCGCCTCGTCGAGCTCGCGAGTCGCCTCGGGCGCCTGACGCCTGAACTCCTGCGCAATGCGTTGGACATCTTCCTGGAGCGTGTTCACCTCGTCGGCGAGCGCGAAACGCTCTTGGCTGAGCTCGTCGGCCGTGTCGTTCTCGATCCGGGCAGTTGAAGCGTTGTTCCTGGCGCGCTCTTCGATCGCGGCCTCGATCGCGCGCTGCAGCTCCTCGGCGGCCCGCTGCTGCCGCGCATAAAGCTCGCTGGCGCGCTCGGTCAGATCCGAGAAGGCCTCACCCGCGGCCTGGCGCCGGCCCTCGGTCGCCTGTGCCAGCGCCTGCTCGAGCTGCTCGCGAGCACGCTCGGCCTCGCGTCGCGCCGCCTCGGGGTCGATGTCGGGATCGCCGCCGCGGCTCATCGCCGACAGGGCCCGCTCGAGCTGCTCTATCGTCTCGGCGAGCTGCTCCGGTGAGATCTGCCCCTGCTGTCCCTGCCCCGGCTGGCCCGGCTGCCCGGGTTGACCCGGCTGGCCCGGCTGCCCGGGTTGGCCCTGCTGAGCCTGTTGTCCCTGCTGTCCCTGCTGGCCTTCCTGTCCCTGCTGCTGTTGCGCCTGCTGCTGGGCCTGCGCGAGCTGCTGCTGCAGATCCTCGAGCTCGCGCAACAGCTCCTCGGTCTCCCGTTGCAGCGAGCGCTGCTCCCAGCGTTCCCGATCAGACAGCTCCTGACGGCGCCTGGCCTGTTCGGCGAGCTGCTGCTGCCGCCGCGCCAGCTCCTGCAGCTTCCGGATCGCCTCGTCGATCTCCTGAGCGCCTTCCTCACCGCCCTGATTCTCGAACGACAACGCCTGCTCGGTTTCGTACTGATTGCGATCGAGGTCGAGCTCGAGCTCGTAGAGCTCGGCGAAGTCGCGCCCGGCGAGACCGCCGCCACCACCGCCGCCCTGGCCTTGCTGCATGCTGACTTCGATATCGGTGAACAGCGCCTCGGCGCGCAGGATGTACTGGAGCGCCTGCTGGGCCGGGGCGACGGCCTCTTCGAGCGCGATCTCCTCGAGCCGTTCCGATGCCGGCCCCATCGATTCGACGGCAAGCTCCATGTTCTCGACATAGCTGTCGATGCGAGGATCCGCACTGTCGAGCCGCCTCGCCTGCGCGCGGTCGACGAGACTCTGAGCCTGCTCGGCGAGCGTCCGCTGCACTTCGGCGAGCATGCGCGCGTTGTCCTGGAGCTGTTGCTCGTCGAGGAAGCTAGCCTGCGCCTCTTCGTCCTGCTCGCGGATCAGGTTCCAGGTTGCGGTCAGGATCTCCTTCTGACGGCGCGAGATCTCGTCGCGCTGCTCCTGCTGGCCGCCACCGCCGCCGCCACCACCGGCGGCGTCACCCTGACTGAAGCGGCGGTCGAAAGGTTGCACCTCGATAAAGTAGAGGTCGGTCTCGACGCTGGACCCCCGATCCTCGACGACGGCGTAGTAGGAAATCAGATCCCCGGGCTCGAGGCCGCGCTCGGTCGGCTCGGGCTCAGGCTCCGACGCGGCCTCCGCCTCGCCGTCGTCGGCTAGGCGATCGCGCACGGACCGCACGTCGTCGATCGTCAGCTCCGAGCGCGGATCGAAGCCCCGGCTCGATGCCCGCGCCAGAATCGGCTGTCGCAGATCCTCGAGATAGATGAGCCCGTCGCCCTCGACATCGGTGCCGTTGACGGTAAGCGGGATGCTCTCCCACTCGCTGCCATTGACCGAGTACCGGATCTCGGCCGACTCGATACCGAAGTCGTCGCGGCCCTCGACGGCGACCGTGACTTCCTCGACGGCGCTCGCGCGCCAGTCGCGACCCGGGCGCACGATCGAGAGCGCGGGCTTTTCGTCCTTGACGACCGTGATGAAGAACTCGTCGCTGACCTGCACTTGCTCGTCGTTGAACAGTGTCGATACGAAATACTCGCCGTCTTCCTCGACCGTCAGCGTTCCCGTGCTGACATTGCCGTTGGTCGTCATCGCGACGGTGTTACCGTCGACGATGAGGCTCGGCGCGTTGAGCGGCTCGCTCGTCTCGACCTCGAGCGTGACGGTCGTGCCCTCGACGGCGCGGATGTCGTAACCGGGATCCTCGACCGCATCGGCGAGACGTGTCCACTCCGGATAGTCGTAGGTCAGCTTGATCCCCGAGATCTCGGGGAGATCGACGACGTCGAGCGAGAACTCCTGGCTGCGAACGCCGGCAGCCGTGACGTAATAGGTTACGGGCTCGCGCACGGCAAAGAAGGTGAACTCCCAGGTGTCGTTGGGCCGCTGCCGCATGACCGTGCTCTGCCATTCGTTGCGCGGCCCGAAGCGCGCGGACAGGCTCATCGTCGCCGGGTCGAAGCCCTGAGCCTCGGCCGTGATGCGCATGTCGCCGCCGCGACGCACGGTTCCGTCGCCCGGATCGACGGCTATGAACTGCGGCGGCAACGTATCGTCGAGCAGCCATCCGGCCCAAAGATCGCGCACGCCGTAGCGCCAGTTGCCGGGGCCCATGATGGCCAGGCCCACGAGGGCCAGAACCGCGGCGGTGCCGGCGACGGTAGGCAGCGAGAGCTCACGCTTGCCGACGCCGAGCATGACCGGCACCTTGCGCGCGAAGCGCAGGGCGTCCTCGGCCAGCAACGCGAGAAACGGCGACTTCCGACCCGACAACGCGAGGTCGTCATAGGTTTCGATACGGCCGTCGAAGGCGGGGGCCCGGCGCTCGATCTCGGGAACGGCGCGATTGCGCTTCAGCGCGCGCAGGGGTAGCACGAGCAGCCCCACGACGATCGCGACCATGGCCGCGAGCAGCACGAGTCTCGCGCCCGTCATGAACTCGACGTCGAACGCGCGCCGCGTGCCGAACCAGACCGCGACGACGGTCACCACCAGGGCGGTCACCGCCAGCAGCGCCGCGCTGCGAGCGAACACCAGCCGCTTCAGGCGTTGGCGGAACTGATCCAGGTAGGTTTCGAGCTGGGTTCGGGCGTTCATGCGGCGAGTCCTCTTCGCACCCTAAGATGCCAGTTTCCAAGGCCGGATTCCATGATGGCGGCGGCCAGGATCAACAATAACAGCCAATATCCCAGCGGCACCAGAACCTCTTCACGAACTGCGCTGCCGCCCTCGACGGCCTCGGGGGCACGGCCGAGCCCCTGCCAGCGGGCGAGCGTCTGCTCGGGCGCCGGCGCAAGATCGGACTCGCGCCCGTCGAAATTGACGGCGACGAGCTCCGTCCGGCCGCCGCCGACGAGCTCGTAGAAGCCGATCTGATCGAGCAGAACGTCCGTGCCGCCGAGGCGAAGGACCGATTCCCCGTCCGGGCCGAAGATCTGGCCGCCCGACATGCCCATGGCCGCGAGCGCCAGCGTGCTGCCGAGCGCCGCCTCGTTGGTGAAGCCTGCGCCGCCGAGCAGATGATCGGCAAGACCCGCCACGAACGGCACGAAAGCCGGCTCTCTCGGCAAATCGTTCCACTGGCGGTCGAGCGACGACGCGTAGAGCAGGAGCCTGCCGTCGCCAAGGCCGCGCTCGATGAGCAGCGGATCGCCGGTCTCGAGCCGAATCAGCACCTCGTCCGCGGCCGTCTCCTCGACCGCCGCGTAGCGCATGAACCGTGCGGCTCGAATCGTATCGAGGCCGGCGAGCGCGGGATGGCTGGTCTCGATCGAGCCGATCGTGACGGCATTGGCCGCCCGGCCTCCGAGAGGAGTCGCCTGGGAGGCGAATGCATGCCCGGTCACGGGCACGGCGGACAGCATCGGCGAGCGGGGTCCGAGCGCCAGCAGAAGCCCTCCGCCCGACTCCACGTACCGGCTCAGGCGATCCGCCTCGCGACCATCGATCGCGGCCGCATCGGCGACGACGACGAACTCGTAGTCCGAGAATTCCTGCTCCGCGAGCTCGCTCTCGCCGATGGCCGTGACCTCGAGCGAAAGCCCCTCGAGCACACGCATCGCCTCGGTCAGGAACCGGGTGTCGCCCGTGCCGCCGAGCTCGCCCGATACGACGAGGACCGGATGCGGCACCGGCCGGTTGAGCGCGAGCATGCGCGCGTCGTCGGCCGCCAGCACGTCTCCCGGCTGCATGATCACACGGACGCGGTTGGCGCCGGACTGAAGCGTCAGCGGCGCGAATTCGACGACGGCCTCGCTGCCGGGCTCGAGCGTCACGCGCTGACGATCGACGACGTTGCCGTTGAGCTCGATCTCGAGTGTGCGGTCCGCGGCCGCGGCGGCATGGCTCGTCACGGTCGCCGCGAGCTCGCCGGTCAGCGCCGATCCGAACAGGCTGCCGACGGACCAGTTGGGCTCATCGGCTCCAACCGCATGAACGACGATCTCGACCGGCTCCGTCGGCGACAGATCGGCGAACCGGGTCGGCAGTCCCGCGGCCTGCGCATCGGTCACGAAATGCAATACGGCCGGAAGCTCGGCCGTCCGCAGCACGCCGTCCAGCGCGCGCGTCAACTGCCCGAAATCGACGAAGAAAACGCCTGTTTCGAGGCTTCGGACCTGCTGGCGGACGGTCGCCTTGTCGAGCGTCGCGCTGCTGACGATCTCGAAGACGCGGCCGGCCGCAATCAACTGCACCTGATCGGCGGCCGGCACGGAATCGATGAGGTCGATCGCCGTGTCGACGGCCTCGTCCCACCGATCGCCCGCCGCCATCGAGGCCGAGGTGTCGACGACGATGACATGCAAGCGCTGACCCCCAGCGGCGGCTGCGGCCGGGTCGCGCCAGATCGCCGGCTGGATGAAAGCGAGAACCAGCGCGACGAGCACGGCGATTCGGAACGCGAGCAGCAACAGGTACTGCAGCTGCTTGGCCAGCACGCGCCGCGGCTCGCCGGCCTCGAGGAACATCACCGAGCTGAACGGCCGGCGATTCGGATTCTCCGCGGACAGCCGGTGCAGCCAGAGCGGCAGACCGATCGCGAGCAGTCCCGCGAGAAACGCCGGCGCAAGAAAGCTCATGCTGCCCCGACCCGCTTGAGGTGCACCGGATCAGCCACGCCGGTGCCGAAACAGCAGATAGCTTCTGAGCGCCTCGTCGAGCGGATGCGTGATGTCGACGAGCACGTGATCGGCACCGGCGCCCGTGGCCTGGCGCTTGAGATCGCTGATATGAGCATCGATCTTTTCCCTGTATCGAGCTCGCATGAAGCTCGGCGACACCTCGATTGCGGCGCCGGACTCCATATCTTCGAGCAGCGCCGACTCGCGAAGTTCCGGCTTGAGCTCCTCCGGATCGAGTAGCTGGAACAGCACGACGTCATGGCCCTGATAAGCCAGAGGCCGCACGCCCGCAAGCAGCGCCTCGGGCTCGCAGTAGAAATCGGAGATCACGGCGACGAGCCCCCGACCTTTCTCGAACTGGCGAAAGCGCTCGATCGGGCGCGCCAGGTCCGTCCCCGTGCCGGGCTCGGCCCGGTCGATCGCGTGCAGGACGCCGTGCAGATGCCCGGGCCGCGACGAAGGTTTCTTGTGATCGACGATATCCTCGTCGAAGACGATCAGCCCGACGGCGTCGTGCTGCCGCGTGGCGAGATAGGCGAGTGTCGCGGCCAGAAACTTGGCGTATTGCAGCTTCGTCACGGCGCCCGAGCCGAATCCCATCGATGCGCTCGCGTCGAGCAGTATCACGAGCCGGGTATTGGTCTCGCCGAGAAAGCGCTTGATATAGGTCCGGTCGGTACGAGCGTAGACGTTCCAGTCGATGAATCGCGGATCATCGCCCTCGGCATAGGCCTTGTATTCGCGGAATTCCTGGCTGAAGCCGAAGAACGGCGAGCGATGCAGGCCGGTCAGAAAGCCGTTGACGACGGCGCGCGCGACGAGCTCGAGATTCGACAATCCCGCGAGCACGTGCGGCTCGAGCAGATGTCTGGGATGCGCGACGCCCGTCGAAGCCATCTACGCCTAGCTCGCCCGCGCCTTGATGCCGCCGGCGTCGAGGGCGTCGAGCATCTTCGTTAGCACTTTGTCGACACTCATGTTGTCGGACTCGGCGAAGTAATTGGTCAGGACGCGATGCCGCAGCACGGGCAGCATCAGGCTCCTGATGTCGTCGCGGGTCACGTGATAGCGGCCGTGCATCAGCGCTCTGGCCTTGGCCGCGAGTGTAACGAACATCGTGGCCCTGACGCTCGCGCCGTACTGAATGTACTTGCGCACGACATCGGGGGCGAGCGGATCCTCGGGACGCGTCGCGCGAATCAGATCGACCGCGTAACGATTGACGCTTTCGGCGATCGGGACCTGCCGCACGAGAGCCTGGAACTTCAGAATCTGCGCCGGTGTCGTGCAGGGATCGACCCTGGGGATATCCATGCGCGTCGTGAATCGGTTGACGACCTCGATCTCTTCCGCCTCGCTCAGGTAATCGAGGATGACGTTGAACAGGAATCGGTCGAGCTGGGCTTCCGGCAGCGGGTAGGTGCCCTCGAGCTCGATCGGGTTCTGGGTCGCGAGGACGAAGAAGGGCGGCTCGATCTGGTGGAAGTGTCCGCGCACCGTCACCGAGAACTCCTGCATCGCCTCGAGCAAGGCCGATTGCGTCTTCGGCGGCGTGCGGTTGATCTCGTCGGCGAGCAGCACGTTGGTGAACAGGGGGCCCGGCACGAAGGTCCAGGTTCGCCGTCCCGTCGTCGAATCCTCCTCGATGATGTCCGTGCCCGTGACGTCGGCGGGCATCAGATCGGGCGTGAACTGAATCCGCTTGTAGGTGAGGCCGAGCGCATTGGCCAGCGTCCTCACGAGCAGCGTCTTCGCCGTGCCCGGCATGCCCGTTATCAGACAGTGACCTCCGACGAGCAGCGTCATCAGCAGGTTCTCGACCACCTCGTCCTGACCCACGATGACTTTCCGGACCTCGGTTCGGATTTTCGCGAACGACGCGTTGAAGTCTTCGATCAAGACCCTGGCTTCTTCGGATTCGATGTCGGTCGGGGCTTCGGTGGTCAACGAACAATCTCCAGCAGTAGTTGTTGCGCCTCACGGTAGTGCGGCGCGATCTCCAGAGCATACAACAAATGTTCCGTGGCTTTGCCAGTGTCACCGAGCGCCATGTGCGCTTTCGCTAGCCGAAGGTTGACGCTCGCCTGATCGTGCGGCTCGAGCGCCGCCAGCACGGTGAACTCCGTCAGAGCATCGGCGGGCCGCGTCTCGAGCAACAGGTCGCCGAGATCGGCATGCACGGACTCATCGAGCGGCGTGACGAGCACGAGCGCTTCGAGAACCTCGATCGCCGTCTCGTTGTTGCCTGCATCGATGAGCGCGCGGGCGAGCCGCATCAGGGCCGTCGGCTCGTAGCCGCCGAGACGCCAGTATCGCTCGAGCGTCTCCCGGGCTGCCCCTTGGTCGCCGAGCTCGCGCTGCGCTCTCTCGAGCGCGAGGTAAGGGCTGCCCTCGTCGACATAGCCGGGCATCAGCGCGATTGCCTCGGCCGCGGAATTGCGGACGCCCTCCCAGTCCCCGGCTGCGGCATGCTCCCGAAGCGCCGCCCGGGCCTCGTTCCAGGCTTCGAGATTGTCGAGCACCATGTCGAACTCGGCGGCGACATGCAGGGCGAATCGGTCGTCGAACTCTGCGGGCGTGATGCCGAGCGCCGCCTCGATGGCGGCAGGCGTCTCGTCGCCGGCCCGAAACCGCTCGAGCATGCCATGCAGGGCTCGCTGCCCGAAAGCCATCGCGATGTATTCGCAGATCAGGCCGGCCTGCATGTAGGACACGATGACCTGGTTCTCGTAGGTCGGGCGAATGAACCCCTCGTCGAGATCGGAGATCGGGAGAAACCGATCGTCGGCCATCGCCTGCAGGACGTGGACCGGGATGTGCCGGCCCGGCAACGGCCCCGTGCTCCACTCCTCGTGGACCGAAACGCCTTCGCTGAACCAGCGCGGCACGAGGTGATCCGTGGCTTCGAGGGTGAAGACGTGCGCGACCTCGTGCCAGAGCGTCGTCCCCCAGTGGAACTGGCCGCTGCCGGCTTGCGACGGGCTGTTCATCGCGACGAGGTAGCCGAAGGCGACGCCGAGCAGGCCGATGCCGGGCAGTCCCGCCGTGCGCACCGAGAAATCGGCTGCCACGGGGTAGAGCTCCGCAATGACGGGCTCCTCGAGTGTAAAGCCGTAACGTTCGCTGAACGTATCGATGCTCTCGTTGACGAGATCGAGCACGTAAGGGGTCAGAACGTCGGTCTCGTCTTGATGCAGTCTCAGAATGACGCCTGCGCCGCCGCCGGCGGGATCGGTCTGCCCGTCATAGGTCTCGACTGTGAAGTTCACGAAGCTGTCGATCAAATTGAGCGTGTTGACCGTTGTGTCGCTCGAATACCCGTCCTCGCCCTCGTACGCGGTGCGCAGGTGCCGGTATGCTTCGTCGACGCGGTTCTCGCGCAGGAGATTCACGCCGAGTGCCGTATGCGCCGCATAGAGGTCGGGCTGAACGTCCACAGCACGCTCGTAAAAGTCGATCGCTTCGCGGTAGCGCCGTGTGATGACGAAGAAATAGGCCGGAATCGCATACGCGTCGCCGTACATCGGGCTGTACTCGAGAGCCCGCGTTATCCACTGGCTTTCGAAATCGCCGCGCAGCAGATCGAGGGACGCCCTGAGCGCGTAAACCTCGAGCGGCGGGTAGTCGCTGCTCTCGACGAGCTCGAAGGCGCGATCGAGGCTCTCCTCGGCAAGCTCGAGATTTCCGACCTCGAGCTCCATGCTCGCGAGCAGGAGGTGCGCGCCGATCGACTCGGGTTCGATCTCGAGGGCTTCCTCGACCCATTCGCGGGCCCGGCCCTCGAAGCGTCCCGCTGCAAGCTCGGCCATCCCGAGAATCGCCGGCGCGTAGGCCGGATCGATCTCGAGCGCTTCGCGATAGAGCGTCGCGACTTCCTGGGCCTCGGCGTTGGTTGCCTCGAACAGCTTTCCCCAGCGCAGGCGCAGGCGCGCATCTTCGGGATTAGCGTCGAAAGCTTCCTGAAAGTAGTTGTTGGCCGCGACGATGTTGCCGAGCGCCCAGGCCGCTTCCGCCTTGATACGGATATCGGCGTCACCGGCGAGCAGCGCCGAGTAACAGCGTCCGGACTCGGCACGCTCGCCGCGAAAGTAGCTCGCATCGCAGGCCCTGAGCTCTTCCGGCCGGTCGGCCGAGTAATCGATCCCGTAGGCTGCTTCCGCGTCGACCGCTGCGCAGAGCAGAAGCGCGAGAGCGGCGAAAGGGGATGCGCGTCCAGCCACGACGCTTACTCGGCGCTGGCCTCGTCGATCTGTTCCTGAACTTCGGCAAGCTCGACGAGCAGTGCCTGAAGCTGCGGCAGATAGTCGTCACCCAGCTCCTCGCGGCGAAGCCGCAAGGCCGCGACTTCTTCCTCGAGCTCGGCGAGCCGCTCGTTCAGCGCCTCGACCACTGGCGTCGCAGCCACCCGAGCTGACAGCCTTGACACCTCGAAGGCGCCGGCCGCGTCGCTACGAAGCTCCGGATGCTCCGTCGCGAGGATCCCGTCGGCCTCGAAGCTCTCGGCGACGAGACGCGAGGCGTAGTCGAAGGCCTCCTGTATCGAGATCGAACCGTTCTTGTTGACGTCAGCTTCCTCGGACGACAACGCCGCGGCCCAATGCCGGGAAAAGCGCGTCGCATTGCGCTCGGCGCCGCTGCGGGTCGCCGTGATCACGGCGCGGCCGCCGGCCGACCAGGGCTCGAGCACGGCGCCGCTCGCGCTCGTCGCGTTGACGATGAGCTGGCTTTGCGCCGGCACGGCGCCGAGCAGCTCCTCGAGCTCCGTGCCGGTGATGTCCTCGCCGGGCAGGTTGAGCTTGTACTCGTGGCCGTCGTAGCTACCGTGGCCGATCAGGAACACGGCCAGGCGGTCGGCGGGCTGGGTCGACCCGGCGAGCCCGGCGAGCGCCTCGCGCAGAGCATCACGCGTCGCGTCGTCGCCGCGCAAGACCGTGATGCTGTCGCGGCTGCCGACCGTCCGCTCGGCGGCCGCGGCCATTGCCGTCGCATCCTCGGCAAAACGCTCGGCGTAGCTCGGATCGCCGCCCAAGCCGGCGACGATCAGATAGTAAAGCTCCGCGCGCGCCGGAGCGGGGAGCAGCGCGAGCGTGGCGAGCAGCAGGCATGGGGGGACTCTCATAGGCGCCCCCAGACGAGTCTAAGCATCCACTCGCCGCCCTGGAAGGCGAGCAACAGCAGAAACAGGATCGGCATGTTCCACAGCTCGAGCAGGCGCCGCTCGACGATGCCGGCGTCGGAAAACTGCACGGCTTCGGGAATCTCGTCCGCTCGCGCCAGCGAGAAGTACTGACCTCCGGTTGCGGCTGCGAGGCGTTCGAGCAGGGCCCGATTCTGCTGCACCTGGAAATGCTCCGATATTCCGTCCTCGCGTCGGACCGCAAGACGCGAACGACCGAGCGATTCGCCGTTGAGATTCGCCTCGGCCTCGAGGCGATAGATGCCGGGGGCATCGGCATCGAGCGTCAGCTCGTAGCGCCCGGGAACGCCCGGCACGGCCTCCATGCTGACGCTCCGCCTTGCAGCGCCGGGCGCATCGATGGTCATATTCACCGTCGCGGCCGTCGCGGGCTCGTATTTCGTGTCGAGCACGTCGGCGCGCAGCGTCACCTGTGCCTGATCGCCGTAGTAAACCCTTTCGGTCGTCAGCGAGACCGGCTCCGGAACGGAGGCCGTCATCGCCTGCAGCAACTGGCGCCAGAAGGTCTCATGCTTCAGGTCTTCGTGCGGCAGGCTCATCTGCCAGCCCCAGGTGCTGCCGGCCAGGACGTAGGCGGCACCCCGACCGAAACGATGACGTACGAGCAGCGGCCGGCGCGCGCCGGCAAACTCCGCTTCGAGCAGGACCTCGGCACCGGGTTTCAGGCTCGCATTGTCGATCAGCTGCAAGTCCTTCAGCAGCGGCATGTCGGCCCAGGTGAACGCGTTCAGCTCGTCGTCGGCGTCAAGACGCGTGATCAGGGACTCGCTGCCCTCCTCCGGAAGCACGGCCCTGGCCGGCTCGCGCACGAACGTCGGCGCGTCGACCTGCGGCAGCGCGACCGGCAGCACGTCGCCGACGACGGTGGCGCCCCAACCGCCGTCGGCGAGACCCCGCCGCGCGCCGAGCATCAGCAGCGTCCCGCCGCGCTGGCTGACGAAGTCGTAGATCATCTGCTGCTGCGCCTCGGTCAGCGCCGCTGCCTCGACGCTGCCGATCATCAGTGCATCGTAGGCGAAAAGCTCTTCCCTACCTGTCGGAAAGCCGTCCGCAAGCTCCTCGCCCGAGCTGACGCCCTGGCGGTAGAACTTGTTCGGCGTCGTCCTGAGCAGCGTGACGAACCGGATCGGAAACGCCTCGTCGACCACGGCGCGACGAACGTATTTGTACTCCCAACGCGGCTCGCCCTCGAAGTAGAGGACGCTGCGGCGCCTTTCGGGGACTTCGAGCGGGCGAAGCTGCACATTATTTATGGTGTTGACCTCGCCCGCGACCGGGTCGATCGCGAACCTGAGATCGCGGATTCCGGCCCGTCCGGCCTCGATGTCGACCCAGCGGGTCGTCACACCGGGACGATCGGGCAGCTCGATGGTCTCCGACGCGAGGATCGCATCGCCGTCGTAGACCTTGAGCTCGGCCTGCCCGGCCCGCCCGTGCCGGATGCTGACCTGTGCGCTGATCGTCGAGCCGGGCGTGCTCCGGGCGCCGAGGACGACGTCCTCGAGCTCGACGTCCTCGGTCAGCACCTCGCGGCCGACGCCGAGCGTGTGCACGGGAACCCCGAAGCCCGCGATCTCGGCGATCTGCGCCGGATCGAGCTGGCCTGCGTTGTCGGCACCATCGGAGACGAGGACGATGGCCGCCAGCGCGCCGGCGCTCGCCCCGCGCAGCACCGACAAAAGCGCCTGACCGATATCGGTGCGCTGGCCGGGCGCCGGAACAGCCGCGAGCGACGGCAGCCCGACGATCTGATCCGAGAAACCGAGCAGCTCGACGTCGAATTGCTCGTCGAGCTCGGGCAAGGGCCCTTCCTCGAGGGCCGCGACGGCGAGCTGCAATCGCGATCGCTCCCCTTCGCCGTAACTCATGCTGGCCGAGGTGTCGACGAGCACGGCGATCGAGTTGTCCTGGGCGCGCAGCGTCTGCGTCAACAGCGATGGCCGCCAGAGCATCGTCAGGAGCACCGCGATGAACGCAAGCTGGAGCCCGCCGATGATGCCGGTCTTGACCCGGCCGAGGTCGTTGCGGTTGCGAACCAGGCTCACGCCGACGGCGACCGCCGCGGCCAGAATCAGCAGGAGCAGCGCCCAGAGTGGCCAGCCGCTCGCGAACAGCAACTCGCCGCGCTCAAAGGTCTCCCGCGAATACTTGAACAGAAACTCGAACAAGGGCTCCCACCTGAGGCAATTTCTGCGATGGTATCACCAGAAACCATCTCAGCATGCCTTACGATGGGTTTGACCGCGCGGGCTGCGTAAGTTCGCGGAAAATGCCGTCGTGCGGCCGGCGGAACTGGGCAACCGGCCCTTGCATGGCCGCGACCGACAGCGGAACATTCGGACACCGGCGACGGATCGCGTCGGCAGCTTGAAGTGACATATGCAGCGACTCCTGAAAACCCGAATCCCGGTGCTCGGTCTTTTCGTTCTCGCCGCGCTCGCGGCGCGGGGCGACGAGGCCGACACGATCGACAGGTGGCCGGAGCACGAGTTCGACTTTGCGCGTCTCGTCTACACCTTCAACCCCTACGGGCGAGGCAACGGCGACTGGCGCACGGATTATCCCGAGGCCGAGTACTTCTTTTCGCTCGGTGTCAGCCGTCTGACCCGTTTGGACATGGGCAACGAGGGCGTCTTCATTCGGCTCGACGACGACATGCTGTTCAACTATCCGTGGCTGTACGCCGTCGAGGTCGGAAACTGGCTGCTCGACGACTACGACGCCGGCAGGCTGCGCGAGTACCTCCTGCGCGGCGGCTTTCTGATGGTCGACGACTTCCACGGCACGGCCCAGTGGGCTGGTTTCATCGACTCGATGAGCCGTGTCTTTCCGGACCGGCCGATCGTCGACATCGAGGACGCTCACGAGATTCTGCACGTCGTCTACGAGGTCGACGAGCGCATCCAGATCCCCGGCCTGGTTGTGATCATGAATCGGATGGCCTACGAGTCGGACGGCAGAGTTCCGCACTGGCGCGGCATCTACGACGATGACGGCAGGCTAGTGGTCCTGATCAATCACAACATGGACCTGGGGGACGCATGGGAACATGCCGACGACCCGAGATACCCGCAGGAGATGTCGACGCTGGCGTTGCACTTCGCCGTCAATTACACCATCTATGCGATGACGCATTGACGAAAGGCCATGAGCACCGCGCCCGAAACCGCCGTCGCCGCCGAGGCTTCCATCGCCGAAGTCTTCCTTCGCAGCCTCAAGGCGCACGGCATCGATACGGTCTTCGCCAACGCAGGCACGGATTTTGCGCCGATCATCGAGGCTCTGACTCGCGTCGCGGGCGAGCCTGCGGCCGTGCCGACGGTGTTGACCGTCCCGCACGAGAACCTTGCCGTCGCGATGGCGCACGGCCATTACCTCGCCTCCGGCAAGCCGGCTGCCGTCATGGTCCATGTGACCGTCGGCACGGGCAACGCGATCTGCGGGCTGATGAACGCCTACCGCGACCGGATACCGCTGCTCCTGATGGCAGGCCGCACGCCTCACACCGAGTACGGTCACATCGCATCGCGGAATTTCCCGATCCACTGGGGACAGGAGAACTTCGATCAGGCCGGCATCGTCCGCGAGTACACGAAATGGGACTATGAGCTCCGCTCGGGCCAGCATCCGCACGACATTCTGGCGCGCGCGCTCGAGGTCGCGCTCGCCGAGCCCGCGGGTCCGGTCTATCTGACGCTGCCGCGCGAGGTGCTCGCCGATCCCTGCCGCGGCGCCAGCCGCATCGCGGCGGCGACGCGAATGGCGCCGGTCGAGCCCTGCCGCAACGACGTGGAAAAGGCCGCCGGGCTCGTTGCCGCCGCCCGGATGCCGGTCATCGTCACCTCGCATCTTGGCCGCGACCGCGGCGCCGTTCCCGTGCTCGCAGCGCTCGCCGAGAGGTTCAGCATTCCGGTCGTCATGGCCGGCGCCTCGGCAGTCAACCTACCGGCGAGCCACCCGATGAACACCGGCCAGGCCGGCGGCGCCCTGCTCGAAGAAGCCGACTGCATCGTCGTCGTCGAGAGCGAGGTGCCGTGGTTTCCGGTGCGGTTCACGCCGAAGCCCGGCACGACCGTCATTCACCTCGGCATCGACCCGCTGTTCGTTCGCTACCCGATCCGCTCGTTCCCCTGCGATCTCGCGATCGCCGGCAACCCGAAAGCGGCGCTTGCTGCCCTGACCGCCGCCCTCGAGGCCGAGGCCGCTGACGCCGATTCGCGCCAGGCGCGCGCGACACGCATCGAGCGCTACCAGGCAGAGCGCCGGCGCCGGCGCGAAGCCATGCTCGCCGAAGCGCGCAACGCGAAGCCGATCAGCTATGCCTACATCGGCGAATGCCTGCGCGAGCTTAAGCCGAAAAACAGCCTCTGCGTGACCGAGCTCGGCGTCGCCGCCGATCAGCTCGCGCTCGAGGAACCGGGCAGCCTGATCGGCGTCGGCATCGGCGGGGGCTTAGGCTTCGGTCTCGGTGCCGCACTCGGCGCCAAGATCGCCGACCGTTCGCGCTGCGTCATCGCGACAGTCGGCGACGGCAGCTACATGTTCGGCAACCCGACGCCGTTTCACTTCGTGTCCCGGGCGGCGGACGCGCCCGTGCTGACGATCATCTGCAACAACCGCCGCTGGCACGCCGTCGACGCCTCCACGCGCATCGTCTACCCCGACGGCGCCGCCGCAAAGGCGAAGCTGATGCCGCTCGTCTCGCTCGAGCCCTCCCCCGAGTTCACGAAGGTCGCCGAAGCCTCCGACGCCTTCGCCCGCAAAGTGGAGGACCCGGCCGACCTGCCCGGCGCGATCCGCGAGGCCATCGAAGCGGTCACCTCCGGCCGCCAGGCCCTGCTCGACGTCATCGTCGAGCACGGCGACCGCTCCTCCGGCTAGTCGCATTGGAGTCGCATTGGGGTCAGACCCCATTCGGGGTCAGACCCCTTCCACTCCCGGACCCCTTCCACTCCCGCAGGGCCGGCGCATCCCCGCCCTCACGCCCCCGCCCGGACGACGGAGCGAGTATGTTCGAGCCTCTCTGGCGTCCCGACATCGATCCATAACCCCGAATGAACGACGGCTCCGACGGATCGAGCAGCAATCCCGGCATCGAACACCTCGGTCAGCGGCCGACGCCCCGGCGGCAATCCGGCAAACAGCGTCGGCGACAACAGCGAGATACCGGCGAAGGTGTATTTCGGCTCCGCGTGCGTCAGCCTCGACGCGCCATCGACGCCGTAGTCGCCGCCGGGATGGTGGGCCGGATTCGGCACGAGAACGAGCACGCCCGACAACGCGCCGATTTCGAGAGCGGCATAGTCGAAGTCGCTGACGACGTCGGAGTTGACGACGAGAAACGGCTTATCGCCGAGCAGCGGCAGCGCCTTGACGATGCCGCCGGCCGTCTCGAGCGGCCTGGCAGGCTCCTGGCTGTAGCGGATTCGAACGCCGTACCGCTCGCCGTCGCCAAGCGCCTCTCGTATCCGCTCGCCTAAATACGAGAGATTGATGACGACATCGTCGACACCGGCGGCTGCCAGCCGCTTCAGGTGTCGCTCGATCAGGGACTCGCCGTTGAGGTCAAGCAGCGGCTTCGGCGTCGACTGCGTCAGGCGTCCCATTCTCGTGCCGCGCCCCGCGGCCAGAATCATCGCGCGCATGCGCCCGCAAACCATTGAAGCGACTGCATATCTATGCCATTGTACTTTGCTTTGCCGAGCCCGATATTTTGCCTATCCTGAATCGCCGACACGCGTCGCTAGCCATGGCGGCCGCCTGCCTGATCGCGGCAGCCCGCCTCGAAGCGCAGGACGTTTGCCGTGTGCCGGTCCCGGTCGACAACGCGCCGGCCGACACCGAGTCGCCGCTCGGCGAGAGGCTCGAGATCGCAGCGGGCGGTTCCTCCGGCGATGCCGGCGAGGGCGTATACGAGCTCTTCGACGGCATCAGCATCCGTTATCGAGGCGGAATACTCTCGGCCGAACGTGCCAGCACTTCCGAAGGGGCCGCCGTCATCGAGGTTCTCGAGAACGTCAGGCTCGCGGGCGATGGCTTCGAAGTGTCCGCCGCCGGCGCGAGCCTGGACAGGACGACGGAGGAAGCACGCTTTCTCGGCGCCGTCCTGGACATTCCCGCGCGGTCCGCGCGGGCCACGGCCGAGGAGGTCGTCGTCAGACCGCAAGGACTGATCTCGCTGAACGAGATCATGTTCACGACCTGTCCCGAGGACGACCTCGACTGGCAACTGCTCGGCCGCGAACTGGAAATCGATCGCCCGGCCGGGTTCGGCAGAGCACGAAATGTCAGGCTCAAGTTCAAGGGCGTGCCGATCCTGTGGGCGCCCTACTTCAGCTTCCCCATCGACGACCGGCGCAAGAGCGGCTTTCTGGCGCCGCAGATCTCCGAGCGCGACCGCACCGGCTTCGATCTGACCGTTCCCGTCTATCTCAATCTCGCGCCGAACTACGATCTTCTGCTCGAGCCGCGCTACATGGAGGACCGCGGCCTGCAGGTCAGGACGAGCTTCCGGTATCTGCTGCCGACCAGCGACGGTCAGCTCAACTTCGAGCGGATCGAGAACGACGACCAGCTCGATCGCGCGCGGCATTTCATCCATCTCGAGCACGAATCCCGATTCGGCAGCCGCTGGCAGCTCGATTCCTTCATCGACGACGTCTCCGACTCGGCCTACTTCGAAGATATGGGCGACAGCCTCGGCGTCATCAGCCAGACGCATCTGGACCGCTTCATCGATCTCGCCTACTTCGGGCCGCACTGGTCGATCGTGAGCCGCGTTCAGGAGTATCAGACGATCGACGATCTGATCGTCGTCAGCGACTATCCATATGAGCTCCGGCCCCAGATGCTGTTTCAGGGCCGCTGGGGCGATCGCATCGTCGGTTTCGATTCGACGATCGAAGCCGTCGACTTCGACCGCAGCGTCGGCGTGACCGGCTGGCGCCTCGACTCGACGCAGGAGCTGAGCCTGCGTTTCGCGCGCGCGGGCATGTATCTGACGCCCGCCGTCGCGATGCGCCAGACCGCCTACCGTATCGACGACGCAGCGCCGGGCCAGAATCGATCGCCGTCGCGCGCGCTACCGCTCACGAGTCTCGACTCGGGTCTGCGCTTCGAGCGCGATGCGGGCCGGGATCGGTCGTGGATTCAGACGATCGAACCGCGGCTGCTTTACGTCAGCATTCCCTATCAGGATCAGTCCGACCTGCCGATCTTCGATACGATCCTGCCGGACTTCAATCTGGTCCAGCTCTTCAACAAGTATCGCTTCGTCGGCGGCGACCGCGTCGCCGACACCGACCGCGTCAGCGTGGGTGTGACGACACGCCTGATCGAATCCGCATCGGGGCGCGAGCGCATCAGCGCCACGATCGGGCAGTCGCGCTTTCGCGAGCCGCGCCGGATCATGTTGCCGGACGAGCCGGCCCTCGATTCGAGACGCTCCAACTACGTCGCCGAGCTCGGGATCACGCTGAGCCAGAAGTGGAACCTGGACGTCGGCTATCAGTGGAGCGGCGAGACCGAGGAAACGGTCCGGGCCGAGACCCGCTTCGAGTTCAGGCCCGAAAACGATCGCCTCCTGGGCGTCGGCTATCGCATGCGCAAGGACATCCTCGAGCAGGGGGATCTCTCGCTGATCTGGCCCGTCGGCGAGCGCTGGCGCGTCATCGGCCAGTACAGCTACTCGCTGCTCGAGAAAGAGCCGCTGGAGCGATTCGCCGGCCTCGAGTACGAGGCCTGCTGCTGGCGGCTGCGCGTGACGAGCCGGCGCTATATCGTCCGCAGCACCGGTGAGACCGACAACTCGATCTCGATTCAGCTCGAGCTCTCGGGCCTCTCGCAGCGCAGCGCGACGCCGGAGGAGCTTCTGGGTCGTGGTATCCTTAGCAGCCGGTTTCCCGAAACGAATTGAGGCTGGCGGCGCGGCCGCCGAATCGACGCCATGAACGGAATGACCACGCGAATACTGACTCTCGCCCTGGGATTGACTCTGGCGGGCTCTGCCCTGGCGCAGACGCGCGAGCTCGGGTCGTCCGGCGAGCTGCTGGACGGCGTCGCCGCCCTCGTCGATTCCGGCGTCGTGCTCAAGAGCGAGGTCCGGAACCGAATGCAGGTCGTGGTCGAT
This sequence comes from Gammaproteobacteria bacterium, assembly GCA_035513215.1. GTDB lineage: Bacteria > Pseudomonadota > Gammaproteobacteria > Steroidobacterales > Rariloculaceae > DATCZB01. Next base: position 77,173 of record DATKCK010000078.1, on the reverse strand, counting down.
AACTTCACCGCGCAGCAGGCGCAGTTGCCGCCCGAGCAGCGCGGTCAGCTGCCGCCGGTTTCGGTGCTCGAGCAGCAGGTCCTCGATCAGCTGGTGCTCGAGGAAATACTCGTCCAGCGGGCCGACCGCATCGGCATCGCGATCGGCGACGACCTGTTGAACGAGATTTTGGCCGAGATCGCCGCCAACGTCGGCGTCACGCTCGAGGCGCTCCCCTCGTGGCTGGAATCGCAGGGCGTCGACTACGCGACGTTTCGCGAGGATCAGCGGCGAGATCTGGCGATCCGCCAGCTCGAGCGCCGGGAGGTCGTCGAGAGCATCCGGATCAACCCGCGTGAGCTCGAGCAATGCCTCGAGCTGACATCGATGTCCGAGGTCAACGAGATCGACTACAACATCTCGCACATTCTGATCGGATTCTCGCCCGAAGCCAGGCCCGACGAGATCGATGCGGCCGAAGACCAGATCAGGGACATTGCGCGCCAGCTCGATCAGGGGGCCGATTTCGCCCAGCTCGCGGTCGCGTACTCGGAGAGCCAGACGGCTCTCGAAGGCGGCCAGCTCGGCTGGCGCAAGGGATCCGAGCTGCCGACGATCTTCGCGGCCGACGTCATGCGAATGGAAGTCGGCGAGCACTCGACGCCGATACGCGGCGGCGGCGGCTTTCACATCGTGCGGCTGAATGACGAGCGGGGCAGCGAGCCTCAGCTCGTCGACCAGATCAGACCCCGGCATATCCTGCTGGCGCCGAACGAAGTCCTCGACGACGAGGCGACCCGCCAGAAGATACTCGGTATCCGCGACCAGCTCGTCGGCGGCGACGACTTCGCGACCGTGGCCTCGGCCGTGTCGGAGGACACGGCCTCCGCGGTCGACGGCGGAATCCTCGGCTGGACGACACTCGATCAGTTCGTCCCGGAGTTCAGCGAGGTGCTCGAATCGCTGGAAATCGGCGAGCTTTCCGAACCGTTTCGCACTCGCTACGGCTGGCACATTGCCGAAGTCACGGACCGGCGAAGCTACGACATGACCGACGATCGTCGCGAGCTCGAATGCCGCAATCAGATCGGCCGCGGCAAGGCCGTCGAGGAAACCGAGTTGTGGCGCCGTCGCATGCAGGCCCAGTCGTACATCGACAAGAAACTCTGAGCCAAGAGCGCAGAACGCCGCTGATTGCACTGACGAGCGGCGAACCCGCTGGTATCGGTCCCGATATCTGCCTCGAGCTCGCGCTCGAGGACCTCGATGCGCGCCTGGCCGTCCTCGGCGACCCCGAGACATTCGCGGCACGTGCCGAAGCGCTCGAGCTCGAGCTCGCAATCGATCCGATCGCCGACATCGCCGACGCCCCCCGTCATCGCGCCGGCCGGCTCGCCGTCTTCCCCGTCGAGCTCGCCGTCGCCGCCGAGCCGGGCCGTCTCGACCCGGCCAATGCGCCTGCCGTGATCGAAATGCTGCGAGCCGCAACCGCTGCCTGCATGGAAGGCAGGGCCGACGCGCTCGTCACCGCGCCCGTGCAAAAGAGCGTGATCAACGAAGCCGGGATCGCGTTTACCGGTCATACGGAGCTCCTCGGACGGCTGACGGGCGCCGCGCAAGCGGTCATGCTGCTCGCGAGCCCGAGGCTCAAGGTGGCGCTCGTGACGACGCATCTGCCGCTGGCCGCGGTGCCGGCCGCGATCACGCGGCAGAAGCTCGGCGCGACGCTGCGCATCGTGGATCGTGATCTCAAGCGCAGGTTCGGGCTCGATCGCCCGCGGATTCTCGTGCTCGGGCTCAATCCGCACGCCGGCGAGAGCGGCGTGCTCGGCACGGAGGAGCTTACGACGATCGAGCCCGTCGTCGAGGAGCTCAAGGCCGAGGGACTCGACGTCGCGGGTCCCGTCTCGGCCGATACCGCTTTCACCAAGCCTTCGCTGGCTCGCTGCGACGTGGTCGTCGCGATGTACCACGATCAGGGCCTGCCGGTCATCAAGGCGCAGGATTTCGGCGACACGGTGAACGTCACGCTCGGGCTGCCGATCCTGCGCACGTCCGTCGATCACGGCACCGCGCTCGCGCTCGCGGGCACCGGCCGCGCAAGCCACGCGAGCCTGCGCGCCGCCGTCGAGCTCGCGATCGATCTCGCCGCGTTGGGCAGCCGATGAGAGCGAGCAGGAAGCTCGGCCAGCACTTTCTGCACGATCCAGCCGTCATCGCCAGGATTGTCCGGGAGATCTCGCCGCAGCAGGCCGACGTGGTCGTCGAGATCGGCGGCGGACGCGGCGCGCTGACCCGGCCGCTGCTCGAGCGGCTCGATCACCTGCACGTCGTCGAGACCGATTCGCGTCTCGTGCCGCTGCTCGAAGCTCTGGCGCCGAGCGACAGGCTCGAGGTTCACCGGGCGGACGCGCTTCAGTTCGAGCTCGACCGGCTGGCGCCCGCGCCCGGTACGCTCAGGGTCGTCGGCAACCTGCCCTACAACATCTCGACGCCCCTGCTGTTTCACTTCCTGCGCTACCGCGAGTCGCTGCGTGACCTGCATCTGATGCTGCAAAAGGAGGTCGCCGACAGGATCGCCGCGGGACCGGGCTCGAAGCGTTACGGCCGGCTGACCGTCATGCTCGCGGCATGGACCGAGATCGAGACGGTCTTCGACGTCGGGCCCGGCGCGTTTCATCCGGCGCCGAAGGTATGGTCCTCGTTCGTGCGGATCGTCCCGCACCGACGGGCGAGGTTCGACATCGCTGATCAAGCGGCCTTCGCGCGAATCGTCGCGCTCGCGTTCTCGATGCGGCGCAAGACACTGCGGCGCATTCTGAAAGGCAGGGTGTCGGCGTCCGAGATCGAAGCAGCGGGATTCGATCCCGCCGCGCGACCCGAGACTCTGGCGCCCGAGGATTTCGCCCGGCTCAGCCAACTCACCGGGTAGAATGCCCCCGCCGTCTTTCGTGACTCGACAGCTCCAATGACCTTATACGCCGTCGGCGACATCCAGGGTTGCGCGCGCAGCTTCGATGCCTTGCTCGAGCGCATCGAGTTCAAGCCCAGGCGCGATCGCCTCTGGCTGGTCGGCGACCTCGTCAACCGGGGCCCGCGCTCGGCGCGCGTGCTGCGCATGGTCAGGAAGCTCGGGTCGAGCGCGACCACGGTGCTCGGCAACCACGACCTGCACTTGCTCGCGACGGCGGCCGGCATCCGGGGCATGAGCAACGGCGATACCTTCGACGATGTGCTGAACGCCCCAGACGCAGAGGATCTGCTCGACTGGCTCAGAACGCTGCCGCTGATCGCTCGCGACCAGCAGGCGAAACGCGTGCTCGTGCACGCCGGGCTGCCGCCGGCCTGGACCGTGCGCGAGGCGGCGGCGTACGCGAGCGAGGTCGAGGAACTGCTGGCGGGACCGCGATGGACGAAGGCATTGCGCGACATGTACGGCGACGTGCCCGCTCAGTGGGCGCCGGATCTGCCGGCGAAAGACCGGCGCCGATATACGATCAATGCCATGACGCGCATCCGATTCTGCGACAAGGCAGGGCGCCTGGATTTCACCTACTCGGGCCCGCCGGGCAGCCAGCCGTCGAAGCTGATGCCTTGGTTCGACATTCCGAAACGGCGGTCGAGAAAATGGCATATCGTCTTCGGTCACTGGTCCGCGCTCGGGGTTCTCAGACGCGACGACGTCACGGCGCTCGACAGCGGCTGCGTCTGGGGCTGGGAGCTGACGGCGCTGCCGCTGGACCCGCCCGGGAAACCGATTGCCGTCAACTGCCGGGATCTGTAGAACGAGGAAGCTCGATGGAAGTGACGCTGCCCTTCAATTTGCGCGAGTGGATCGAACGCAACCGCGAGTCGCTGAAGCCGCCGGTCTGCAACCGGGAGCTTTATGTCGGCTCGGAGTTCATCGTCATGGTCGTCGGCGGACCGAATGCCCGCAAGGACTACCATTACGATGCAGGGCCCGAGCTGTTCCATCAGATCGAAGGCGACATGCTGCTAAAGACGATGCAGGACGGGAAACCGATCGACATCAGGATCCGCGAGGGGGACATCTTTCTTTTACCGCCAGGCGTGCCGCATTCTCCGCAGCGGTTCGCCGGCACGGTCGGCCTCGTCGTCGAGCGGCAACGCAGGCTCGACGAGCTCGACGGCTTCATGTGGTTCTGCGAGCAATGCGGCAACAAGCTGCACGAGGAATTTCTGCCAGTCTCGGACATCGTCACCGACCTTCCGCCCGTTCTCGATCGCTTCTGGGCGGACGACACGGCGCGTACCTGCAAGCGATGCGGTACCGTGCTGAATCCGGACTGATCCCGGCGCGGCCATGACGGCGCCCGCGATCGCAACGGACATCGGCATTGCGCTCGACCGCGATGCCGACGACGAGCTCGCCGATCTCAGAAGCGCGTTCGATCTTCCGCGGCAGGACGGCGGCGCGGCGCTGCACTACCTTTGCGGCCATTCACTCGGGTTGATGCCGGCGACGGCACGGCAAGCGGTAATCCGCGAGCTCGACCGATGGTCGAGGCTCGGCGCGGAAGCACATTTCGATGCAGGCGGCTGGTTCGCTTTTCACGAGCGCTTTTCCGCGCCGCTGGCCGCACTCATCGGCGCCGAAGCGCGCGAGGTCGTCGCCATGAACTCGCTGACGGTCAACCTCCACCTGATGCTCGCGAGCTTCTTTCGGCCCACCGGCGAGCGCCGCCGAATACTGATCGAGCACGGCGCGTTTCCGTCCGATCGGTACGCGGTCGAGTCTCAGCTCGCCTTCCACGGGCTCGACCCGGCGACCGAGCTCGTCAGGCTCGCTGCTGAATCGGGCCGTTTGACAGCCGAATCGCTCGATGCGGCATTGGCACGCGACGACGGGCGAGTCGCGCTCGTCCTGTTGCCGGGAATCCAGTACCTGACGGGCGAGGCGATCGATCTGGCCGCCTGTGCCGCCGTCGCCCGACGCCACGGCTGCCGCATCGGCTTCGATCTGGCCCACGCGATCGGCAATCTCGAGCTCGACCTGCGCGCTTCGGAGCCGGATTTCGCCGTCTGGTGCAGTTACAAGTACCTGAACGGCGGACCGGGCGCCGTCGGCGGCTGCTTCGTCAATCGCCGCTGGATCGAGGACGACAGCCTGCCGCGCCTGGCTGGCTGGTGGGGCCACGACCCGCGCACGCGGTTCGACGGCGCGACCGGGTTTTCGCCGATCGCCTCGGCCGAAGCCTGGCAGCTATCGAATCCTCCGATTCTGGCGATGGCACCGCTCGAGGCGTCGTTGACCCTGTTCGCCAATGCCGGGCTCGAGCGCTTGCGCCGAAAATCCGTCGCCCTGACGGGCTATCTCGAAGCACTCGTCAGGGCGCTCTGCGGCGATGCGGTCGAGATTCTGACGCCTGCCGATCCTGCCGGCCGCGGCGCGCAGCTCTCGCTCAGGCTGCGCCGGGAAGCCACCGCGGCCGCGCGCATCGCGGCCTCGATGCGCGCGGCCGGCGTCGTCGTCGACTGGCGCGCGCCCGATGTCCTGCGGCTCGCGCCGGTCCCGCTGTACAACCGCTTCGTCGACGTTCATGCCGGCGCCTCGGCGCTCGCCGCCGCGCTCGAGGAATAACCCGGTGACGGAGCCGATCGCGATTGTCGGCGCGGGCTTGAGCGGCAATCTGCTCGCCATCCTGCTAGCGCGCGAGGGATTCGCGGTCACCGTCTACGAGCGCAATCCGGCGCCGGGCGAAGCGCCCAGGGTCGCGGGGCGCTCGATCAACCTCGCGCTCGCGGCCCGCGGCATTCGCGCGCTAGAGCTCGCCGATGCCTTCGCCGCCGTTCGGCCGCTGCTGCTTCCGATGCGCGGTCGCATCGTCCACGAGTCCGATCGAACGGAACGCTTTCTGGCCTACGGCGGGCAGCGGGACGAGTGCATCTGGTCGGTCTCGCGCCACGAGCTGAATCTGAAGCTTCTCGAGTTCGCGCGCGAACGCTGGCGGGTCGACTACCGATTCGAGCACAGTTGCATCGATCTCGATGTCGACCGCGCCGTCGCGACGCTGCGCTCGCCGGCCGGCGAGCGGCAGATCGGCCCGCGCCTGCTGCTGGCCGCCGACGGCGCTGGGTCGGTGATCAGGCGCCGCTTGGCCACCGCCGGCCGCGTCGCGGCACGCGAGGATCTGCTCGATCACGGCTACCGTGAGCTGACGATTCCGGCGCGTGCCGACGGTGCGTTCGCGCTCGTCCCGGACGGCCTTCACATATGGCCGCGCGGCGGCTTCATGCTGATCGCCCTGCCCAATCTCGATCGGACGTTCACCGCCACGCTGTTCCTGCCGCACGAGGGACGGCCCGGTTTCGATTCCGTCGACTCAGGCAACGTCGCCGCGTTCTTCGCCGAGCATTTTTCGGACGCGCTGCCGTTGATGCCGGCGCTCGCGCGCGAATACGGCGACAAGCCGCCCGGCATGCTGGGCACGGTGCGCTGCGAGCCGTGGAGTCATACGGCTGACCGCGGCGGAGGCTGCGTCCTGCTGATCGGCGATGCGGCCCATGCAATCGTTCCGTTTCACGGGCAGGGCATGAACGCGGCGTTCGAGGACTGCGCCTCCCTCGCGCGGCTCGTCGCCGAGCTCGGGCCCGCATGGCCCGAGGTCGCCGAGCGGTTCGAAGCCGCGCGCCGCGACAACGCGCGCGCGATCGCCGAGATGGCTCTCGAGAACTACGATGAGATGCGCGACACCGTTCGCGATCCCGCGTTCGAGCGGCGCGCGGCTCTGTCGTTCGAGCTCGAGCGGCGCTTTCCCGGCCGTTTCATTCCGCGCTACTCGATGGTCATGTTTCATCCGGAAATCGGCTACGCCGAAGCGCAGCGCCGCGGCCGCATTCAGGCCGGGATTCTCGACGAGGCAACGGCCGCCGGCGACGACGCGGCGAGTCTCGGTCTCGCCTGTACTCTCGTCGAGCAGCGTCTCCGTCTCTAGGGACGGCACCTCAGACAGCAACGGCGGCGCGGATCGGCGGGTGGGCCTCGTAGCCGGCGAACTCGAAATCCTCGTAGCGATAGTCGAACAGGCTCTCCGGCTCGCGCTTGATCACGAGGCGCGGCAGCGGCAGCGGTTCCCGCTTGAGCTGCAATCGGGCCTGCTCGAGGTGATTGCTGTAGAGATGGCAATCGCCGCCGGTCCAGATGAAATCGCCGGGCTCAAGACCCGCCTGCTGCGCCATCATGTGCGTCAGCAGCGAATACGAGGCGACGTTGAACGGCACGCCGAGAAACACGTCCGCGCTGCGCTGATAGAGCTGGCAAGACAGGCGCTCCTCGGCGACATGCAATTGAAACAGCGTGTGGCAGGGCGAAAGCGCCATTCGCGGCAGCTCGGCCACGTTCCACGCACTGACGAGGTTGCGCCTGGAATCGGGATCGTCGCGCAAGAGCTGCATCGCCCGCCCGATCTGGTCGATGTGGCCGCCGTCGGGCGTAGGCCAGGCTCGCCATTGCGCGCCGTAGACCGGACCGAGGTTACCCTCGTCATCGGCCCACTCGTCCCAGATCGTGACGTTGTTCTCGCGCAGGTAGGAGACGTTGGTATCCCCCTTCAGAATCCACAGCAGCTCGACGACGATCGATTTCAGATGCAGCCGCTTGGTCGTCACGAGCGGGAACCCGTCATCGAGCCTGAACCGCATCTGGTGGCCGAAGACCGAAAGCGTGCCCGTGCCGGTGCGGTCGTTCTTGCTCGCGCCCTCTTCGATGATTCGCTGCAACAGCTCGAGATACTGCTTCATGCTTCGACCCGGCGCGGCCGCCGGTAGGCCAGCACGAGCAGTACGATGCCGCCGACGATCATCGGGGCCGTGTAGATCTGCCCGAGCGTCAGCCAGTCCCAGGCGATGTAGATCCCGTTGTCCGGCACACGGATGAACTCGACGGCGAAGCGAAAGACGCCGTAAAGCAGCAGGAACAGAGCCGAGACGGCCATCAACGGCCGCGGCTTCGCCGAATAGAGCAGCAATACGATGAACAGCACGAGTCCTTCCAGAGTCGCCTCGTAGAGCTGGCTCGGATGCAGCGCCTCGCCTTGATAGATGACGGCCCACGGCACGTCGGTTTCGCGGCCCCAAAGCTCCGCGTTGATGAAGTTACCGACGCGCACGAAGAAGATTCCCGGCGCAATCCACGGCGCGACCTGATCCGCGACCGTGAAGTAGTGATGCCCGCGGCGGCGCGCGAAAAGCCCCATCGCGATCAGGACGCCGAGCAGTCCGCCATGGAACGACATGCCGCCTTGCCAGACGAAGAAGAGGCTCAGGGGGTTCTCGACCAGACCGGCAAGGTTGTAGAGCAGCATGTAGCCGATGCGCCCGCCGACGAACACGCCGACCGCGACGTAAAAAACCAGATCCTCGACCTCCGACGGCCCGATCGGACTACCCGGCTTCCGCGCGCGCCAGCGCAGCCCGAGCCAGCCGGCCAGAAAGCCGAGCACGTACATCAGCCCATACCAATGCACCTCGAGCCGCCAGATCGAGAACGCGACCGGATCGATATCGGGAAATTCGAACAGCGCCCAGCCCCTCGTGTAGTCAGCCGCAAGTGTAAAACAAACGGCATCGGAGGCTCTCCATAAACGCTGACGGGCGGCTCGAGCGCCGTATCACAGAAAGGGGGTCTGACCCCGTTTGCTCGACGGCGTATCGCAGAAAGTGGGTCTGACCCCGTTTGTTATAGTCAATCGATGCCGAACGCACTGAAGCACGAGACGAGCCCCTACCTGCTCCAGCACGCCGACAACCCCGTCGACTGGCTCCCCTGGGGACCGGAAGCCCTCGAGCGGGCGCAGAGATCGGACAAACCGATCCTGCTCTCGATCGGCTACTCGGCCTGCCACTGGTGCCACGTCATGGCACACGAGTCGTTCGAGGACGAGGAGACCGCGACGCTGATGAACGAACTCTTCGTCAACGTCAAGGTCGATCGCGAGGAGCGGCCGGACCTCGACCGGATCTATCAGATGACTCAGCAGCTTTTCACCGGCCGACCGGGCGGCTGGCCGCTAACCGTATTCCTGACGCCCCGGGAGCAGTGGCCGATCTTCGCCGGCACCTATTTCCCGCCGACCGCGACCTACGGCCTGCCGGCTTTCAGGGACGTGCTGAAGCGCATCGCGGAGTTCTATCGCAGCAACCGGTCCGACATCGACACGACGGCCGGGCGCCTGCTCGAGGCGCTCGAGCACTCGGCAGCGGCGGGCGGCGACGTGGAGCCCGATCGGCGCTTTCGCGATTCGGCGCGACGACAGCTAGGCGAGGGCTTCGATGCCGAGGCAGGCGGCTTCGGGAGCGCGCCCAAGTTTCCGCACCCAGCCGAGCTCGGCCTCCTGCTGTCGATGTCGAAGGACGACGCGGCCGCGCGCCGCATGACCGAGTTCACGCTGAGCGCGATGGCGTCGGGTGGATTGTTCGACCATCTCGGCGGCGGCTTCTTTCGCTACTGCGTCGACGCCGAATGGCGCATACCGCATTTCGAGAAGATGCTCTACGACAACGCCGCCCTGCTCGGCCTCTACAGCGAGGCCTTCGCGCTATCGGGCAACGCGCTGTTCGAAGGCGCCGCGGGCGCGACGGCCGGCTGGCTGCTTGAGGAGATGCGCGATCCCGGCGGTGCATTTTACGCCACGCTCGACGCCGACTCGGAAGGACACGAAGGTCGCTACTACGTCTTCGCGCGCGAGGAGATCGAGGCCGCCCTCGATGACGCCGAGTACGCGGCCGCGGCCCGGTATTTCGGCGTCGACCGCCCGCCGAACTTCGAGGGCAGGGCCTGGCACTTGCAACCGAGATCCCGGACCGTTGCCTTCGGCGCGGCCGAAGCGCCGGTCGAGTCGGCGCGTCGCAAGCTGCTCGCGCTGCGCGACCAGCGGGTCAGGCCAGGCCGCGACGAGAAGATTCTGACGGCCTGGAACGGACTTGTAATCGGCAACCTCGCCAAAGCGGCCCGCTATCTCGGCCGGCCCGAGTTCGGCCTCGCGGCAACCGAGGCGGCGGACTTCGTGCGCGAGCATCTTTGGCGGGGCCGGCGCCTGAAGGCCAGCTTCAAGGACAAACGAGCGCGGTTCACGGCTTATCTCGATGACTATGCCTTCATGGCATTCGGCCTGACCGAGCTTATGCAATGGCGCTTTCGCTCTGGCGACCTCGGCTTCGCGGTCGAGATCGTCGATAGCCTCCTCGATCACTTCACCGATCCCGCCGGAGGATTCTTTTTCACCGCCGACGACCATGAGCGCCTCATTCACCGTCCGAAGCCGCTGGCGGACGAGGCCGTTCCTTCCGGTAACGGCATGGCGGCGCTGGCGCTCGACACGCTCGGCCATCTGCTCGGGGAGTCGCGCTACCTCGAAGCCGCGGCCGGGGCCGTTCGCGCCGCCGCGCCCGCCATCGCGCGCCACGCGGAAGCTCATGCAAGCCTGCTCAGGGCGATGGGTCGCCGGCTCGAGCCGCCCGAGATCCTCATCGTTCGCGGCGCCCGCCCCGAGCTGGCCGAGTGGCGGACCAGAATCGATAACGGATTCAATCCGGACCGACTGCTGTTTTTCATCGACGACGAGATCGAGGATTTGCCGGGACTGCTCGCCGCGCGCAAACCGGAAAGCACAACTACCGCCTATCTCTGCAAGGGCACCGAGTGCCTTCCGCCGATCCGGAGCTTCAGCGAGCTCGAGTCGCGCCTCGACGCCGGCTGATCAGGGATCGAGCGGCCGCCGTTGCCAGTCGTTGCCGACGCGTCTGATCTCGTGCGTCGGCCAGTAGTGCTCGTCGAGCTCGAGCGTGATGACTTCGGGCACGTTGTTGAAGGACACCACGTTCAGGCGCACGGACTCGCTGGCGTCGAGCCCGCGGATGACTTCGACGAAGCGGTCGAGGTCGGGCGTAGGCTCGCCGTTGACCGCCAGAACCCGGCGGCCCGCGAGCAGGCCCGCGCGACTCGCCGGCGAGCCGAAGTTGTAGAACGAGACATAGACGCCGCCGAGCGTCAGCCCGCGCTGGGCCGCGAGCGCCCGGTGCGGGGGCTGCAGCAGCGCGCCCGCCCAGAGTACCACGCGATCGACGCCGATACCGTCGAGCGCGACGGTGTCGATCGTGTGTGTCGACTCCTCGCCATCGCGAAACAGCACGACCTCGACGGATTCCTTTTGCGTCGCCCGCTCGACCTCGCGGAACGAGTTCGCCAGGGCGCCGTCGATGCTGAGCAGCAGGTCCCCCGTTCTGAATACGTCCGCTGCCGGCGACCCCGCGACGATCGATGCCACCGAGAGGATCTGGCGCCGCTGGGGGTTGTGGGTTTCGTAGCGGCGCGCCCATTCTTCGGGCAGCTCGAGCTTGCGCGCCGAAGCTAGCGGCGAAGGCTGCCACTCGACCTCCAGCGAACGCAGCAGCCTGTCGGCGCGCATGGCCTCGAGCATGTCGATGACGAGATCCGAGGGGATGCCCATGTTGATCTGCGTCGTTTCACGCCCGGCCTGATAGGCGAAGCTCGACCAGAGCGCGAGCGTCCTGCCCTCGGCGTCGACGAGGACGCCGTCGAAATCGGTCGGCCCATTGACGAGATCGACGGCTTCGAGGTTCGAATCCCGGAAGCGCAGCGTTCGCGACAATGGAAGATTGAGCGGACTGAAGCTCGCGACCTGGCTCCATTGCGACATGACATCGTGATCCGGTCCGAGACCGACGACGGCGACGTTGTCCCCCGCTTCGAAAGCCGCGTCGACGAGGACGGCAGCCTGCACGGGCGTGTCGCCGATCAGCGCGGGATCGTAGGAGACGACCGCGAGATTGTGCAGCGGGTGAACGTATTCGACGCTGCCGGGAATCTCGACGGAACCGGCGAACGTGATCTGAATGTCACCCATCGCGACCGGGACGGTATTCCGATCGACGACGACCCAACCCCGGTCGGTGTCGACGATGAGGCCCGTGCCGTAGTAGTACCGGTCGGCAACGCCGGAGATCGTGTACGGCATGCTGTAGTTGACGAGCACCAGCGACGACCCGATCCGCTGCACGTGAAGCTCGCGTTCCGGCGGAAAGCTCGTTTCCTGCGGATCGGGGCGGGCGACCTCGGTGCTGAGCGCAAGGTCGCGGCAGGGCCACTCGCCCGTATCGTCATCGCGGCGGCAGCGAACGCTCGGGTACCAGTCACTGAAATTGTTCAGGATCCGCTGTCGTTCCGTGCCGGGATCGTCGATCGTCACGAAGCGAACGCGAGTCTGCGCGTTCCTCGGGATCGCCGTTATTGCGGCTTCGAAATCGTCCAGACTGGACAGCGGCTTGCCATCGAACTGCGTGATCAGGCTCGCGCGCGGAATCGCCGCCGTCCCGAAGACGTATCCCGGATTGGCGACGTAAACGCCCTTGACCTCCCGGTAAAAGTGCCGTGCCTGCTGATAGGAAAGCTCGTGAAAAACGCCGTCGCCGAATTCGACGTACTCGCGCGGCGTGATGCTCTCGAGATCGGTCACGCTGATCTCGCGCTCGAGCCGCTCGCCGCCGCGCTCGATCAGAACGCTGACGATTCCACCGACCCGGGCGTCGAGCAGCTCGGCCAGCGGAACGAACTCCGCGACACGCTGATCGGCGACGGCGAGCAGAATATCGCCTGGTTCCAGGGCCGCGGCAGCCGGCGATCCCGGCAGCACGCGCTCGACGACGAGCAGGCCGGTGAGATCGGGAAACGCCCCGCGCATCTCGACCTCGGTGTCTCGGTGCAGTCCGAGCCGCCGCAATTCGGCGTAGGGACTATGCACGAACTCCGTCTGTAGCGTGCCGCGCGGAACGGGCTGCCCTTTCTGGATCAGCTCGAGGGCAACCTGAACCCGATCGAGCGGCAGGAAGAAGCTCGAGGCGGCCTGAGTGTTGGCGCCGGCATTCAGGGCGACGACTTGGCCGTTGATGTCGATGACCGGCGAGCCGGAGGAGCCTCCCGACGTTCCCGAGGCTGCCTGAAGATAGAAGGTATTGAAGTCGTTGTAGCGGCCCGCACCATAGTCCGGCGCCTGACGGTCGAGCCGCGCGATCGTGCCGGCCAGTATCGACAGGCGCTCACCGGCATCGTTGCCGACGACGCGAATGTCGCGACCGACCTGCGCCGCCTCGGGAGCGAGCGTCAGCTCGTAAGGCTCTATGAACTGCAGATCCGCAGGATCGTAGCGATAGAAACCGAAGTCGTGGACGGGATCGCGGTAGATCGGCGCGAGATCGACCTCTTCCTGGTTCAGAAAAATGGCCTGCGCCCGCACCGGCCCCGGAGTGACGACGTGCCGATTGGTCAGAATCAGGCCCCGCTCGGCATCGACGACGAATCCCGTCGCCTGACTCGAGACGTTCCTCTCGGTATCGAAGGCCCGGGGACTATCGATTCTGATCGAGACGACGGCGCTGGAAATGCGCTCGAGGGTCGAGTTCCAGGTGGCTTCCTGCGCCGCCGCCGGCAGCGGCGGGAAACTCGCGAGAAGGACGAGGACAGACAACGGGGTTCGCTTGCTCATAGCCGGGCATTCTAAGCCAAGGCGCGATCGAGACCGAGAGCCCGCCGCATCAGCATGCGCTTGGCCGGCGCCGAACGGTCGACGACTGCCAGTCCCAGGCCGCGAATCGGCGCGGCCCAGCGCGGCGCGCGCCGGCCGAACAGCGCATTCAGCCCGTCGAACGCGAGCTGCATGCCGAGATTATGTGCCTTCTGCCGGCGCTCGTAGCGCCGCAGCACACGCTCGTCGCCGGGATGCTCGCCTCGCGCCGAAGCCTCGACGAGCGCCCCGGCCAGCACGGCGGCATCGCGAAACCCGAGATTCATTCCCTGACCGGCGAGCGGATGCACGGCATGCGCGGCGTCCCCGATCAGCGCGACACCTAAGCCCGTGTAGCGAACCGCGTGTGTCAGGCGCAGCGGGAACGCGAGCCGCTCGGTGCACGGACCGAGCTTGCCGAGAACGCCGGCGCTCGAGGTCTCGAGCGCGTCGATGAACGCATCGTCGTCCATTGCGAGCAACCCTTCGGCGGTCGCCGACGAGTTGGTCCAGACGATCGAGCATCGCCCGTCCGACAGCGGCAGGAAGGCGAGCGGGCCTTCGGGCATGAATCGCTGCCAGGCCGTTTCGCGATGCGGCTTTTCGGTCGCAACGTGGGTGACGACGGCGCGCTGCCGGTAGTCTTTCTCGAAGGTGGGGATGCCGACGGCCGCCCGAACCCGCGAGTCGGTCCCGTCAGCGCCGACGACGAGATCGGCCGTCATCGTCGTGCCGTCACTCAAGGCCACCGAGACGGCTTCGCGTTCCAGCTCGACGCCTTCCACTCCGCTACCGAAAGCGATCTCGACTTCCGCGCGCGCGAGATCGTCGAGCAGGACGCTGCGAAGCAGGCTGTCCTCTACGATGTGGCCGAGATCGGGCTCGCCGATCTCGGCCGCGTCGAACGTAATCGAGGCGTCCGCGCCAGCGGCAGGGCCCTCCCAGACGTGCATCCGGCGATACGGCGACACGCGCCGCGCCGCAACCGATTGCCACAGATCGCCGAGCAGCTGTTGCGACTCGCGCGACAGCGCGTACACGCGCGGATCCGGACGTTGCGCCCGCCAGCTCGCCGGCGCCTGCGCGTCGACGATCCGGATACGGAATCGGCCTGCCGACTGGCCGCGAGCCAGCCGTGCGGCGAACAGCAGACCGACGGGTCCGGCTCCGGCCACGACGACCTCGAGCGGCCTCGCTCGCTTCGTCATCCGACGATGCTCAGCTTGCGCGCCAGCTTCGGCACGCGCCCGGCAAGGCCCATCGTATGCCGGGCGAGCACCGACTTGGCGCCCGGGATCAGGTCGAACGCCATCAGGCCGGCGCCCCGCAGCGCATCGAGGCCTGGCGCCTGCGCGCCGAAGCCGCGGATCAGGGCATGAGTGAAGCGGGCGAGCTTGCGCTGGTCGTCGCTGCGCCAGCGCCGGTAGCGCTCGAGGAGATCCGCGCTGCCGACGTCGCTCGACCCGGCCAGCGCCTTCTCGGCGATCAGCTCGGCAAGCGCCGACGCGTCGCGCAGGGCCAGATTGAACCCCTGCCCGGCGACGGGATGCAGCGCGATCGCCGCGTTGCCGACAAGCACCGTGCGCTCCCGAATGACGTCGTTGCTCTGAACTCGCTGCAGTGGATACATGTCGCGACGGCCGACCCTTCGGAAGTGGCCGAGCCGGTAGCCGAAGGCCGACTGCAGCGCGCTGCGGAAATCGTCGTCCGCGAGCTCGAGAATCCGTCCTGCCGACGAGGCCGGCATCGCCGACCGACTCCGTGCCGGCCGCGTCGGCAGCGTCCAGACGACGGCGACGCGATCGCGCGTCAGCGGCAGGACCGCGAGCGGACCGTCGGGCGTGAAGCGCTCGAAGGCCCGCGCCCGATGCGGCTCATCGGTCGTGCAATTCACGACGATCGCGTGTTGACCGTAATCGTCGATGCGAGCCGCGATGCCGAGCGCATGCCTGAGCTTCGATTGCGCGCCGTCGGCCGCGACCATCAGACGCGCGGTGATCCGCGAGCGCGCGGATCCGGAGTCGATCCGCGCTTCTATCGCTCCGGGCCGGCAATCGAAGCCTTTGACTTCGGCCGGCGACACGCGGCTGAACCCGGGCTGTTGTGCCAGCGCCTGCCAGAGCGCAGCGCCGAGCTTCCGGTTCTCGACCGTGTAGCCGAGCGCGGACACGCCCTCCTCGCGGGCGTCGATTCGGGCGGCGCCGAAGCGTCCCCGTTCGCCGATATGTATGTGCCGAATCGGCTGTGCCTCACCGCGTATCGACTCCCAGAGGCCCAGTTGCTCGAGCACTCGCTGCGAGCCGTTCGCCAGCGCCGTTGCCCGTCCGTCGAAGCTCGGCTGCTCCAGCGACTCGACGCTGCGCGCCTCGACGAGAACGACCCGCAGCGGAAGCCCGGACAGGGCGTTGGCGAGCAGGGATCCGACGAGCCCGCCGCCGACGATCAGCACATCGCAGTCGATACGTGCGTCGGGCATCGGCTTTCAGGCCATGAATGCTTCTATCTCGCCGACCGTCGTCGGCAGGCCCGTCGTCAGGACGCGAGGGCCGTCACGGGACACGACGACATCGTCCTCGATCCGGATGCCTGTCCCCCGCCAGCGCCTCGCGCGGCCGCTCGCGCCGGCGGCGACGTATATGCCGGGCTCGATCGTCATCGACATCCCGGGCTCGAGCAGCCGCCATTGCTCGTCGACCATGTAGTCGCCGACGTCGTGGACGTCGATGCCGAGCCAATGGCCGGTACGGTGCATGAAGTACTTCTTGTAGGCGCCTTCCCTGATCAGTGTCGGCAGCCGGCCCGACAGGAGCCCGAGCGAACGCAGACCGCGGGTGACGACCTTGACCGCAGCCTCGTGCGGATCGTTCCAGTGATTCCCCACTTCAACCTGGGCCGTGGCTGCGCGATTCGCCTCGAGCACGATCTCGTAAAGCTCTCGTTGAGGCTCGCTGAATTCGCCGTTGACCGGAAAGGTCCGCGTGATGTCCGAGGCGTACATCTCGTACTCGCAACCGGCGTCGATCAGCACCAGAT
Source organism: Gammaproteobacteria bacterium (assembly GCA_035513215.1). Classification (GTDB taxonomy): domain Bacteria; phylum Pseudomonadota; class Gammaproteobacteria; order Steroidobacterales; family Rariloculaceae; genus DATCZB01. Next base: position 60,623 of record DATKCK010000078.1, on the reverse strand, counting down.
CGCCGTCTTCGAGCACTGCTCCGTTGGCGCGGTAATGCAGCACGCAGGCATTCTTGCCGGCCGCCACGATCGGCAGATACGAGCAGTCCGCCCCATGCCGGCGAAACTCGTGCAGGAACTCGGCCTCGAGCTCGTACTCGTGCATGCCCGGGCGGCAGGCTTTCATTGCGCGGCGATGTGCGGCCACGGCGATCCTGGCCGCCTTGCCCATGACCGCCGTTTCCGCCCGGCTCTTGTAGAGGCGCATCTCGTGCAGCAGGTGGCCGAGCGCGATGATCTCGCTGGCCGCATGACGGTTGCGCCGCTTGGCGTTGAGGCTGTTGATCCAGTTCAGCAGCCTGTGGTCGAAATCGGGCGAGATGCCCATCGAATAATAGACTCGCTCGCTACGCTCGAGCAGGCCCGGCAGGATCTCGTCGAGATCGGTGATCGGAAAGGCGTCGTCACAACCGAGCTCGTCGACCGCTCCTTCGGGGCCGAGTCTCTTTCCGTCCCAGAGCTCGCGCTCGGGATCACGATCGCGGCAGAAAACGAGGTACTGCCCCTCGCCGCGGCCCGGCACGAGCACGATCACGGATTCGGGCTCGCGGAACCCCGTCAGATAATAGACGTCGCTGTCCGGCCGGTAGTCGAACAACGTATCGCGGCTGCGAACCTTCTCGGTCGCGGCCGGAAGGACGGCGATACCGCCCGGCCCGATCAGCTCCATCAGGTGCCTTCGACGCCGGGCAAGCTCAGTGGCGTTCAAACTGTCGCTCCTGCGTCAATGAACGACGCGCTCGCGCCGCGAGTCCGGCACGAGCCCCTCGAAGACGAATTGCGTGCCGACGCGCACGAACTCGACGAGCTCGGTCAACGAGCCGTCGCCGAGCTCTGGGTCTTCGATCTCCTCGCGATCGGCGCCGGCTCTGCTGATCTCGGCAAAGTCGCGCACGAGCTCATCGAGCTCGGCCGACAGCGTTTCGGTTCCGCCGGCGAGATCCACGCCGCCGATGACGAGCCCGGCCAGAAATCCGTGACACCAGAGCCCGAGAGCCTCGGCCCGCTGATCGACGCCGGCCTCGTCACCGGGCAGCAACGGACAGAACTCGAGCGTCAGACCGCTGAGCGCCTGCCAGGTGTCCTTGCCGAGAACTTCCAGACGGCTCGCGAGCCGAGACAGCGTGTCGGCATCCGCTGTGCAATCGTCGAGCAGGCTGTCGAGCCAGCTCGACGCGGCCTGCCGACCGCTGGCGCAGATCACGCCGCAGAGCCCGCCGTGCAGCTCCGCAAGCGGCAGCGGCGCGCCGGAGCGATGCAAGAGATCGGCGAGGTCGCGGTAATCGGTTTCGATTCGGGGCACTTGCGCTTCGACCCGTAGTTCGAGGATCGCCATGCTAACACCGCTGCTGCCAATGTTGACCCCCGAGCCTGCCGCACTCTATATTGCTTTTCCATGGTCAACGAATCGGCGAACGAGCGTTTCGACCTCGAGCTCAAGCGGCTCGAGAAGCGCCTCGACGAACTCGTCGTCATCTGCAAGAAACTCCAGGAAGAGAATGAGTCGCTGCGGATCCGACAGGACAATCTGACGGCCGAAAGAGCGACCTTGCTCCAGAAGAACGAGCAGGTACGGGGCCGGGTCGAAGCCATGATTACGCGTCTCAAGGCAATGGAGCAGACGTCATGAGCGAGATGTATGCCCATGTCACCGTTCGCATCCTCGAGAAGGAATACCACGTCGCCTGTCCGGCCAACGAAAAATCGGCGTTGCTGGCATCGGCCGACCTCCTGAACAAGAAGATGCGAGAGATCCGTGATACCGGCAAGGTAGTGGGTCTCGACCGTGTTGCGGTCATGGCGGCCCTGAATCTTGCCAATGAGCTGCTCGAAACCCAGGGACAGGGGGCCGAGCTGAAGGACATCGTGGGCCTGAGAATCAAGTCGATGCGCGAGCGGCTCGACGACGCGCTGGGCCCGACCAAGCAGCTTTCACTGTAAAATCCCGTTTGGCGTCTCCTGCTGTGTTCGACGCGGACTGGAAAGGCTTTCGACCCTAAATCATGACCTTGGGGTTGTGCTCTGTGGGTGGTGTTGTGCAGATCCGGCAACGCCGGGAAGCCTGCAACCACCACGGCGTACCCCACCTATTGCTCCGGTTCGAGGGCAACCATCCGTGACGGCACGAGCGGGAGGCGCCGCCTTACGCCGGCAAGTGCGCGCGGCGCGCCGGCGCCTCGGCCCCGGCGAGCGTGAGGCGGCCGACGACGCGATTCTGCACCGCATAAGAACGCTGCCGGCTTTTCGATCCGCCCGCCGGATCGCTTTGTTCTTCGCCTTCGATGGCGAGCCGGACGTAAGCCCCCTGATTCGTTTCGATCAGCGCAGGGAGTTTTTCGCGCCGATCATTACCGGCGGGGAAATGCACTTCGGCAGAGTCGGGAAGCGCACGCGCCTTGAGACCAACTTCTTCGGTATCACCGAGCCCTATCCCCCCGAGCTCATCGACCCGCGGGCGCTCGATCTCGTTCTGACTCCCCTTGTCGCCTTCGACAGCGCGGGCAACAGGCTCGGCGTGGGCGCCGGCTACTACGACCGCTGCTTCGCCTTCCTGCGTCGGCGCAAGACGTGGCTGAAGCCGAAGCTCGTCGGCACCGCTTTTGCGCTGCAACGCGTCGACAGGATGGATCCGAATCCGTGGGACGTGCCGTTGTGGGGTGCAGTGACCGAGCACGGCTTCGAGCGATTCGCACGGCCATGAAGCACTGGCTGCTCAAGTCGGAGCCCGGCACGTTCAGCATCGACGACCTCGCAGCGAGCCCCCGTCAAACGACCCGATGGGACGGCGTCCGCAACTACCAGGCGCGCAATTTCATCCGAGACGAGATGAAAAAGGGCGATTTGGCCTTTTTTTATCATTCGAGCTGCCCGGAGCCCGGCATCGTCGGGATCGTCGAAATCACGCGCGAAGCTTACCCCGACGAGACGGCGTTCGATCGTCGCGACGAGCACTTCGATCCGAAGAGCGAGCGCTCGAATTCGCGATGGTATGTCGTCGATGTGCGCTTGAAGCGCAAGCTCGAAAAACCCCTCGCCCTCGTGAAACTCAAGCAGTACGCGGGTGACAGGCTATCGGACCTGCGTCTGTTAAAGCGCGGCAATCGTCTGTCGGTCATTCCCGTCTCGTCGGAAAACTGGCGTTTCATTCTCTCTCTGGAACGGTAATTCAATCGCGAGACGTCTCAATCGACGACTCGACGAGTCGTTTTAGTTGTGACTGGCCGCACATTCGCTTTCGACCTGATGTGCGCCATATGCGCAAAAATCGATAACACGCTGGAAATTCTTGTTCTTTTATATATACTCGACGCCGTTTATTCCGACACGGAGACTACCCAATGGCAGCGAAGAAGAAATCTTCGAAAAAGAAATCGACTAAGCGTAAGACGACCAAGCGTAAAGCGGCGAAGAAGCCGGCGGCGAAGAAGCGCAAGAAAGCCAAGCGCAAAGCCGCCAAGCGCAAGGTTGCCAAGAAGGGCAAGAAAAAGGCCAAGAAGAAGAAGGCTAAGCGCAAGACGAAGCGCAAAGCAGCTCGCAAGAAGCGCTAATTTGCCGCTTCTCGTTGAGTCATCTTGGACTCATGAGCCATACAGTGCCCGCCCCTGCGCGGGCACTGTTTTTTCGGGGTCGTGAGCGAGCAGGACAGCAATAAGCGCCGGGCCGCCCTCGCGGCCATGAGCTACCTCAGGGACGGCATCGTCCTTGGCGTGGGGACCGGGTCGACGGTCAACCACTTCATCGATGCGCTCCCCGACGAGAAGGCCCGGCTCGATGCCGTCGTATCGAGCTCCGAGCAATCCACGCGCCGGCTTCGGTCCCTCGGAATCGAGGTCAGCGAGTTGTCCGACGTCCCGGCCGTTGATCTCTACGTCGACGGCGCGGACGAAGCGACCAAACACCGGCACTTGATCAAGGGCGGAGGCGGCGCGCTGACCGGCGAGAAGATCCTGGCGGGCGCGGCGCGGCGATTCGTTTGCATCATCGACGAGACCAAGCTCGTCGGCCATCTCGGCCAGTTTCCGCTGCCGGTCGAGGTCGTCCCGATGGCGCGATCACTCGTAAGCAAGCAGATGATCAAGGCCGGCGGCCAACCCATCTGGCGAGAAGACTTCATCACCGACTACGGCAACCACATTCTCGACGTTCACAATCTCGTGATCAGCAACCCGGTGGAGATGGAGCAGCGCTTCAACCAGATACCGGGAGTGGTGACGGTCGGAATCTTCGCCAATCGGCCGGCGGACGTGCTGCTCGTCGCCTCGGCCAGGGAGTGCCGCACGCTGTCGTGACCGTCAGGTTCTTCCGCTGACGGCCGTCGAATACCCCGACGACGGAGTTGGCTGGGGGACCTGGATTCGAACCAGGGTTCTCGGAGTCAGAGTCCGATGTCCTACCGCTAGACGATCCCCCACAGGGAATCAGCTCGTTGTTTAACGCTTCGAGAACTGGGTTGCCCGGCGAGCCTTGCGCAGTCCGACCTTCTTGCGCTCGACCTCGCGGGCGTCCCGAGTCACGAAACCGGCCTTGCGAAGCGGTGTGCGGAGGCTCTCGTCGTAGACCAGCAGCGCCCGCGTGATGCCGTGCCGGATCGCGCCGGCCTGGCCCGTCGTGCCTCCGCCCGAAACGTTGACCCGGATATCGAAACGGCCCTCGACATCCGCGAGGGCGAGCGGCTGCCGGACGATCATCCGCGCCGTCTCGCGCCCGAAGAACTGGTCCAGCGGACGCCCATTGATGACGATGGCGCCGCTGCCGGGCCGCAGATAGACGCGCGCCGAAGAGGTCTTGCGGCGTCCGGTACCGTAATACTGTTCCAAGGCCATCGCGCTTATACCTCCAGTGCGATCGGCTGCTGCGCCTGATGCGGATGCTCGGCCCCGCGCACGATCTTGAGCTTCTTCAGCATGCTCCTGCCGAGCGGCGTGCGCGGCAACATGCCTTTGACGGCGAGCTTGAGCACCTGCTCGGGCGCGCGCTCGAGCAGCTTCTCGAGCGACTCGGACTTGAGATTGCCGATGTAGCCCGTGTGGCGATGATAGACCTTGTCCTTGAGCTTGCGTCCGGTCACACGGATCTTCTCGGCATTGACGACGACGATGTAGTCGCCTGTGTCCACGTGCGGCGTATAGGTCGCCTTGTGCTTGCCCCGCAGGCGCCGCGCCAGCTCCGATGCGAGGCGGCCGAGCGTTTTTCCCTCTGCATCAACGAGGTACCAGTCGCGACGGACCTCAGCGGGTTTTGCCGAAAATGTCTTCATCGAGCTCGTTCTTAAGGGCCGGACGGCCGGCGAAAGAGGGCGAAGTCTAATGGCCGGCGCAGGCTCTGGCAAGCCGCGACGATGGCGCGACGATGGGGTCAGACCCCGTTTTTCGTATACTTCGGCGATGACCCGCGCCATCTCCTGGAACGATCGGCTGGTCGCCGTCTTCGATCAGGGTCTGAAGACCGTCCTAACCGACCCGCCCGCAGGCCGGGCCTCGCCGGCCGACACCGTCGACGACGCCCCGCTGTCCCCGGCCGAGCAGGCCGAGAGCGTGCGGCTCATGCGCGTCAATCGCGCAGGCGAGATCTCGGCGCAGGCGCTATACAGGGGGCAGGCTCTGTTCGCGCGCACTCCCGCGACCGCCGATCGCCTCGAGAGAGCCGCTGCCGAGGAGGCAGACCACCTGTCGTGGTGCACCCGCCGCATCGAGGAGCTCGGTGGCCGACCGAGCCGGCTCGATCCTGCGTGGTTTTTCGGCAGCGCGGCCGTCGGCGCGCTCGCCGGGATATCGGGCGACGCGACGAGTCTCGGCTTCGTCGCCGAGACGGAGAGACAGGTCGAAGCGCATATCGAAGACCACCTGGCTCGACTCCCGCAACGGGACGCGAAGAGCCGTGCGATTCTCGAGCAGATGACCGCCGACGAAGCTCGCCACGGCAGCGAGGCGAGCGCCGCAGGCGCCGCGCCGATTCGTGAGCCAGTTCGCACTCTGATGGCGGTCGGCGGCGAAATCCTGCGCCGCTTGGCCTACCGCCTGTGACGGGTGTCACAGCTTCGGGAGTTTTTGTTTTACAGATTTCCACTCGTTGGTACACCATCGCATTAAGTCAAATCTGGAGTCAGCACCTATGGAAGACGTCTTGAGACCCCTTAGCGACATTCCGGCAATCAACCGTTTCCTGAGTTATTGCCGCGTCCGGACGATCCCGGCGAAGACCGTCATGATCCACGCCGGCGATTTGCCCGACGTGCTCTATTACATCGTCGACGGATCGGTCGAGGTGATGATCGAAGACGAGGATGGCAACGAGATGGTGCTGGCCTACCTCAACAAGGGACAGTTCTTCGGCGAGATGGGGCTCTTTTACGAGCAGCCGACGCGCAGCGCCTGGGTTCGCACGCGAACCGCGAGCGAGATCGCCGAGATGACCTATCCGCGCTTCCGACAGATCGCCTCCGAGAGTCCTGGCATCGTGTTCGAGCTCGCTACCCAGCTCGCGTCCCGCCTCGACCGCACGAATCGCAAGCTCGGCGACCTCGCCTTCGTCGATGTCACGGGACGAGTCGCGCACGCGATCATGGACCTGTGCAAGGAACCCGATGCGATGACGCATCCCGATGGCATGCAGATAAAGGTATCGCGCCAGGAGCTGTCCCGCCTCGTGGGATGCTCCCGCGAGATGGCCGGCCGCGTGCTGAAGGTTCTGGAGGAACAGGGTCTCGTACGTGCCAGCGGCAAGACAATCGTCGTGCTCAATGCGCGGCCCGCACCGCCGCGCGCGCGAGCCCAGGCCTTGCGGCGCCCGGCCTGACCACCTGTGATCTACCGAAGCGCCGCGGCCGCGCGGCGCTTTCTACTTGAAGCCCCGGTCTTCCTTGATCCGGTCGTAGGCCGCGCGGATCTGCTGCGTTCGCTCCTCGGCGACGGCGGTCATCGATTCCGGTAATCCCCTCGAGACGAGCTTGTCGGGATGATGCTGATTCATCAGGCGCCGATAGGCCGTCTTGATTTCCTTGTCGTCAGCGCTGGAATCCACGCCAAGCGCTCTGTAGGCATCGGCGAGACTCGGTCCGCGTCCCGCGGGGCGCGAGCCCTGCTGCCGCGCGTGCAGCATCGCTTCGATCTGGGCCAGCTCGACGCGGTTGACGCCGAGCCTGTGAGCGATCTGCCAGAGCAGCTCGCGCTTGCTTGGTGCGATTTCGCCGGCGCCGATGGCGGCCTGCACCTGAATTTCGACGAAGGCCCGGGCCAGCTCCGGCTGGTGGCCGATGCCGGCGACCAGATCGTTGAGCCGCTGCTGCATCGGGTAGTCGGATCGCTTGCCGGCCGTGAAGTGATCGATGGCCCGACGGACCTGGTCGGGCTTCAGTTGCATCGCGTGCATGATGCGGCGCGCGATTTGAATCTCCTCCTCCGAAACGCGGCCATCGACCTTGGCAACGCGTCCCATGACCTCGAAGGTCGCTTCGAAGAAAAGCTGCTGCGTGCGAGGCGCCGCGCCCGGCACGGCGTCGCCGAGTCCCTGGTCGAACTGATGCCCCAACAGAGCGCCGAGCATGGCGCCGGGGTAACTGCCGAGCGCCATCCCGAGCGCCGCACCGATCGCCTTACCGAACCAGCGCACGGCAATCGAATCCTTGTAAACTCATGAGATGAGCTCGCCGCGACCGCTGTACGAATCCAGCTTGAACAGCCTCGATCTCGTTGCCCGCGGCAAAGTGCGCGACATCTACAGGGTCGACTCGGAAAGGCTGCTCATCATCGCCACGGATCGTATCTCAGCCTTCGACGTGGTTCTACCGGACCCGATCCCGGGCAAAGGTGCCATTCTGACCGCGATCTCGAACTTCTGGTTCGAGCGGCTCGCCCATCTGATCCCGAACCACCTGACCGGCATCGATCTCGAAACGGTCCTGGACGATCCCGGCGACCGCGAAACCGTACGCGGGCGCGCCGTAGTGGTCGAGGAATCGAGTCCGCTGCCGGTCGAGGCCGTCGTGCGCGGCTACCTCATCGGCTCCGGCTGGAAGGACTACTGCCGGACCGGCGCGGTGTCGGGCGTCGAGCTGCCGAGGGGGCTCGAGCTCGCCGAGCAGCTCAGCGAGCCGCTGTTCACGCCGAGCACCAAGGCCGCCCCCGGCGAACACGACGAGAACATCAGCATCGAGGCCGTCGAGGATCTGATCGGCCCGGAGCTCGCGCGCCGTGTCGAGGAGGTATCGCTGACGCTCTATTCGCGGGCGGCCGACTATGCCAAATCCAGAGGCATCATGATTGCCGACACCAAGTTCGAGTTCGGGATCGACAAGACGGGCGGACTGATGTTGATCGACGAGGTCTTCACGCCTGATTCGTCGCGCTTCTGGCCGGCGGAAAGCTATCGCCGCGGCGCATCGCCCCCAAGCTTCGACAAGCAATACGTGCGCGACTATCTCGAGTCGCTGGATTGGAACAAGCAGGCTCCGGGACCCGAGCTGCCGGCCGTCGTCATTCAGCGCACGAGCGAGAAGTACCGCGAGGCGCTCGACCGGCTGACCCGCTGAGGCCGCGAGCCGCACGCTTTGGACAACGTGCTTCAATTCCTTCGCCGGCGGCTATGGCCCGAACAGGAACCGGAGAAGCCGCTCCCGCGGTATGCTGTCGCCATCGCGCGCTATCTGTACGCCCTCGTGCGGGAACTTTCGACCGGCGAGATCAACCTGAGAGCGATGAGCCTCGTCTACACGACCGCGCTCTCGGTCGTGCCCATGCTCGGCTTCGCCTTCGCCATCGCCAAGGGGCTCGGGATTCACCGCCAGATGGAGCCGCTGCTGCGGCGCTTCATGCAGCCGATCGGACCGCGCGCCGACGAGTTCACGCAAACGATCATCTCGTTCGTGGACAACGTCAGCAGTGGACTGCTCGCGGTCATCGCCGTCGGACTGCTCATGTTGACGGTGATGTCGATGGCGAAAAAGGTCGAAAGCAGCTTCAACTTCGTCTGGCGCGTCGACCGGCCGCGAAGCTTCGGGCGCCGCTTCACCGAGTATCTGAGCGTCATCCTGATCGGACCCACGATCATGCTCGTGGCGGCCGGGCTGATCGCGAGCTTCTCGAGCGAGGCGCTTGTCGAGAGGCTCAGTGCGGGCCAGACGATCGGTGCGCTGATCATGCGGATCGGCGACGCTCTGCCTTATCTCCTGGTGGTCTGCGCGTTTACCTTCCTCTATCTGTTCATCCCCAACACGACCGTAAGGCTGAGACCGGCGTTGATAGGCGGTCTCGTAGCCGGCATCGTCTGGACAGGGAGCGGCTATCTGTTCGCGGGCGTCGTCGCCACTTCCGCGCGGCTCGAAGCCATCTACTCTGGATTCGTCGTCGTGTTCGTGGCCATGATCTGGCTTTATCTGACCTGGCTCATCTTCCTGTTGGGCTCACAGCTCGCTTATTACGTTCAGTACCCGTTTCAGCTCCGCCACGGCCGGCGGACGGCGCCGATAGGCAACAGCTCGAGCGAGCGGCTCTGCCTCAGCATCATGTACATGGTGGCGAGCGACTTTGCCCGTCCGGGACACGGCTGGACGGACGAAAGCCTCGCGGCCGCGCTGCGCGTCCCGCGCAGCACTCTGGAGCCGATCATCGCCGGACTGTTGAACGCACGCCTGCTGTCCAAGGACAGCGAGCACCGGCTGATCCCGGGCCGCGACCCGCATCGCATCATGCTGACCGATGTCATTGCGACGATGCGAGGCGGGGACGGCGAGTTTCAATCCCGCGATACCTGGAACGAAACGATCGACCACATCGCCGATCGGATCGACGACGCGATCACTAACGAGCTCGGCGGGGGCTCGCTGGGCGAGCTCGTCGATGAGAGCCTCCCGGAAGAAGCGAGCTGAGCGTCCGGAACGCTACTGGCCGGCGACCGTCATTCCGTCGACGAGCACGGCGCCGCACCTGACGCTTCCGCGCAGATCGATATCGGCGCCGACGGCACGAATCGAGCTCAGCATGTCGCGCAGATTGCCGGCAATCGTGACCTCGCTGACGGGAGACGCAAACTTGCCGTTGCTGACCCAATAGCCGGCCGCACCTCGCGAATAGTCACCGGTGACGGTGTTGACGCCCTGGCCGAGCATCTCCGTCACGACCATGGCTTCCGTGCAATCGGCCTCGAGGCTTTCGAGCGATTCCGCATTCGGCTCGACGATCAGGTTGTGCACGCCGCCCGCGTTACCCGTCGTCTGGAGCCCGAGACGACGGGCCGAATAGCTCGACAGCACCAGCCCCTGCACGACACCGTTCTCGACGAGGGTTCGCGTGCGCGTTTCGACGCCTTCGCCGTCGAAAGGCGCACTGCCCATGCCGCGAGGGATGTGCGGATCCTCCACGATCTGCATCCAGTCGGGAAACACGCGCTGACCGACACAATCGAGCAGGAAGGAAGCGCGTCGATACTGCGAAGTGCCACGAATGGCTGCGATGAAATGTCCAAACAGGGATCGAGCCAGCTCGGCCGGAAACAGGACCGGCACGACCCGCGTCCGGACCTGGCGCGAGCCGAGTCGCCTCACCGCGCGCTCGGCGGCGATGCGGCCGACGTCGGCCGCGGCATCGAGATCGTCGGGCGCGCGCGCCGTCGTGTACCAGTAATCGCGCTCGAGCGCGCCGTTCGTCGCCGCGACGACGCTGATGCTGATCGAATGACAACCGGATGCGTAGCTGCCGACGAATCCGTTGCTGTTCGCATAGGCCCTGACGCCCCCGCCGGTCGAGACCGACGCGCCTTCGGAGTTCTCGATGCGCTTGTCGAAGTTCCGGGCAGCCTGCTCGGTCTCGAGAGCCATGGCCTCGGCATCCGCCGTGTCGAGACTCCAGGCGTGGTACAGATCCAGATCGGGCGGATTCGTCGCCAGACGCCCGGGATCGGCGAGCCCCGCATGCGGATCCGCGGCCGTGAACCCGGCGATGCTGAGCGCCTTGCCGACGGCAGCGGCGATGCCGCGGTCGGAGAAATCGTTGGTGCTCGCGCTTCCCTTCCGTTGGCCCTTGTAGACGGTGACACCGAGACTGCGATCCTTCTGTCGCTCGACCGACTCGAGCTCCCCGAGTCGGACGGTCACGCTGAAGCCTTCGTCGTGGCTCAAGCCGGCCTCCGCCTGATCGGCCCCCTCGGCTCGGGCGAGCTCCACCGCTCGTTGCGCTTGTTCTGCCAGCGACGCCGACAGCTCGGTGACGTTCATAGATTGTCGCCCGTTCGGATGAGACGGCAATTCTAAAGCTGTACAATGCGCCGATGAAACCGCTCATCGGCGTCATCATGGGTTCCCGATCCGATTGGGGCACGATGGCACACGCAGCCGAGACGCTCGACGAGCTCGGAATCCCGTACGAAACGAAAGTCGTATCAGCGCACCGCACGCCGGATTTGCTCTACGAATACGCCGAATCGGCCGTGTCGCGCGGCCTCGAAGCCATCATCGCGGGCGCCGGCGGCGCCGCCCATCTGCCCGGAATGACGGCAGCCAAGACGCGCCTGCCCGTGCTCGGCGTGCCGGTGGCGTCGCGAGCGCTCAAGGGAGTGGACTCCCTGCTTTCGATCGTGCAGATGCCCGCGGGCGTGCCGGTCGGCACTGTCGCGATCGGCAAGGCGGGCGCGATCAACGCTGCCTTGCTCGCGGCGGCAATCATCGCAAACAAGCACGCCGCCGTGGCGGAAGCGCTCGAAGCTTACCGACGCCGTCAGACCGAAAGCGTGCTCGAGCGACCCGATCCCGCCTCCGACGACTGAAGCATTCGCCGATGAACGCGCCCCGCGTAGGCATTATCGGTGCCGGCCAGCTCGGCCGCATGATGGCGCTTGCGGCTTATCCCCTCGGCATCGAATGCCGATTCCTCGACACACGGGCCGACGCGCCGGGCGGGCAGATCGCGCCAATCCGCGTCGCGGCTCTCGACGACGAGGCCGAGCTTGCCGCGCTCGCCCGCGAGGTCGACGTGCTGACGTTCGACATCGAGAACGTCTCGGTCACGGCGGTCGAAGCGCTGACGGGAATCGTCCCCGTCAGGCCGTCTCCGGCAATCATCGGGAAGGCTCAGGACCGTTTGGCCGAGAAGCGTCTGTTCGAATCCCTCGGGATGCCGACGGCACGCTACGCGACGATCGACCGGCCCGAAGACGTCGATGCTGCCGGCCGGGAACTCGGCTGGCCGATCGTGCTCAAGACGAGGCGGCTCGGCTACGACGGGCGCGGCCAGCGAATTGCGCGATCCGCCGAGGAGCTCGGGACGGCATGGGATGCGCTCGGCGGGCTTCCCGCGATCGCCGAGGCCTGGATCGATTTCGAGCGTGAAGTCTCGCTGATCGGGGTCCGTGGCCCGGAACAAGAGCTCGCGTTCTACGCGCTCAGTGAGAACAGGCATCGCGACGGGATGCTCGAGTCGTCGATCGCCCCGTTCGCGGACGATACGCTCGAGCATCAGGCGCGGGCGTGGATGGCGGCGATGATGCAGCAGCACGACTACTGCGGCGTGCTAACTATTGAGTTCTTCGTGGCGGCCGGCCGGCTGATGGCCAACGAGATTGCCCCGCGAGTTCACAACTCGGGCCACTGGACGATCGAGGGGGCCGAGACCAGCCAGTTCGAAAACCACGTGCGCGCTATCCTCGGCCTGCCGCTCGGGTGTACGCGAGCCCGGGGCGCAGCGCTGATGCGCAACCTGATCGGCCGTCTGCCGCCGAAGGAGACGCTGCTCGCGATCGAAGGCCTGCACCTGCACGTGTACGGCAAGGAGCCCCGCCCGCGCCGCAAGCTCGGTCATTGCACGCTCCTGGCGCCCGATCGCGAGACCCTGTCAAGACGTCTCCTCGAGCTCGAGTCCGTGCTCGGCAATGCCCCACGGTGACGGGTTTCCTCGAACCGGCGCCACTTTTGTACTAGGCTTGCGCCAGCCATGAGCGAGGCGGAAATGTACTGCGAGCTGTTCAAGATCAAGGAGCCGCCGTTTAGGCTGACGCCGGACCCGCAGTTCCTTTACGCGAGCAAGCAGCACGCGCGCGCCAAAGCCTACATGGAATCGTCGATCTGGCTCGCCGACGGCTTCGTCGTCATCACGGGAGAGATCGGCTCCGGCAAGACGACCCTGATCGAGAGCTTTCTCGAGGAGTTGCCCGAGAACGTCGTCCTCGCGCATATCAATCAGACGCAGCTTACGCCGGTCGAATTCCTCCAGGCCCTGCTCGTGGAATTCGGATTCAAGCCGTTCAAGAAGCGCAAGGTCGAGCTCCTGTCCATGATTAAGGACTTCATGATCGAGCAGTATGCCGCCGGTAAGACACTGCTGCTCGTCATCGACGAGGCGCAGAACCTGTCGCTTCGCGTGCTCGAGGAGCTGCGGATGCTGTCGGGCATCGAGGCCCAGAAGGAGAAGCTACTCAGGATAATCCTCGCCGGCCAGCCCGAGCTGTCGCAGCAGCTCAGGGGGCGGCACCTGGAGCAGCTCCGGCAGCGCGTGCGTCTTCAGTTTCATCTCGCAGCACTATCCAAGCGCGAGACACGCGAGTACATCGAGCACAGGCTCGAGATAGCAGGCGCCGAGGGCCGCAGGATCTTCGAAGAGGAATCGTTCGACCCGATCTTTACCTACTCGGGCGGCGTTCCCCGCCTGATCAACACGCTGTGCGACACGGCGTTGCTATGCGCCTTCGCGGAAGAAAAGGACGTCATTACACGGGCTCTCGTGATGACGGCTGTCGAGGAGCTGCAATGGTCGCCATTCGTCGAACGCTATCGGGGGACGGAGCCCGGGGGCGTCGACCTGGACGATACGGGCCCGCAGCCGTCTCCGTTCGCCTCGCCGGCACGGTTCGAAGTTCTGTTCCGCGACAAGCCGGTTTCGGAGTTCGAGCTGCCGATCGGGCGCACGATCATCGGAAGAACGCCCGACAACGACCTGCAAATCTCGAGCAAGTTCATCTCTCGCCACCATGCGCAAGTATCGACCGGAGTCGATGCCTGCATGCTCGAGGACCTCAACAGCACCAATGGCGTTTTCATCGGATCGCACAAGGTCAAGCACCACCGGCTATCCGATGGCGACGTGATTCAACTGGGCGAGCACAAGCTCGTCTACTACGACATGCGCTCGGGCACGGGCACGTTCGATCGGAGCGAAGATTCCGACGATTACGAGGACGAGGACGACGACGGCCAAGAGGACGAGGAGCAGTTCGAGACCGAGTCGAGCCGCGCCGACGACGATTGACGGCGGTTCAGCTCGTTCGGTCGAAGTCGATGCGGCTGCGGCTCGAGCGGTAGCCTTTGCGGCGTAGCAGCAACACGAGGCCGACGACGAGCGCGATCAGGCCGTCCGCGGCAAGAATCTCCGACCAGTACCAGGAATCGACGTAGAATGCCGCGCCCATCCCGACGGCGCCGAGACCAATAAACAGGAACGGGATCGACTCGTAGAGAATCCTGGGCAGCCACATCGGTCCTGGCTCAGTCGCGTTTCCTGAGCCGATTTTGCGCCGTCAAGAGCTTCCGGAGCAAGGATGGCTCCCATGCATCCATGTTGAGCTTTCTGCGATCCGTTCGACTCAGACTCAGCAGGGCCGTATCTTCGTCCTGCCGTTCTTGCTTCGACTCCGCGTCGGGATCGGCCGGTTTTCTCGCCATCGCTCGCTTCGGCTTCAGTTCGCCTTGCGCTGCCCGCAAAGCGCGCTGACGAGCCGCGCGAACAGAGAGCCGCGGAGACCTTCGACATTGAGATCCGGCTGCTCGGCACGCGGCACGCCGGCCATCCATTCGGTGCGAGCCTGTGCGAGCTGCCGTTGAAAATCCTGATCGGCGTAGGTGTCGTCGAAGGTTTTCATGCCTGCGAGCCTAGCACCGCGACCCGCAGGGGGCAGTGATCGGATTCACAGGAACTCGCGGCGAGATGCCGAGCCGCGCGATGTCAGGCCTGTGTGCCGCCCACGGTCAGACCGTCGACTCGCAGCGTCGGCTGGCCGACGCCGACGGGAACGGACTGACCGTCCTTGCCGCAAATGCCGATACCGGTGTCGAGCTCGAGATCGTTCCCGACCATTGATACGCGCGTCAACACTTCCGGACCGCTGCCGATCAGCATGGCGCCTTTGACCGGGCTCGTTTTCTTTCCCTTCTCGATCAGGTAACCCTCGCTGATCGAAAATACGAACTTGCCGGAAGTTATGTCAACCTGACCTCCTCCGAAATTCGGCGCGTAGATCCCGCGCTCGACGGACGCGAGGATCTCGTTCGGATCGTATTGGCCGGGCAGCATGTAAGTGTTCGTCATGCGCGGCATCGGCGCGTGCGCGTAGGACTCGCGGCGGGCGTTGCCCGTGCTCGAAGTGCCCATGAGCCTGGCGTTATGCTTGTCCTGCATGTAGGCGCGCAGGATGCCGTTCTCGATCAGCGTCGTGCACTGCGAGGGCGTGCCCTCGTCATCGACCGTCAGCGAGCCCCGCCGGCCCGGCAGCGTCCCGTCGTCGACCACCGTGCACTGCTCGCTCGCCACCCTCTCGCCGAGGCGGCCGGAGAACGCCGAGGTCTTTTTTCGGTTGAAGTCGCCTTCGAGGCCGTGACCGATGGCCTCGTGCAGCAGCACGCCGGGCCAGCCGCAGCCGAGCACGACGGTCATGTTGCCGGCCGGCGCCGGGATCGCCTCGAGGTTGACCTGAGCCTGGCGCACGGCTTCGGCCGCGATGCCGAGGCTCGCTTCGCTGTCCATGACGAGCTCGAGATTTCCTCGTCCGCCGGCACCGGCATAGCCCTGCTCGCGACGACCGCCGTCTTCGAGAATGACCGAAACGTTGAGGCGAACCAGCGGCCTGATATCGGCAGCCAGCGTGCCGTCCGAAGCCACGATCAGAACGACGTCATGGAGCGCCTGGAGACTCGCGATAACCTCGACGACGCGGCGATCGAGTGCCCTCGCCTCGCGATCGAGCCGCGCGAGCAACGCCACCTTGTCCTCGTCGCTGCGCGTCGGCAAGGGGTCGACGGCCGGATATAGCGGCGGCGTCGGCGAGCCTCTGCCGAGCCGGTAGCGAGTGGCGCCGGCGGAATGAGCGATGCTGCGCGCCGCCGTTACGGCGTCCGTCAGCGACTCGAGATCGAGCTGATCGGCATAGGCGAACCCCGTCTTCTCGCCGCTGATCGCGCGGACGCCGACGCCCTGGTCCAGGCTGAAGATGCCTTCGCGAACGATGCCGTCCTCGACGGTCCAGGTCTCGTAGCGCGTCGCCTGGCAATAAAGATCGGCATAGTCGAGCTTGCGACTCATGAGCCGTCCCATCGCCCGCTCGAGATCCTCGAAGCCGACTCCGGTCGGTACGAGCATCAGTTGCTTGACCTGGTCCAGGCTCGTTTCGGCAGCTGAGATTTGGGCAGTCACTCGAGATCGCGGCGGTGGTTAAGCACCGGAAACTGCCGGCGCAGACGTTCGAGCTCGATCATATCGACTTCTGCCTGCGCAATGCCAGGCCCGCTCGGGCATTCGGCGAGCACGTCGCCCCAGGGTCCGATCACCATCGAGTGCCCATAGGTCCGGCGACCGCCCGGATGCTCGCCGCATTGCCCGCTGGCCACGACATAGGTCAGTGACTCTATGGCCCGGCATTTGAGCAATGGCAACCAGTGCACGCGGCCGGTCGGCACGGTGAAAGCCGCCGGCACGACGAGAACGTCCATGCCGATGGCGGCGAGCCGGGCGAACAGCGCAGGAAAACGGATGTCGTAGCAGACGGTCATGGCGATGCGGCCGAGATCGGTGACCGCGCTGACGACACGCGCACCGGCACGCGTCGTCTCGGACTCACGATAGCTTTCGCCTTCGGCCCTCGGCAGGTCGACATCGAACAGGTGGATCTTGTCGTAGCTCGCGGCGACGGTTCCATCCGGTGTGAACAGCAGCGAGCGCGACAAAACACGGCGGTCGCCGGCTCGGATCGGGATCGTGCCCGCGACGAGCCAGATGCCGTGCTTTCGCGCCGCCTCGGCCGCGAATGCCTGCGCGGGTCCGTCACCCTCCGCTTCCGCGACCGCGACGCGCTCGGCGTCGCTCGGGCCCATGAAGGAGAAGTTTTCCGGCAGAACGACGAGAGCCGACCCCGCCGAGGCCGCTGACGCGATCAGGCGTCCGGCCTCCGCAAGATTGCGCGCGACGTCCGTGCCGCTCGTCATCTGCGCCGCCGAGACGCGGAAACGGCCGCGCTCAGTCATTGACGGGAAACGGGAACCGGCATCATCTCGTCCGCGAGCTCCGCGCAGCGCTCGGCTTCGGCCGGCTCATTGTCCTCGATGCGCTCGACGGTCGGGTTTTCCCAGCTTCCCGACAGGCAATAGGAAGCGCGGCCGATGCCCTTCAGAGGCTCCTTGAAGAGACGCGTGAATATCAGAAGCGCGGCGCCCACGCCCGCGCCGCCGAGCAGGCCGCCGACCGTCGGCAGCAGTCTGCTCGGCTCGGGCGCGACAACGAGCTGCTGGCGATAATCGCGATCGCGCAGCCCCGTTCGGCCGACGACGCCGATCTCGGCTGCCGGACCCGTGAACTTGAGGTCGTTGGTGTAGGCGTTGCCGTCGATGATCCTGAAGCTGCCTCCGATCTCGTCGAAAGCGAAGCCCTCCTCGAACACGTCGCGGAAATCGAGCAGCAGGCGCCGCGGCAAGGCCGCGATGCTCATTAGACCGAGCACGCGGCCGGCCCCGGGATCGACCTCGCGCAAAGTCCCCGTTTCGACGAAGAGGCTGACGTTGCCGTTCAGGTGATCGAGCCAGGCCGCGGTCGGCGCCGAGTCCCACCAGACGCTCGCCGAAACCGATGCGGTCTCGCCCTCGACGACCGGATCAAGACCGAGCTCGGCGAGCGCCGCCGCGACATCGGTCGAGCGGATCTCGGCGTCGATCGTCGTCCGCGTGCCGCGCCCCTGCCGGAGCCAGCCGCCGGTGATCTCGATCTGGAAATTCTCCGTGGCGCTGTGAAATTCCGTCACGGCAAGCCCGCCCGGCACACGCTCCACCGTCGCGCTGACGCGGCCGAGCTCGCGGTTGCCGAAGCCGAACTCGGCGGCTTCGAATCTGAGCCCGGGCAGGCGCTCGGGGTCGATGCCGGTCATCCCGCCTTCGCGCCCCGGCGCAAGATAGATCCTGCTCATTGCGGCGAGCACGGGGCGGCCGAGGCTCGCGTCGCGCGGAATGACGATCTCGCCCGCGATCGCCTCGCTGCCGATGTCGATCTGCCAGTCGTCGGTGCCGCGCTCGACCCGCAGCGCCGTGGCCCCGAGCTGCTGACCGAAGGCGCGCAGGCCCGCGATCTCGACGTCCGCGCCGAGAAAGAGCGGCGCCGCGCGGCCCATGCCGGTGTCTCTGCCCAGCGCGAGCCACGGATCGAGGTCGACGGCCTCGATCCGGCCGCCGACGAGCAGGCCTGCCTGAACCGGCAGTCTCGGCTCGTCGCCACCGAACATGATGGCACCGCGCGTGAAGTCGAGCATGTCCCCGTCAACGTCGAACCCGAGCGTGAAGCGCCGCGTCGCGCCGAGATTTCCCGTCACCTCGAGGCGATCGCCGGACTGAAACTGAAAAGCGAGAGCGAGATTGGTCGGCTCGCCGGGCGCCTTGGCAAGCGGCTCCGGCAACCTGAGCGCGACGCCGGCCAGATTCGACTGGACCGTGATGCGTGTCGGCGTCGTCGCGAGTGGGTCGAGCGCCGGCAGCAGCAATCGGCCGCGCCACAACGCCTGACCTTCGACGAGCTCGATAGGCTCCAGGCCGAATGCCTCGGTCAGCGAGTCGAACGACGTCTCCCCGTCGACAGCGAGCTCGGCCCGGTAGCCCGGCTCAGCGCTCGGCGATAGCGTCGCCGTGATCGGCCCGCCGAGAAAGACGCCCTCGATGCCGGAAGCCGCGACCCGGTCTCTGGTCGCGTTCAGCACGCCGCGGATCTCCGAGATCCCGGGCCTCAAGCCGCGCACTGCCAGCGCCCCATCCGCGATCGTAAGCGCCGCCTCGACGTCGAAGGCGGACGGCGCCTCGAGCGGCAGATCGAGCCGCGCGCGCAGCGAGCCCGACCCGCCACTGGGCTCGATGCGCTGAAGAGCCGGCCCGAGGCGCTCGGCGATCAGCGACACAGACCGCAGGTACGCGACCACGTCCTCGAGCGCGCCGTCGGCCACGAACTCGAGCTCGAGCATCGGGTCGCGCATATCGGGTATGCGGACGGCGAGATCCTCGGTTCGGTTGCCGAGCGCCTCGCCCGACGCGGTGGCCGAGAATCCGGCGTTGACGAACTCGACCTGCCCGTCGATCGCCTCTCCGCGGGGCCAGCCGCGCATATAGTCGAGCGTCACGTTCTCGACCGCCGCGGCGATCCGAAACTGGCCGCTCCCGGCGTCGAACGGAAACGATCGGACCGGACCGAAGAACGTGAGCTCGATATCGCGCGCGCTACCGCCGACGACGGCGCTATCGAGCCAGTCGACGACGGGCACGGGAACGATCTCGGTCGGCAGATAGCGCTTCGCGTCGACAAGCATGACGCGGTCGAGCTCGGCCTCGAGATCGAGCGTCGGCGAGCTCCCGTCGCTCGGCAGCTTGAGATCGAAGCTCGCTCGGGCGTCACGCCCCAGGACGCCGACGCCGAGGTCGACGCTGAGAATCTGGACGATGTTACGGCCCTGCCGCCAGACGACGGCGCCGGTCAGCGATTCACCGTCGACGGAGCGGCCGAACAGCATGGGCCAGTCGAGGCTAAAGGCCTCAGTGCGAAACTCGATCGTGCCACTGTCCTCGCTGGCCTCGACGCGGCCAGAGATCCCATCGATGCCCGGCGTCGGGCCGACCTGGCGCACGGCGATTCGATCGAACGACGCGTCGAGCTCGTAATCGAAGCTCGAGTTCCGGCGCCGGATCGAAAAATCGACGTCGCGGATCTCACCCGAAGGCTCGAACAAGGCCCATTGCTCGGCGAGCTGTGTCTCGGGAAACGCGCTGATGAAAGGCTCGAGGTCCTGAAGGCGAGCGAAGCTCGCGACGAGGCTCGCGGCGCGCATGCCGGCCTCGTCCGACTCGATCGAGAAAGCCGCCGATCCGGACGGGCCCCACGATCTCCCGTTGCGGCTCACCGCGATGTCGTCGAGCGTAAGCTGCCACCCGGCCGTAGCGCGGCGCCAATCCACTTCGAGACCGATGCGCTCGTACGGCTCGCTGCCCTCGGCCCCGATCCGCACCTCGTCGACGTCGATTCCGACTCGGAGCCGCGTCAGCCGTTCGCCGGTCCATTCGATCTCGGCATCGGCGATGCCGCGGCCGCTGACCGGCCAGACCGGGTCGACCGGAGCGAACGCGGCGAACTCCGCCAGATCGAGCCCGTCAGCATCGATTCGCAGAATCAGTCGGGCGCGGTCGCCGCCGACCGAGTCGCGGCGCGCTTCGAAACCGAGCTCGATGCGATCGGCGAGGCTCGCGCTCGGGCGCAGCGTCGCGCGGCCGGTGTAATTGCCGTCCGCGCTCCCGATCACGACATCGACGTCGTCGAATCGCCAGGATCTCCCGCGTCCCGCGTCGACATAGGTCAGCTCGCTGTCTCGGATTGCGACTTCGACCGACTGCGGAATCGAGGCGACCATGCCGTCGGCGCCGGGCGTCAGCGCAAAGTCGCCGACCCGAACCGTCCCTGCCAGATCCCGCTCGACGGTCAGGCGCACGCCGTCCAGCGTCAGTCGCGAGATCTCGATGCGCCGCGCGATGACGAGCGTGACCGGGTCGAGCGTGATTCTCGCCTCGTCGGCCCGGAAAACCTCTCCGCCGAGGCTCGCGGCGCGCAAGGTCAGCTCCGGACCCGCGAGCCCCAGACGGGCGTCGATCTCGGCAAAGTCGACGGCAAGCCCGAGCTCCTCGGCAACCCACTCCTTGAGCTCGGTCTGATATTCCGGAATCTGCGCCACGAGCAAGCGGAACACGCCGAGTGCGACGGCCAGCAGAATGGCGACGCCGCCGAGCGACACGACGAGGATCTTGCTCAATCGGCGCAGGGGTCGGCTTCGGTTCCGTTTGCTGCTCATCTTCGGCGCGATCTACATCAAGACGACATCGAACTGGTCCGGCGAATACATGCTCTCGCTTTGCAGCCTGATCGGCGAGCCGGTCAGCTCCTCGAGCTCGGCAACGCTTGCCGACTCCTCGTCGAGAAGCCGCTCTATGACCTCGGGCCGCGCCAGAACGAGCAGCTCCTGAAGATCGAACTGCCGATGCTGTCGAATGATCTCCCGGAAGACTTCATAGCAGACCGTCTCGGCTGTCTTGACGAAGCCCCGCCCATCGCAGCTCGGACATGGCTGGCACAACAGGCGCTCGAGACTCTCGCGGTTTCGCTTGCGCGTCATCTCGACCAGCCCCAGCGGCGATACGTCCATGATCTGGGTCTTCGCATGATCGTAGGCCAGGCGCCCGCTCAATGCCTGTAAGACCTGGTTGCGATGGTCCTCTTCCTGCATATCAATGAAATCGATGATGATGATACCTCCGAGATTCCGCAGCCTGAGCTGTCGCGCGATGGCGACCGCGGCCTCGAGATTCGTGCGAAAGATCGTCTCCTCGAGATTGCGATGGCCGACGTAGGCACCGGTGTTGACGTCTATCGTCGTCATCGCCTCGGTCTGATCGAATACCAGATAGCCGCCCGATTTGAGCGGTACCTTGGGGTGCAAT
Source organism: Gammaproteobacteria bacterium (assembly GCA_035513215.1). GTDB lineage: Bacteria > Pseudomonadota > Gammaproteobacteria > Steroidobacterales > Rariloculaceae > DATCZB01. Next base: position 38,887 of record DATKCK010000078.1, on the reverse strand, counting down.
GCCCTCCCGATCTCATCGTCGATCCCGTACAAGTCGAATATCGGCCGCGGGCCTTCGTAGAGCTCGATCATCGGCGCCATCTGAGGGATGAACTGCGCGGCGAAGTCGCGCATGCGCTCGAACCAGGGGCCGGAATCGATGCGCACGCGCTCGATCTCGGGACTGAGCAGGTCGCGCAGGACCCGCAGCGGAAGCGGCAGATCCTCGTGCACGAGCTGCCCCGGCCGGGTCGATGGGGCCGCGTTCGAGATCGACTCCCAGAGCCTCTGGAGGAACATGATGTCGGCGCGCAAGGCCTCGAGGCTCGCCCCTTCGGCTGCCGTGCGAATGATGTAACCCGCCGGCTTCGACTCGCCGATACAGCGTTCCACGAGCGCGCGCAGACGCTCGCGCTCCGCTTCGTCCTCGATCCGGACCGATACGCCGATGCTGGTCGAATTCGGCAGCATGACGACGAAGCGCGACGGAATCGATATATAGGTCGTCAGTCGCGCGCCTTTGGTTCCGATCGGATCCTTCAGCACCTGCACGAGGAGCTCGTCGCCGGCCTGCACGAAATCCCGGATGTTCGGCCCCGGATCGCGGTCGGGAGCATCCTCATCCGGGTTGCGCGCGATGTCGGACGCATGCAGAAAGGCCGTGCGATCGAGACTGACGTCGACGAAAGCCGCCTGCATGCCGGGCAACACGCGCGAGACGCGCCCTTTGTAGATATTGCTGATCAGCCCGCGCCGGCTCGCGCGCTCGACGAGGACCTCCTGGAGCACGCCGTTCTCGACCAAAGCAGCCCTGCTTTCGCGCGGCGTGACGTTAATCAGAATTTCCTCTTTCATCCGGGCACCGCCCCGCTCGCGAGCCAGGCCGGCAAGCCGTAGCGGCCGAGCAATCGCGCCGTCTCGCAGAGCGGCAAACCCATCACGGCCGAATGGCTGCCCGACAGATGCTCGACGAACAGGGCACCGAGACCCTGAATCGCATACGCGCCGGCCTTGTCGAACGGCTCCCCGGAGAGACAATACGCCTTGCGCTCCGCCGCTGTCGTCGCGCGAAACCTCACTTCACTGCTCGCAACAACGCCGTCGCGATCCGACTGCCAGCGCAGCGCCAGCGCCGTCAGCACCGTGTGACTGCGGCCCGACAGTCGCTCGAGCATCCCGAGCGCCTCGGCCGCGTCCGCGGGCTTGCCGAATACCTCGCCATCGACGACGACGGCCGTGTCGGCGGCGAGCACCGGCGCCGACTCGCCGGCGGCGATGCGTTCCCAGACGCGGTCGGCCTTCTCGGCCGCGACCCGGGCGACATAGGCCTCGGGGGACTCGCCGTCGCGGCGCGCCTCGCTGACCGCCGGCGCCAGCACGCGATACGGCACGCCGATCTGATCCAGAAGGGCGCTGCGCCTCGGCGACGCCGAGGCCAGATAAATGAAATCCTTTGTCATTCAATCGACTAACTGGCGGATCGAGTTTCGATAATAGCCTGTACACGAACACTAGTCGCGGCGGTGGTAGGGGTGGCCTTCGAGGACGCTCCAGGCTCGGTAGAGGGCTTCAGCGACGACGATTCTCGCGAGGCCGTGCGGGAGGGTCAGCGGGGACAGGGACCAGTTTTCGTCGGCGCGCTCGAGGCAGGCCGGCGCGAGGCCGTCGGGACCGCCAATTAGCAGCGCGAGCGGGCGCCCCGACGCGATCCAGAGCTCGAGGCGCCGGGCCAGCTCCGCGGTCGTGAAGCCGCGGCCTGACTGCTCGAGCGCGACGACACGGGCGCCTTTCGGCACGGCCGCCAGCATCCGCCGGCCCTCCTGCTCGAGCGCCTGCGACAGGGCCGTCGTCTTGCCCCGCCTGGCGAGAGGGATCTCGGTCAGCGCCATCGTGCAGCTCCCGCGGAGCCGCTTCGCATACGCATCGAACCCGGAGACGACCCAGGCCGGCTGCCTAGCGGACGCCGATATGAGTTCGATTCGCATCGTCGCCGCGCGGCGAGATATCCCAGAGCTTCTCGATATCGTAAAACTCGCGCGTGCGGGGGAGCATGACATGAACGACGACATCGACGAGATCGACGAGCAGCCATTCGGCGGCCTCCTGGCCCTCGGAGCCCAGGATCTCGATGCCGTTTTCCTTGCAGGACTCTATCAATGCGTCGCCGAGTGCTCGCACATGCCGGTCCGAGCGCCCCGTCCCGACGATCATGAAGTCCATCAGCGACGTCAGATGCGAGACGTCCAGGCAGCGAATGTTGGTCGCCTTGTGGTCATCCAGAACGGCAATGGCATGGTCGGCGATCTTCCGTGAACTCAGCGAACCCATCTCAGCCAGCATAGCATCCCGAGGCCTGGATCAATTGCCACACCGAGTCGGGCATCAGATACCTCGGCTCGATACCGGATCGGATCGAAGCCCTGAGATCGGAGGACGAGATCTCGAGCTGCGTGACGTCCTGAACGACGATCTGTCCGGAAACCGCCCAGGCGAGTTGCGCGTCGGGAACGACGCGTCGCTGCGCGAGCAGGCGCCCGAGCGGGCCTTGATCGGGCAGACTGGCGCCGGGCCGGCGCGCGACGACGATATTGACGATATCGAGCAAGCGCTGCCAGTCGCGCCAGCCGGTCAGGCCGAGAAAGGCATCCATACCGAGCAACAGGCACAGTGCGTGATCGGGGAACTCGCGGCGCAGATCGAGCGCGGTGTCGATCGAATACGACGGTCCCTCGCGCTCGAGCTCGCGGCGATCGATGACCGAGCCCGGGTCGTGCTCGAGCGCGGCTTCGAGCATGGCCAGTCGCAGCTCCACGGGCGCCTCGGGCGCCGCGCGATGCGGCGGCTCGGCGGCGGGCACGAAGTGGACGCGGTCGATACCGAGCCGCGCTCTGAGCTCATAGGCGGTGCGCAAATGTCCGTGATGCACGGGATCAAACATCCCGCCGAAGATGCCGAGCACTCCGTCGATCGATTCGGGCACTCTCATGCCGGCAGCCGCGCAGTCTCCGGAGCAAGCAGGTCGATCACGAGGCCCGTCAGGGCCTCCCAGGCCGGCACGCGATCGAGCCCTTTGACCGCCCTGTCGACGGCACAAGCGCGTTGAACCAGGCGGCGAAGCTCCTCGCCCGAGAAGCGCTCGACCGCGCGCCTGACCGCCGCCTGCCGACTGCGCCAGATCTTGAGCCGCGTCATCAGCTGCTCCAGGCTCCGCCCTTTCGCCGCACCGTCCTTGAGCTGCGACAACAGCGTGATTTCCCGCGCCAGTGCCCAGAGCACGAGCACTGGAGCAATGCCTTCGGACTTTAGCCCTTCGAGCACGATCATCGCCCGTGTCAGATCACCCGCCACGACCGCGTCGCTGAGCCGGAACACGTCGAAACGCGCGCTGGTGGCGACCGATTCGAGCACGGCATCGGCGCCGACGCGGCCGTCATCGTGCAGCAGCGCGAGCTTGGCGAGCTCCTGATCGGCCGCGAGCAGATTGCCTTCGACGCGGTCGGCCAGAACCTCCGCGCCGTCTGCATCGAGCGTCAGCCCATGACGTTGCGCGCGCCGGGAGATGAATGCCGGGAGCTCGGCGCGGGTGACAGGCCGGATCTCGACGACGACGCCGTGCTTCTCTATGGTCTGCACCCACACGCTTTTCGCGGCGTTCGCGTCGAGCCTCGCCTGGATCGAGATAATGATGAGCCGGTCGGGATCGTTTTCTGCCGCCAGTTGGCGGATCGCTTTGGCGCCGACATCGCCCGGCCTCGGCGTCGTCATCCTGAGCTCGATGATGCGGCGGGCGGCGAACAGCGACAGCGAGCCTGCGCTCGTCACCAGACCGTCCCACCGGAATCCGGACTCGACGAAGTGCTGCGTGCGCTCCTCGAATCCCTGTTTCGCGGCCGCTCGCCGGATCAGATCCGCCGCATCCCCGACCAGCAGGGGCTCGTCGGCCGCAATGAGATAGATGCAGGCCAGACCGCGCGCAAGATGCGAAGAGAGCTGACCTGCGGGTAGTTTCAACAGCGCGTCTTAAGGGCCGTCGCCCTGAGCGATCAATATGCCGAATTCCTCGAGCAGCAGCGGAATGTCGTCCCGAATCGGGTAGGCGAGCCGCTCGTCTTCCGTCATCAGAGCCTGCTCCAACGGCTCCGTCACCGGCGAGTCATCGCGATACCTGAGCTTGCCGGACTCGATTCGCCCGTTGAGCCGCTCGAGCACGGTCTCCGGCATCAACCGCAACGGCATGTGCGTCGCCGGGCAGCAGATGATATCGAGTAGTTGCTTGTCGAAGCTCAACTTGCGGGGCTGTCCTTGCCGAGATCCTCCGGCACCGGATCATAACCCGATGCGCCCCAGGGATGGCACTGCGAAAGGCGCCTGAGCGTCAGCCCGCCGCCGCGCAGCGGCCCGAAGCGTCGGATCGCGGCAACAGCGTACTCGGAGCAGCTCGGATCGAAGCGGCAGCATGGCCCCAGCAGGGGCGACAGAGTCCATTGATATAGCCGAACGAGGCCGATCAGAACGGCCGTGAGCCCTTCGCGCGCGCACACGGCGAGGCTATCCATCAGGCGCGTCGCCATCGCGTTCCGTCCGCGCGATCTTCGATGACGATCCCCTGCTCGAGCAGCTCGTCACGAATGCTGTCGGCGGCCTCGAACTGTCGTTCCCGGCGCAGTCGCTCGCGCTCGCGCAGCATCGCTTCGATGCGTCCCGGATCGACGCTGGCGGCATCGGCCGGACCCGGCGCCGAAAACCACGCCGCCGGATCCTGCTGTAGCAAGCCGAGCAGCCAGCCTCCGGCGCGCAGGCTCTTCGCGAAGCGTAGACGCTCCTCCGATGCTGCGGCCCGATTCGCCGCACGCAGGATCTCGGCCAGCTCGGCGAGCGCCTCGGGCGTGTTGAGGTCGTCTTCGAGCGCGGCCAGAACGCCGGGCGGAACGAGCGAGGCATCCGGCGCTTCGCCCTCGCCTTCGATGCCGGCGTCGCGCAAGGCGGCATACATCCGATCGAGCCGCCGCCGCGCCTCGCGCGGAACCTGCCCGGTCCAGTCCAGCGGCTGGCGATAATGCGCCGTCAGAAGGCCGACGCGCACGGCCTCGCCGGGATGCTCGTCGAGCAGATCGCGCAGCAGCAGCACGTTGCCGATCGATTTCGACATCTTCTCGCTGTCGACGTTGACGAGCCCGTTGTGCAGCCAGTAGCGGGCGAACGTATCCGTGCCGTGCGCGCAGCGGCTCTGGGCGATCTCGTTCTCGTGATGCGGAAAAACGAGGTCCTGTCCCCCGCCGTGAATGTCGATGACGGGCCCGAGATGCGTGGCGGCCATCGCCGAGCATTCGATGTGCCAACCGGGCCGCCCCCGGCCCCAGGGGCTGTCCCAGCCGACCTCGTCGACGGCCGACGGCTTCCAGAGCACGAAGTCGGCCGCATCGCGCTTGTACGACGCAACCTCGACACGGGCGCCGGCAATCAGATCCTCGACGCTGCGTCCCGAAAGGGAGCCGTAATCGGGAAACGTTGCGACCGAGAACAGCACATGCTCTTCCGTCTCGTAGGCGCAACCGGCTTCGGTGAGCCGCCGGATCATCGCGATGATCGGATCGATATGCCCGGTCACGCACGGCTCGACATCGGGCGGCAGAACGCCGAGCGTCGCCATGTCGGCATGGAACATTTCGGTATAGCGACGCGTCAGCGTACCGATCGGGATGCCCTCTTCCCTGGCCGCCGCGTTGATCTTGTCGTCGACGTCCGTGATGTTGCGGACATAGGTCAGCTCGTAGCTTCGCCGCAGCAACCTTGCGAGGACATCGAAGACGACGCCGGGCCGGGCATTGCCGATATGCGGCGGGCTGTAGACCGTGTTGCCGCACACGTACATCGTGACCTTGCCCGCCTCGAACGCCTCGAAGGGCTGTCGCGTGCGATGCAGCGTGTTGTAAAGGGCAAGCATTCCGGGGTCTCTGCGGCAAACGGATAATGATAGCAGCGAGCCTCCCGGAACGGGCGGCTGCAAGGGGATGGCCTATAATTGCGGCATGACTGAGTTATTTTCGCCCCGACGCAGCATCGAGCAGGTCGAGGAAGGCTCCGAGTTCGCGCCGAAGTTCGACGAGCGCGGTCTGATACCCGTCGTGACGACGGATCACGCCAGCGGCGAACTGCTGATGCATGGTTACATGAACGCCGAGGCGCTCAGAAAGACGATCGAGACGCGCGAGGCGCACTACTACAGCCGCAGCCGCAAGGCGCTCTGGCACAAGGGAGCAACGAGCGGGCTGGTTCAGCACGTTCGCGAGCTGTTGATAGACGACGATCAGGACTGCATCTGGCTGCGTGTCGACGTCGCCGGAAGCGGCGCGAGCTGCCACGTCGGCTATCGTTCGTGCTTTTATCGCCGTGTGCCGCTCGGCGAGGCCACCGCCGGTGCGCCCCTCGAATTCACCGATACCGAGAAGGTCTTCGATCCGGCCGAAGTCTACGGCGACGCCCCGAACCCGACGCAACTCTGAGTCGGGGTCTGACGCGTTCGCACGGAAAAGGGGTCTGACCCCGTTCGCAAGCGCCACGTCGGAGCGTCGTCGACGCCGATGAGTTCGTGCGCGACGAGCCAGTCACGCGCCTCGCGGCCGTCGCCGGAGAACCACGCGCGGGCCGAGCCTTCGCGAAAGCTGTAGCCCAGGCGTCCATGTCGACAAGGCAGCGCTCCGTTCCGAAAGGCGGCAGCCGCGATGCCAGCAGAGCCTCGAGGTAGCAGACGGCGCATTCCTCGTCGTCGTCGCCGCCGGCATCGGTATCGAGGCGGTCGCGCCGCGCCGGATCCATGCAGACGTAATGGGCGAGCTCGTGCAACAGCGAATGGACCGGTGTATCCGGTCTGAAGTAGAGATGGTTCCCGACGAGCCCCGCCTCGGGCGGGCCCCAGTAGGAGCCCGGGACCGTCTTGCCGGGCGCAATCGCGACACCCGGCATGCCGTAGCGGCCGAGCAGACGCTCGATGGCGGCTGCGTCGAGCGCATCGCAGCGCATGACGAACGGCTCGCGCCCGGCGCGCGCGGTCTGGCCCATGCTCAGCCCGGCGGCGGCGTCCGGCTCAGGGCTTCGATCCGGCGCATGACCTGGCGCGCCAGGTCGTCGGCCAGCGCGCGCCGCAGCAACGACTCCTCGCGCTCCTTGCCGAGCACTTCGGTCTCGTCATAGGTGTAGTTGCGGCGCGCGACGAGCACCTCGGGCTGAATCAGCGCCTCGCCTTGCGCTTCGAGCGAGAAGGTCACGCTGTAGAAAACTTCGTATTCGCGCGGAATGTTCCTTGCCGTCACGGACAGGACACGCTGACCCGTCGAGTCCTCGCTGATGACAAGGCGCGCATCGGCCTCGCCGCGCGAATCGGCGAGCTCGAGCCCGCTCTGACGCAGTGCCTCGCTCAGGCTGCTGTAGAACTCCGATCGCGGCTCGGTGCTATCGAGATAGGTCGTTTGCATCGCCGCAGGCAGCCGGCTCGATCCCGCCAGTTGAAATCCGCAGCCGGCAGCGAGGCCGAAAGCCACGGCGAGCAGCACGAAGCGAGGCGCCCGAATCCGTGGCCGGCCGCGGAACGGCTTGATTCCCATTGCGATTCCCAACATCATCCCGAAGCTTGAGACATCCCGGCGGCTTTGACAACCGCGGGTTTTTCCCTCGACGTGAATCCACGATGGCCGGTTATCCCTTTCGGGCAATAGAAAAGAAGTGGCAGGACCACTGGGAGCTGCAGCAGACGTTTCGTCTGGGCGAGCGGATCGATACGAGCAAACCGAAGTATTACGTGCTCGACATGTTCCCCTATCCCAGCGGCGACGGGTTGCACGTCGGCCATCCCGAAGGCTATACCGCGTCGGATATCGTCGCCCGATACAAACGAATGCGCGGCTTCAATGTGCTGCATCCGATCGGATGGGATGCGTTCGGCCTGCCGGCCGAGCAATATGCGATTCGTCACGGCCGGCACCCGAGGATCACGACCGAGAAAAACATCGAGCGATTCCGCCGCCAGCTCAAGTCGCTCGGGTTCTCCTATGACTGGTCGCGCGAAGTCAATACCACCGATCCGGCCTACTATCGCTGGACGCAGTGGATCTTCAAGCAGCTCTTTGAGCGCGGCCTCGCCTATCAGGACGAGAAGCCCGTCTGGTGGTGTCCCGAGCTCGGCACGACGCTCGCGAACGAGGAAGTGATCGACGGCAGGTCCGAGGTCGGCGGCTTCGCCTGCGAGCGGCGGCCGCTGCGTCAGTGGGTGCTCAGGATCACCGAGTACGCCGACCGGCTGCTCGACGGCCTCGAGGATCTCGACTGGCCCGAGAGCACGAAGGAGATGCAGCGCAACTGGATCGGGCGGAGCGAAGGAGCCGAGGTCGATTTCGCCGTCGACGGTGCCGGCACAAAGATCCGCGTCTTCACAACGCGTCCCGATACACTGTTCGGCGCGACCTACATGGTGCTCGCGCCGGAGCATGCGCTGGTCGACGCGATCACGACGAAGGCGCAGCGCAAGGCCGTCGAGACCTACCGCGCGCTGGCCGCGACCAAGAGCGAGCTCGAGCGCGCCGAGCTACAAAAGCAGAAGTCGGGTGTCTTCACCGGCGCCTCGGCGATCAATCCCGTCAACGGCGAGAAGATTCCGATCTGGATCGCGGACTACGTGCTGATCGGCTATGGAACCGGTGCCATCATGGCCGTCCCGGCCCAGGACCAGCGCGATTACGAGTTCGCAACGCAATACGGCCTGCCGATCGTCCGCACCGTGCAGCCGCCCGACGGTTTCGACGGCGAGGCCTGGACCGGAGACGGCATCTGCATCAACAGCGGATTTCTCGACGGCCTCGAAGTGGCCGAGGCCAAGGAAAGGGTCATCGCCTGGCTAGAGGTCGAAGGCCACGGCCAGCGCTGCGTCAACTACAAGCTGCGCGACTGGCTGTTCTCGCGGCAGCGTTACTGGGGCGAGCCGTTTCCGCTCGTTTTCGTCGACGGAAAAGCTTGCGCCGTCGACGATGATGCGCTGCCGGTGACGCTACCCGAGCTCGAGGCGTTCAAGCCGACGGGCCGGCCCGAGGGACCGCTCGCAACGGCCACGGGCTGGCTCGAAACGCAGTTTCATGGCCAGCCGGCGCGGCGCGAGACGAACACGATGCCGCAATGGGCCGGCTCGTGCTGGTACTACCTTCGCTACATCGATCCCGATAACTCGGAGGCGCTCGTCGACCCCGAGCTCGAACGTTACTGGATGCCTGTCGACCTCTATATCGGCGGACAGGAGCATGCCGTCCTGCACCTGCTCTATGCGCGCTTCTGGCACAAGGTGCTTTACGACGTCGGCGTGATATCGACACCCGAGCCGTTCATCCGGCTCGTGCATCAGGGCACGATTCTCGGCGAGCTCGAGTTCGCGAAATACGTCGATGCGACGGGCCGGCCCGTGGATGCCGCGCGAGCCCGCGAAATGTCCGGTCCCGACGGGACCTATCGCGCCGTCCCGGTGACCGAAGACGACGTCACCAAGAACGGCGACCGCTTCGTCCTGCGCGATGAGCCCAATATCGCCGTCGACGCCCGCGCTTACAAGATGAGCAAGAGCCGCGGCAACGTCGTCAATCCGGACGAGATCGTCGAGCGTTACGGCGCCGACGCGTTTAGGCTCTACGAGATGTTCCTCGGGCCGCTCGAGCAGGTCAAACCCTGGAACACGCGCGGCGTGGAGGGAACCTCGCGTTTCCTGAATCGCGCCTGGCGGCTGATCGTGGCGGCTGATGACGAGTCGCTGCGCGACGCCGTCGCGGACGATGAGCCGTCGCCCGAGCAGTTGCGGCTGATTCACCGGACGATTGCGAAGGTCACCGAGGACATCGAATCGCTCCGGTTCAACACGGCGATCTCGGCGCTGATGGAGCTGACCAATGCGGCGAACAAGTGGGAGCGGGTGCCGCGCTCGATCGCCGAGCCGTTCGCGCTGCTGCTCGCGCCGCTGGCGCCGCATCTGGCCGAGGAGCTCTGGCAGCGGCTCGGCCACGCTGAGTCGCTCGCTTACGCCCCCTGGCCCGAGCACGACGCGCGCTGGCTCGTCGCCGAGACCGCCGTCATTCCGGTGCAGATCAACGGCAAGGTCCGCGCGAAGATCGAAGTCCCGGCCGATGCCGACGAGGCGGCGGTGCTCGGGGCGGCCCGGGAAGACGCCAACGTCAGCCGTCATCTCGAAGGCGCCGTGATTCGGCGTGCGATCTACGTGCCGGGCCGCATCGTCAACTTCGTTCTGGCCCAGTAACCGGCGAAAGCCAGCATCGCGAGCAGGAGGACTGCCGAGTCGCCCCAGACGATATAGGGCGTCGAGCCCGTGGCGCCGACGATGCTCCCTCGCAGCACGCCGGGCTCGAACTGCGGCAACCGGGCCGGTACGCGGCCGAAGGGATCGATCAGCGCCGTGACGCCGGTGTTGGTGGCGCGCAGCTGCCAGCGCCTGACCTCGGCCGAGCGCATGCGCGCAATTTGCAGGTGTTGATGCGGCGCCAGCGAATCGCCGAACCAGGCGTCGTTGCTGACGTTGACGAGCAATGTCGCCTCCGGAAACGAATCTAGCTGCTCGGCGCCGAAGACATCCTCATAGCAGATCGTGACGGCAATCTTCTCGCCGAGCAGATCGATCGGGGGCTGCGCCGGCGATCCCGGCTGCGTATCGGAAAACGCCAGGTTCATCGACGCAATCCAGGGACGAATGAAATCGGGCATCGGGAAGAACTCGCCATAGGGGACGAGGTGCCGCTTGACATAGACCGATTCCGGGTCGCCGAGCTTGAACACGGTGTTCTCGTTCCCGTCCTCGTGATAGCGCATCACGCCGAGCATGACCTCGCTGCCGGCATTCGTCGCAAGCTGCCCGATGCCGTCGAGCCAGCGCGCATAGTTCTCGTAATACTCGGGGATCGCAACTTCGGGCCAGACGATCAGATCGACGCCGAGCGACTCGAGCGTCAATTGCCGATAGAGATTCATTGTATTCGGCAGTTGCTCGGGCTCCCACTTGATCGCCTGCGGCACGGCGCCCTGCGCGAGCGCGACAGAGATCTCGTTCGAACGCGGCTCGGTCCAGGCGATGCGGCCGCCGAAAAAGCCCGTCGCGAACAATGCGGAGACGACGACGGCAGCGGTCACGCGCTCGCGCCGGCGTCCGTGCATGGCGGCAACGATCGCGCCCGCGACGACGAAAACAGCGAAGCTGACGCCGAGCGCGCCGACGACGGGCGCGAACCCGACGAGCCAGCTCTCGGTCTGCGCATAGCCCGGCGCGAGCCAGCCAAACCCCGTGAAGAGCCAGCTGCGAAACCACTCGGCGACGACGAAGAGCGCCGGCAGCACGGCGAGCCAGCACCAGCCTCCGCTGGTCCCGAGCCACCGCGCGGCAATCCATCCGACCACGGCCGGATAGAGCGCCATGACGAAGACGAGGCCGAGCATCAGCAGGACGGCGATGAACACCGGCGCCTGGGCGATCTCGTGCACGCTGATCCAGATCCAGTAGACGCCGAACAGGAACTCGGCCGCGCCGAAAAGCCAGCCGCGGACGAAAGCCTGCCGCGGCGTCGCCCGCCGCCAGCCGAGAAAGAGCACGGCGAAGCAAACCGGTGCGAGCCACCACCAGTAAAACGGCGCGAAGGCGAGCGGCATCGCAACGCCCGCCAGACAGCAAAGGGCGGTCAGTCCGGCCTGGCGCGCGGGCATCTCGGCGTCCCGGGTCCTAGCCAGCCGAATCCCGGGGCAGCCGCGTGACCTCGACGGCGTGGATCCGGCGCCGGTCTCCGCGCGTCACCTTGAACGTGAAGCCGCCGACATCGAGACGCTCGCCTCGGCGCGGCAGGCGCCCGAGCGCGTGCAGAATCAGACCGCCGACCGTGTCGTACTCCTCGTCGTCGAAATTCGCCCCGAAGTACTCGTTGAAGTTATCGATACGCGTCTGCGCGCCCACGCTGTAGCGGCCGCTCTCGAGCTCCTGGATCGGATCGACGTCCTCGGGATCGTGCTCGTCGTCGATCTCGCCGACGATCTGCTCGAGAACGTCCTCGATCGTGGCGAGCCCGGACACGCCGCCGTATTCGTCGACGATGACGGCCATGTGCTGATGGCTCTCGCGAAACTCCTTCAGCAGCGTGTTCAGGCGCTTGCTCTCCGGAATGAAGACCGCGGGTCTGAGCAGCTCGTCGATTCTGAGCTTCTCGCCCGACTCCCGGAAGTGCCGCAACACGTCCTTGGCGAGCAGGATCCCGACGACCTCGTCGCGGTCGGCGCCGATGACGGGAAAGCGCGAGTGCCCTGATTCGACGATGATCTTCAGCATCTCCTCGACCGAGTCGTCCTGGCGCAGGATGACCATGCGCGAGCGTGGAATCATGATCTCGCGCACATGGGACTCGGAAACTTCGAGCACACCCTGAAGCATCGCGTGCTCGTCGGCATGCAGCAGACCACGGTTACGACATTCGGTCAGGAAACCGAGTATTTCCTTGCGGCCGGCGGCCTCGTCGTCGCGCCCCTGAAACAGGCGCGAAATCCACGTGGCCAGACCGGATTGCGTGATGCTGGAGGGCGAATCGTCGGACATCGAACTTGAGCTATCTTGCAGCCAGCCGGCCCGCCTTGCAAGGCAGAGACGGCCCGGGCTCAGGCCTCGTCGCGATACGGATCGCCGATGCCGAGCTCGGCCAGCAGGGCGCGCTCGCGCCGTTCCATTTCCCGCGCTTCGGCACCGGACTCGTGGTCGTAGCCGCAAAGATGCAGGCAGCCGTGGATCACGATATGTGCCCAGTGGGCTTCGAGCGGCTTGCTCTGGCCCCTCGCCTCGCTGGCGAGAACGGGCGCGCAGATCACGATGTCGCCGAGCAGCCTCGTGCCGATGCCGGGCGCGGCGATGTCCCCGGCCGGAAAGGCCAGCACGTTGGTCGGGCCGGGCTTGCCCCGATAGCGCTCGTTCAGCATCGCCGACTCAGTCTCGTCGACGATGCGAATCACGATCTCGCCTTCGGCATCGGCCAGCGCCCGCGCCGCGCACTGGCGGATGAAGTCCGCCGGCGGAGCGCTTGGGTCGTTCGTCGCGTACTGAACGGAAAGCTCGAGCTTTCTCCGGCTCAAGATTCTTCCCTGGCGCCGCCGGGCCGGTCGGCACGCCCGTAGGCGGCGACGATCCTCTGCACGATCGGATGCCTGACCACGTCGCGCGCCTCGAAGTGGACGAAGCTGATGCCGTCGACGCCGTCGAGTATGCGCACGGCCTGCGTGAGGCCAGACTCGCGGCCCGCCGGCAGGTCGGTCTGGGTCAGATCGCCCGTGACGACGGCCCGCGAGCCGAAGCCGATGCGCGTCAGAAACATCTTCATCTGCTCGGGCGTCGTGTTCTGCGCTTCGTCGAGAATCACGAAGGATTCGTTCAGCGTGCGTCCGCGCATGAACGCGAGCGGCGCAACCTCGATGATGTGCCGATCGATCAGGCGGCCGACGCGATCGAATCCGAGCATCTCGTAGAGCGCGTCGTACATCGGCCGCAGATAAGGATCGATCTTTTGCGACATGTCGCCCGGCAGGAATCCGAGGCGCTCTCCGGCCTCGACGGCCGGACGCACGAGAATGAGCCGGCGCACGGATTCCGCCGTCAGCGCCTCGACCGCGGCCGCCACGGCGAGGTAGGTCTTGCCGGTCCCGGCCGGCCCGACGCCGAAGGTCAGATCGGACTCGCGCATCGCGCGGGCATAGGCTATCTGGTTCATGCCCCGCGCGAAGACGTCGCGCCGCCGCGCGTGGATGATCACGCTGCGGCTCGCGTCGATCTGATTCGTAACGGCCGCTATCGTCAGATGCACCTTCTCGGGGCTGAGGTCCTCCTCTTCGGTCAGCTCGTAGAGGCGCTCGATGACCTCGCCGCCCTGGCGCGCCTCGGCTTCGGGCCCTCTGAGCTCGAAGCGGTTGCCGCGGCTGCGGATCGAAACGCCGAGCCTCGACTCGACTTGCCGCAGATGCTCGTCGAACTGGCCACAGAGATTCGCGAGCCGAGCCTGATCGTCGGGCAGCAGCACGAGCTCGATGCTGTGCTCTCGTTCGCCGAGCTCAGGCAACGGATCTTTCGAGTTCCGCACTCGGAAGACGTCCACGTAGTGAGTTCGGCAGCGCATCGGTGATGACGACGTCGGCGAATCGCCCGATCAGCGACGGGTCGCCCGCAAAATTGACCCAGCGGTTGTTCTCGGTGCGACCCGCGAGCTCCCGCGCTGAGCGCTTCGAGCGACGCTCGACGAGAACTCTCTGGCGCGTGCCGACCATGCGCCGGCCGATCGCGCCGGCCTGCTCGTCGACCAGGGACTGGAGTCGCGCGAGTCGCGGCTGCGTGACCGAGCGCGGCATCTCGCCGTCGAGCGCGGCTGCCGGCGTGCCGGGCCGCGCGCTGTAGATAAAGCTGAACGACTGATCGAAGCCGACGGCGCGAATCAGATCGAGCGTCTGCTCGAAGTCGGCCTCCGTCTCGTGCGGGAAGCCGACGATGAAATCGGACGCGAGCGAGATCCCCGGCCGCGCCGCCTTCAGCCGGTCCATCTTTTCGATGTACTCGCGCGCCGTATGCCCGCGCTTCATCAGCTTGAGAATGCGATCCGAGCCGCTTTGCACGGGCAGATGAAGATAGGACGCGAGCTTTTCGACGCCGCGGTAGGCCTCGATCAGCGCGTCACCGAACTCGACCGGATGCGAGGTCGTGAATCGTATGCGCTCGATGGCGTCTATTGCGGCAATATAGTGAATCAGTGTCGCGAGATCCGCCATGCCGCCGCCGTGCATCGAGCCGCGGTAGGCATTGACGTTCTGACCGAGCAGATCGATCTCGCGGACGCCGAGCTCGGCCAGGCGCCACGCCTCGGCGACGATGTCGTCGAGCGGCCGGCTGATCTCCTCGCCGCGCGTATAGGGCACGACGCAGAAAGTGCAGTACTTGCTACAGCCTTCCATGACCGAGAGAAATGCCGTGCATCTCGCCGTATCCGGCTCGGGAATCCGGTCGAACTTTTCGTTCTCGGGGAAGCTGACGTCGACGACGCTGCGCCTGCCGGCACGCGCCTCTCCGATCAGCTCGGGCAACCGATGCAGCGTCTGCGGGCCGAAGACGACGTCGACGAACGGCGCGCGCTCGACGAGCGCCTCGCCTTCCTGGCTCGCGACGCAGCCGCCGACGGCGATGATCGCATCCGGGCGGCTGTCCTTCAGCGCGCGCCAGCGGCCGAGCAGCGAGAAGACCTTTTCCTGCGCCTTCTCGCGGATCGAGCAGGTGTTGAGCAGCAGGATGTCGGCCTCGGCGGGCGACTCCGCCGGCTCCGCGCCGAGCGCGAGCTTAAGCACGTCGGCCATCTTCTCCGAGTCGTACTCGTTCATCTGGCAGCCGAAAGTCTGAATGAAGTAGCGCCGGGTCACGGGGCTTTGAGAACCTGTCTCCGCTGGCCTTCAGAACGGGATGTCGTCGTCGAACGCATCGGCCGATTCGGCGACGGCCGCAGGCGCCGATCGCGCCGGCGCCGAGGATTCGGCGCGGCCGCCGAGCATCTGCATCTCGTCGGCGATGATTTCCGTGCTCCAGCGGTCGCTACCGTCCTTGTCCTGCCACTTGCGTGTTCTGAGGCTGCCCTCGATATAGACCTGCGACCCCTTGCGCAGATACTCGGCCGCGATCTCGGCGAGCCGCCCGAACATCGCGACGCGATGCCACTCGGTGCGTTCCTGCTGCTCGCCCGACGTCTTGTCTTTCCACGCCTCGCTCGTCGCGAGCCTCAGGTTAGTGACGGCGCTGCCGCTCGGCATGTAGCGGGTTTCCGGGTCTGCGCCCAGGTTTCCGATGAGAATGACCTTGTTGATTCCGCGTGCCATGGAAGCTCCCAAATAGGGTCATTGTACGCATGGCCCTGAAACTTGGCACGAGGCATTCCCGGCCGGTTCGGCCGATTTCGGACCGTTTACGGCGGCGTTCGGCGAACCACCTAGCCGGCCGGCCCGATCCGCATCAACGAGTAGGCGCCGAGCACGTAGAGCGCGCCGTCGGGACCCTGGCGCACCTCGCGGATCCGGTCGTCGAGCTCCTCGAGCAGCTGCTCCTCGGCGATGACGCGCTCGCCGTCGAGCACGAGCCTGACCAGATGCCGGCCGGCCATCGCGCCGACGAACAGATTCCCGCGCCACTCAGGGATGAGATCGCCCGTGTAGAACGCCATACCCGACGGCGCGATCGAAGGCACCCAGAAATAGATCGGCTCCTCGACGCCGGGACGCGAGGTCTCGCCGTGGCCGACCGGCACGTTAATGCGCCCGTCGGCCTGGCGCGCGTCGTACTGCACGCCGTAGGAGACGTTCGGCCAGCCGTAGTCGCGCCCGCCGCGGACGACGTTGATCTCGTCGCCGCCCTGCGGGCCGTGATCGACGACCCAGAGCTCGCCGGTCTGCGGATGAATCGCCGCCCCTTCCGGGTCCTTGAAGCCGTGCGCGAAGGTCTCGCGAGAGACCGTCGCGCGGTCGAGCCACGGGTTGTCGACCGGGATCGTGCCGTCGGGATTGATCCGGATCACGCGCCCCGTGAAGTTGCGGCGGATGTCGGGATTGTTCTCGAACGTCTGCTCGACGCCGTCGAGATCGGAGTCGTAGAAGCGAAACGCGTCGGCGCCCGTGGCGAACAGCGTGCCGTCGTTTGCGAACACGAGACGCCGCTCGACGCGGCCCTCGATCAGGACGTCGAGGTCCTCAAGACGCCTTGAGTCCTCGCTGAGCCTGGCCCGGGAGATGCGCTCGGCGCCGAGCTCCATGACGCGCCGCTCGCGCAGCGACTTCTCCCACACTTCCTCGTAGTAATGCGAGACGGGCCATTCGCGCGGCTCTTCGCCCTTCGGCGGCGAGAAATAGGTCATATAGACGAGCCGGTTGCGATCGAAGTCCGGATCGAGCACGACATCGTGGAATCCCTGCGCCGCGACGACCTTGACCGGCGGCACGCCGGCGATCGGCCCGGAGACGATGCCGTCCCGGGTCACCGTCCGGAGGCGGCCGTTGCGCTCGCTGACCAGAAACTGTCCGTCCGGCAGGAACGCGACGGCCCAGGGACTCGAAAGTGCGTCGGTAATGACCTCGACCGAGTAGCGCGACTCGACCGCGGGCGGGGGCGCCTCGGTCTGCCCTTCGAACGCAGGCGTTGGCTCCGGCTGCTGCGCGGGAGCCGGGGCGACCAGTAGCAGCGAGACGTAACAGACAGCCCTTCTCATTACTTCTTCTCCAGGCGATGGCGCAAGTGCCGCCCCCGAAGTGTAGCGAATGCCGCGCCCCCGGGCAGCGTTTTGCGCCGCCGTTTCCCGGCGTCGTATAGTACTCGTTTGCCCGTTTACGGCCCGACATGTCGACCAAGCACATTCAAATCCGGGGCGCGCGGACCCACAACCTGAAGAACGTCGATCTCGACCTGCCGCGCGACGAGCTGATCGTGCTCACGGGCCTTTCGGGCTCGGGCAAGTCCTCGCTCGCGTTCGACACGCTCTACGCCGAAGGCCAGCGGCGCTACGTCGAGTCGCTTTCTGCCTATGCCCGCCAGTTCCTGTCGATGATGGACAAGCCCGACGTCGACCATATCGAAGGGCTGTCGCCGGCGATCTCGATCGAGCAGAAATCGGCCTCGCACAATCCGCGCTCGACCGTCGGCACCGTGACCGAGATTCACGACTACCTGCGACTCTTGTTCGCGCGCGCCGGCACGCCGCGATGTCCGGAGCACGGGTCGACGCTCGAGGCGCAAAGCATCTCGCAGATGGTCGACCAGACGCTGGCGCTGCCCGAGGACACGCGCATCCTGCTGCTCGCGCCCGTCGTCCGGGCGCGCAAGGGCGAGCACACGCAGGCACTCGATCAGCTCAGGGCGGCCGGTTTCCTGCGCGTTCGCATCGACGGCAGGACCTCGGAGATCGGCGACCTGCCGAAGATCGACAAGCGCAGGCGCCACGACATCGAGGTCGTCGTCGACCGGCTGCGCGTGCGCCAGGATGCAGCGCTCCGGCTCGCCGAGTCGTTCGAGACGGCACTCGATCTCGGCGACGGTGTCGCCCAGGTCGCGTTCATGGACGAGCCTAAAAAGCCCGATCTCGTCTTCTCGAACCGCTTCGCCTGCCCCGAGTGCGGCTACAGCATCGCCGAGCTCGAGCCGAGGCTCTTCTCGTTCAACAGCCCGCTCGGCGCCTGCCCCGACTGCGACGGCCTCGGCGTCCGCCGCTTCTTCGATCCGGCCCGAATCGTCAGGCATCCCGAGCTCTCGCTCTCGGGTGGCGCCATCCGCGGCTGGGACAGTCGCAGCCCGTTCTATTTCCAGATGATCAAGTCGCTCGCGGCGCACTACAAGTTCGACCTCGAGCGCCCGTTCGAGTCGCTGCCGAAGAAGGTGCAGAACTTGCTCTTGAACGGCAGCGGCGACGAGGAGATCCAGTTTCACTACGCCAACGCGCGCGGCAGCAAGGCCCAATGGCGCCACGCCTTCGAGGGCGTCATCCCGAACATGAAGCGCCGCTGGCAGGAAACCGAGTCGAGCGCGGTTCGCGAGGAGCTCGGCAAGTACCAGAGCGTGCAGGGCTGCGAGAGCTGCGGCGGCGCGCGCTTGAACGAGGCGGCACGCAACGTCTTCGTCGACAACAGCTCGCTGCCCGCGATCAATTCGATGAGCGTGACGGAGGCGCTCAGGTTCACGAGCAACCTCAATCTCGCCGGCTGGCGCGGCGAGGTCGCCGAGAAAATCGTCCGCGAGATTCAGAACCGGCTCCAGTTTCTGGCCGACGTGGGCTTGGGCTATCTGACGCTCGACCGCAGCGCCGAGACGCTCTCGGGCGGCGAGGCCCAGCGAATCCGCCTCGCGAGCCAGATCGGCTCGGGGCTCGTCGGCGTCATGTACATTCTCGACGAGCCATCGATCGGCCTGCACCAGCGCGACAACGGCCGCCTGCTCGAGACGCTGATCAACCTGCGCAACCTCGGCAATACGGTGATCGTCGTCGAGCACGACAGCGAGGCGATTCTCGCGGCCGACCACGTCGTCGATCTCGGCCCCGGGGCCGGCGTCCATGGCGGGCGCATCGTCGCGGCCGGCTCGCCCGATGCGATCAAGGCGGCGCCGGAGTCGCTGACCGGCCAGTACCTGAGCGGCAAGCGCCGGATTCCGCTGCCGATGATCCGCTGCGAGCCCGATCCCGAGCGGACGTTCCGCGTCTTCGGCGCGGCCGGCACCAACCTGAAGGACGTCGACGTCGAGATACCGGCGGGGCTCCTGACCTGCGTGACCGGCGTTTCGGGCTCGGGCAAGAGCACGCTGATCAACGACACGGTCTACCGGATCGCGGCACAGCGCATCAACGGCAGCGGCGAGGAGCCGGCGCGCTTTCGCGAGGCCGAGGGCGTCGAGATCTTCGACCGCGTCATCGAGATCAGCCAAAGCCCGATCGGCCGCACGCCGCGCTCGAACCCCGCGACCTATACCGGCCTCTTCACGCCGATTCGCGAGCTGTTCGCCGCGACGCAGGAAGCGCGCTCGCGCGGCTATGCGCCGGGCAGATTCAGCTTCAACGTCAAGGGCGGGCGCTGCGAAGCCTGCCAGGGCGACGGTGTCATAAAGGTCGAGATGCACTTCCTGCCCGACGTCTACGTCACCTGCGATGCCTGTGAAGGGAAGCGCTACAACCGTGAGACCCTGGATATCCGCTACAAGGGCAAGAACATCTCCGAGGTGCTGAAGATGACCGTCGAGGACGGCACCGAGTTTTTTCGCAACGTGCCGCAGATCGCGCGCAAGCTCGAGACGCTGATGGCGGTGGGTCTGGGCTATATCCAGCTCGGCCAGAACGCGACGACGCTGTCGGGCGGCGAGGCGCAGCGCGTCAAGCTCTCGAAAGAGCTGTCGAAGCGCGCGACGGGCTCGACGCTATACGTGCTCGACGAGCCGACGACGGGCCTGCATTTCCACGATATCGCCCAGCTTCTCGAGGTTCTCTACCGGCTGCGCGACCAGGGCAACACCGTCGTCGTCATCGAGCACAACCTCGACGTCATCAAGACGGCCGACTGGATCATCGACCTGGGGCCCGAAGGCGGCGCCGGCGGCGGCCGGATCGTCGCGACCGGGCCGCCCGAGCTCATCGTCTCGACCAAAGGATCGCATACCGGCGAGGCCCTGCGCGCCATGCTGCCCGAGACTGCGCAGCCGCGCGCGAAGCCGAACGCGAAGAAGAAGCGCGCCTGATCCCGCTTCACTCCAGGGGACAGCGCGAGCCGTCGGATTCGCGACAGGGCTCGCGCAGCTCCGACTCGACGAGGGCGTCGACGACCTCGAGCATCGCTTCGTTCGATCCCACCATCGCCGTGTTGGTCAGATACTTGCCGTTTACGCCCATCGAAGGCGTCACCGATACACGATAGCGCCGGTTCATTTCCTCGGCGCGCTGCAGCCGCGCCTGAACGCCGAAGGAACCGAACGCCTCGTCGAAGGACCGGGCATCGATTCCATGCCGCCCGAACAGCTCGCGGATCGACGCAACCGTGGCGAGCGGGTTGCCGCGAACGTGGATCTCCTCGTAGAACGGCCGGCGCAGAACGTCGGCCTGTCCGAGCACCTCGGCCGTGTAGTAGGCCTGCGCGTGCAACCGCGCCGTCGCATTGAAGATGACGGGAACGCGGACGAGACTGACGTAGTCGGGCTGCGCCTCGTCCCAGGCCTCGAGCGACGGCTCGAAGTCGAAGCAATGCGGGCAACCGAACATGAAGAACTCGCAGACTTCGATGAATCCCGAGTCGGAGATCGTCGGCGCGGGTTGGGTCAGGCGCTCGTAGTCCCGGCCGGCGACGAATCGCGCCTCGCGGTCGGGTTGGGCCAGCGATCCGGTTGGAGCCGGATCGTCGGCCGGTAGCTGCGCCGAGGTGGCGGTGCCCGCGTCACGGGATGCCGGACGCGCCGGCTCCTCGGGCCCGAACCGGAAAACCAGCACGCCCAGCAGGGCGATCGCGGCGGCAATCCCGAGCGGCGCGACCCGGCGCCGATGCCGCGACGGCAAGTCGCGCGGACCGCCATGTGTCTGCGCGGCGATCCGCTCGAACAGCCCGTCCTCCGGCGGTTCCGGCTCGTCCCTGACGAGCGTCTCGTGACTGAGCCAGGCATCCGCACAGCGCGGGCAGCGCGCGAGATGCCCATCGACTTCGGACCTTTCGGCGGCGCTGAGCGCGCCGACGCCGTGCTCGTCGAGTATCGAGTCGATGTGCCGACAATCCATTTCAACCCTCCGCTTGGACCAGCCGCAAACCGCCGGTCGAATCGTTTCTGATGAGTTTGGCGAGCCGCGCGCGGGCACGGTGCAGGGCCACGCCGACGGCGTTTCGCGTCAGTCCCGTGATGGCCGCAAGCTCGGCGAGCGTGTAACCCTCGGCATGCAGCGCCAGCAGCGCGCGCTGCCGGCGGTCGAGCGTCGTCCAGACGCGGGCTAGCTGGCGGTGGCGCTGTGCCGTTTCCGTCAGCTCCTCGGGCCCCGGATCCTCGCTGGCCGCCGCGTCGGCGTCGGCCGCCTCGCCGCCGACGGCGATCGGAGATCGCGTTCTGCGCCGGACCTGGTCGACGAAGATTCGATACTGCACACGCATCAGCCAGGCACGCGGCGATTCGAGCGTCTCGAGCCGGTCGAGCTCGCAGCAGGCGCGTAACAGGATCTCCTGCACGAGATCCTCGGCATTCTCGCGCGAGCGAGTCAGCCTCATGGCCGCGCGGTAAAGCGCGTCGAAGTGCGGTCTGACGACGACCTCGAATCGGTGGTCGATCGGCTTTTCGATGTCTTCGCCCATTAACCGAAGACACGTCCGACCGCGGAAGTTCTTACACTCGTTGCAGGAATCAGAGGCTGTGCCGGTCGAAAAATGCCCAGATCAGCTCACTCGCCGTTTCCGGCCACACATGGCCGCCGTCCTCGATGACATGGAGCTCGATCTCGGCGCCGGCACTGCAGCCCGTCCAGTGACGCGCTTCGACGCCGGGCCCGGCGGCGATATCGGGATCTTCAGGACAGCCGATCGCCTCACGCCGTCGCTCGACCGCGGTCTCGATGCCCATCCGCCAGTACGGCCGGGAATCGTCGCTGAGCTCGTACTGATTGACCTGATCGGCCTTGCCGTGAAAGCTCATCAGCGAAATGGGCCGGGCCGGCCTGCACCCGTCGGGGTACTGCAGCCCGGCCACGGGCGCCGCTGCGGCGAGCGTGTCGGCGAGCTCGCAGGCGAGGCGGCTGCTCATGCGGCCGCCGCCGGAGAATCCCGTGACATAGATTCGCCCGCTGTCGATGCTGAGCTTCGCAGCGACATCGGCAATGACGTCGCGCGTGAACTGGACGTCACGTGAGCGCAAATCCGAGCAAAGCGGCCGCGGCGACCCGGCAATACAAGCTCGTCGTCGTCATCGTGCAATCCCCCCTGCGAAAAGCCGTCTCAGCCGAGCGGCCGAACGCCGACCCGCTCGCGAATGTCGGCCAGAAACGGCGCGCTGATCTCGCGCGCCTTTCGGGCGCCCTGTTTCAACACCTGCTCGACGTGACCGGGATCGGCGATGAGGCGATCGTACTCCGTTCGCATGTCGCGAATCTCGGAATCGACGAGCTCGAACAGAATCTGCTTCATCTCGCCCCAGGCGATGCCGTCGGCATAACGCCGGCGCATCGATTCGATCTCATTGTCCGAAGCGAACGCGGAATAGATCGCGAACAGCGTGCTGTCGTCCGTGCTTTTCGGCGCGCCAGGCTCGAGCGAGTTCGTTTTGATCTTCATGATCGCCTTGCGCAGCTGCTTTTCCTTCAGAAACAGCGGGATCGAGTTGCCGTAACTCTTCGACATCTTGCGCCCGTCGAGCCCGGGCAGCACGCCCGAGGATTCCTTTGTTTGCGCCTCCGGCAGCACGAAGGTCTCGCCGAAGTGATGATTGAAGCGCTGAGCGATGTCGCGGGCCATCTCGACATGCTGCTTCTGGTCGCCGCCCACGGGAACGGTATCGGCCTTGAATATCAGAATATCGGCCGCCATCAGAATCGGATAGCAGAAGAGTCCCATCGTGATTCCCTGATCCGGATCGCGCGCCTCGGCCGCCTCGTTCTCGGCCACGGCTGCCTTGTAGGCATGGGCCCGATTCATCAGGCCCTTGGCCGTCATGCAGGTCAGAATCCACGCGAGCTCCATGATCTCGGGCACGTCCGATTGCCGATAGAACACGACCCTTTGCGGATCGAGCCCGGCTGCGAGCCAGCTCGCCGCGATCTCGAGCGTCGAGCCCGCCATCTGATCCGGTTTGCCGCTCTTGACGAGGGAATGATAGTCGGCGACGAAGAGGCACGAGCGAACGGCGGTGTCGCGGCTCGCGGCAATCGCGGGACGGATCGCGCCGACGTAGTTCCCGATGTGCGGTTCACCCGTCGACGTAATGCCGGTCAATACCGTCTTCATCATCTACCTGTCCGCGCCCGCCGGACGCGCCGATCGAGGGGCGCATTACAATCGAGGATGACGCCGCCGTCAAAGCATAAGACAATATGCGGATGACGCTGCGAGCGTCGACGAACCCGAGCAGGAGATGTCGCACCGCACCGAGGATCTCGAGCGGATCGAAGGATTGGCGCATGTGGTCCGGGAGCTGCGCTACAACGAAGTGGCGCGACAGGCCCTTGCCGTCATTCTCGTTCTGGTCTTCGCTCTGACCAGCCGGGCCACTCCAGCGACGGCCGCGATCGGCATGGGCGCGGCCTTGCTCGGGACCCTCGTGCGCATCTATGCCTCGGGCTACATCATGAAAAACAGGGAGCTCGCCCGGAACGGCCCCTATGCCCTCGTCCGCCACCCCCTCTACACCGGTAACGTATTGTTGGTGATGGGCTTTTCCGTAGCCAACACGAGCTTGTGGGCGCTGCCGGTCGCGCTCGTCTTCTTCTGGTTCTACTACCCCCCGGCAATCGAGTACGAGGACCGCAAGCTGCGCGGCATCTTCGGCCAGGCATGGCAGGACTGGGCGAGCCGGACACCGGCCCTCCTGCCGCGGTTCTCGAACGCGCGAGCGATGCGCGGCAGCCACTGGTCGCTCGCGAAGAGTCTGCGAAAAAACGGCGAGTTCTTCATCACGCTGTTCGTCATCGCCTGCGGCTACCGTGTCATCGCACCGCTGATCTAGGACCACTCGCGGGACGGCAGACGATCGAACCCGAACTCGAAGCCTGGCTGCTCCGCAACCTCGAGCGCGAGGGCCGCGTCGTCGGACGCGGCTATCAGGCGATCGTGCGACGGCTCGAGAGCGCCCTCGGCGAGCTCGTCGTCAAGAGTCCGCATCCGAATCCGCTGCTCGCCTGGTTCGGGCGCCGCGCCATTCGCCGCGAAGCGCGGATCTACGATCGCCTCAGCGGCGTCGACGGCGTGCCGCGCAGCTTCGGCCTGGCCGGCACGCGACATCTCGTGCTCGAGCACGTCCCCGGATCGACGCTGCGCGAGGCATCCCCCGAGCTCGCCGACCGCGAGCGCTTCTTTGCGCGGTTGCTCGACTCGATACTCGCCATGCATGCCGCCGGCGTCGCGCACGGCGACCTGAAGCGCAAGGAAAACACTCTGGTCGGCCCGGGCGAGTCGCCGTTCATCATCGATTTCGGCGTCGCCTGCCTGCTCGAGCCGAACGCTCGCGGCCCGGGCCGCCTGCGCTTCGAGCTCACGCGGCAGATGGATCTCAACGCCTACATCAAGCTCAAGTACGGTGCGCGCTACGACGGCATGACGCCCGTGGACGCGGCACTGCACAAGCCGCTCCTGATCGAACGCATCGCCCGCCGTGCCCGGGCGCCGTGGCAATTCCTGACCTTGCGACGCGCACGCAAACGCCGCCGTGCTCGTCAGAGCACCGACCGGGATTGAGTCAGAGTGCGGGAGCGCATGGGATGGCCGCCGCGGAGCCGGAGGCACCCTCTTCCGGCGTCCCTCGGACAAACCGGTTCGTGGCCGCACCCCGTGCGACGGACTACTGAAACGAACAGAGGGTCTTACTTGGCGTCAGGTGCCGGTTGATCGAGCAGTTGAACGATCGCCATCGGCGCCGCATCCCCCGCGCGGTAGCCCATCTTGAGGATGCGCAGATACCCGCCCGGCCGCTCCCTGAAGCGGGGCCCGAGCTCGGTGAAGAGCTTGCCGACCGCAACGTCATCGCGCAGGCGATCGAAGGCGAGCCGCCGGCGCCTGACGGCGTCCGCTGGAGAACCGTCGGCGTTGCGCGCGAGCGTGATCAGCGGCTCGACGACGCGTCTGAGCTCCTTGGCCTTCGGCAAGGTCGTTTTGATCGTCTCGTGCCGGAGCAATGATGCCGCCATGTTCCGGTACATCGCCTTGCGATGAGCGGAGTTGCGGCCGAGCTTGCGGCCCGATTTGCGATGACGCATCGATGCTCTCCCAACTAAAACGCGACCGAGCTGCGTTCTTCTTCGCCTCGCAGGCCCGCCGGCGGCCAATTGTCGAGTCGCATACCGAGCGCGAGGCCGTGCACCTCGAGCACTTCCTTGATCTCGGTCAGCGATTTCTTGCCGAGATTCGGAGTGCGCAGGAGCTCGACCTCGGTTCGCTGAACGAGATCGCCGATGTAATTGATGTTCTCCGCCTTCAGGCAATTCGCCGAGCGGACAGTCAGCTCGAGCTCGTCGACTGGCCGCATCAGGATCGGATCGATCTGAGTCTCGGCGCGCCCGTAGCCGGCTTCCTCCTCGCTCTGCAAATCGACGAAGACCTCGAGCTGATTCTTCAGGATGGAGCCCGCACGGCGCACGGCCTCCTCGGCGTCGATCGTTCCGTTGGTCTCGATATCGAGGATCAGCTTGTCGAGGTTCGTTCTCTGCTCGACGCGCGCGCTCTCGACCGTGTAGGTGACGCGGCGGACCGGCGTGAACGAGGCATCGAGCTGCAAGCGGCCGATCGGACGCGTCTGCTCTTCGAACAGGGCCGCCTGGGCGGCCGGGCGATAGCCGCGGCCCCGCGCGACCTTGAGAAACGCGCGCACCTCACCGGCCTGGGTCAGGTTCACAATGACGAGGTCCGGGTTGACGATCTCGATATCGTGATCGGTGGCAATGTCGCCGGCGAGCACCGGGCCTGGACCCTTTTTTGTCAGCGTGAGCTCGGCCTCTTCCCGGCTGTGCATCTTGATTGCAACCGCCTTGAGATTCAGCAGCACTTCGACGACGTCCTCCTGAACGCCCTCCATGCTCGTGTACTCGTGCAGCACGCCTTCGATCTCGGCCTCGACGATGGCAGCGCCTGGCATCGAGGACAGCAGCACGCGTCGCAGCGCATTGCCGAGCGTATGGCCGAAGCCGCGCTCGAAAGGCTCGACGGTGACTCTTGCACGATTCGGCCCGAGCGGCTGTACCTTGACAGCGCGCGGCCGCAAAAATTCGGTAGCTGATTCTGGCATCTGGGCGCTTCCTCGTATTTTCTGGCTCGTATTTCCTGACTCGCGTTACTTGGAGTACAGCTCGACGACGAGATTCTCATTGATGTCCGGCAGGATCTCGTCGCGTTCGGGGAGCGCCTTCAGCATTCCCTCCATCTTCTTGTCGTCGACCTCGACCCAATCGGGGAATCCCACTTGACCGGCGATATTGAGCGCGGATTGGATCCGCGTTTGCGCCTTCGCTCGCTCCCGCACGGACACCTTGTCGCCGGCTTTACACTGGTAGGATGGAATATTGACGATCTTCTCGTTGACCAGGATGCCGCGGTGACTGACGAGCTGCCGCGCCTCGGCTCGCGTTGCAGAAAAACCCATGCGATAGACGACGTTGTCTAGCCTGGCCTCGAGCATTCTGAGCAGATTCTCGCCGGTCGACCCTTTGACCTGCGATGCCTTCTTGTAATAGTTGCGGAACTGCCGCTCGAGAATGCCGTACATACGGCGCAGCTTCTGCTTCTCGCGAAGCTGAAGGCCGTAGTCGGACAGACGCGTCCGGCGCTGTCCGGGACCACCCGGCGGCGTCTCGAGCTTGCACTTCGACTCGAGCGGCTTGATGCCGCTCTTCAGGAACAGGTCCGTGCCCTCGCGACGGGCCAGCTTACACGTTGGGCCTCTGTATCTCGCCATACCTTCCTGCCTAAACTCGTCGTCTCTTCGGGGGCCTGCAGCCGTTGTGCGGTATCGGCGTCACGTCCTCGATCTGAGAGATCCTGAAACCAACGGCGTTGAGTGCGCGCACAGCCGACTCGCGGCCGGGCCCGGGGCCTTTGACCCGCACCTCGAGATTCCTGACACCGTAATCCCTGGCCGTCGTGCCGGCCTTCTCGGCCGCAACCTGGGCGGCGAACGGGGTGCTCTTGCGAGAGCCCTTGAATCCGCAGCCGCCGGCCGTAGCCCAGGCGAGCGCATTGCCCTGGCGGTCCGTGATCGTGATGATCGTGTTGTTGAAGGACGCATGGATATGCGCGACGGCATCGAGTATCTGCCGTTTCACCTTCTTTTTCGTCTTGACAGGCTGTTTCGCCATATCGACTCCTGGTCGGCCCCTTCCCTGTTACTTCCTGATCGCGCGTCGCGGCCCCTTTCGAGTCCGCGCATTCGTCTGCGTGCGCTGCCCGCGGACCGGCAAGCCGCGCCGATGCCGAATGCCGCGATAGCAGCCGAGATCCATCAATCGTTTGATATTCATCGCGACCTCGCGGCGAAGGTCGCCTTCGACCGCGAAGCGCGCGATCACATCACGCAGTCTGGCAACCTCGGGCTCGCTGAGATCCTTGACCTTCGCGCTCGGCTCGATCGACGCCGCGCGGCAAGCCGCCAGCGCGCGGCTGCGGCCGATTCCGTGTATGTGCGTCAACGAGACGACAACGTGCTTGTTGACTGGAATGTTGATTCCGGCGATTCGCGCCATAGTCCTGTTCCTCTGCCGGGATTAGCCCTGTCGCTGCTTGTGACGCGGATCCGAGCAGATCACGCGCAAGACGCCCCGACGCCTGATGATCTTGCAGTTCCTACAGATCTTTCTCACCGATGCTCTGACTTTCATATCGTGCTCTCCGGAAAACCTCAGGTCGGCCGCCGGCCATAGCCCTTCAGATTCGCCTTCTTCATCAGGCCCTCGTACTGATGCGTCATCATGTGAGCCTGAAGCTGCGACATGAAATCCATCGAGACGACGACGATGATCAATAGCGAGGTGCCGCCGAAATAAAACGGCACATTGAACCTGAGAATCATGAACTCGGGCAGAAGACAGACCGCCGTGATGTAGAGGGCGCCCCAAAACGTGAGCCGCGTCAGCACCTTATCAATGTAGTCGGCCGTCTGCTGGCCGGGCCGGATCCCGGGAATGAAAGCGCCCGACCGGCGCAGGTTGTCGGCCGTGTCGCGCGAATTAAAGACCAGCGCCGTATAGAAGAAACAGAAAAAGATGATCAGCCCCGCATACATCAGAATGTAGATCGGCTGGCCGGGCGACAGCGTCGCGGCGACGTCGGTCAACCAGGAATAGGCCTGACTCGTGCCGAACCAGGTCGCGATCGTCGCCGGGAACAGGATCAGGCTCGAAGCGAAGATCGGCGGGATGACGCCCGACATGTTGATCTTAAACGGCAGGTGGCTCGTCTGACCGGCGTAAAGCCTTCGCCCCTGCTGGCGCTTGGCGTAATTCACCGTGATTCGACGCTGGGCCCGCTCCATGAAGACGACGAAGGCGGTCACGCCGAGGATCACGAAACCGAACACGAACGGCATCGCCTGGTTCATGCCGCCGGTGCTGACGAGCTCGAGCGTGCCGCCGATCGCGGAAGGCAGGCCGGACAGGATACTCGCCAGGATGATCATCGAAATGCCGTTACCGATGCCTCGCTCGGTGATCTGCTCACCGAGCCACATGAGGAACATGGTCCCGGTCACGAGCGTGACGGCCGCCGTCAGAACGAAGCCCGTGCCGGGATTGAGCACGACGTTCTGATTCTGCAACGCGCTGGCCGCGGCGATCGCCTGGAAGGACGACAGGATCACGGTGCCGTAACGCGTGTACTGAATGATCTTGCGCCGCCCTGATTCGCCTTCCTTGCGGAGCTGCTTGAGCGGCTCGATGACGTGCGTCGCCATCTGCATGACGATCGACGCCGAGATATAGGGCATGATGCCGAGGGCGAAAATGGACAGGCGCTCGAGCGCGCCGCCCGAGAACATATTGAACATCGTCAGTATGGTTCCCGACTGATCGGCGAAGAATTGCTCGAGCGCGACCGGATCGATGCCCGGCACCGGAATGAACGTACCGACGCGGTAGACGATCAGGGCGCCGATCAGGAACAACAGCCGCTGGCGCAGCTCGCTGAAGCGAGCGACGTCGCCGATCATGGCTGCCGGATTGGATTGTGTTGACTTCGCCATGATCCCTTACGTAACGCTGCCCCCGGCGGCCTCGATGGCCTTCCTGGCGCCGGGCGTGGCCCCGACGCCGGTCAGTCTGACCTCGACGTCGATGCTGCCTGAGGCGATGACTTTCGCCGCCAGAGCCTGTCTGGGGACGATGCGGGCCTTTTTCAACGCCTCGAGATCGACCGTTTCCCCGGCGAAGCGACTGAGCTCCTGCAGGCGCACCTCGACCGTCGCGCCCGCCGTGCGCGAGCGAAAGCCGACCTTCGGCAGGCGCCGCTGCAAAGGCATCTGGCCGCCCTCGAACCCGGTCTTGTGATAGCCGCCGGCGCGTGACTTCTGGCCCTTGACTCCGCGGCCTGCCGTTTTGCCCTGGCCGGCCGAGGCGCCGCGGCCGACGCGCTTCGCGTCCTTCCTGCTGCCGCCAGCCGGCTTCAATTCGTTGAGCCGCATCTTCTTAAGCTTCCTCGACATCGAGCAGATAACCGACGCGCCGAATCATTCCGCGATGCTCGGGCGTATCCGGAACGATGACGCTCTGATGCGGCTTCCTCAGGCCGAGCCCCGCGAGGCATTCCGCGTGCCCGGGCTTGCGGTGAAAGCGGCTCTTGAGCAGCGTCACCTTGAGTTGCTTTTGCTGTTTCGCCACGTCGAACCTCAGGACCTGATCTCTTCGACCGTTTTGCCGCGCTTGGCCGCAATTTCCTCGGGCGAGCGCATCTGCATCAGGGCCTTGAGCGTCGCACGCACGACATTGATGGGATTGCGCGAGCCATAGCTCTTCGCGAGCACGTTGCGCACGCCCGCGCACTCGAACACGGCACGCATCGCGCCCCCGGCGATGATGCCGGTGCCGTCGGAGGCGGGCTGCATGAAGACCCGGGTCGCGCCGTGGCGGCCGACGAGATCGTATTGCAGCGTGTCGTTCTTCAGGCTAACGCTACGCATGTTGCGGCGCGCCGCCTGCATGGACTTCTGGATCGCGAGCGGCAGCTCCCGGGCCTTGCCATAGCCGTAGCCCACCTGTCCCTCGCCGTCGCCGACCACGGTCAGCGCGGTAAAGCCGAACTGGCGACCGCCCTTGACGACCTTGGCGACGCGATTGACCGCGACCAGCTTCTCTTGTAGCTCTTCAGAACCTGCCATATCCGTTTTCTCTAGATCTCAAGCCCGGCTTCGCGCGCCGCGTCGGCCAGCGCCTTGACGCGGCCGTGGTAGCGGAAACCCGAGCGGTCGAACGCGACCTTCGTTATGCCCTTCTCCCTGGCGCGCACCGCTATCGCCTCG
This sequence comes from Gammaproteobacteria bacterium, assembly GCA_035513215.1. GTDB lineage: Bacteria > Pseudomonadota > Gammaproteobacteria > Steroidobacterales > Rariloculaceae > DATCZB01. Next base: position 8,185 of record DATKCK010000078.1, on the reverse strand, counting down.
CCGACGGCCGCGGCCGCTTCCTTGTTGCCCGTCGACTTGACCTTCCCGCGCAGATCCTTCTGCACCGTCGATGCCGCCGCGATGACCGTGCAGCGGTCGGGCGCGATGATCTGCGCATAGATGTGACGCGGCGTCCGGTGCACGCAAAGCCGGTGCATCCCCTTCAGTGCGATGCGCGTGCGGGATCTTCCCGCGCGCCGCTGACGTCTGCTTCGCTTGTCCACGCTGCCCTCTACTTCTTCTTCGCTTCCTTGAGCACGATTCGCTCGTCGGCATAGCGCACGCCCTTACCCTTATAGGGCTCGGGCGGCCGAAACCTGCGCAGCTCGGCCGCCACCTGACCCACCTTCTGCCGGTCTATGCCCTTCACCACGATCTCGGTCTGGCTCGGCGTCTCCACGACCACGCCGTCCGGCACCTCATAAGCGATCGGATGCGCGAAACCGAGAGTCAGATTGACCTTCTTGCCCTGGGCCTGCGCCCGATAGCCGACGCCGACGAGCTCGAGCTTGCGCTCGAAGCCCGAGTGCACGCCCTTGACCATGTTCTGGATCAGCGCCCGCGTCGTGCCCGCCATCGCATTGGCGAAGCGGCTGCCCGAAGCCGCGCTGACCACGACCTTGTCGGCTTCCTCGGCAACGTTGACCTCGGAATTGAGGTCCATCGACAGCGCGCCCTGGGGACCCTTGACCGACAACGTACGGCCCTTGAGCTCGACGCTGACGCCCTTCAGGATCCCGACCGGCTGTTTCGCTATTCTCGACATCTTCCGCCCTCGAGCATCAGGAAACGATGCAAAGCACCTCGCCGCCGCGACCCTGAGCGCGCGCCTGCCGATCCGTCATCACGCCGCCGGAGGTCGACACGATCGCGACGCCGAGCCCGCCCTGCACGCGCGGCAGGTCGGACGCGGCGGAATAGACGCGCAGGCCCGGGCGGCTCACCCGCTCGATTCTCTCGATGACGGGCTCGCTCTTGTGATACTTGAGCCCGACCCTGATCGAGCGCCGGACGCCGTCTTCTTCGCTTTCCACGCTATCGACATAGCCTTCTAGCTTCAGCACCTCCACGATCGCGAGCTTCAGCCGCGATGCCGGTATCGATACGAACTGCTTACGGGCCTTCTGCGCATTCCTGATGCGCGTCAGCATGTCGGCGATGGGATCGGTCATACTCATTGCGGTTGCGCCTCGATCTACCAGCTGGCCTTCGACAGGCCCGGAATCTCTCCTCGCATCGTCGACTCCCTGAGCTTGTTACGGCCGAGGCCGAACTTGCGGTAGTAGCCGTGCGGCCGCCCCGTGATGGCGCATCGGTTGCGCAAGCGAACCGGACTCGCGTCGCGCGGCAATGCCTGGAGCTTCTCCTGCGCCTTCTGGCGTTGCTCGTCCGAAGACGTGGGACTTTTGATGATGCGGCGCAGCTCTTTGCGCTTGGCGGCATATCGCTTGACAGTCCGCAATCGCCTCGCCTGACGCACAACCATTGATTTCTTCGCCATCGTTGCTCCTCAAGCCTTCTGGCGCAGCGGAAAATTGAATTCCTCGAGCAACGCACGGCCCGCCTCGTCCGTTCTGGCCGAGGTCGTGATGCAGATGTCGAGACCCCTGATCGAGTCGACCTTGTCGTACTCGATCTCCGGAAAGATGATCTGTTCCTTCACGCCCATGCTGAAGTTCCCGCGCCCGTCGAACGAGCGGCTCGGGATACCGCGAAAGTCGCGGACGCGCGGGATCGCCACATTGATGAGTCGATCGAGAAACTCGTACATTCGCTCCTGCCGCAGCGTCACCTTGCAGCCGATCGGAAAGCCTTCCCTGACCTTGAAGGCCGCAACCGATTTGCGCGCGTTGCACGGGACCGGCTTCTGGCCCGAGACCATCGCGAGATCGTTCATGGCGTGGTCGAGCGCCTTGCGATCGGCCAGGGCCTCGCCAACGCCCATGTTCAGCGTGATCTTGGTAATCCGCGGCACGGCCATGACGTTCTTGAGCTCGAGCCGCTCCATGAGCCGGGGCACGATTTCCTTCTTGTAGACTTCCTGTAAGCGGCTCATGTCAGGTATCCAGAACTTCGTCGTTTGACTTGAAGTAACGCACTTTCTTGCCGTCGCCCAGCTTGCGGAATCCGACCCGGTCGCCCTTCTCCGCCTGCGTGTTGAACACCATCACATTGGAGACGTCGACCGGCATCTCCTTGCTGATGATTCCGCCGGGCTGACCGGCCTGCGGATTCGCGCGCTGATGCTTCTTGACCACGTTCACGTTCTCGACCAGCACGCGGCCATCGTCATAGACGCGCAGAACGGACCCGCGCCGGCCCCTGTCCTTGCCGGAGATCACGACGACCTCGTCGCCTTTCCTGATTCGCGCTGCCATCGCCTGATCGTCCTAAAGCACTTCCGGGGCCAAAGATATGATCTTCATGAACCGGTTGGTCCTGAGCTCTCGCGTGACCGGGCCGAAGATTCGCGTGCCGATCGGCTCGAGGCGGTTATTCAGCAGAACCGCCGCATTGCCGTCGAAGCGAATCGCCGAGCCATCGGGACGGCGCAAGCCCTTGCGCGTGCGCACGACGACGGCGTTGTAAATCTCGCCCTTCTTCACCCGCCCGCGCGGAATTGCGTCCTTGATCGTGACCTTGATGATGTCTCCGATCCCGGCATAGCGCCGTTTCGAGCCGCCCAGCACCTTGATGCACATCAGACGGCGCGCGCCGCTGTTGTCGGCGGATCGAAGGACGGTTTGTGCCTGAATCATTGCGCTATCCTCAACCGGCTGCCTGAGCCGAGACGATCTCGACGACGCGCCATGCCTTGGTCTTGGAAATCGGGCGGCATTCGCTTATCGCGACGACGTCGCCTTCCTTGCACTCGTTCGCCTCGTCATGGGCGACGATCTTGGTCGTGCGGCGAATGTACTTGCCGTAGACCGGATGCTTGACCAGGCGCTCCACCGAGACGGTGACGCTCTTGTTCATCTTGTTGCTCACGACACGGCCGACGATCCGGCGCGACGTCTTCTGCTCCGCGTTTTCCTTGTCGGCGCTCATGAAGCCTTACCTTCTCCCTCGATTTCTCGCTCACGCAGCACGGTCTTTAGGCGCGCAATGTCCTTGCGGATCCGGCCGAACTCGTGAGTCCGCACGCCCTGACCGGTCGCAAGCTGCATTCGCAGATTGAATTGCTCCCGCCGCAAGTCGAGCAGCTCCTTACCGATCTGCTCGGCCGTCATCTCTCTGATGCCCTTGCCCTTCATCAGCCTGCCTGCCGTTCCACGAACACGGTGCGCACGGGCAGCTTCGCCGCCGCCCGCCTGAAAGCCTCGCGCGCCACGTCTTCCGTCACGCCCGCCATCTCGTACAGCAGGCGTCCGGGCTGAATCTGCGCGACCCAGTATTCGACGTTGCCCTTGCCCTTGCCCTGACGAACTTCGAGCGGCTTCTTCGTGATCGGCTTGTCGGGAAAAACGCGGATCCAGATCTTGCCGCCACGCTTGACGTGCCGCGTCATGGCCCGGCGCCCGGCCTCAATCTGCCGCGACGTCAACTGACCGCGATCGAGCGCCTTCAGGCCGTACTCCCCGAAGCTGACGGCATTGCCTCGCTGCGCCAGCCCGCGATTGCGGCCCTTCTGCTGTTTCCTGAACTTGGTGCGTTTCGGCTGTAGCATGATCCTCGATTCCCGCGGTGAGCGCGCCTACTGGGCCTTCGCCTGCTCGCCGCCCTGCTCCTGGCCGGCCGATTCCGGCGACGCATCGAATACCTCGCCACGGAAGATCCACACCTTGACGCCGATGACGCCATAGGTCGTCTTGGACTCGGCCAGGCCGTAGTCGATGTCGGCCCTGAACGTGTGCAGCGGCACGCGGCCTTCGCGATACCATTCCGAGCGGGCGATCTCGGCACCGTTGAGCCGGCCCGAAACCTTGACCTTGATGCCTTCGGCCCCGACGCGCATCGTGTTCGTCACGGCGCGACGCATCGCGCGGCGAAACTGAACGCGGCGCTCGAGCTGCTGGGCGATCCCTTCCGCGACGAGCTTGGCATCGAGCTCGGGCTTTCGGATCTCGGCGATGTTGAGCCTGACGTCGTGCAGCGGCATGCCGAGCAAGGCCGCGACCTCGGATCTCAGCTTTTCGATGTCCTCGCCCTTCTTGCCGATGACGATGCCGGGCCGTGCCGTATGAATCGTAATGTGTGCCTTCTTCGCCGGGCGCTCGATATGGATCTGACTGACCGAGGCGTCCTTGAGCTTCTTCTGGAGGAACTCACGAACCCTGTAATCCTGGTGCACGAAGCCCGGAAAAGTCTGCGAGTTGGCATACCACTTCGAGGACCACTCCTTCGTGATGCCGAGCCTGATTCCGATCGGATGTACTTTCTGACCCATTGCGATTACTCGTCTGCCACCTGAACGGTGATGTGGCTGTTGCGTTTGAGAATCTGCGCGCCGCGCCCCTTGGCGCGCGCGCGATAGCGCGTATGGATCGGCGCGCCGTCCACGCGAACGCTCGACACCTTGAGCTCGTCGATGTCCGCGCCGTGGTTGTGCTCGGCGTTGGCGATCGCGGATTCGAGCACCTTGACGACGATGGCAGCCGCCTTCTTCGGGCTGAAGCGCAGAATCCTGAGCGCCTCGGCAACGGATTGTCCGCGGATCTGATCGGCGACGAGGCGGCACTTCTGCGGCGAGACGCGAGCATACCGGAGCAGGGCTTTTGCTTCCATCATCGTTCTCCGATCCTCAGACCTTGGCCTTCCGGTCGCCGGAATGCCCTCTGAACGTGCGGGTCACGGCGAACTCGCCGAGCTTGTGGCCGACCATGTTCTCGGAGATCAGGACCGGAATGTGCTGCCTGCCGTTGTGCACGGCGATCGTCAGTCCGACCATGTCCGGCAGGATCATCGAGCGGCGCGACCAGGTCTTGATCGGCCGCCGATCGTTGACCGCAGAGGCTTTCTCGACCTTCTTCAGAAGGTGCAAATCGACGAACGGTCCTTTTCTGATCGAGCGTGGCATCTTGATTCTCTACTTCCGCTTCCTGCCGCGAACGATCATCGATCGCGTTCGCTTGTTCTTGCGCGTCTTGTATCCCTTGGTCGGCATGCCCCATGGCGAGACCGGATGACGCCCGCCCGAGGTGCGGCCTTCGCCGCCGCCGTGCGGATGATCGACGGGATTCATCGCAACGCCGCGGACCGTCGGCCTGACGCCGCGCCAGCGGCTGGCACCAGCCTTGCCAAGCTTGCGCAGGTTGTGCTCGTCGTTGCCGACCTCGCCAATCGTCGCCCGGCAATTGACATGAACCTTGCGCATCTCGCCCGAGCGCAGGCGCACGGTGACGTAGCCGCCCTCGCGCGCGACGATCTGCGCCGAGGCGCCGGCCGAGCGGGCAAGCTGGGCGCCCCGGCCAGGCTTGAGCTCGAGACAGTGAACCTGCGTACCGACCGGGATGCTCTTCAGCGGCAGCGCGCTGCCCGGCTTGATCGGAGCCTCGGTCCCGGCAATGATCGGATCGCCGACGGCCACGCCTTTAGGCGCGAGGATGTAGCGCCGCTCTCCATCGCGGTAGACGACGAGCGCCAGATTCGCGCTGCGATTCGGGTCGTACTCGATTCGCTCGACCCTGCCCGGAATCCCGTCCTTGTCGCGTCTGAAGTCGATGACGCGGTAGTGCCGCCGGTGGCCGCCGCCGCGGTGGCGCGTCGTGATGCGTCCCTGATTGTTGCGGCCACCAGTCTTGGGCAGCACTGTGGTCAGCGACTCGTGAGGTCCGCCCTTGTGCAGATCGGCGTTGACGACGCGGACCGTGCCGCGCTGGCCAGCCGTCATCGGTCTCAGTTTGCGTAGTGCCATGACTGGTGATCCTCGCGGCTACTCGGCGCCGATGAAATCGAGGTTCTGCCCCGGAGCGAGCTTGACGTAGGCCTTCTTCCACGCCGACTGCCGCCCGACGCGCATGCCGAATCGGCGACGCTTGCCGGGCATGCTGACGACGGATACCGCATCGACCTTGACCTCGAAGAGGAGCTCGACGGCGCGCTTGATCTCGCTCTTGGTGGCATCCCGCTTGACGCGGAATACGACCTGGCTCGCGCCCTCGGCGACGGCCGTCGATTTTTCCGAGATGTGCGGGCCGAGAATGATCGCGGTCAGCCTTTCGGTGTTCGCGATCGCGCTCATCCCAGCCGCTCCTCGATCAGCCTGGCGGCTGCCGTCGTCATGACGACCTTGTCGCTGCCGACGAGGCTCAGTGGATCGAGTTCCGCCGCCTGTAAACAGAACACGTCCGGCAGGTTTCTCGTCGCGAGCCAGAGATTCTGATCGAAAGCCTCGACGACGAGCAGGCCTTGATCGACACCGAGCTCGGCGAGCTTCGCCCTGACGACCTTGGTCTTCGGCTGGTCGACGGCGAAGGACTCGACCAGCAGCAGGCGCTCCTGGCGCAGCAGCTCCGACAGCACTGAGCGCAGCGCCGCCCGATACATCTTGCGATTGACCTTCTGGGCGAAATTCCGCGGCCGGGCGGCAAAGGTCACGCCGCCGCCCTCCCACAGCGGGCTGCGGCTGGTGCCGGCGCGAGCGCGCCCGGTTCCCTTCTGGCGCCACGGCTTGGCACCGCCGCCGCGCACGTCCGACCGCCGCTTCTGCGCCTTCGTGCCCGAGCGCTGGCCGGCGAGGTAAGCCGTGACGACCTGATGCACGAGCGGCTCATTGAAGCTTGCGCCGAAAGTCGCGTCGCCGAACTCAACGCTTTTCTCGCTGCCTTGAACCTGAACCTTCATCGCCTCACCGCCTCACTCAGGCCGACTTGCTCGTCGGCCGGACTATGACCGTCCCGCTCGGCGCGCCCGGCACGGCGCCCTTGATCAGGATCAGATTCCTGTCGGCATCGACGCGCACGACCTCGAGGTTCTCGGCCGTTCGCCGGACGTTGCCCATCTGACCCGACATCCGCTTGCCCTTGAATACGCGGCCCGGCGTCTGGTTCTGGCCGATCGATCCCGGCGCGCGGTGCGACAGCGAATTGCCGTGCGAGTTGTCCTGGGTCCTGAAATTGTGCCGCTTGACCGTACCGGCGAACCCCTTGCCCTTGCTCGTGCCGACGACATTGACGCGCTGCCCGGGCTCGAACAGATCGACCTTGATCTCGCTGCCCGGACCAAGGTCCTCGCCCTCGGATTCGTCGAGACGGAACTCCCAAAGACCCTCGCCGGCCTCGACGCCGAGCTTCGCGAAATGGCCGGCCTCGGCCTTCGTCAGACGCGCGGCGGACCGATCGCCGACGGTGACCTGCACGGCGCGATAGCCGTCGCGATCCCGCGTTCGCAATGTGGTGACCCTGTTGGGCCGGGCCTCTATGACAGTGACGGGAATGGATTCGCCCGCCTCCGTGAAAATGCGGGTCATACCGCATTTTCGGCCCACCAGACCGATTGGCATTTTCTTACCTCTGTATCCGCACCGACTACACAGGCCGGCGCTTCAGCCAGCGCGGCATAGCACGTGCTGGCACCCGGGGCCGGCCGCGCCTTGGGGCCCGCGACCTGCCCTCGAAACTCCCCTGTGGACCGGGCCTCCGGGGCCCAGACGCAAAAACGGGCCCGGCGGGAGTGACCTGCCGGACCACGACGGAGCCCGGCAGTATAGCAGGGCCAAGGCCGCTTTCAACGCCGGACCGCCCCTCCGGACCACTAATTCAGCTTGATCTGGACGTCGACCCCGGCCGGCAGCTCGAGCTTCATCAGGGCATCAACGGTCTTGTCGGTCGGATCGACGATGTCCATGAGGCGCTTGTGCGTCAAAAGCTCGTACTGGTCCCGGGCATCCTTGTTGACGTGCGGCGAGATCAGCACCGTGAAGCGCTCGATCTTCGTCGGCAGCGGCACCGGGCCCTTGACCGTGGCGCCCGTGCGCTTGGCCGTCTCGACGATCTCACGCGCGGAGTTGTCGATCAGGCGATGATCGAAGGCTTTGAGCCGTATCCGTATGTTCTGGTTTGTCGCCATGTTTGCGTTTCCCTGGGGTTTGAGCCCGCCTTTCTTGGGGTCAGACCCCATTTCTTCAAGAAATGGGGTCTGACCCCGAATACCCTAGTCGATGATCTTCGAGACCACGCCGGCGCCGACCGTGCGGCCGCCCTCGCGTATCGCGAACCGGAGGCCCTCTTCCATCGCGATCGGC